>CAZRBI010000026.1:0-22896 GCA_964598315.1 uncultured Oscillospiraceae bacterium
TTGCTCACAGAAGAAGCCGTTTGGGCATGCTTATGCTGTTCCCGTCCATTTTCACCGGAAAACATGTTGCAAAAACAAAAGTCGTCAGCGTTTTCAAAGGCAAAAACGTCACAATCACTTTCGATAAACCTTGTGCGTTGCAAATTGACGGCGAAGTGGTAAAAGACGTGACAACCTACACTGTGGTTGTTCCAAACTGACAGAGGTGAATATGAAACAATACGATGTAATTGTAATTGGTGCCGGTAACGGCGGTCTTGCTGCTGCAGCCAGAGTGTTGAATGCGGGCAAAACGTGTTTGGTTTGCGAAAAGCACAACATTCCGGGCGGTTTCGCAACCAGTTTTGTTCGTGGCAGATTCGAATTCGAAGCATCTTTGCACGAATTCAACGGAATCGGCACTCCAGAAGATCCTGGCAGTGCGGCCATTTTGTTCCAACAACTTGGTGTTGCCGATAAAATCGAATGGATTCAACTCAAAGACGCCTATCGTCTTATTTCCAAAAAAGAAGGTTATGATTTCACGTTACCTTTTGGCGTGGATGCTTTCATTGAAACATGTGATAAACTTTGTCCGGACGGTGGCAAATATGCCAAGCATTTTCTGGAATTGTGCAAACAAGTTCGCGACGCAATGAGCTATCTTGGCAAGTGTCACGGCAAGCCCGATTCTAAAGTGTTGATGGAACAATATCCGGACTATCTCAGATGCGGTTCCTACACAGTGGGCGAAGTTATGGAATCGTTGGACTATCCTCAAATCATCAAGGATAATATCAACGCTTATTGGTCCTACTTGGGTGCAGACGCCAACAATCTCACATTTTTGCATTACGCCAACATGCTTTACAGCTACATAACACGTGGTGCATGCGTTCCTAAATACAGATCTCACGAATTGTCTTTGGCAATGGAAGAGAGAATTCACGAACTTGGCGGCGACATTTTCTTCAACACCGAAGTCACAAAAATTTTAACCGACGAAAACGGTCACGTCAGCGGCATAGAAATTGCCGACGGCACGCAGTTTGCAACAAGACACGTGATTGCAAACTGTTCGCCACACCTTGTGTACGGCAAATTGATGGATCCCAAAGCAGTTCCGGAACGCGCACTCAAACTTACCAATTCCAGAAAGTTTGCAGGACGTGGTTTTGCTGCATTTTACGGATTTAACAAATCCCCCGAAGAATTGGGCATCACAAGTCACAACTATTTTATCTACGATTCTTGCGACAGCATTGAAGAATACAACAAAATGCGTTTGTTGCACGGCAACTACAGCCAGGCAACGGTTTGTTTGAACATTGCCGATCCCGACTGTTCCCCCAAGGGCACAACAATGCTTTATATCACCACGTTGTTCACCGAAGACGTTTGGGCAGATGTCGAGGAAAAGGACTACTTCAAACTTAAAACGGAAATTGCTCGCAAATTGTTGCAAAATTTCGAAGAATCCACCGGCACACACTTGTCTGAATATTTGGAAGAATTGGCAGTGGCAACGCCTCAAACTTATGCACGCTACTGCGGACATCCGCAAGGCGTAATCTACGGCTACGAATCTACGCCCAGAGACGGTCTGTTGAACAGAATTATGTCTGTTGAAGAAGATCATTTTGTGGAAGGTTTGCGTATTTGCGGCGGCTACGGCGAACGCCTTGACGGGTTCCCCAGCAGCTACAAATCCGGCGCTAACGAAGCTGACAGAACACTGAGAGACATGCAAAAGGAGGAAGCTTGAAATGTTGTTTAGCAAGAATAAAGATGATATTCAACGTTTTCTAAACATGGGAGCCGACCGTCGCAAAATAATCGACGACACCCCGGCAACTCCGCTGCCCAGAACTTATGCCGTCAACGAACTTTCCAAGGCATTGCATCCGGGCACAATTGTCGGAGAAATTGTCTCTTTCGCCGACGTTGGCAGAGATTGCAAAAAAATAACTATCAAATCTAAGGGGCCAAACGGACGTTTCCCGTATTTCCGTGCCGGCCAATTCACAACACTTTCGTCCAAAGTGGGCGATTCCTACGTAACACGTCCCTATTCCATTTGTTCGTCCCCCAACGAAGCACTGGAAGGAATTTTGGAAGTAATCGTTCAAAAAAGCGGACTTTATTCCACCTATTTGCTTCAACAAGCCAAGGTTGGTGAAACAATTTTGGTGGGTGAATCTAGCGGAGATTTCTATCACGACGACTTGCGTGACAGAAAAACGATTTTTGCCATTGCCGGCGGAAGCGGTGTGACACCTTTCATATCCATGGCAAAAAGTATCCTAGAAGGATCGGAAGATTTCCGCCTTGTTTTGGTTTACGGCGCAAGAACGGAAGAGGATTTGTTGTTCGATCCCGCAACGTTCAACAACGATAAAATAAATGTGCACGTTGTGCTTTCGGAGCAAAAATCCGATAAGTATTTGCACGGCTTTATCACAAAAGAGCTAATTCAACAGCTTATGCCGCAAAATTGCAGCATTTTTGCTTGCGGTCCCGACGGAATGTATCGTTTCCTGGACGAACAGTTTGCGAACCTTGGTGTAAGTTTGCATTCCGTGCGCAAAGAACACAATTCTGTTGGTAACAGAACGTTGGAGAATCCCAAGACTTTCACTTTGAAGGTCAAAATTCGTGACAAAGTGTATTCCATTCCCGCAAGACAGGACGAAACTTTGGTTACGGCCATGGAACGAGCCGGAATTCCTGCTCCCGTAAGATGCAAAGCAGGTGTATGCGGATTCTGTCACAGCCGTAAAATCAGCGGCGAATGCACAATTCCGCAAGAAAGCGATCACAGAAGACAAGCCGACTTGAAGTTTGGCTACATTCATCCTTGTTGCACCTATCCAGATAGCGACATGGAAATTGACGTTCCGCCGGTAGGAGTGACGCTATGACTCCGTTGACCATTGTTTTTGTGTCCGTCTATTTAGTGGCACTTTGTTTCTACTTCTACACCCGTCCAAGCGGAAACATCAAACTTCGCGCAATCAACAAGTACGTGATGGCAACGTTGTACTTGGCATATGCAATCTACCGGTTTGCCGTCAGCTACAAGGCGTCGGATTTCCACATCGTTCTTATGGCTGCGTTGGTTTTGGCCTATTTGGGCGACTTGTTTTTGGTGTTCCAACTCGGCCGCGGCGGAGATTTCTTTTTGGGAGGCAACATTTGTTTTGTCACCTACTACATAGCGTTGTTCCAATCAAAAGGCTTTGCTTTTGCCGACTACTTTTGGGTGTTGTTGGTGTGGGCTGTTTTGTGGGGCGGTTTTGTGGCATTGACGCAAGTGTTTCCCAAAGCGTTCAAGTTTGGCAGAATGCGGTGGGCCATGACGTTCTACTTGGCCACGATAATGCTTCACGGCTGTTTCGGTTTGGGTTCGATAGTGTTGTTGCCGTCGTTGCCGTATTTGCTTATGGGCATAGGCTCTGTGATGTTCATGATCAGTGACATGATTTTGACTGTGGACAGGTTTGTCGTACGCAACAACAAATGGATTGTCCGTGCCAACAGCTTGTTCTATTTCGGCGGATTGCTGCTGATAGTTCTCAGCCTGGGCTACTGATAAACCGTCCTTTGAGGAGAGGTTGTGTTTGCCGTTGTCGGTGTATGCAGACTTGAGTCAAAGTGAAACGACTTTGTACCGAATGCAACAAAATAATGTTGTGGATAGTGACAAAAGAATAGAAAAAAACGACAATTTTCTTCGTAAAAATTGTCGTTTTTTTTGTGGTGACCCTAATGGGGTTCGAACCCATGTTATCGGCGTGAGAGGCCAACGTCCTAGGCCACTAGACTATAGGGCCGCAATCAAATTGCTTTGTTATTCTAGCACAAAAAAACAATTATTGCAACCGTTTGTGCAAAATAATGCATCTCAAACACAATGGCGTTTGCTCAAATTGTTGAAATACGCAGTGTTTTTTTGTCTTTTTTGCGGAGTAATGGGCCCGAACGGCTTCCGACAAACGCGATTTTGCGAAATTCCAAGCTAACAATATTGTTTGCAAAAATCGATTTTGTTTTTTGCAAAAATCTTCCGAGGCATTTGTTCGGGCTTTGCAAAACAACGGCGGTATTGCAAATTGGGTATTGACTTTGAAATTTTCGAGTGTTACAATAAAACGGTAGACAAAAACAAACGGTTGAAATGTTTGTACAACGTGCTTTGCGTGTGAGTCAAACCCAACTGTTTGTCAAGGAATCAACTTTGTACTTAAGGAGGCCGTTATGAAAGCAAAAAGCAACCTCAAGGAATCGTTGCGGTTCTGGGTGATAGTTTGGGGCATGGGCATTGCAGGACAACTGTGCTGGAACATGGAAAATCAATGGTTCAACACGTTCGTTTATGCTAAAATTGCCAAAAATGTCGATATCGTCACAAGCATGGTCATCGTCAGTGCGTTCACAACAACGTTGTCCACTTTTTTGTTCGGAACAATGTCGGACAGGCAAGGAAAACGCAAAAAATTTGTTTCGTGGGGCTACATAATTTGGGGTATCACAACGATAATTTTCGGATTGACGGAATTTATCGGCAAAATTGCCGCAACGCATCTGTTTGTTGCCGGTTTTTGTGTGGTCGTGACGGACGCAGTGATGAGTTTCTTCGGCTCTATGGGGTGCGATTGCGGCTACAACACGTGGCTTAACGACAACACCAACGAAAAGAACAAGGGTGCAGTCGGTGCGGCACTTGCGGCACTGCCCATCTTTGGCACGGTTGTGGGCACGTTGCTTGGTGGAGCTCTTGTGGAAATCGGCAGCACGCCCGGCGATCACTCGACGGATAACTATCTGTTGCTGTTCGGTGTTATGGGCGGTTTTGTCATTTTGATGGGCGTCATTTCACTGTTTTTGATGAAAGATTCTCTCGACGTCAAGCCCTACAAAGACGGTTCGTTCGGGCGTCAAATGTTTTCCGCATTCAACTTCAAAAAATTGAAGAACAATCCGGATAACAAAGAAATGTGGCTTGCATGTTTGGTTGTTTGCGTATTCTTCATTCCGTTCAACTTCTATTTCACACATATGGGCAATTGGATGTTGTACGATCTGGGCTTCAGCTCCGGCGACATGGGGCTTATCGAAGGCATCGGACTGTTGTTGGCAGTGGTGTTGACAATTCCTTTTTCCGGACTTATCAACAAAAACAAAATTCCGCTTGTCACTTTTATTGCCGTGATAGTGAACGCTATCGGTTTGTTCCTTATCTACGCATTCGTCAAGGACGAAACGTCGGTGGATAACACAACGGCGTTTGCCGCTAAAAACCTGCCGTTGCTTTGTTGTGTGTTCCTTGTCGGACTCGGCTACGTTCTCATCATGCAATCGGGCATGATTTGGGTGCGTGAACTGTTCCCCAAAGAAACTCGCGGACAATTCGAAGGCATTCGAGTGATTTTCTTCACGTTGCTTCCCATGCTTATAGGCACTCTTATCGGCAACGGTATCATCAAAAATACCGAAGGCGGTGTGTTCACAAACCCGGATACCGGTGCGGTTGAACAAATTCCGCAAGAAAACTTGTTCTTGTGGGCAGGAATTTTGGTTGTGTTGACGTTCATTCCGTTGTATTTTGCCGCTCGCGAGTACAATAAACGTATCAAGCGTAGCGCTACGGCGGAATCCGTTCCGACTTCGGACGCGGAAGAAAATTCAGCGGAAGAATAAAATATAACGTTTCACAAAACTGTTGCACGTCACAGTCGAGCAACAGACGTACCGGAAATTTAAACGCCAAACGGTGTGCAGTCGATTGATTGCTCGCCGTTTTTTTGTTTCGGTGCGGGACATTCTGCCGATTGCACGTGTTTTGTAGGTGAATAAGCTTCTTGGTATTGCAAAAATGCCTTCGAAGGTTTATAATTGTGTCATGAACGATCGTGAACGACAACACATCAACACACTTATTTGTGCTATTGCCCGAGGCAACACTGTGGCCTTGGACGATTTGTCGAGCCTTGTTTCCGGCAGAATGATGTGTGTGGCCTATGCCGTGTTGCACAACAGAGTGTTGGCCGAAGATACCGTTCAAGAAAGTTTTGTGAAAATAGTGCACAACGCACATCGTTTCAAAAACGAAACAAACGGTTATGGTTGGATATGCAAGATAGTGCACAACACGGCGCTTAACGTTCTTCGAAAGGAAAAACGTTTTTTGACGGAAAATTCCGACGAGTGTTTCAATTTGTCCGACGGCAGTGACGTTGCCGAAAGCTCTGCCGCTAAAGTCGCCGTCGAGCAGGCGATGTCGGCGTTGACGCAGACGGAAAAGCAAGCAATCTTCCAAAAGTACTTCATGGATTTATCCGTCCGTGCCATTGCCAAAAATTTGAAAAAATCCAAATCCGCCATGCAAAGGTTGATAACGTGTGCGGAAGAAAAGATGAAAGTAAGTTTAGGTGTCGAAAGTTTACAGGTGAACAATGACTAACAAAGAAGAAAAAATTCAAAATTTATTCGATGATTTTGCACTCGAACTTTCGCCGCGTTCCGATCTTGCGCAAAAAGCTCGAAAGCAAATGGCTGCGAAGAAAAAAACACGAACGGTTTTCATTCGTGTCGCGGCTTTGTGCGCGGTTGTGTTGGTTGTGTATGTCGCCATGGTGTTGGCCGTTCTGAAAAAAACTAACGAAGCTCCGTACGTCTATGCACAAAGCGAAGTTACAGGCCACGCTGCCAACGTTTCGGTAGAGAGCGCTTCGCAACTTCAAGCATTTTCCCAATTGAAAACAATTCTGCAAGAAGACAATGCGTCCTACAAGGTGTTGGCAGAAAAATGCCGCGTCTACACCTTCAAAAGCGACGGAAACTTTGCTTATGCCAAGATAAGCTACGGCATTTTGACGGAAAACGGCATGGTGGAAATGGACGTCATAGTGGAATCTACCGATTGCGTGCATGTTGAACGGGAAGATATCTACACGACCGACATCAAAAACAAAAAAGGTCAAGTGCATTTGTACACATCTGACGGAGACGTAGGGGAATACGTCACGACGGCCTATTGGCAAGACAACGTTGCCCGCTACTACATTTCTGCGCAATGCAACGGTCAAGCAGTGGGCGATGCAAAAAAAATAATAGATTTGCTTTCATAATCCGGGACAAATGCTTTGTGGAATGTGTTTTGATTGTAGATTGACAATGCGAGGTGAAAAACTATGAAAAAAATATTTGCTGTTTTGTCTGTGATCGTTTGCTTGCTGTTGCTGACGGCTTGCGCGGCGGCTCCTGAAATTCCGGACGGGGGCTACCCTGCAACCGGAAATTCCGTATTTTCGGAGGTGACTTCGGATAACTATGGCTACGACGAAGTGCGCGAAAACGACTTCGTGTCATCTGCCGAAACAAATTCTTCCTACTTTTCTTTGGATAGGAACACGGCTTCCTACACTTTGATGCGTCAACAATTGACAAAAAACATGACGTTGGCTCCTCTTTCCGTTCGTCTGGAAGAATACGTCAACTACTTCAACTACAACTATGAACGTCCGCAAAACGGCGAGGCGTTGGCTCTTTCCGGCGGCATTTCCGATTGCCCCTGGAACAGCGAACACAAGTTGCTTACTATCGGCGTAGCCGCGGAAGAAATCTCTTTCGACAGCCCCAAGCAAAACAACGTCGTGTTTTTGATAGATACGTCCGGGTCCATGTACGGTGATGACAGATTGGGTCTGATTCAACAAGCATTCACAATGCTTTTGGATTGTTTGAACGAAAACGATTTTGTTTCCATCGTCACTTATGCCGGCGACGAACGTGTTGCTTTGAGCGGCGCTCGCGGCTATGAAAAAAATAAAATTGCAAACGTGTTGCAAGATTTAACCGCGGAAGGAACGACAAACGGTTCCGGCGGTTTGAAAAAGGCCTACGACGTTGCACAACAGTATTTTACCGAAGGTGGCAACAACCGCATTATTCTGGCCACAGACGGCGATTTTAACGTTGGAATTTCAGATAAAAACGAGTTGAAAAGTTTCATCTCCGAAAAACGCGAAAGCGGAATTTATCTTTCTGTTTTGGGCGTGGGAATGTTCAACACCAAAGATTCTATCATGAAAACGCTTGCCGAAAACGGCAACGGAAACTACGCTTATTTGGACAGTATGGTTGAAGCAAGAAAAGTTTTGGTGGAAGAATTGGGCGGAACGTTCAACGTCGTTGCCAAGGACGCAAAGGCCGGAGTGACTTTCAACAGCGATGTCGTTGAAAGTTATCGATTGATAGGCTATGAAACAAAAATGATGACGGAAGAAGAGTTTGACGACGTTAAAAAAGATGCCGGCGAAATCGGTTCCGGTCACACCGTGACCGCCGTGTACGAAATTCAGTTGAAAGACGGCGCAACCGGCGATGTAGCGACTGCGGAAGTGCGCTATAAGACTCCGACCAACGACGAATCGAAAAGCGTATCCAAAACATACACCACGCAAGACGTTGTCGACGGCGAAGATGTTGTGTTTGTCGGTTGTGTGGTGGAATTCGGGTTGGTGTTGAGGCAATCGCAATATGCATCGAATGCCAATTTGGCAAATGTCGTTGAGCGTTTGCAAACACTTCAAAGTGTCACCGGCGAAAATGCCGATGCTTTCCGCGCCGAATTTTTGCAATTGGTGAAAAAGGCGCAAACCATGTACGACTGATTGTCGTGTGAAAATTTGTGACGGGCACTTTGCTTTTTGCGAAGTGCCTTCGTTTTTGCCACAATGTGGAAAAATTCCGAGATTGTTCCGAAAAAAACGCCGAGCATAATGCAGAAAACCGCGTTGCACGGGAAAACAATGTCGTTTTTCGACCCTTTGAATTAAATTTGCGTCAAAGTGCAAAAATGTGTTGAAAAGGTTGCCGAAATATAGTACAATGATAAAAATTGAACAAAGGATTTTGTCCTGCCTTGTACGACCAGTTTTACATTTTGCGTCAACTACGTTTCGTAAAAGGGAATCGTGTTCGATTGTCAATGTCAGGTCACGAAGGCTTCCGAGTGGAGTCAGAAAACTGCGGTTTCAGTGAAAGACTGTCGACTGTCGGTAGATTACCCACCCTGTTTTTGTCAGGTTGAACCTCAGGTAAAACACGGCAAGGCGGGACTTTTTTGTACCGATGAAAAAACTTCTTGCTATACTAGTGATGGCATGCTGTCTGCTGTTTTGTGCATGCAATTTACCGTTTGAAGACGTTACGTCTCCGGATATCCTCCCGGAAAAGTACACTGTCTATGTTTGCGGTGCAGTGGAAAACGAGGGCTTTTTCGTGGTGGAAGAGGGCGCGGATATCCAAGCATTGTTACTTTTGGCAAAGCCTGTTTCGGAAGCGGTGTACGATGGAAATCCATTGCTGATCGTAACGGCTCAAACAAAGCAACTTGTCGTCAACTACGAATCGGACGGTACAACCTGCTACGCAGTGAACGTGAACGGTGGCTATGTTACCGCCGAACGGCCTATCGCAAACGTTTCGACACAAGTTGTAAGCAAAATTGCCGCATATATTCGTGAAAACGGCAAAATAACAAATAAAAATCAGTTGAAAGATATTTTGGACGAACAAGAATATCTTGAAAACTACTACAAATTTTATGTGAGCGTGGACGACTATGAAGAGATTGATTAATCCGCGCTTATCTCTTATTTGTGCAATTTCCGCCATTTGCGGAATAGTTGCTTGTCACGAATTGTTGTTCGGCAATTGGATTGTCGCAGCCGTTTGCCTTTGCGTAATTGCTGTTGTCGTCGTTGTTTCCCTGTGCCGAAAAAGCGGAGCATGGAAGTTTGCTGCATTTGCGTTGGCGGTGTTTATTTTGGCATCGTCGTTGTTCGGGTGCGGCTACGTGTTGCGCGGAGAAACGGAAAACTATCTGCAAGAAGGCACATTGGTGGGACGAGTTACGGATATCGGCCGCAACGGTAAAATCAGTAATGTCATCTACTTGGAAAAAAGCACGTTGGACGGCGAAAAGGTGCAAGGACGCGTCAAGGTGTACACCTACGACGGCGAGCAATTCCACAGCGGCGACGTCGTGAAAATCAACGGAACCTTACGCACTGCCTATGCCGTTCAAGACGAAATAAACACCTATCACATTCGATATGGCGTTCGCCACGAATTTTCCGATATCGAAGTTGTTTCCGTAACCGAAGGGAGACTGAATTTGGGCGAAATCATTCGCAAGTACGTGTACGACGTCACGGTGGAATATATGCCGCTAAACGGTGACGTTGCCTATGCATTGCTAACAGGCGACAGAAACGCAATGGATACCGAGAAGGAATGGGCTTTTTCCGCCGCGGGTATCATTCACTTGTTGGTGGTAAGCGGTTTGCACGTCGGGTTTGTCATCACCGTTTTCGGTTTCGTATTGAAATTATTCAAATTGCATCCTCTTGCGGAGTTGGCAATTTTGCTTGTTCCGCTGTTGTTTTATGCCTACGTTTGCGGTTTTTCACCGTCGGTGATGAGGGCGGTGATAATGTCTTGTTGTGTGTATTTTGCCCGTGCGTTGTTCGGAAAATACGACTTGCTCACGTCTTTGTGTTGGGCGGTGACGCTAATTTTGCTTGCACAACCTTTTCACTTGTACGATATGGGTTTTCAACTTTCGGTAATGTCGGTGTTCGGCATTTCCACATTGTACTTTCAGTTTGACAGATGGATTTTGCGCAAAATAAAAAATCGTGTACTCAATTGGCTGTGCGGCACGTTGCTGATGTCCTTTTCGTGTACTTTTGCAACGGCATTCATTCTTGCCTATAATTCCGATTCCATTGCCTACTTGGGCATATTTGTAAATGTTATCGCGATTCCTTTGGTGTTTGTGTCTTTCGTGCTATGTTTTGTCGGTTTGTTGCCGTCGTTTTTCCATCACGCTTTGTGGCTGTCCGATCACATTTTGGAAGTGGTCACTCGTGCTGCGAAGTTTGTTGAAGCTTTGAATGCATCATTGAATTTTGTAATTGCCATTGTCGGCATTATCGTGTGCATAGTGTTTTTGTTTGTTGTGGGCGGCTACGTCAATCTCAAAAAGAAAGGGAAAGTCATTGCCTACGTTACATGCTTCGTGCTCACGGCCATTTGTCTTGTTACGCCGTTTGTTCCGTCTCGGTGCACAAATTCGGTGCGCGTGTTTTTCGGCTATCGCGATACGGTGGTTGTTGCAACTTCACAAGACAATCAATCGGCATATATTTCCAATTTCAACGACAGTTATGCTTCGTTCTATGCCGAACGGTGGCTAAACGGACGCTACACTGTCGCGACGGTGTATATCCCGGACGTTTCCGTTGCCGATGCAGATAGTTTGCGCAGTTTTTGTTGTGGCTTTCACGTCGAAAAGGTCTATTTGCTCAACTATAGCGATAACGCCGCAGTTCTCAACGAAATGGAACGTTTGAATGTTCCGGTCTACCGAGTTCAGCCAAATGCTGTCTACGGCGACAGTGTGAAGGTGCAAGCGGTTTACGACGGCGGCCTGGCGGCAGTAGTGGTAAAGACCGGCACGGTCACCGTTGCCAACGTACTTTGTGAAGAAAGCAAAGCAATTCACTTTGCTCGATCTCGAACGGATGTGGACTACTATGCCGTAAGCAGCAACGACGTTGAGGCATTCGATGAATTGTGTTTGCGCACGTTGAGTTTTTATCAGCAGAACTTTGCAACTAACTTCGGTGCAAATAAGTACGGAAACTTTACAATTAAACAAAAAGATGATAAAATAATACTGAACTTTCGGAGAAATTGAATTGATCACCTTTTTGAATTTGAAAAACAATTTGAAGGGTAACAATTTGTCCGCATTTTGCCTTGTCGGCAACGATCGCTGGTTGAAGAACAAATCTTTGGCCACAATACGCGAATTCTACGGCATCGAAAACGACGAATTCGGCGTGGACAGATTGGAAAGCCCTTCCTATAAGCAAGTTGAGACGGCGTGTTGCACACCGTCTATGTTTGCTACGCAAAAATTGGTGGTTGTGGAAAATTTTCAAATTCCTGTCGGCAAACAACAGATTGAAACAGTTCAAAAACTGGAAAAACTCATTGCAGAAAGTCAAGATAGTTTTCGTCTTGTGTTTTTTGCCGAGAACGGCGACTTTTTTTCCAAGGTGAACGGCATTGCAATTGTCAATTGTGACAAATTGGACAGCACCAACGTTTCGCGGTGGATTGTTGCTTATTGCAAAAAACAGGGAGTGGAAGTTTCCGGCATGTTTGCGGCAAAAATTGCCGAGTACTGTTTGTTCGATATGTCGCGTGTCGCCACCGAAACGCAAAAATTGTTGGACTACGGAGAAATAACTCCGCAAACGATAGACTTGCTTGTTCACAAAGACACCGAGTTCGTGGTGTTCAATCTTTCCAAAACCATTTGCGCAAAAAATGCACAAGCCGCCTTGGAATTGTACGACGGGCTTGTTGCGTCCGGCGAAGAAGCGCGTGGGTTGTTCGGCTTGTTGTACAACACCTTTCGTCGTGCCTACTACGTCAAAACAAGTGAACCGACGGAAAATCTTGCTGAATTGTTGGGCGTGAAACCCTATGCCGTGCAGCGTTCGCGAGAAATTGCCGATAGGTACAAACCGATGCAATTGAAGCGTATTTTGAATTGTTTTGAAGATGCCGATTGTAAACTTAAAGCTTTTGTGGACGAAACGGAAGTGATGACTACACTCATTTTGCAGCTTGTTTCCGTGTAGTACGTCATTTTTGTGTATCTTGGAGAATCTTGTCGATGTTTACTAAACTTAAAAACAACTACCGCCTATCCAACGTCTTGGCGCGAATATTTTTCGTGCTGGCTTTTGTTTTTGCAAAATGGCAAACGGGCCTTGCAGCAGCAACGCTGACTGAATCCTATTTGCAAACGTCGTTGGGAGCGTCAAAATTGTTTGTGGCTCTTACCACAGTTGCAGGACTTGGAACAGGTTTGATGTTTTTGCTTCCGGTGATAGTCAACGCGATTTTGAACTTTGCCAAAATCTATTCGGTGCCTCGCAACGAGTATTGTCTGTTTGCGCATGTGTTTTGCGCATTGGGCTACTTTATTTGCGGTGCATTGAACTTGATAAACGTGTTCACGCCGATATTTGCCGTGTGGGGCAGAGTGCTGTTTCCGTTTGTGTCTTCTTTGATAGCGGCACTGCTTTTCTACAAAGTGACGGCAAAACTATATTTCAATTCTTCAACATCGGTCTACTACTTCAAAGTGTTTGCCATTGCCTACTTGGTGATTGTGCTTGTTTTGGAGGTGTTGGCATGAAAAAGATTTGGTTGATTTGTCTGACAACACTGCTGATTTCGACTGTTTTGCTTGGCAACACGGTTGTGTTTGCACAGGAAGAAACTGCAAACGACTATCAAAACACGGAAGTTTATCGTTTTTTGGAAGATTTTTTGGCGGCTTGTCCGTCCAGATACGGCGCGGAAGACGAACTTGTTGCCGCAAACTATCTAAAATCCAAGTTCGATGCTCTTTCCGGAACGGAATCTCAGATTGTTCCGTTCGGAGAGAATGAAGATGCCGGCTATAACTTGGTTGCCAAATTGCCGTCGTCGGATGTTTTGGCGAAAACCGTTGTCATCGGTGCTCACTACGATTCTACAGGGGTGGGCGCAAACGATAACGCATGCGGAATCGCCGCGTTGTATTTTGCAATGTCCGATATCGTCAATTTCGGCGGTCAATTGCCGTTCAACGTGATTTTTGTTGCATTCGGCGGTGAAGAACGCGGACTTTTAGGCTCTCAAAATTACGTTGACTCTTTGTCCGAAGCAGAAAAGCAAAACATACTTGTGGCATTCGATATCGACGTGATAGTAAACGGCGACAACTTGTACGTATTTTGCGAAAACAAACACACTTCGTTGGCCGATTTGATTTTGTCCAGTGCTCCGACAGGTGCAAATTTGACGGAAAAACCCTATGCAAAGGGTATTTATGCCGATTTTGATGTGTATGGCTTTGGCTATTACGAGGCTATTCAAGGCGCTGACAGTTCGCCTTTCCGTTTGGCGGGTATTCCCACCGCATTGTTCTTTTCGGGCAACTATCCCGTCTGGGACTATGTCGAAAGCGTTGATTCTTCCAAGAACAACATGAACACCAATTCGGATACGTTGGAAATACTGAATGAAAACAACGGCGAAGTTATTGTTCAACGTGTCCAAAACGTTGCTTCGGCAATTGTCGGCACGTTGTTGAGCGAAAGTTTCATCGAAGTTGCCGAAAATGCAAGGGCGGAATTGACAAACAATTCGTTGTGGTTCGATGCTTTGTGGCCCAAACTTATTTTGTTTGCTGTTTTGGTGGTGCTTGCCGTTTTTGCATGGTTGTACTATCGCAAGTTGGAAAAAAATTCGTTGATGAATCCCGCAGAGGTGAAAAACACACAAGTGTTTCAAACACCGGACGCAGACGATATTTTCTCTTTCCAAGACAAAGTCGACGATCAGTGCGATGATATTTTTCAATTAAAGAAGTGACACGAGATGACTAACAAAAAAACTTTATCCAAGGGTGCGTTTGCCGCAGTTTACGTATGTGTCGCGGCAATTTGCATCATTTTGGATCAACTTACAAAATCTTTCATATTCGATCAATTGTTGGAGGGTCAACCCGGAAACAGCGTGAAGGTACTAGGCAATTTTCTGCGTTTTTCCGCTGTCTACAACGAGGGGGCCGCTTTCGGGCTTGGACAAAGTGACGGTGCCAACATTGTCTTTTTTGTGATAACCGTTCTGGGCACGCCTTTGTTTGTGTGGCTTTTGTGCCGCAGCAGAACAAGAAGCGTTTGCGGACAAGTGGGTTTTGCGTTTATCATCGGCGGAACAATCGGAAACGCCATCGACAGAGCTTTTGTCAACGCAACGGAAGGCAGTCTTTTCAGTGGAAAAGTGCGTGATTTCATTTCCTTTTCCATTTTTCCGCCGGTGTTCAACGTTGCCGACAGTTTTTTGGTGATTGGCGTGGCTATGGCGATTTTGGCAATTGTGTTTTTCGACTACGACGGACTTGTGCCGGCAATCAAGGAAGAAAAAAAGAACAAAGTACAATTGGAGCACACAGATGCGGAAAATTGAACTGACAGCAGAAAACGATTACCGCAGATTGGATGTGTTTCTGTCGGAAAACAGCGGATTGACACGCAGTCACGTGCAAAAACTGTTGGAACAGAAGTGTGTCGCAGTCAACGGAAAAATCGTAACGAAAGCGTCCGTTGCCGTGAAAGAGGGCAGCGAAGTGTCGTTGCAATTGCCCGACGAAATACCTTTGGACGTGGTTGCGCAAGACATTCCGCTGGACATTGTCTATCAAGACAAAGATCTTGCCGTCATCAACAAACCGCAAGGCATGACGGTTCACCCGGCAAACAACGTGTACACCGACACTTTGGTGAATGCGTTGCTTTTTCACGTCAAGGACTTGTCCGGCATCAACGGCGTGTTGCGTCCGGGTATAGTGCACAGATTGGATAAGGATACAAGCGGTTTGCTGGTTGTTGCAAAAAACGATGAGGCACACGTGGAACTGCAACGGCAAATTCAGTGCAAACAGTGCAGAAGAATTTACGTTGCATTGTTGGACGGCGTCATCAAACAAGACAGTGGTTTTGTGGATCAGCCGATAGGTCGCAGCAAGTCGGACAGAAAAAAAATGGATATCGTTGCCGACGGACGTAGTGCCCAAACTTTGTACACGGTGCTCAAACGCTACAAAAACTACACGCTTTGCCGTTTCGAATTGAAAACTGGTCGAACACATCAAATTCGTGTGCACGCCAAGTTTTTGGGGCACCCGGTTGTCGGGGACAAGGCATACGGAAGCAAAAACTGTCGCTGGAATTTGGACGGACAACTTTTGCATGCGGAAACATTGTCATTCACACATCCCACAACTAAACGGGAAATGACGTTCACGGCACCTTTGCCGCAATACTTTGCAAAAGTTTTGGACGTTTTGGACAAGACTGAATCGAGGTAATATGAAAAATCTGCTTTCATTAACTGCACTCAACAGGCAGGAAATAACTCAAATTTTGGACGTTGCGACTCAAATGCGTCGAGTTGTCATGACTTCCTACAAAAAAGGGCCGCAACTTATCGGAAGTATGGTTGCCGGAGTTTGGCAAAAGCCGTGTTTGGCAAGCACTGCGTTTTTGTTGGCAACCAACTATCTGTCAGGTTCTCATTGCCCGATTTTCGGCGCCGACGACACTTTAGGGCAATGCCGTGCATTGGACAACATGGGCGCAAACACAGTTGTCGTTTCCCACGAAAACGACAATTTGGTGAAGAATTTTGCTTCCGTTGCTCGCTGTAATGTTATCAACGGCGGTTCCGGGCAGTACGATCCTATTGGCGTGTTGGCGGATTTGATGACGCTTTCCACCAAACTGGACGGATTGCAAAACTTGTCCGTTTTGATTGTGGGAAATCGCGATAGCAACAAAATCACCGAACTTAAACACTGTTTGCAATTGTTCGGTTCGGGTTTGGTTTGGTATTTGCCGCCGGATGATTTTGTAACTACGCGCAAAGGCATCATTTTGGACAAACCCGAAGCTGCTTTTGCAGGTGCCGATGCTGTCATAGATATCGGACTGACGGCATTTTCCGATCCCGAAAAGTACTACGGTACGCAAGGGGGAATTTCGGAAAAGTTGATGGATAAAGCAAGAATAGAGGCTCCGTTGTTGGGCACACGGACGGTGGTGGACAACGTCGGAATAAAGGACTACACGTACAACGCTGTCAACACACGTGAAAGTTGCTATGTAGCAGTGGCAATGGCAGTGTTGTACCTTATGACCAAAAACTAACGAAAAACAAGCAGAAAAATGAAAAGAGTGATTGGGTTTGACCCCGGTCTTGCGATAGTTGGCTACGGCATTATCGACTACGACGACTTCAAAAACAAGACTGTGGTGGATTACGGCGTTATCACAACGCCCAAAGAGGAAAGTTTTCCCGTTCGCCTTGCATTGATTTATAAGGGCGTGCAGGAACTTATCGAAAAATATTCTCCCGACGAAATTGCCGCGGAAGAATTGTTTTTCAACACGAACATAACAACGGGTATCAACGTGGCGCATGCTCGCGGTGTTTTGTTGCTTGCCGCAATTCATCATTGCGGAAGTTTGTACGAGTACACGCCGTTGCAAATAAAACAGGCCATGACCGGTTACGGCCGAGCGGATAAAAAGCAAATACAACAAATGGTGAAAGTGTATTTGAATTTGGAAAAAGTGCCTCGTCCGGACGACGCTGCCGACGCTTTGGCAGTTGCGCTCACTCACATTCAGACGGGCGGCATGACGGATAAATTCTTTATCAAGTAGAGGAAAAAGTATGTTTAACTACGTTTCTGGAGAAGTTGTCGATTGCAAGGATTCTTATGTCGTTTTGGATGTTGGCGGTATCGGCTACGAATTGGCCGTTTCGTCCTTTACGCTTGCCGATTGTTGTGTGGGCAAAAAAGCAAAACTTTTTGCCTATTTGCAAGTGAAAGAGGATGGAATTCAACTGTTCGGTTTTTCAACGGAAGAGGAAAAAAACATGTTTTTGCGCCTTATTTCCGTCTCGGGTGTCGGGTGCAAAATGGCACAAGCGGTGTTGTCTGGAATGGATAGCAATTCTTTGGCTATTGCCATTTTCAACGGCGACACAAAGCAACTGACAAAAATCAAAGGCTTGGGCAAAAAAACTGCCGAACGTTTGGTGTTGGAACTCAAAGAAAAGGTGTTTGTCGATGCTTCCGCAATGACGGAGCAAACACCCGTTGCAACAAAATTCACAAAGGAAGCGCAAGATGCAATTGCCATTTTGTGTTCTTTGGGCAAAAGTCAGTACGACGCCGAAAAGCTTATCGAAGCGGCAATGCAATTGGGTGCAAACACAGCAACGGAACTTGTCAACATGGCATTTCGAATCAACTGACGGTAACGTCGAAAAAATTTCAACACAAACTGTTTGCAACGTTTGAACTTTGTTGTCAACGTGTGTAAGTCAACTTGCATTTTGCAAACGTTTGCGAAAATGCGACCGTTTAAACAGTCGAATCTAGCGGGAAACTACTATGGAACAACAACAATTTTTCACAAGTACGCTGACGGAAAAGGAAAGAGACACGGAGAACATTCTGCGTCCAAAATCTTTTCCCGACTACGTAGGTCAAGACAAAGTAAAGGAAAATCTGTCCGTCTACATCAAGGCGGCACTTTCTCGCGGAGAAAGTTTGGATCACGTGCTTTTATACGGCCCTCCGGGGTTGGGCAAAACCACTTTGGCCCACATCATCGCCAATGAAATGGGCGTTCCCATCACCGTTACAAGCGGCTCGGCAATTCCCGGCAAGTTCGATTTGTCGGCAATTTTGTCCAAACTTAAACCCAACGAAGTGCTGTTCATCGACGAAATTCATCGCCTCAACAGCAGTTTGGAAGAAATTTTGTATCCGGCCATGGAAGACTATAGACTGGATTTTGTCGTGGGTAAGGGTCCTAGCGCAACAAGTGTCAACATCAAGTTGGAAAAATTCACTTTGGTGGGGGCAACCACAAAGGCGGGAAATCTTGCCGCACCGCTCAGAGACCGTTTCGGCATGCAAATGCGGCTTGTGCTGTACACTCCCGAACAACTCAAGCAAATAGTTTTGAAATCCGCCGCAAAGTTGGGCACGGAAATTTCCGACGAGGCAGCCTACGAAATTGCAAGGCGAAGCAGGGGTACACCGCGTATCGCCAACAGATTGTTGCGTCGTGTTCGCGATTTTGCCGAAGTTTTGGGCAACGGTAAGGTTGAAACGGACGTTTGTTTGCACGCAATGCAGGTTATGGAAGTGGACGAATTGGGCTTGGACGCTGTGGACAAAAATGTGCTCACAACAATCATAGATAAATTCAGCGGCGGCCCTGTAGGGTTGGAAACTTTGGCGTCGGCCACCGGTGAAGACCGTGCCACGATAGAAGACGTATACGAGCCCTATCTCATTCAGTTGGGCTTCATTGCCCGCACTCCCCGCGGAAGAGTTTGCATGCCTTTGGCCTACAAACATCTGGGTAAAAAACTTTCCAAAGAACGCATGGAAATGCTTTCAATCTATGCAGAGGACGAACAAGATGAAGACTAGTGATTTCTACTACGACTTGCCCGAAGAGCTTATTGCGCAAACTCCCGTTGAGCCGAGAGACAGTGCAAGGTTGTTGGTGTACAATCGCAGAGACAAAACAATCGAACACAAAAAGTTTTTTCAGATAACCGACTATCTTAAAAAGGGCGATGTTTTGGTTGTCAACAACACAAAAGTTTTGCCGGCGCGCATCTACGGTCACAAAGAGGGCACGGGCGGGAAAATTGAGTTTTTGCTGCTGAAACGTTTGGATCTCACCCATTGGGAAGTGATTTTGAAACCGGGACGCATTGCTAAACCGGGCGCGTTTTTTGTCTTTTCGGAAAAACTTAAGGCTCGCGTGGAAAGCATCGGCGAGGACGGAAGTCGAGTTGTGGAATTTATTTTCGACGGCGTTTTCGAGGACGTTTTGGCCCAAATAGGCGAAATGCCGTTGCCTCCGTACATCCACGAAAAATTGCAGGATAAAACTCGCTACAACACCGTATATTCCAAGGTGGACGGTTCTGCCGCCGCACCCACGGCAGGGCTTCATTTCACAAAAGAATTGTTGGAAAAAGTCAAGGCAATGGGTGTCGAAGTGGTGGAAGTACTGTTACACGTGGGTTTGGGAACTTTTCGTCCCGTCAAAGTGGACGACGTCACACAGCATCACATGCATTCGGAATACTATTCCGTGTCCAAGGAGGCGGCCGAGCGCATAAATCTTGCCAAGTCCGAAGGTCGCAGAGTTATTTGTGTCGGCACAACAAGTGTTCGCACTTTGGAAAGTGCCGCCGACAGCAACGGTTTGCTTTCGGAATGCAGCGGCAACACGGAAATTTTTATCTATCCGCCGTATAAATTCAAAGTGGTGGACGGTCTGATCACTAACTTCCATTTGCCGGAAAGCACACTTATCATGCTGGTTTCAGCACTGTGTAGTAGGGAAGAAATTTTGCACGTCTACGAAGTTGCCGTCAAGGAAAAGTATCGTTTCTTCTCGTTTGGCGATGCAACGTTGATTTTGTAGATTCAAAGTTAACCAATCGGGTTCGAAGTTTGCAAAATCAAGCGTTTTTGCGGTAAGAAATTCGGCTTTCGCGCCACAATTTATATGGCAACTTGTTGTGACTTTTCGAAAGTCACAACCAAAACAAAAATACAAAAAAACGGTGCTTTTTGCCCGTCTGGAACAAATTTTATGGCATCACAATTCAGTTATGAACTTATTCATGTAGACAAGCACACCGGAGCTCGTGCCGGTGTTTTCCACACGCCTCACGGCGACATAGAAACGCCTATTTTTATGCCTGTCGGAACGGCAGCTACGGTAAAATCGTTGTTGCCCTCCACTTTGAAGGAACTCGGCACTCAAATTTTGCTTTCCAACACCTATCACTTGTATTTGCGTCCGGGCAGCGAATTGGTTCGCCAAGCCGGCGGATTGCACAAGTTTATGAATTGGGATAGGCCGATTTTGACGGACAGCGGCGGTTTCCAGGTATTTTCGTTGGGCGATTTGCGCAAAATCACCGATGACGGTGTCACGTTTTCCTCACACTTGGACGGTAGCAAACACATTTTCACTCCCGAAAGCGTCATGAAAACGGAACACGACTTGGGCGCAGACATAATCATGGCGTTTGACGAATGTTCCACCTACGGTTGTGACAAAGCCTATGCTCAAAGTGCTATGAACCGTACACACAAGTGGTTGGATCGTTGTGCCAAGGCTCACACAAACGACAGTCAGATGTTGTTCCCCATCATTCAGGGAAACATGTTCGAAGATTTGCGTGTGGAATCGGTCAAATTCGTGCGCGATTATGCCGAATGCGGCATTGCCGTTGGCGGATTGTCTGTTGGCGAGCCTGCCGACGTGATGTACAGAATGATGGACGCAATTCGTCCCTATTTGCCGGAAAACATGCCTCACTATCTGATGGGTGTGGGAACCCCGGACTACTTGTTGGAGGGCATCGAGCGCGGTATAGATATGTGCGATTGCGTTTTGCCCACTCGTATTGCACGCAACGGCACTGCAATGACGTCGCACGGCAAAGTTGTGGTTCGTAACGGCTGCTACAAGCAAGATTTTTCGCCGTTGGACGACAACTGCGATTGCTACTGTTGTCAAAACTTCACAAAGGCCTACTTGCGCCACTTGGTGAACTGCAAGGAAATTTTGGGTGCGGAACTTTTGTCCATTCACAACGTGCGATTCTTGCTGAATCTTGTCAAGAATGCGCGTGAAGCTATTTTGAACGACAGCTTTGCCGATTTCAAACGTGAATTCTACAAAGAATACTACAAGAAGTAAGTTTCAAGGCAAAGTATTTGTGTGGCCGCACAAAGGCTGCAATCACGCGATTTTGGCACAAACGGCGTGCTCGTAAGCAAAAATTTCACCGTGTTTTGGGTAATTTATGTACCTTAAACGTAGTTGAAAACGATTTTTTGCTTTTTGTGGTTGCAATTTGGTCGCTTGTGCTGTATAATAAACAAAAGTCTAGTGTCACTAGGTTATTTGCATTGAGTTTCAATGCCAACAAAAATAAAGGAGAACTTAAATTATGCTCAACATTTTGAACTTTTTTGAAGATAGCGCCTCCGGCACGGAAGGCGGTTCCGGCAACAGCCTCACTTCGTGGATTGTTATAGGCGTCATGCTGCTTTTCATTGTCATTTTCATGGTTTTCAGCAGCAGATCTTCCAAAAAACGCCAAAAAGAAACTGAAGAAATGTTGTCTAAACTTGCAGTAGGCAGCATCATCACGACAATCGGCGGCATCGTCGGCGAAGTTGTTCAATTGGATGACGAACACGTTTGGATTCAAAGCGGAACTGCGGAAAACTATTCCGTTATGCAATTTGTGCGTCAAGCAATTCACAACGTGAAACCTGCTCCCGGCACAGCCGAAGCTATTGCCGAAGAAAAAGCAGAAAGAAAGGATGCCAACGAAGAAGACGAAATCAAGTAGGGCATTTGCATAAAACAAAACGCCTCCGAGTAGTATATATTGTGCTATTCGGAGGTTTTTTATGCGCAGATGTTTTTTGCAAGGCACCAAAGCCGGGTTGTTTTCCGTTGTGTTTTCATGTATCGGTGTTTTGATATTGGCACTTTTTGCACAAATTTTCACCCTTTCCGATAACGTTTTGGTTGTCACAAATCAAATTGTCAAAATTTTGGCGGTGGTGTTGGGCGTTTCGTTGTTTGTTCGTGACGAAAAATTTTTGCTCAAGGCACTTGTTGCCGCCGTTGTGTTTTGGTTGACCACGCAAGTGCTGTTTTGTGTTTTGGGCGGGACGTTTCATTGGGGACAGTTTTTTCTGGATTTGATTGTCGCGCTAGTCGTTGCATCGATTGTTGCCGTTGTCAAAAGCAAAAAGTCGTGATGCACTTGTCACAGTTGATTTTATCGACACCTCACTTTGTGTGGGGTGCCGCTTTTTTTTGCAAAACTTTGTTTTGTGAAATTTGCTTGAAGTTGGTGGACGTTTGTTCGGTTGCCGATAGGTGCAATCGTGAACTTTTTTGTGATCGTCTGCCTCAAAAATGCCGTGCAAACGCCCGTTTGTGTTGAAAAATCTGTCAGTAAAGCAAACATTTCGCTACAAACGTTTTTTTGTGTGCGGTGCTCATTTTAAAACAAAGCAAATTTGTGAAAAGTTCTCCGCAACCTCTTGACAGCTGGGGGGGGGGTGAGGCGTATAATTGAACTGTATACATATATACAAGGCAATTAGTAAATCAACCATTCATGGGGAGGCAAAAC
>CAZRBI010000027.1:0-20676 GCA_964598315.1 uncultured Oscillospiraceae bacterium
TCTTGCTCATTGCATAACGAACGTTATCTGCCAATGCCATGGAAAATCCCGCAAGCTTCTGAACCAACTGCATCACTTGTTCTTGATATACGATACAACCGTTTGTGACGGAAAGTATGCTTTCCATTGCCGGATGCAGATAGTTAATTTTCGATTTATCGAACTTGCACTCGATGAAATTGCCGATGTATTGCATCGGACCGGGACGGTACAAACTGATGCCTGCGATGATTTCTTCCAAGCCTTCCGGTTTCATTTTGCGCATCAAATCGCACATTCCACCGCTTTCCAATTGGAAAATACACATTGTGTCTCCGCCGGAAATAAGTTTGAATACGTTCGGATCGGCATAGTTATCCTTGGAAAAATCCACTTTGACGCCGTAGTCTTCGTACACGTAGTCACACGCTTTTTTGATGTCTGTCAGAGTTCTCAACCCCAAAAAGTCCATTTTGAGCAAGCCCAACTCTTCCACTTCGATCATGTTGTACTGTGTGGTGACAATGCCGCCGTTACGTGCCGAACCGCCGTTTGTTTGCAGAGGAACGTGATCGGCAACTTTTTCGCGACAAATAACAACGCCTGCCGCATGCATGCCTGTTTGACGCGGAGAACCTTCCAAACGCATGGCAATATCTATAAGCTTGTGCGTTGTGGGGTCGTCGTAGGCCGCCTTCAATTCTTCGGAAATGTAGGTATCCGCTTCCTTTTTGTACTTTGCAAAGCCCAAAAGGTGGCGAATGGTATATTTAAAGTTGTCCGGCACCATTTTTGCCAATCTGTTAGATTCGGAAACAGGGAAACGCATTACGCGAGCGACGTCGCGAATAGCGTTTTTTGCGGCCATTGTGCCGAAAGTTACAATTTGGCAAACGTTGTCGTTGCCGTACTTGCGGTGAACGTAGTCGATAACCTCGCCACGTCTGTCCATGCAAAAGTCGACGTCGAAGTCGGGCATGGATTTACGTTGAGGGTTCAAAAAGCGTTCGAACATAAGATTGAAGCGGAAAGGTTCCACTTCCGTTATTCCGATAAGGTAAGCAACAACACTTCCCGCGCCGCTACCGCGTCCCGGGCCTACCGGAATGCCGTTGGTTTTTGCATAGTTGATAAAGTCCCACACGATCAGGTAGTAGTCGACAAACCCCATGCTACAAATAACGCCGTATTCGTACTCAACTCTGTCGCGAATTTCTTGTGTGCAATTGGGATATTTTTCTTTGATGCCTTTTTCCAAAAGAAAACGCAAATATTCCGCAGAATCCATCCCGTCGGGCGGGGTGTAAAGCGGAAGCAAACGTTCTTTTCCGAAGTTCACGTTGCACTTTTCCGCTATTTCCAACGTTGTTTCCATTGCATCGGGCAAATTGGGGAAAAGTTCCGCCATTTCGTCGTACGTTTTTAAATAGAATTCGTCGCTTTGGAATTTCATTCTGTCGGGATCGTCCAAATACTTGCCCATTTGAACGCACATCATGACGTCTTGAATTTCGGCGTCTTCCTTGTCCAAATAGTGAACGTCGTTCGTTACAACGATTTTGATATCCAATTCTCGCGCCAATTGCACAAGTTGCGGCATAACGGCATATTCGTCATCGATGCCATGGCTTTGAATTTCGATATAGTAGTCTTCACCGAACAATTCCTTATACTGCAAGGCAAGTTGCCTTGCTTCTTCGGGGCGATCGGCCAAAAACAAGCGAGGAAGTTGTCCTGCGATACACGCAGACAGGCAAATCAGCCCTTCACTATACTTTTTGATTGTTTCGAAGTCCACTCTCGGCTTATAGTAGAACCCATCGACAAACGCAATGGAATTCAAACGGCACAAATTGTAGTATCCCGTGTTGTTTTTTGCCAACAAAATCAGGTGATAGTACTCTTTGTTTTCCCAGCCCACGTTATTCAAATTTTCGCAGACGTAAAATTCGCAACCGATGATCGGCTTTACTTTTTGAACAAAATTGCCGTCCGCATCCTTGTTGATATCTGCGGCGGCTTTCATAAACTTCCACGCACAGTACATGTTGCCGTGGTCGGTGATGGCAACGGCTGGCATGTTGTACTGAACGCAACGTTTGAGCAAATCGTTGATACGAGTTGCTCCATCCAAAAGGCTGTATTCTGTGTGTAGGTGTAGATGTACAAAAGGTTTCATCGGTGTTTTTCCTTTGCCGAACTTTTTCTACTTCTCGGCAAACTCCATAAGTTTTTCCAAGCGATGATTTACGCCGCTTTTAGATATATTCAAAATCGCTGCCAATTCCGCAAGGTTTGCGGATGGATTTTGTTCGCGTGCAACGGCTGCTTCCTGCAACTGCTGCGGCAAAGTTTCGAAACGTCCGTCTTTGCGTATTGCGTCGATTGCGGCCAGTTGCTTTGATGCGGCAACTATCGCACGATCGATGTTGGAATCGATGCAGTTGCGCTGACGGTTGGCCGTGTTGCGGTAGCTACGGCTTATAAGCACGTTTTCCAAAGCAAACTTGGCGTTGACGGCATCGACGTACACAAAAAAGTCGGAAATGGTTTCACTGTCCTTCACGTATAAAATAGCGTTGTTTTTGCGTTGAGTCAATCTGAATTCCAACTCCGAAAATTCGTTCAACACGAAATCGGCAAAATCCCAGTTAGAAAAGCGCAACTCTAAATGGTAGTTGTTGTGATCGCTTTCGCCGAAAGCGTCTTCTTTCACCGAAGGAATAGTAGCCGAACCGCAAGACAAGAACAATGCCTGAATGAACGAACGACGACAGCACGTGTTTGACAAATCGACAGTAACGTCGTCGTTTATGTGCAAACAGCCCTCTTCGTCACGATAAATAAGGTTAAGTTTTTCGCCTATTTGTGACGAAAACTCGCCTACGTACCGCGCATTTTTGTTACCGTCTTCCCCTATTTGGCAAATATCCACGTCGCAACCCAGTTTGCTTCGGCACAGATTGCCACACGTCGTCAGCAATGAAAGATTGTCCGTTTCCACACTAAAACCGAATCCGTCTTCGCTAAGACACAGCGAACCGATAGACTTCAAAACGGCAGTCAAAAACGAGGTTGCGCAACAACCTTTCAATTTTTGAACGTTTTTGGATATTTCTTCTTTGACACTTTGCGAAAAAGACATGTTCTGCCTCGACTAGGGTTCTTCGTCAAAATTGATCAAACAAACTTCCGTTATGGCCTTTGTTCCAAACTTTTCCAGAAGAACATTTTTTACATACCGTATTAATAAGTATATATCTTTTGAGGTAGCTTTGTCAAGGTTAATTACAAACCCTGCGTGTTTTTCGGACACCTGTGCGCCGCCCAATTTGAATCCTTTCAGCCCGGCAATATCCACCAGACGAGAAACGGCAACTTTGTCGTTGAACAACACGCACCCTGCCGAACGTTCGGAAAGAGGTTGAGTTTGAACTTTTTTTTGAATCATGCGATCGATACGTGCTTTCACCTGCGACGGCAACGCCTTTTTGAACTGCATTTTCACCTGCAAAACAACAAAATCTTGGTTGTTTTTGAAAACACTTTCGCGAACGGAAAAATCGCATTGTTCTTTAGACAACCACATCGGTTTTCCCTTGCGCAAAACAAAAACGCTTTCCACTACACCCGAAGCACTCTGCCCGAAACACCCCGCATTGCACACAACCGCTCCGCCGACGGTTGCAGGCAAACAACCGAAAAATTCGCCGCCGGTCAAACCGTTTTTTGCCAACACTTTTGCAAGACTCGACGTGGCCGCACCGCAATCAGCAACTACACGTACGTCTTGGACGAAAATTTCGTTCACGCCGACCGTGGACACTGCCACGCCGCAATAGTCCGCGTCCGACGCAAGAACGTTGCTGCCACGCCCCAAAAAGCAATGTCGAATTTTGTGACGGCGCAAATATTTTGCAACGAAAATCAGCTGTTTGACGGTTTTGGGGCACAACGTAACGGAAATTTCGCCACCGCACCCGAATGTCGTCAGCTGTGAAAAGCTTTTGTCGCGCAAAGCCTCGACACCTTTCTTCTTCATCGACAAACACAATTTTTCCCAATTCATAAGCTACATTTCCAGTGTTTTCAACGCCGTTGCTCGTTGCGTTTTTACGGAAGTTTCGTCGGCAAAAACGTTTGGAACGTACGCCGATTCCAATCCGCATTCGGCTTCGACGTAGCGATCAACCGTGTAGTAGGTTTGTTCCAGAACGGAAAACAAATTGAGCGACACCAATGTTTGCTGAGACTGTTCGGACACAACAAACTGCAAAAATTCCATGCAACATTGCGTTTTTTCGCACTGCGCCGAAACTGCAAGGTACTGAACCAAATCGTTGTAACCCGCAAGGGCGCGACACTCCAACGCCTCGATTTTTCCGTTCTTTTCCCTTTGAGACAAGCGATACAAATCTCTTTGCGTGCCCAAAAGAGTCACCGCTGTTTTGTTTGCCACAAACCGCTCGTAGGCCTCATACTGCGACACGGTTTCGTCCGGCAATATTTTGCCCCTGCCGCCGCTCATAGCCAATGCAGACAACGGACTGTTGTAGCGAGTGAACCCGCAAATAAGCGGTTGCAAAGAATAGACGTGTTTGCCGACTTTGCGTTGAAAAACGTTTGTAAGTGCCGTAGCAACAAGGTCAACATTCTGCTCCAACTGCGACTTTCTGGCAAACAAAAAATAGCTTCCGGCATAAACTGGCAGTGCATAGGTTGTGTTCCCCACGGAACCGGAAGACAGCAAATTTTCTTTGACGTCTTTTGTGCTGCCGGTGTAGGGTTGCAAATAACTTTGCACTATATTCCCCGTGCCACGCGAAAAACACACAACGTCGAAGGTCTCGCCGGCGTTCAATTTTTCTTCCATTTGTTCCGTTGTCAAGTTAGAGACGTGCACGTACAATCCTTCGTGGCGTTTTTCGAACTGCGCCGCACGTGCCGTCAGCCATGCCGATCTGCTTCCGCAACCACCCTCAAACGTTTCAACGTTCCACAACTCAACAATGCCTTCATGATGTTTTTGCGGTGTTTCTTCTTCCTTTGACGACAACTTGGGCACCAAACAAACCAGTCCCGCTATCGCCGCGGCTAGCACAATTATAGGCAACAACGTTTTGAAAAGTTTTTTCCTTCTGTTCACGGCACACCTCCGAGATATGTACTACTATACTCTGTTTTTCACACAAACTTGTTCAAAATTTTGTCTGTACGCGCATCGTTTTGACGAAAAAACAAAAATGAACCCGGCAACTCGCCCCCCCCTGATAAACTTGAAATACCGAGCAGCACAGACGACTGACCCTTTTAACACAAAACAACTGCATTGAGAACAAAAAAACAATTCCAAGCGTAAAAAACACCTTGCAACCGCTATATGCAAGGTGTTTTATCAAATCATGTTCAAACGATATTCTACAAAAGATCTATCACGCGAAAAAATTCTACTCCGAAACGACGATCCTTTTCCGTTGTTAATTCTGCGGCTTTGCTGACAAAGTTTGCGGCAATTTCCGTTGCTTGAAGCAATTTACAGCCGTTCAGGAGTTCTCCGCACAACACCGAACTGAAAACGTCGCCTGTGCCGGAATAATTTGTCGGAACACGCTGATTTGTCACAAAACGAACGGGTTCTCCCTTTTCCAGCACAATGTTTCCAACCAATTCTCCGCACGGAACGCCTGTTATAACTGCGTTTTCCACGCCGGTTTTTTGCAAGAAATTTTCAAACGCTTTTCCGCAAAAGGCAAAAAAAGCAGGTTTGTCGAATTGCTTTTTTAGTTCATTGAAATCCACATCTGCCAACAGACAAGCCTCTGTCAAATTGGGTGTGGCGCAGTGGGCCAACGCAACCAATCTTTTCATTTTTTTTGCATAAGATTGATCGAAAATTTTGTAAAGAGTGCCGTTATCGCCCAAGACGGGGTCAACAAAAACAAATTTGCCCGCGGCACGCAGCCCGACGACCAAATTTATCGTTTCGTCCAGCAATTGTTCGTCAACGCAAAAACCAACGTAAATGGCATCGACGTCGCGATTTTCCAAAATGTCGGCAACACATCGTGATAGTTGTTGGTTGCGTTGAAAAGTGTAGTTTTCAAAACCTGTTTGACAAGAAAACGACGCCGTGGGAACAGGCGCACAGTAGTGTCCGAGTTTTGTGAATATGGGCAAATTGGCACTCAAAGAGCAATTGCCAAGCCCCGAAATGTCATTTAAAATCAATACGTTCTTCATTTTTTTGTCTTTTTGTTGTCCCAACGGACATTTTGCAACAACTTCGCGGTTGCGCATTTTTTGTTTTAATTGTAGTAGTCTGATTGTTTCCGAAACAGAACAAAATATTCATCGGTGCGCCACACAAAACGCGCGGCTTAGTTGTCCTGTTCGTCGGAATCTTGTTGTACGCATCGATCTTGCGCTGCGACTTTTGCACTTTGAAAATCTTGTTCTGTGGCCCCCAACAAACCGGCGAAAGTTTTGAGCGGTACCGTGCGCAAAATAAACCAAACGGCAAAGCCGACGATCAATCCCGCAACGACACCCAAAAGCGCCAACCAAGGCATATACGAATACATTTGCGGAGTGTTGCTTACCAAACAAAACACTATGTTTTGCACAAGATTGTGAACCACTGCCGAAACAACCGAAACGGCAACGATGCTAACTTTGGGATACACAAATTCCACAAGTAACGACGAAACGCCTACGCTGACAAGCCCTGCCGACATGCTGTACAGCAACGTTGACAAATTTCCTGTAAACATACTTCCCAGTGTTGTTCGAACAACAACCAACACTACGGCATCTATCGGCCCAAACATCAACACCGCAAGCAGCGAAAATATGTTAGACAAGCCCATTTTTGCACCGGGCAAAAACAAAGGCGGAAACAAGCTTTCTATCATAAAGGTGATAAGGCTCATTGCGCACAACACAGCAAGCGTCGCCACTCGTTTGGCAGACAATTTAGTTTTTGAATTGAATTTTGTCATTTTTTGCCAAACCTCACGTCGTTGTCACTTTAAGCCTGTTCGGGCTGCACACAATCACACCGCCGCTTTGAGTGATTTCGCCAAAGTTGCGCACACAATCTTTGTGAAAACCGCAAACGGAATCTATCATTTTGACGGATGGTGTGCCACGCGTTATTTTCAGCACATTTTTGTGCATTTCTCCGTCTATTTCACGGAAAAACGCCACCGTGATGCCGTCCGAATCGCGCGATAGTTGCATTTGCCAACCATTGGAACCGCCGTTGAACTTGTATTCGTCGCGCACAACGTTGTACAAAAACAATTCTTCGCCGGTGGAAGTGTCCGTTACGCAGACAGTTTGAATGTTTTCGCTTTCTTCCGAAAAGAACACGCCGAACAACACTACTATAAGCAAGGCCACAAGCAAATACGCGCCAACGTCTGCCGGCTTGAACGGTTTTTCCGCGCGAGCATACGCTATTTTTTGCAACGGCCCTTTTTTGTTTTTTACACAGTGAAAAATCAAAAAGGCAATTAGCCCTGCGCCCACAACGCAGCCAAGCACAATCGCAACTGTTTTTGTTGTCGCGGAATCCTTTCCGAAAGTCACCTCGGCGTCGTAGAAAAATTCTCCGTCGTTTTGAGACAAAACCCAAGCGTATTCTTCAAAATACGTACCCTTCGATTTTATATCTTTCCTAGATAAGTTGGAACAAATTTCACGCTTTCCGTCAAAAGTTTCGTACAACATCACCACCGTGACGTTTTGTTTGCTCAAATCGTTGATAAATTCAATTGCCTGATCCTTGCCCATAACCGTCAAAGCCGTTGTAAGGCAATCGCCTTTCCCCGCCCAAAGACCGCACGTTTGCGGAACAATCACGGAAACCATTTTCACACCCGTTTGCGCAGGCGCACCGGTAGTTCCGTCTATGATGTGCGAGTACTCTACGCCGTCGGTGACATACTTACGGACGTACTGCCCGCTTGTGGACACGGTGGACGTTCCCACCTCGAAACTCATCAAAACTTGTTGATACAAATTAGAATTGGGAGCAAACGGATCGACCAATGAGAGGGTGGACTTTTCTCCGTTGACATTCAACCCGAATGAACTGCTGCTGGAACCTGCATCTACATAGTAACGGTAGATGCCGCTACTTTGCAAAAGTTGCGTTATTTCGTCCACGACAAATCCCTTTGCAATTCCGCCCAAATCAAGCCATTGTTGAAATTCAACGCCTTCCACAACAGCAGGCACAACCTTTTTTGTGACATAGTAGCAATCGCCGTTTTGCGTAAGTTCCAAGGCGTCGTCGGAAAAATCAACGAATTCTCTTTTCGAAAACGCCGCGACGTACTCTTCTTGCGGCAACGGATAACCGTTACTGAAAAACTGTTCTGCCGTGACGGGGCGATCGTAGGGATAGGTGGCGACGTCGAATGCCCCGTTGGTGTAGATGCGAGAGGAAAATCCCCACAAATCCACCAGACGATAGACGGCAGGATTGAACGCACCGTTCGTTTCTTCGTACATGGCCTTTGCCAATTTTAACATTTCGTAGGTTTTGGCAGCAATTTTCAGTCGATCGCCTTGCTTTGCCTGATTGTAACGCCAAATATCCGAACACGGAAGGTTGTCCGACCCGTCGTAGCCGGTGTTTGCGCATTCGTCCACTTCGATTATCAATTCGTGAATGCTTTCGGCAAGCAACAACAGTTCTTTTTTGCTGTTAGACTGGGTTGACGAAAGAACAGCTTCGTCGTCACCGACGTAAAAATCCAATTTTAATGCGTCGGAAGAATAAATTTCCGCAACAACTTGAATTCCGCTCGTTCCGAAATAATAGCCGAAAAACTTGACGCCGCACGGTTTGCCGTTTTTGTCGAACAAGGTGTTCAACGTGTAACCCTTGTGGTTTGGAGTATAGGTTGAGACGTGCTGATCCTCGGCAAAAGCCGCGACACCTGACGCGCCCACTGCCATTATCGCCAACATCACTATTAAAATGAGAACAATCGTTTTTTTCATAATTTAGCCAAATGATTATACCATTTTTGACATCGTTTGACAACAAAACGACGATATGGGAAAATGTTTGGCGCAAATTCGATCAACGCCAGTAGCTCTATATCAATATTTTGGGTGAAAAAATTACACTATTTTAGGTTAATTATGTTGACATAACATGATTTTTAGTATACAATCTAAGTACCCCAAAGGAGAACACGTCATGGCTTACACAAAATTTGCTGAATTTTTGAGGATACTTCGCATAAAAAATCATGAAAACGCCGGAGATACCGCAAAACTTCTAGGCGTAAAAGCATCTTTCGTTTCGGCAGTTGAGACTGGAAAGAAAAATGTGCCCGACGAATGGATTGATAAAATCATTCGCCACTACAACTTGAACAAAGCGGAACAATGTGATTTGATTAAGGCTATTGAAGAGTCTAAAACGTCTTCAAAAATCAATCTTATATCTGCTCCTAATTTCAAAAGACAAGTTGCATTACAATTTCAACGCTCCTTCGATGACATTGACGAAGAAACTGCTCAAAAAATAATGAACCTTTTAGGAGAAAACTAATATTGGATTACGTCGTTAGACCCACAAGCAGAAAAGAAACTCGTCTATATGCCAGAATGTTTCGGAAATTTTTCAACTTGCCACCAAACGGACCAATAAATCCGCTAGACTTACTCGATAAACTTTCCTGTTTCTATGGCAATGTCGACTATGAAATTGTTGAAGATTCTGAATTGCCTTGCAAGATACCTGCGCAATGCATTAAAATAAACAACAATGAGTTCCTTATCCAAATATCCGAATCCGTTTTTAATGGAGCATATGAACGCAACATAGGAGGATGTCGTGCGCACATTTTACACGAAATAGTTCATCCTTTTGTAGATAAAATCGGGTTTAAACCAATTTACAACATTCCATTCAAAAACAACAAAATTCCTGCGTTTAGGAGTTTGGAATGGGTCGTCAAGGCAATTACAGGAGAAATCATGATGCCTTACGAGGAAACTATCGGTCTGAGCGAGAACGAACTGATGGAACGCTATGGCGTATCGCAAGAGGCTGCCAAACACAGACTTAAATATTAACATTAAATATACACAAAAAAAGCACTCGCTGTTACGGCAATAACAACGAATGCTCCGAGAAATGTATTACTACATCTCCACCAACTAGATAAGTATAGCATTTCTTATAATTTGTGTCAATTATATTTTGACATCAACCAAGGGTTGAAAAAAAAACAAAGAGGTGCTGTATGACTATTATATTAAAAAAAGACGAAAAGCATGACGTTTTTAACTCTTTTTTAGTTAAAAATGCCAAATACGATGGTGAAGAGGAAATTCCTTGCATAAAGACTAGTATCTTGATTCCACAAGCGCTGGTTCCTTTTTCAAAAATGCGCAATAAAGACACCGTCAATTCATGGGTTCACTTTTATGAACACGATTACAAAATCGAATGTTTTTGGCGCAATCCCAGAAGATACTTGTCTGCGCTAAAACAACATCCCGGAGTAATATCACCGGATTACAGTTTATACTATGACATGCCCCTTAACATGCAAAAAAACAACATATATCGCGGGAAAGCACTCGCATATTGGTTGCAAGAAAATGGATTAGAAATAATCCCAATCGTGCGATGGGGAGATGAGCGCACATTTGAAACCGCATGTTTGGGCGTCGAACATGGCAAAACTATTGCAATAGGCACTCATGGATGCATAAAATCGATAGAAGAAAAACAGCGATTTATTTCTGGGCTTGACTATGTAATCAATAGACTAGAACCGACCACAATTGTTGTATATGGCAGAGTACCAGACAAGATATTTAGTCTGATTAAAATGTATGATATCACACTTGTTCCATTTGATAGCGAATTTGACCTGTCACACAATAAGGAGAGGCTGTAATATGGGAGCGGGATATCACGGAGGATTTGGAAATACACGAGGTGCTTCAACCAAATATTCTATTCAAAAAGACAGACAAGGCAAGCACATGGTTGGACATAGAAATTTCAAAATAGGCAGAAGTATTTTTGATGGAACATTCGACGATGCAGAACAGTTAGTAAAACAATATGCGGGCACTGGGATTACAATTGGAGAAGGAAAAGAGAGAGTTGATTTCGGCAAAATCATAGGTCAATACGTAGATCAGGAAACCGGCAAAAAATACCCAACAACCATTGGAGTTATTCATTACTCAAAAGACGGATGTCACATTGTCCCGGCTAGACCAATTTCTTTTAGACAGGAGTAACAATATGTATTTTTCGAAAAAAGAACAATCTATTATCAAAAAATTCTATAGCAATATTAACGACTTGACAAATCGTGAGCTTGTATTGCTGGTTTGGGATAGCGGAACCATTTACGCTAATTTTGACACATGTTTTGACGACACGGATATAGATGGTGAAGATTGTACATCATTTATATTCAAACAAATAGATAAAACAGGAACACCACCAATCTCAGTTAATAACGGGGAATTTTTCACATTAAACTACCTCAACTTTCCTAAACATATTTATTTGAACGAGCAGGAAATTGGCTAGTTGCGCCTAAAAATAAGAAAAATAATGGATTCCAAAATTTACATTATAAAAAAGTAATAATTTGGCGCATTTAATATTCTGACACATACAACAAAAGCGCAAAATGCAAAACACATACTCTGTTTTTGCTACAATATTTTGTTCTATGCACAAGTAGAATTCAATTTATAATACTAAGCATACCAAACAAAAACAGACGCTCATCGGCGTCTGTTTTGTTTTTATTTTGAGAACTAGTCGGCAAGTTTGCTCAATGCGTTTTGAACTGCAACGATGATTCTTGCGGAAGAAACGGTTGCGCCTTGGATATGCGGTGTGTTTTCACCTACCGTTTGACCTTCTGCGGTTGCGGTTGCAACGTAAGCGTTCACTTCTTCAACTGTTTTGCCGACAAATGTGTCTTCGATCCAGTTTGCATAGGCAGCTTCGGTTGTGCTGAAGCCGTCCCAGCTTTCCGTTGTACGAACAAAACCGGATTCTACATCTGTGTAGAGTTTCACTTCCGTGATGATGCCGTTTTTGACTGTTACGTCAACCTTTGCGCCATACACTGTTCCCCACGATTCGTAGTTGCACACGCCGGTTACCGTTTGAGGTTCACTGCAAGCAACAAGTGCTACCGTGCCAAACGCCAAAACAAGCGCAAGTACCAATACCGAAACTTTTTTCATGATATACTCCTTATTTTTATACAGTGTTTGCTGTAGATTGCTTTTCAACCCACTGAGGCAGGGTTCTCCTACGTTTATTATAGCACACTTTGCATCTTTTTCAAACGTCTTGAATGACACAATAGTGTTTTCTGCAAAAATTCGGTCAAAAAAACGTGAAAATTGATTGATGTGGCAAAATTTTTACACAAAATGATACATTTAGTTGAACGTTTGAAGTTCCGAAACGACAACTAAATACAAAAAAAATTGTTTGCTTGGACCGGCCGTTTGAAGAAAATAACGTTACGCAACGGATGCCAAAGTTAAAAAAAACAAAAAAGTTTACGCCTATTAACAGAAAAAGACGCTTCCGTAGCGGAAACGTCTTTTGAATTTTTGCAAATATTCCGTTAATAAGCACGAGCAACAAGTGCAACGACAAGATTTTCGGATTTTTCGCCGCAACACGTGCAAACGTCTTGGAAGGGTTCTTCGTCCAACATAACGCGTACGGTTGCCTGGAATTTTTCTTTGAATTTTGCTTCACATTCGGGGGACTTATCCCACACCACTTTGGCAAAGCACTTGCTATCCAAAATTTCACCAAGTTCTTCCATGTTGTGCGCAACCTTGACGTGGCTGTTGCGGAATGCCAACGATTTTTGGTACATATTGGATTGAATTTCGTCCAACAATTCCGTGACGGCCGACGTGACGGAATCCAACTGCAACGTGACTTTTTCGCAAGTATCTCTGCGAGCAACAACCGCCACGCCGTTTTCCAAATCTCTGGGGCCAACTTCCAAGCGAAGAGGAACTCCTTTCATTTCCCATTCGTTGAATTTCCAACCCGGAGATTGATCGCGAACGTCCAATTCCACCCTCAAGCCTGCTTGTTTCAAAACCTCGGCAATTTCCGTAGCCTTTTCCGTGACGCCGGGTTTGTGTGCGGCAACGGGTATAACAACCACCTGAACGGGTGCGATTTTGGGTGGCAAAACAAGTCCGCGTTGATCGCCGTGGGCCATGATGATTGCACCGATAAGACGGGTGGAAACGCCCCAACTGGATTGCCACACGTATTTTTGAGTGTTGTCCTTATCCAAAAATTTGATGTCGTAGGCGCGGCTGAACTTTTGTCCGAAATGGTGAGTTGTGCCTGCTTGCAAACTTTTGCCGTCCAACATCATTGCTTCCATACCGAACGTTGCTTCCGCACCGGCAAATTTTTCCTTTTCGCTCTTTTGGCCGATAAACGTGGGCATAGCCAACACGTCACGCGCAAAATCGTGGTACAAGTGAAGCATGTCGATGGTTTCTTTCAACGATTCTTCGCGGGTTGCATGAATTGTGTGACCTTCTTGCCACAAAAATTCCGAAGTGCGCAAAAACGGACGCGTCGTCTTTTCCCAACGAACGACGTTTGCCCATTGGTTGAGTTTCAACGGCAAATCGCGATAACTGTTGATCCACTTGGAATACATGCTGCAAATTATCGTTTCGCTGGTGGGACGAATAACGCAAGGCTCGGCAAGTTCCGAACCGCCGGCATAACTAACGACGGCAACTTCCGGAGCAAAACCTTCAACGTGTTCCGCCTCCTTGGTGAGCAAACTTTGCGGAATAAGCAAAGGAAAATATGCATTTTGATGTCCCGTTGCTTTGAAGCGTGCATCCAATTCCTTTTGGATGTTTTCCCAAATTGCGTAGCCGTAGGGACGAATGACCATGGTTCCCTTCACAGGGCCATAATCCACCAATTGCGTTTTTAGCACCACGTCGGTGTACCATTGAGTGAAATCTTCGTTGATATCGGCAATTTCTCGAACAAATTCTTTCGCCATAAACTAATCTCCTAGAACGCCGTCACAACACCGTTGTGCGGCAAATGATGTAGTGTTCAACTGTACGAACAGTATAGTTTATTGACACTTTTTTGTCAACTTGTTGCAAGCGTGCGAAACGTCAATGTTGAACAAAAACTCAAAAACCGTGCCTCTGCGCCGCCAAAAACAACGAAAAGCACGGTTTTTCTTTAATGTCTATTTGTTTTTACTGCAATGCTTATTGCCGTAATCCCACTCAGACATCTTTCGTATTTTTGCAAATATAATTGCTTTGGGGCTGCAATACTCGTTGCCGGAACTCAACGTTTTGGGCATTGTTCTTCCAAACAATATCACACTGCTTTTTTACTGCACCATTAGTTGCAATAGTTAGCTGCCTACAACATAAATGTTTTTTCAACTATCATACTGCTTTTGCTGCAACATTAGTTGCAATAGCTACCTACCAACAACATCAATGTATTTTCCAAATATCACACTGCTTTTGACTGCAATGGCTGTTACAAAAATCAGCCTACGACGTCCGAATTTTTCAAATACTCGGCTGCCTTGGGCTACAACGTCAACCGAGATGGTTGGCCGTAGATTGCAACGATTGTGTATCTTTACTGCTTTGATTGTTCAACGTCCGTTTGCACGGCATCCGCTGATTCAATGTTGTTTTTCGAAACATCTTCCGCTTCGCATTCCACAGGAAAAGCTTTGGCCTTGGCTTTTCGGAAAAGCAAAACTAGCGGATAAAACGCAATGGGAAACAGCACTGCATTGCACACCACGTGCGTTACGTAGAAGGAAATTCCCGCAACATACACGGCGGCAAAACGCTTGGCAAAATTGGAAAAATCCACAAAAAAACCGCCGTTTACAAAGCCTAGCACCGTGTCGACGGCCGAAGTCATCACGCCAAAAGCCGCAGTAAGCACAACTGCAATCACAGTTGCCAACACCGTCGTGAGAATTTTGTTTTTCACAAGTTTTTTAAGCAAGCAAAAAGACAGTGCAACGGCATTCCAATGCACAACGTATTGAATGATCCACGTTCCCATGCCGTAGATGACCATATCCAACGCAATGAACACGAACACGGCTGGGACGGCAACGGATGCACCAAACACGAAAGCGCACGACGCAATGATAAGCGTAACAATTTCCACGTTGGGAATTGCTGCCAACGCTTCCTTTCCGCCCACAAGCAATGCTGCGAACATTGCCGTTATGCACAGACGCAACGCTGTGTTTTTTTGTTTGAACGACGCTTTTTTCACTCTATCCAACCCAAACAATCACATCGATATAAATTACGCAACCTCTTTGTATGCTCATTTCCGCACAACCGACGGCACTTGTTTTGACAATCACACCGTCACAGTCGAACGTTGTTACGTATGCACTTTGATCAAAATCCTTTTCAACCGAAGTGTAGAGATAGACATATTCACCTTCTGCGCCTTCGTGTGGAAGTTGATCGAATTTGTTGATAAATCCGTAGCTGAGTTCCAACGTCACGGTGAAGTTGTCGCGAATGTATTCCAACACGTCCAACAGTGAACTTTCTTCAGAAAGTCCCGTTTGTTCGTTAAGCGGAACGGTGAAGTATTTGTATTCTTCCTCGCCCACTTTCTCTACAACGACAATTTCGTTTTCGGAAAGATTGGGTAACTCCAACTTTTTCAGCGTCGTTACGTCGGGCTTTTCCGCACAAGCAGCAAAACACACCGTAACAACCAGCATTGCGACAGCCAAAATCCACGTCAGCAGTCTTTTGTTTTTCATGATTTTCTCCTTTCGACATTATGTCGAGTTCGACAAAGCACACCGAACAAATGATTTTCTGAAACCGTTCCTTCAACAAAAAAGCCGCCCGAAAAGGACGGCAGACGTTTTTTGCAACACAAAAAACAGCCGTTTCTTTCCATCGAAGAAATGCTTTGAAAAATTTCGGTCGGGCATTCGGACTTGTTGCTCGAAGCACTTACCGTAGCGGGACTGTCGATGATTTTCACATCGTTTCCCCACAAAGCACGCCACGACTTTTCCGCACAATGCGGCGCGTGCACCCGAAATTATTGGGTTGTGTGCCTATTTTAGCACATATCCCGTTTTTTGCAAACAAAAAGAGCAATGCCGCAAAGCATTGCTCGTTGTTTTTGATAATGTCTTCTAGTCTTCGTCGGAACTTTCCACCACGGTGAGAGTGATTGTTGTGGACGAGGATTTAGATTCGTTGGGAATGTTGTTGTTTTTCGTTGCGGGGTTGAACTTCACAACCGAAACACTTCCGGAAGAAAGAGAGAACACGTAGGTTATCGTTTCGTTGTTCCATTGGAAAGAAAGAACGTCGGGAACAGACCAACCTGTTGCAGAGGTGGACAAACTGTAAGCATATGCTACAGGTTGTGCATTTTCCTTGCCGAGATCCAATTTGTAGGAAACGCTGTTTGTTGTGTAGTACAAAACGTTGCCTTCCAACTTGTTCAACGTAATAGAGCTACCGTTTTTAGCAGGATTCAAAATTTCCGTTTTGTCGCTGCCGTCACCGCTGACTGCCCAAATGCCGTACATGGAAACAGATTCTTCTTCTACGCTTGCTGTGTAGATGATCTTTTTGCCCCAACCGAAGAAAGAGGACGGAACGGTGTTCAAAGCAACGTTTGTTTCGTCTGCCGTTGCGTAGTACAACTTGGAGGTTGTGTCTTGGCTTGCGGTGTAGTACACGTAGCCGTCGTTGACGGATTTGATTGTGTAGGAATTGGCGTGACTGTGACCTTCGTGACCTTCTTCAACTTCGTTTTCAACAATAACTTTGTGTTCCGTCTTGCCGATTTCGTATTGGCAAATAGAACCGTCTTCGTTCAAGAAGTACACGAAATTGCCCGTGAATTTTGCAGAAGAGATATCTTCGCAAATCACGTTGGATTCTTTCACGACTTTGTCCGTAAGTGCAACGGTGCAAAGTTTGCTATCCAAAACGTAGGTTGCAAACACGCTACCGTCGGAAAGTTGTGACAACTTCAAAGAAGGTGCGTTTGTTTCGAACACGAAATGACGTTGCATATCGCCACCGCCCAAATCGTAGCTGGCAAGAACAAGTTGACTGTTCAAAATGTTTCCGTTAGCATCCAATTCGTTGTTGGGGGTTGTGATGTAGATTCTGTCATTGAAAATGTAGATACCGTTCAATTCGGTGTCCGTGGTGTTGCCTGAATAGTAGTAGTTGGGAACAACCGTTTCTGCACCGCCGATGCCTTCGACGACTGCCTTCAACGATTCGTTGGTGATTTCTTCTGGCTTACCTGCAACAACCTTTGTGATTGCATCCGTCAATTTTGCCGAAGTGGAGTCTTGAACGTTGATTTTGATGATTTTTTCAAGATCGGCGATTTTAAGACGAACGATGGAACCGGTGCGGATGTTGGAATTGTAGCCGTTATCCGAACCATACGAACTTTGGTAACCGTTCACATAGTAGATATATTCGCCGTAGCGAACTGCGATGCCGCCGTTGCCCTCTGCCGTTGCAGATTCGGGTTTAGCAACAGGTGTGAATTTGTTTGTGGGCGTGCATGCGGAAAATACCAAAATGGCACAAGCAAGCAATGTCACAAGCAAAAGTAAAGTTTTTTTGATAGACGTTTTAGAAAACATTGTTAAAGTACTCCTTATGTAGATACTACATAGGCTTTAATTATACGGCATCTTTTGCAAAATTGCAACACTTTTGAGGTACTTTTCGCGAGGGTACGTGCGAAGTATCGCACAAAAAGCGTTCCTGAACGCCTTTGAAAAGTTTTCAACTGCCAAACGCCTACATTAGTTGAAAATTATTCACAAAAAACGGCAATTGAGCGCAAACGCCGCGGCCGCACGGCCGTTTGAGCAGTTCAACGCCACAAAAAACTTTGCCTAACGAAGATTTTGCATCGACTTCTGCAAAACAAACATATCTTGGTTGGAAAGCAAAACAGTCGACTTGCGCCGTCAAACAGTTTCCGGCAGTGTGGTGATTTGCCCCGTGTTTGCATCTTGAAATAACATCCAAAAGCCCGTCGGTTTGTTTTCCACCAACACAAAATCCTTGTCATTCACGGCTTTGTCCGCCGCCGGCAAACCGTAGCAAATGTATTTTACAATGCCATTCTGCTGCAACACGCCCAAAACGAAGTACTTTTCAGAAGACGGAAAGTCTATTCGCACAAAAAAGGAATGTTCGTACTTCTTTATTAAAGGATAGTAGGGCGGAAATTGCACAAAAACTTTGCTTATTTCCTCCTTTACCGTCCGATAGTAGTCGGAATTGCTGCCCGATGCGTAGTAACGTTCGAACGCGGCACTATATTCTTCCACGCTTTTGTAACGCCCGTCGGCATCCTTTTTCAGCCGTTGAACGTCCACGCCGTCGTAAAAATTTTGCGTGGAAGCAACAAACTTTTCGTAGGGGCTACTATCTTCGCCGATGTAGTTTTGCATGTTTCGGCGCAGCTGTGGGCAAAAGTTTTTTGCACCGCAAAAGGCTTGCGCAACGTCGTGACAATCCTCTTCCTTTTTCACCAACACGCAGCTGACGTTTTCCAAATTTTTCGGTGGAAGAGAAAAAACGTCGTTGTTGAGGGTTGACAACGAACGGGCAACCGTGTCGCCGTCAAACGACAGCAAAATCCACCATTCTCCGAAAGTGGCGACGTTTGCATTGGTAACAAACACCGTCACCGTCGTCTGTTTTGAATTGACCAGCTTCACCATGCCGCATATTTCCTTGTTGCGCTCGGCAAAACGATGATCTGTCTGTTGCAAAATCAAAATGCGCTTACAAAGCATTGTGTTTTTCTCCTGCCAGCAATTGTTTTACCATCATACCGCAACGCGCGTGCAAACAAAAGTAACGTTATGTCCGTTTTTGTCGTTTTTGCACTAACACTGACTTGCCCGAAAACAAAACTTTCCCAAAACACAGCGTTTTGTATAACGATTTTGATTGCCAAAAGGAAAACAGTGCGATACAATACACAGGTTGCATTTTCAAAGGAAAAAATTGCACTAGAGATTTTATGAAAACAAAAACACACGAAATAGACATGACTCATGGCGGTCTGTTTGCCAAAATAGTGGCGTTTGCCATTCCGTTGTTGCTGACATCGGTTTTGCAATTGCTGTTCAATTCGGCAGACATGGTTGTTGTGGGAAAATTTGTGAATACCGATGCCGTGGGAGCGGTCGGATCGACAAGCTCGCTGAATTCGCTGATAATCAACGTTGCCATAGGCTTTTCCAGCGGAGCAGGCGTTGTTCTTGCCGGCGCGTACGGCGCAAACGACAAAGAATACGGCGACAAAGTTTTGCACACCGCCATGATTTTGAGCGTTGTGTGCGGCGCCGTGATTGCCGTTGTGGGCTTCCTCTTTGCAAGAACCTTTTTGGAATGGATGGGCACCACGGAAAAACAAATTGACTACGCCACCACCTACATAAGAATAATCTTTTTGGGTGCTCCGTTCAACATGGTGTACAACTTCGGCTCTTCCATGTTGCGCGCCACCGGCGACACAAAACGTCCGCTGATATTTTTGACCATTGCCGGCATCATCAACGTCATTGTGAACATCATCAGCGTTGTTGTGTTTGATATGGGCGTTGCAGGCGTTGCAATCGCAACCATTTTGAGCCAAGCAATATCCGCCGTTTTGGTTGTGATCACTTTGATACACAACAAAGGCTTTTTGCAATTCTCTTTCAGAAAATTGCGTTTCCACAAAAAAGCATTGGCAGACATTCTTCGACTGGGAATTCCCACCGGTGTGCAAAGTTCGTTGTTCAGCATTTCCAACGTGTTGTTGCAAAGTGCCGTCAACGGGTTTGGCCACATAGTTGTGGACGGTAGTGCCGTTTCCGCACAAATCGAGGGGTACGTCTACGCCGTAAACAACAGCATCGGCACCACAGCTTTGTACGCAATCGGACAAAACTATGGCGCAAAAAACTACCAACGTATACGCAAAACCGTGACACTGGGCGCTTGCATGGTGACAGTTGCCACCCTCACTGTCGGCTGGCTTGCAGTTCTGCTGCACACACCGCTTAGCAATCTTTTTATCGATCAAAGCGATGCCCCCGAAGTGATTGAAAAAATCATTGCCTGTGCATTCGAACGCATGCTGATAATTTGCGGAACGTATTTTATCGACGGACTGATGGAAGTTGTTTCTTCCGCATTGCGCGGCATAGGCTACCCCACAATTTCGGCATCCATTGTGCTTGTAGGCACATGTCTGTTCCGAATTTTGTGGATCTACGTGATTTTCCCGCTTTATCCGCAACTGTGGTTCTTGTTTGCGTTGTATCCGCTAAGTTGGGCGATAACTTCCGTTGCGTGTTGGATTGTTCTTCGCGTGAAACTGCGCAAAGACGGCGCAAAATGCACGTCGTCCTCACCTGTGCCACAAGCTGCATAAATTTTAACGTCTGTTTGGGCGGTAGCAATTTTGCTACCGCCTTTTTTCAATCACAATCTCTGCGCAAAACTTGACAACGTCTGTGTGATTGCCTGCAAAAAGCAACAAAAAAAGGCAAGGTTATGCCTTGCCTCGAATGCAGAAAAATGATCATATAATAATCTATTATA
>CAZRBI010000028.1:0-20071 GCA_964598315.1 uncultured Oscillospiraceae bacterium
AGGAGGGTTTTACCCTCTAATGAAAAACCACCAGCTGGGCTGGTGGATTTTTATTGGTGTTATTCATCGTCCAAATGCTTTTTCGTGCGGCACTTTTGTGCGGCAAGAGGCATATATTGCAATATGAAATTCAGCGTTCCGAAATCTGTTCATTTTGTGGGAATCGGCGGAATAGGCATGAGTGCGTTGGCCGAGCATATGTTGCGTTTGGGCGTTCGAGTGAGCGGAAGTGATAGGGAAAGCAACGCACTCACAGTAAATTTGCAACGGCAAGGAGCAACAGTCTTTGTGGGGCACAATGTTCGAAACGTCGGAGATGCCCAACTGGTTGTACGTACTTCTGCCGTGCATGCGGATAATTGCGAGGTTGCTTTTGCCGAAAGTTGCGGCATTCCCGTTTTGTTGAGGGAGCAACTTTTGGGCATGGTCTTCGATTCTTTCCCTGTTCGCATAGCCGTTTGCGGTACTCACGGCAAAACTACCGTCACCGCATGGATACACCACGTTTTGCAACAGTGCGGAGTGTCTCATGCGGCATTTATCGGCGGACAATATAACGGACAAAACTATTTTTTCGGCGAAAACATCGTCGTTGCGGAGGCGTGCGAGTATAACGCAAGCTTTTTGAACTTGCATCCGACTCTTTGCGTGTGTTTGAACGTGGAGTACGATCATCCCGATTGCTATGCGAACAAACAAAGCGTCGAGGCTGCTTTTGTCAAACTGTTCCAACAAAGCGAAACGGTGCTTTTGTCAAAAAAAATGCAATACGTTTGGCCAAAAGGGGAAACGTACGACGACGTGCAAAAAACCTTCACAATGGAAAACGGTTGCGCAAGCTTTTGTTTGCATTCAGAAGATGGGTTGCTGCCGGTGCAACTTTCCGTTTGCGGAGAACACAATTACGGCAACGCGCTTGCAGTGGTTGCCGTTGCAAAAAAGTTGCACTTGCCGTTGTCGCAAGTGGCAAATGCAGTGGGTTCGTTCCGCGGTGTCGAAAGACGGTGGACCATGCAAAATTGCAAAATTCCCGTCGTGTGCGACTATGCACATCATCCCACGGAAATTCTTGCGGCGGTGGCTACGGCCAAAAGTGTTTGTAACGGAAGAGTGGTGTGTGTTTTTCAACCGCACACTTATTCACGAACAAAGGCGTTTGAAAAGCAATTTGTTTCTTGCTTCTCAAACGCCGATGAGGTTGTCTTTTTGCCTGTCTTTGCGGCACGAGAACAACCGATTGAGGGTGTTTCGTCTTTCAATCTTTTCCGGTTGGCACAAAAGTGCGGGTATTCGGCAAAATGCTTTGAAAGTTTTGCGGAGACGGCGGAATATCTGCTAGAAACCGTCACGAACAACGATTTGGTTGTGTTGGTGGGTGCCGGCGACGTGAACAGACTTGCCGTGTTGCTTGTCTAGTCGGTTGCTAGATGACAAAACAGAATGCAACGGACGTTGCGGTGTTGCCCCATGCACAATTTGCCGTGGTGCTGTTTTCGGCTATGTAGGCGTAGCGGTTGGCATCGGTGCAAGTTCGCGTCATCATGTTTTCCGTCGAGACTATTTGTTCGGTGTTTTCGGCAAACCATTGGAACTGCGTTCCTTCCGAATATGCCAACGTGTAGTTGACGTTGTTGTGCGTGAAGTTGGAATTGCCTTTCAATTCGCCCAGTGACGGCACAAAAAGCATGTCGGTGCAAGTTTTTGTGTTGGCCACCGACGCCACGTCGGGCAACCATTGTCCGCCGGGGCCGTAATACACGGTGTTTGTCTGCAAAATGTCCGTCAAATCTTGCGGCAATTGAGGGCATATTTCGTTGTTCAATCTTGTTCGGAATGCCGATGCGCCCCAACCACCCTCGGTGTTACCGCCGCTGAACAATCCGTATTTCAGCGAAAAGCCCGTCACAAAAAACACCAATCCTTCTTTGCCGTTATAGTCGGAAGAAACAAGCTTTGCTTGACAATTGTGTGTCACCCCTCCGTAGGAAAAGGTCAGATTTTTGGCCGTGCCTTTCCATGAGGTGTAGATGCGGTCTATTCCCTCTGTCTGCTTTAGGTAGGGCAACGCACTCCAAGAAAATTCTTCAATGGAAAAGTTGTCCAGGTTGTCTCTCAACTTGGCAAATGCGGGCAAGGCCGTCCAACCGCTCGGCGTGACGTTCAAGGCATTTATTTTTGTTGCATAGCTGCGAAAAGTGTCGCTGTCGGCCACAGTCGCGCCTTTGTTTTTAAGCGCATTTTTAATTTCCGACTTTGTGTCGTTAAGGTAGGATAATTTTTCTGCCGTAGTACCCATCAAATCACCTCCCCGTTGACGGTGTCTAACAGCGAATTGACTTCGCCCATGACATTTTGCACTTGAAAATCCACTTCCGAATCGACGTATGCTTCCAAATAGGATTTCAGATTTTCCAGTTCGTCCGTCACTGCTTTTTGCGACATCACCTGCAAGATGCTTGCGCCTGTAGTGTTCACAACAAAATCGGTCGCGCCCGAACCGATGTAGTAGGCATCTGCGACCACGCGTTCGAACAACGCATTCCGCCCGTCAACGTCTTCCGTTGTAGAAAGTTTTTTGGCGGATATTTCTTGCGTCGAGTCGTTTTTCTTTGCATAGTTGTCTAGCGTTTCTTGCAAATTTTGCACGTCGGATACAGTGTGCGCATGCGTGTCGCTTTCTATCAAAACGGTGGACGCATCTGTTGCGGATTTTGTCAATTTCACACCGTTTTGGCCTTTCAGCGTAAAGTACGTTCCCTGCACCGGGCTGCCGGTTGTTTCGTTTACGTGAAGAGCGGTAAATCCCTTGTTTGCGCCGACTGCCATGCCTGCAAGCTTGGATTTTTCTTCGGAAGTGAAGTCGTTGGAAGAAAGGCTTTTGCCATCCACTTTATCCACCTTTTTGCCTATTTGATTGGAAACGGTGGTGGCAAAGTTGGGATCGTTCCCCAGTGCCGTTGCCAATTCGTTCAAAGTGTCCAAAGTCTCCGGTGCGGAATTCACAAGCCCGGCAACTTTTGACTCTACGAAGTTTTCCGTGGCGTAGCCGTTCAACGATTGTATGGCAGAATCGGCTTTGCCTAGCGACTTTTGCACCGCGGCGGATAAGTCGGACGCACTTATTCCGTCGTAGGGTTTTTGGTAGGCGGTTTCCGCTTTCGCGCCTTGCGCTTTGGTGGCGAAATCGCTTGCGTGTTTGCCGTCCAGCGTGTCGGCGTTTCCGCCGTCCGCAGGAAGCGACGACGGAATGTCCGTCTGTTTTGCGTAGGTGGAAGCAATTATGTTGCCGTGTTCGTCGCACTTGGCACTAGTTGCAAAATTCACGCTTTTTTCCGCGTCCGAAGTGTTTTGAACTTTCCCCAATCCCAATTGTTCCTTTGTGACGCTGTGCGGATTGTTTTTGTCCGACGTGTGTGCAATGTGTTCGTCCGAAAGATCGTCCAACTCGTCTTGCAGTTTGTCGTCGGCAGCCTCTCGCAAAAAGGTTTCTTTTGAAAGCAAGCCGTTTTGCCCGGCGAAGTAGTCGTCTACAACAAAACTTTGCCTGTCTGCATTCACGGAAGCGTGCACGAAAAACGACGTTTTGTTCGTGCGGTTGGATTTGTAAACAATGGTGTTGTCTTCTTTGCTGCGCGCTACCAACTGAAACAACACAAAGCCTTCTTCTTGCAAAACGCAAGAGGGCACTGCGCAGCCGAAAAGCATCATTTCGTCCTGTTCACCCTTGTTTTCCAACTCTTTCGAAACGTATCTTTTGTTTTGCGGACACAAAAATTCCAAAAAGAATTGAAATCCGTCTGTCATTGCCGACGGAACGGACACGACAATCTCCGTGCAATTGTTTTCTCCCTGATTTTGATTTTGCAGTTTTGTCACCGTCAGATTTTTGTCTTTGTCCAGAACGGCCGACAGTTCAAAAAACGTCAAATTTACCTCCTTTTGTAACGTATCGCAATTTTATTGTACATTATTGCGCAAACAAAAATCAAGGTTGACTGTCAGGAAAGATATGCTATGTCGCCGCCGCATTCCAAGCACACAAAACTGTTGCGTTCGGCGCATTGCGGACAACATTTTGCGCGGCACTTGGTGCACACGCAGTAGTCTTCGCAACTCAATTCTTTTTCGCATTGAAAACACCTCAAAACTATCACCTCCAGAGAAAGTGTTGCCGAAACGGGCAAAAAATAAGCACTTTGAATCATTCGCGAGACTCAACGTGAATTTTTTGCTGTCGAGCGACTGCTTTTTGCCGATTTTCAAGGTAGTACAACACAATGGGACGGAAATATTATTGAAAAACAGTGTTTTTTTTGATGTTTTTGAACAAACAAAAATGGCAAGCGAGAAATTTTTCTGCTTGCCACTGTCAAAGAGTTCTGTTTGTTGGTTATTTTTGAGGATTTTTCACAATAATTTTGCAACGTGACGGATAAACGGAATCTTGCAGAACGGTTTCGCCTAGACTGTCAACGACAATTTTGCCGGATTTCGGATTTTTCACGGATTGAACAAAGCCGTTGATTTGTGCGTTCACTTCGGAATATTCAAACGAAAGATCGCAGTCGGCCATGGTGCAGTTTTTCAGCGTGAGATTTTTGCAGTAGCACAACGGTTGAGTTCCGCAAATTTCGCAATCGACAAACGTGAGATTTTTGGAATACCAGCCCAAATATTCTCCCACAACCTTGCAATTTTTCACCACTACGTTTTCGGCGTGCCAAAATGCGTCTTTTGTGTCCAAAACGCTGTTTTCTATGGTGAGGTTGCGAACGTATTGAAAGGAATATTTACCTTGCATTTGCATGTTGGAAATCTTCACATTTTTCGAATCCAACAAAAAGTATTCCGAGCAAACCGAGCAACTGTCAAACGTCAAATTGTTACACTTCCAACCTGTTTCGGTCGCAGAAAGATCACAACGTATAAGAGTTATGTCGTCACATTCGCGCAAAGGCTTTATCGAAAGCACCTTGCAGTTTGTCAATTTGCCGTGTTTGTCGTACCACAACGGAGCACGACTTGGTTCCTCGAACGTGCAATCGCGCAACTCAAAATTTTGCGCATGCCACAGCGGATAGCGCAAACAAAATTTGCAGTTGTCGACGACGGTGTTGCGAGTTTCTTTAAGTGCGGATTCTCCGTCGGAAGGGCCGTCGAACACGCAGTTTTCCACCGTGCAGTTTTCCAGTTTATACAAGGCGCGTTCGGCATCGAAAGTTTTGTTTTGAATTTTCATTTTGTCAATTTCCTTTTGATGCTCCCATTATATATCATTTTCAACCAAAAACGCAAACTTTTTTCGGGGACTTTTCTTTTTGTGCATAATGGTGTATAATATAAGAAGTTCGCGCTTTGCTTGCAAGGAATGTTGTCCTACACACAAAAGACGCCTTGTCTGCGAATAAGTTATCGAGAGGCAAGGGTTGTGAAGTCGCAAGTAAAGAGTGAAAATGTGGAGTCGAATCAATAATCTCGCGCATTTTTTGCACAGTGAGGATCGAGAAAAATGAAGAAGATACTAGTCGTCTACTATTCCGTATCTAACGGAAACACACAAAGAATTGCAGAACAACTGCAAAAAGCAATAGATGCAGATATCGTTCGCATCGATACGGTGCAACCGTACACGGGTTCCTATGACGAAATCGTCGAGCAAGGGCAGCGCGAGGTTCGCAAAGGATATCAACCGAGTATCAAACAATTGAATGCCAGAGTGGAAGACTACGACGTTGTTGCCATAGGAACACCAACGTGGTGGTATACCATGGCACCGGCGGTGCTAACTTTCTTGAAGTCGTATAGTTTCGGCGGCAAAACGATAATTCCGTTCCAAACACACGGCGGTTGGCCGGGACACGTGATAAAAGATATTAAAAAAAATTGCAAAGGCGCAACGTTTGTGTGTGAAAAAGATATTCAATTCGATTCTACCGGCGGAGCGGAACTTATAACAAAGGAATCGGAAATCGAGTTGTGGATTGAAGAAATCAAAAGCACGCTAAAATAAATTTGTGTGACGTTCTGTCAATGGCAAAGTCAAAAATGGCAACTGCAGTAACGTCGCCCTATGCACAAGGGCGCCTTGTTTGCGGATACGTTATCGCGAGCCAAGGGCGACTGCGTCGCCGAGTGGAGAGTGGTGGTCGCACTGGCACTAACTTTTCCGTTTTGTACCAAAAGCAAAAAAACAGTTCGCTTTTGCACAAAAGAGTTTTGAAAACCAAATGACTGCTATTGTATTATAACAAAATTTGATGTGGTTTTTGCGTGCAGCAACCGGAAAACAACAATTTGGTTTTGCGCAACAATAAATAAATTTTACCGGTGCCGTCCGATGTGGCTTTATGGTTGCAACGGAACGGGCCGCAAGGAGAACACGATGAACAACGTCTATGATGAAAGCAAAACGGGTTTTGCCGAAAGAAACTACAAACGGCTGTGTCAAACATTGGAAAAAATGCAGTGGAAATTCACGCGTCACGACGATCGTCGCGAGATTGTCACTTCGGCAATAGGCGTCGATTTGACAATTGCATTGCGTTTCTACGTGAACGCCGAACGACAACTTATGTACGTAAAATCGCCAATGCCCTATCAAATTGCAGAAGGTGCAAGGGAAGTTGTGGGCAAGGCGGTGAATGCGGCAAACTTTTCCATGCTTAACGGATGCTTCGAATATGACGAAGCGGAGGGCTATTTGGCGTTTCGTATGGTTATTCCGTTCGATCGGTGCGAATTGAACGAAGAAATTTGCAAGTACCTTGTTTTGCTCACTTGTCAAATGGTGGATAAGTATAACGACAAATTTTTCTCTCTTTCGAAGGGCGAAATCACTTTGGAACAGTTCAAACAGGCAACGAGGCAATAATGCCGAAGCGAGTTTTTGCCGGGAAAGAGAGCAATGTGTAGGCTTGGGCCCGACTGCCAACGCCGCAGGAAAGGCTATCGGCCAATTCCTCAGGTGCTTCGTGCCGACTCTCTTTGCGTAAGGAAACCTTGGTTGAGGACACGTTAGCGAGAGCCGATGGCGGCAGTGTTACTTGTGCAATATAATATTTGTCCGAATACTACGTTTTGCTTAAAATGCAGAACAATAAAAATTGACGTATCGCACGGCTACAATTCAAAAGGGTGTCAATTGCGGCACCTTTTTTTGTTGCATTGGTCACAATTTTCCTGCAACCTCTTGACAGTCGGGTGGGGGGGGGTATAATTACATAATAAAGATTTTCTGCGTATGATTGAACAATCTTTGCGATGAGGTGCACTATGAAAAAAATCACAAGAAAAACAATACTCGCTTTGTCGTTGTTCGTGTTGCTTGTTTCTGCGCTGGCATTTTGTGCGTGCGGACCTGCCGAAGCAACCGACTTGGAGTACGAATTGAGCAATGACGAAACATACTATATCGTCAGAGGAATTGGTAACGAACAACGCACGTCATTCATAATTCCGTCCACTTATAACGGCAAACCCGTGAGGGAAATTGCTGCCGGTGCGCTTCACCGTTGCCTCAATCTTAAAAGTGTGGTAATTTCAGAAAGCATCACCGTCATAGGGGAAGAGGCTCTCGTCGGTTGCGTTAATTTGGAAAGCATCGCTGTTAAAGAAGGAAATCCGGTCTATCACAGCGACGAAAATTGCTTGATAGAAACGGCGACAAAAACGTTGGTTCTCGGTTGTAAAAACAGTGTTATTCCGTCTGACGGCAGCGTCACAAGTATAGGTGACTGGGCGTTTTATTTGTGCCACGTCGACAGTGTTGAGATTCCAAGTTGTATCACCGATATTGGTGAGTGGGCATTCGGCTATTGCACTGGCATCACAAGCGTTGTAATACCGAATGGCATCACAAGAATAGCACGCAATGCGTTTTGTAATTGTAGTCGTCTTGCCAGTGTGACAATCCCGAATAGTGTCACAATTATAAGTTATGGTGCATTTCGTTGTTGCAGTGACATTGCAAGCATAGTTATTCCCGACAGCGTCACAATCATAGAGGAAAGTGCGTTCCGTGGTTGCAGCGGCCTAACAAGCATAGAAATTCCCAATGGAGTTGCATGTATAGAACAATATGTATTCTGGAACTGCAGCAACCTTTCAAGTGTCACTATTCCCGACAGCGTCACAAGCATAGAAGACGGTGCCTTTGCAAATTGCAGCAGTCTGGCCGATATCACAATTCCTGCAAGTGTCACAATTGTAGGGGAATATGCATTCTCCGGTTGTAGCAAACTCATAAGTATAGAGATTCCTGCAAATGTAACAAGTGTAGGAAAATATGCATTCAACGGCTGTAGCAAACTTAATGATATCACCATCAAAGGCAATCCGTTGATTGGTGCATCGGCTTTTGACAAAACCTCCTTCTACGAAGAGGAAAGCAATTGGCAAGATGGTGCTCTCTACCTAGGTAACTATCTTATATCTGCAAAAAAAGACACCATTAAAACTTGCACAATCAAGGAGGGCACAACAGTCATTGTAGACAGTGCATTCAATGGTTGCAAAAACCTCACAAGCATCACAATTCCTACAAGTGTCACAAGTGTAGGGAAAAATGTATTCTCCGGTTGTGACAAACTCACAATCTATTGTGAAGCCTCGTCGCAACCAAGCGGTTGGAATGACGAGTGGAACTCTTCAAATTGTCCTGTGGTGTGGGGCTACACGAAGTAACTAAAAACGGTTTTCAAAAATAACGGTCAAAGCAGAGGCTTTGGCCGGTTTTTGTGTGCGGGTGAATTATACTTTCAAGCGCAACAGACAGGACGAAAAAACAGCTCCTGCAAATCTAGGGCACAATCCGGTTGCTAAAAATAAGTAAAATATATGAACCTTTACAAACGTTTTGTCACATAAGAAAGTTGTTGTCTGTGTGAATATTACGTAAAGGCTACATAGAAATTGCCAAGTTGCGGGGAAGAAATGTCGGTTTGTGCAATCTCTACGGTTGAGCACGTTTTTTTGTCCGAAGCGGTGACTTTTCTCGTCCGTTTCTTTCCAAAATGCACGTTTGTGAGCAACAATGGCACAAAACCGTCGGTTTAGTTGTCAACCGCGAAAAGACGTCGGCTTTTTGTCTGACATAGTGCTATGTTTGGCATACTATATGTTGTGTCAAAAATAAAAAAATACCACAATATATTGTGTTTTATAGGTTGACAACGACGTGTTGTTGCTCTACAATATGAGAGCAAATTTTTTCACACCGCAAAGAACGGGGAGGAATACAAATGTATCAAGTAAAGAAAAGAAACGGTCAAATAATCGAGTTCAATCTTTCCAAAATAACCGATGCCATTCGCAAGGCGTTCGAATCAAAAAACAAACCGTCCTCCGAAGACGTCATCGAATTGTTGGCGTTGAAAGTCACTGCAGATTTCATGGATAAGATCATCGACGGCGTGGTGTCTGTCGAAGACATTCAGGACAGTGTCGAAACGGTTCTTATTCAAGCCGGTTATGCCGACGTTGCCAAAGCCTACATTTTGTATCGCAAACAACACGAAAACGTTCGCAAGGTGGGCGAAACCATTTTGGACTACAAAAGCGTGGTAGATAACTATCTTAAAATTGCCGATTGGCGCGTAAAGGAAAATTCCACCGTCACCTATTCTGTGGGCGGACTTATTCTTTCCAACAGCGGTGCAATCACTGCCAACTACTGGCTGAGCGAAGTGTACGACGAGGAAATTGCCGAAGCACATCGTTCGGCGGCAATTCATTTGCACGATTTGTCAATGCTCACGGGCTATTGCGCGGGTTGGTCGTTGAAACAACTGATTCAAGAAGGTTTGGGCGGCGTCACCGGCAAAATTACGTCGGCACCTGCAAAGCACCTTGCAACGTTGTGCAACCAAATGGTGAACTTTTTGGGCATCATGCAAAACGAATGGGCAGGCGCGCAAGCGTTCAGTTCTTTCGATACCTATCTTGCTCCGTTTGTTAAGGCAGACAATTTGACCTACGACCAAGTGAAGAAGTGCATCGAAAGTTTTATCTACGGCGTGAACACTCCCAGCCGTTGGGGTACTCAGGCTCCGTTCTCCAACATCACGTTGGATTGGACCGTTCCCAACGACCTTGCGGAACTGAACTGCATCATCGGCGGAAAAGAAGCCCCCTTCAAGTACAAAGATTGCAAAAAAGAAATGGACATGGTAAACAGGGCTTTTATCGAAACCATGATAGAAGGGGACTACAACGGACGCGGATTCCAATATCCCATCCCCACCTACTCCATCACCAAGGATTTCGACTGGTCGGAAACGGAAAACAACAAGTTGTTGTTTGAAATGACGGCCAAGTACGGCACTCCGTATTTTTCCAACTACATCAACAGCGATATGGAACCCAGCGACGTGCGCAGCATGTGCTGTCGTCTGCGTTTGGATTTGCGTGAATTGCGCAAAAAGAGCGGCGGATTTTTCGGCAGCGGCGAAAGCACCGGCTCCGTGGGCGTTGTGACAATCAACATGCCGCGTATTGCCTATCTTGCAACGGACGAAAAGGATTTCTACGATCGTTTGGACAAATTGATGGACATCTCTGCTCGTTCGCTGAAAATCAAGCGTAACACTATAACCGCGTTGATGAACGCCGGATTGTATCCCTACACAAAACGTTATCTCGGAACTTTTGACAATCACTTTTCCACAATCGGGCTTGTGGGCATGAACGAAGCCTGCCTGAATGCCCGTTGGATTGCAAAAGATTTGACGCATCCCGATGCTCAACTGTTCACAAAGGACGTGTTGAACCACATGCGTGAAAGACTTTCCGACTACCAAGAAAAGTATGGCGATTTGTACAATTTGGAAGCAACTCCTGCCGAAAGCACAACCTATCGTTTGGCAAAACACGATGCCAAATTGTATCCCGATATGATTTTTGCCAGCAAAAAGGGAGAAACGCCCTACTACACCAACAGCTCGCACTTGCCCGTAAGTTACACAAGCGACGTGTTCGATGCGTTGGACGTTCAAGACGAATTGCAAACGCTTTATACCAGCGGTACTGTGTTCCACGCCTTTTTGGGCGAGCGTTTGCCCGATTGGAAAGCGGCAATGAAGTTGGTGCGTACAATTGCGGAAAACTATCGTCTTCCCTACTACACGTTGTCTCCCACCTATTCGGTGTGTGCCGAACACGGCTATATTTCCGGTGAAGTGTACACTTGCCCCAAATGCGGAAAGAAAACGGAAGTGTACAGCCGCATCACGGGCTACTATCGTCCCGTTCAAAACTGGAACGATGGCAAGGCACAAGAATGGAAAGAAAGAAAAACCTACGATCCTCAAAACAGCACGTTGACGCATAAGGGCGTTGCGGAAACAAACGAAACGCACAAGGCGCAAGTCGAATTGACAAAACCGTTGCTTTTTGTTCAAGACAATTGTCCCAACTGCAAAATGGCGGAATTGGTGTTGAAAAAAGCCGGTATCGATTTTGAAGAAGTGAATGCTGTTCAAAATGCGGAACTGACAAAAAAACTCAACGTCAAATTGACTCCCACACTTGTTGTTGCAAGCGAAAACGGCTACGAAGTGTACGAAAACGCATCCAACGTTCGTAAATTTGTGGAATCGGTAAAATAGCATGTATGATATTGTTGTTATAGGCGGCGGACCTGCCGGCATGACGGCCTCGCTTTATGCGGCTCGGGCAGGGAAAAAGGTGATGTTGCTGGAAGAAAACGCTTTCGGCGGTCAAATTGCCACTGCCCCCAAGGTGGAAAACTTTCCGTCCGAACAGGAAATTGTCGGTGCCAAACTGGCGGAAAAAATGTTCGAACAAGCAACGGCGCACGGCGTGGATTTCGACATGGGGCACGCCACTGTGAAAAGGGCGGACGGCGGATTTTCCGTCACCACGGAATACGACGAATTTTTGTGCAAAGCCGTTGTGTTGGCAACCGGCGTAAGCCACAAAAAACTCGGTTTGGAAAGCGAAAAAAGATTGGCCGGCAAAGGTGTTTGCTACTGTGCCGTTTGCGACGGTGCATTCTATCGCGGGAAAAACGTTGTTGTGGTCGGCGACGGCAACAGTGCCGCACAGTATGCATTGTATCTTGCGGAAATTTGCAACGAAGTGAGGTTGTTGACGCTGTTCGACAAACTTTTTTGCGACAAAGAACTGGCAAGCAGAATTGTCGCCGACAAAAAAATCGTGTGGGAAAAGAACGTTTCCGTTTGCGACGTGCTGGGTGAAGAAAGTGTTCAAGGCGTGGCATTTCGCGATGCGGACGGTGCTGTTACGTACCAAGATGCCGACGCTGTGTTCGTTGCCATAGGACAACAACCGCACAACGACGATTTTGCCCAACTTGTTCAACTGGACGAGCACGGATACGTGGTTGCAGGCGAAGATTGCAAAACTTCTTGCGAAGGCGTGTTTGTGTGCGGCGATGCACGAACAAAAGCCGTTCGTCAATGTGCCACAGCGGTGGGCGACGGTGCCGTTGCAGGGTTTTCGGCAGCAATGTTTGTGGACAGTTGCAAGTAGAAACAAACGGCCGACTGCGTCGACCGAAAGAAAAGTTGAAAGACGAGTAAAAAAGAATGCTTTTTGCGCTTTTCCGATATTCAAGTAAAAAAACAGCCGTTTGTGTACGTTCACAAACGGCTGTTTTTTTGTTATTGAATGTATTGTTGCAATTTGTACAAAATGTCAGAGTTGCAACAAAACTGCATTTTTTGTAAGGCTAACGGCACAAGAGATCGGTAAGTAAATTTGTTTTTAAGCGAAAATCAGCGTTTGGAGTTTTTGCCAATTGCAAGTTCTTTTGTTTACAACCCTGCATCGCGGCGGCTTTCGTGTTTGTGTTCACACTGACAGTCTTCCAGCGGTTCGCCGCAAAATTCGCAGTGTGTTTCCCACCATTCGTTACGATTCTTTTTCTTTTTGTCCTTTTTCTTGAACGAATGGTGCAGAGCAAGCGTCGTCAATATGGCGTCGGCCAGCGACTCTTCGTCCCATTCGTCGTCGCTGTCATCTTCTTCGTAGTCTTCGTCTTCTTCCAAATCTTCGTCGATATCCTCGTCTTCTTCGTCATCTTTATCTTGGTCATCGAGAGTGTGAAAATTTTTCCTTTGTGTTTTTTCGCAGTAGTCGATTGTCAAAAAAATCACAATGAAGAACATTGCGATGAAGATAATTATCCACGTCCAAGCGGAACTTAGTATAGTTGCTACTAGCACAGGCACGCCTCCGTTAAAAATTTTTTGCACGTTTTGTCTTTAAGACCGAAAAACGCCTCTTATGCTAACAGTATAGCACTGCTTGTTCTAGTTTGCAATGGCGGTGTGAAAAGTTACTGCAGATTTACAATAGGTTTGTTAAAAAAGTTGATAAACCTACCCGAAATCGAAAACAAAGCCATTGGTTTGGGTTGCCAACGTCAGCAATCCCCTTTTGCTATTCAGAAAGTGCGTGTAGCGCGCAAACTTGTTCGCGGAAAAGTTTTTTAGTTAAACTTTGCGTTCGAGTGTTTAGTGGTAGACTTGCAACGAACATTGAAAATTTGTGTTAAATGCACGTTTGGTTTGCAGTGTGTAATATATTGTGCGCACCGCCGACCAACGTCGTTCGTAAAAAGTGTTTTGCCGCACCTAACGAAGGCGAGTTTTTGTAAGTTCGGCAAAAATTGCCCTATGCGTCCAAAATATGCACATTTTCTTGTTCCGTCATTGCTATAATGTTTTTGATGCCGTTGCGGCAATTTCAAAAAACGGAGGGTGAAAAATGGAAATAAAAATCAACGAAGATTGTATCGGGTGCGGGCTTTGCCAAAGCGTGTGTCCGCAAGTTTTTCAGATGGAAGGGGCTCGTTCTGTGCCTGTGGACGATTCGGAAGAATTCCGTTCGTTGGCGGAGGAAGCGGCTGAAGCGTGTCCCGTGGCTGCGATAGAAATAGTTTGAAACACAAAAATGTTGTCCAAAACAAAAAATTGGGTATTGACACGACACTTTTGCGGTGGTATACTACTTGTAACGAAAAATAATTCGTAATTTCCGACGCAATCTGTCCGAGGATGCGTCAAATGTCTTTACTCCATATTGAAAGAAAAGGACGGCTCCTCCCGTCCTTTTCTTTTTGCTTGGTAGCGCGATAATATCGTTGTTTGAGGCAAATGAAGACAAAAGTTTGTCAAAAAAGTTTATAAACCTACCGGAAATCGAAAGCAGAGTGATTTATATATGGTTGGTCACCCGCGGCAAATCAATTTTTGCTTGGGACGTAAACGCAACGAATAAAACCGCAAACGTGGCAATCGATGATTTTGAAATGCTTTTGTCGAGAACGCAGCGGTGTAGCGGTGCGAACTAAAACGAAGGAAAGGTTGTGTGGCAAAAGAAAATTGTAATCTTTCCAAACGTCAAAAACAACGACAATTGTGCGAGGTTGCGAATTGTCTGCGAATAATTTGTCACGTTCAAATTGATTGAATGTGAGTTTTTGCAAAACGCACAACTCTATCCGAGCGGGGCTTTCAAACGGGTTGCGAATGACTTTCTTCGCGATGTTTTTGCGGAGGCGCGGGTGTGGCCGTTTGTCAACATTTTGCGCATACGTTTGCGACAAAATCGTTCAATACAACAAAAAAAGACGCCGCTCGGAACAACGTCTCTTTTTTATCGTCAAAACGCGGTGGCGTTTCGAACTTGTTAAATTGTCTGTCGTGACAGTGCTGAATGCGGGGCTTACTTCAACAACAATTTTGCAACTTCGCGGAAATCGCCGTTATCCACAACGTATCTGGGTTGCATGGACGGAATATCGTCGCCCGTCAAATTGGTTTTGATCCACAAACAGTCGATTTTTGCATTTCTCGCACCAACCACGTCGGTGTAGCCGTCGTTGCCGATGTAAACGGTTTCCTTCTTGTTCAAATTGTACTTCTTCGCTAGCGCTTCAAAAAGTTGAGCGTCGGGTTTGGCACACTTGTAGTCGGAAGAATAAACAATTCCGTTGAAGAATTTGCGCAAACCCAAAAGGTTGATTTCCGTTTTGGTGTAGCAACTTTGTGCGTTGGACAAAATGTAAAGCTTTTTGCCGGCCTTTTTCAATTTTGTGAGTGTCTCCACAACGCCGTCGTAAACTTTTATGTATTCTGTGGAAAAAGCACGGAATTCTTGCGCCAAGTGTGTTGCAAGAGATTTGCTTGCCTTTTTGCCTTTGTTTGCGAAAATTTGGCAGAAAATTTCCACTACGTCAACTTCGGGATTTTGGAAGTTGGCCTTGCCGTTTCTCACTTGCAATTCGCAGCTTGCAAAGTAGGTTTCTTTCAATTCTTGGGCGGTGTAGTTGACGCCGTAAAATTTCAACGTGTCGGCAAGTTTTTGCCAAGTAGAAAGTTCGTGTTCGTTGGTGTGGATGTCGACCAGTGTTCCGTAAACGTCAAAGACGAAATTTTTGTACATAACTACCTCCATATTGTTTTTCGTTGCATGTTTTTCAATGCTTTTCTTGACGAAATTATACATCAGAAAAAGATATTCAGTCAATTGCTCTTCGCAAAAACGCAAAAAATAACAGAATAGTGTTATTTTGCACAACGCAGTGATTTGTTTTGCTACTAAAAACCAAGGTATTCCACGCCGATAAGCAAAATCTCGTTTATTTTGGCATTGGATATTTTGTATTTCAAAATTTTTCCGTCGCGCTCGGCCGAAACGACGTTCATGTCTTTCAAAATTCGCAACTGGTGCGACACCGTTGTTTGGTTCATTTTCAAAACGTCGGAAAGGTCAGTTACGCACAGGGGAGAAATGGAAAGCGCCGAAAGCAGTTGCACTCGCGACGAATCGGAAAACAGCGCAAAAAAACGCGCTATCTTTTCCGTGGCCTTTCTGTCGGGCAGATAGCAATCCATGTCATCCAAAATTTGCGGCGTTGCTTGAATCATGACTTCTCCTCGAATGCAATGCTAGTACATTTTTTCAGTTAGTTCCAAAAAACATTGTAATGTTTGCACTTTGCCGCAAAAAGGCGCATATTGTAGTAAAAAAACAACCATTGTCAATAAAAGGAGCTTTTTTATGAGTATCACCGCAAGTTTGTTGTATCTGTTGTTGCTGTATGCCGTGTTGGATAAGGACAGAAAGCTGTCGCTCACAAACGGGCTTGTCATTGCGTTTGTTGTGATGTTGCTGAACTGCTACTACGGCCGACGCTGTTGCAACACACTGAACGACAGCTGCAATCGGTCGTCCTTTTCCACACTAAACGGGTTTTAATCATGTTGCAAACCTTGCTTTGTCGAGCAAGTACTTGTGACGTCGTCACGTCGTTTCATAATGGCGGGTAACGGATTGAAATCGGCGGTGATGCGGCAATAAAAAAGCTCGAACACAAAGCAATTGCTTCCGTTCGAGTTTTTTGTGTTTGTTACCAATTTTTCTTTTCTTTGGCGCAATTGTTGTTGCGTTTGCGTACTTCAACCATTTTTGCAAACCATTCCACCATGGACGGATCGTAGTGTGAGAAAAACAAACTGTTTTGAGTGTCCGGTTTTGCAATTTCTTGCATGTCGTCCGAAAATAATTCGAAGTCGAAAACGTCAAAATTTTCTCTCTTTCTTTCCACGTGCGTTGATTTCGGAATGACCGCGACTCCCCTTTGAATGTTCCAACGTAGCATCACTTGTGCCGTCGTTTTGTTGTGCTTTTTGCCGATTTTTGCTAGGGTATGGTTCTCGAAAAGGCCGTTTCGCCCTTCCCCGAAAGGCGCCCAGCTTTAGTGCACGACGGAGTACTTGTCCGGCCACTTTCTTGCTTCCATTTGTTGGCAAAGCGGGTTTGTCTCGATTTGATTGACCATGGGTTTCACATCGTTGAAACAATCAAATTCAACAAGTCTGTTCGAAACGAAGTTGGAAACGCCGATTGCGCGGATTTTGCCTTCACGGTACAATTTCACAAGTGCTTTCCATTCACCGAACGTGTCGCCGAAAGGTTGGTGCAAAAGCATAAGGTCGACGTAGTCGGTTTGCAGTTTTTTCAAACTGTCCAACACAGATTGTTTGCACTGCTCGTAGCCGTAGTGCTCGATCCAAACTTTGCTTGTCAAAAATATTTCTTCGCGCGGAATTCCGGATTTTTTGATGGCACTGCCCACTTCTTCGTTGAAGTAGCTTTGGGCGGTGTCAATGTGCCTGTATCCGACGTTCAGCGCATCGAGCACACATATTTCGCAGTCGTTTTTGGCAATTTGTTATACGCCGTAGCCCAAAATTGGCATTTTCACGCCATTGTATAAGGGAACGTGTTGCATAAAAGCTCCTTTTGATGTTTCTTGTTAGCTGTTGTTTTTCCCTGCAAATATGAAAAAGAAAATAACAAACGTGATCAAAAATAATGCAAAATTCGTCTTGTCTCTCCTCGTTTTAGCTTCAAAAAGATGATTTTGTGTTGTTGAAAAGTGATTTGTTCAAAAACACGCGTCAATTGTTTTTTTGCGAACAGACGCCGTTCGTTATGTTGAATATTTTGCAATCGTCGGAAAGCAATTCTTGCGGTATTTCCGTTGCAGACGTGAGCAAAATTTGTATGTCTTTGTCAAAATTCAACAGCCGTTTTTGTCTTTCCGCATCCAATTCCGAAAGTACGTCGTCCAAAATCAACACGGGGTATTCCCCTATCAAGTTTTTGAAAACGTTCAGCTCCGCAAGTTTCAACGACAGCGCCGCCGTGCGCAGTTGTCCCTGACTGCCGAAATTGCGAACGTCCACTCCGTTTATTTTTATCAAAATATCGTCACGCTGGCAACCGACACAGGTGTGTCGCATCTGAAAATCTCTTTCGATGCTACTTTCCAATTCTTGCAAGTAGTTTTCCGTCAGTTCTTGCAAAGTTTCGCCTTTGAACCGTGTCGAGTAGGCCAGTTGCAACACTTCTTTGTCGTCTGTGAGTCGGCGGCAACATTCCGCCGCCAACCCTTTCAGGTTATCGCAAAAACGTCTGCGTTTAAGCACTATTCTTGCGCCCTCTTCCGCCATAACCTTGTTCCAACCGTAGACGGCATCTTTTGCCTCTTCCAAAGTTGCGGCCGATTTCAGTGCATTGTTGCGTTGTAGCAACGCTTTGTTGTGACGCAACAGTCCGTAGAAGTAGTTTTTGTCCGTTTGGCACAAGTCAACGTCCAAAAAGCGACGCCGTTCTGCCGGAGATTGGCTTATTATCCTTATTTCGTTGGGTGAAAAGTAGATGCAGTTCAAATATCCCATCAATTCGCCCACCTTTGCAAGGGGAACGCCGTTGACGGCAAGTTTTTTCTTGCTACCGGATTGCAAATCGACGGAAATTCTGCCGTTGCCGTAGCGACACGAATAGTCTACGTGAACGGCAGCGCGATCTCGCCCCCAACAAATCAAGTCTTTGTCCTTGTCCGTTCGCGGGCTTTTTCCTATGCAACACAAGTAGACACTTTCTACGAGATTTGTTTTTCCGTGAGCGTTGTCACCTACAAAAACGTTGAGGCCCTCGCCCAACTCGACAGATTGCTCTTTCAAGTTGCGATAGTGTGCAATTTGAATTTGTTTTACTTTCATTTTTCACCAACCACATTATATTGTAGCATACACCGCCGAAAAGCACAAGAGGAAAGTGCGAAAAATCGACGAGAGACAAAATATCTTTTCCGTGTGTGTTCAGTCGACTTTGTTGCTTTTTGCCGAAATAACACGCTCTAACGCCCTCAAACGACGCGCCCGTGAAAAAATCTCCACAAAAATCACGGCAAACTGTTCACAATCGGGCGATTTTGTGGTAGAATATAAGCGTGAAAAATTCGTGTCCCGCCAGCGGGAAAAGGAGCAGAAAATGGCTGTAAAAAACGGCAATTATTCAGAGGAGCAAATTCAGGTTCTGGAAGGCCTGGAACCCGTCCGCAAAAGACCGGGTATGTACATCGGATCTACCGATGCACGCGGACTGCATCACTTGGCAGTGGAAATCGTGGATAACTCCATCGACGAAGCACTGGCGGGCTACTGTAACAACGTTTGGGTCACTGTCAACGAAGACGGTTCTTTGACGGTAGAAGACGACGGTCGTGGAATTCCTTGCGGCATTCATAAAAAAGAAAAAATTTCTGCCGTTGAATTGTGCTTGACGAAACTTCACGCAGGCGGCAAATTCGGCGGTGGCGGCTACAAAATCAGCGGCGGCTTGCACGGCGTAGGCATGTCGTGCGTTAACGCGTTGTCGCAGTGGTTGGTTGTGGAAGTTTTCCAAGACGGACAACATCACTACCAAAAATATCACAGGGGCGTTCCCGAAGCTCGCCTTGCGGTTATAGGCGACGCAAACCACACCGGCACAAAAATCACCTTTATGCCGGACGATGAAATTTTCGAAACGGTTGAGTGGGAGTACGACAGACTGAAAAACAGGCTGCGCGAAGTGGCGTACCTCAACAAGGGCATAACCATAAATTTGAAGGACGAGCGTGAAGGCCACAAACGCAACGAAACGTTCTGCTACGAGGGCGGCCTTGCGGAATTCGTAGAAAACTTCAATCGTGCAAGAAACACGATTTTTGCGCAACCGCTTTATATCGACAAGTCGGTGAAAGAGGGTGAAATTGAAATTGCAATGCAATTCAACGACGGATACACCGAAATTATTCACGCTTATGCCAACAACATCAACACCGAAGAAGGCGGCGCACATTTGGACGGTTTCAAAAATGCGTTGACCAAGGTTATCAACGACTACGGACACAAAACCGGGCTGTTGAAAGAAGCGGAAAAACTGACCGGCGACGACGTTCGAGAAGGATTGGTGGCAGTCATCTCCGTAAAGCTGGAAAATCCTCAATTCGAAGGTCAAACCAAAACAAAGTTGGGCAACAGTGAAATGAGAACGGCCGTCAACCGCGTCGTTACAGAAGAACTTGCAACCTTTTTGGAGGAAAACCCCAAGGAAGCAAAGGAACTTGTTATGAAATCCGTCACGGCACAGCGTGCAAGAGATGCTGCTCGCCGTGCAAGAGAATTGACCAGAAAGAGCGTTTTGGAAAGCGCGTCTTTGCCCGGCAAGTTGGCGGACTGTTCCGACCGTG
>CAZRBI010000029.1:0-19499 GCA_964598315.1 uncultured Oscillospiraceae bacterium
TTCACAGAAGAATTCTTTATGCAATGGGCGAATTGAACTTGTTCAACGACAAGCCTTATCGTAAGTGCGCTCGTATCGTCGGTGACGTTTTGGGTAAGTATCACCCTCACGGCGACAGTGCGGTTTACGAAGCATTGGTGCGTCTTGCACAAGACTTTTCCATTCGTTGTCCTCTTGTAGACGGTCAAGGTAACTTCGGCAGTGTGGACGGCGATCCTCCGGCAGCTCAACGTTACACGGAGGCGCGTCTTTCCAAAATTGCATCGGAAATGTTGCGTGAAATCGACAAAAACACCGTCGACTTCTACCCTAACTTCGATAACACCCTTATGCAACCGGTTGTGTTGCCCAGTCGTTTCCCCAACTTGTTGGTGAACGGTGCCGACGGTATCGCAGTCGGTATGGCAACCAACATTCCCCCTCACAACCTCGGAGAAGTTATCGACGGCGCTATTGCCGTGATGGACAACCCCGAAATCACCGTCGAAGAATTGATGAAAATCATTCCCGCTCCCGATTTCCCGACGGGCGGTATCATGATGGGCAGAGTGGGTGTCCGCAACGCCTACAAAACAGGTAAGGGCAGCATTTTGGTGCGCGCCAAGACGGAAATCGAGGAACATGCAGGCCGTCAACGCATCATAGTGACGGAATTGCCCTACCAAGTTAACAAGGCAAGATTGGTGGAAACCATTGCCGGCATGGTTAAGGACAAAAAGTTGGAAGGTATTTCCGATATTCGTGAAGAAAGCGACAGACACGGCATGAGAATCGTGTTCGAACTGAAACGCGATGCCAACGCACAAGTGGTGTTGAATTCGCTGTTCAAGCACACGCAATTGCAAGTGTCCGACGGCATCATTTTGTTGGCTTTGGCCGACGGCGAACCCAAAATCTTGTCGTTGAAAGAAATTTTGACCTACTACATCGCCCACCAAAAGGACGTTGTCACTCGTCGCACCAAGTTCGATTTGGAAAAGGCCGAGGACAGATATCATATCATCGAAGGCTTGGTTATCGCTCTGGACAATATCGACAGAGTGATTGCAATCATCAAAGGCAGCGAAGACAAGCAATCCGCAGCTGCTGCATTGTCGGCAGAATTCGGCTTGTCCGATCGTCAAACCAACGCCATTTTGGAAATGAAGCTGTCTCGTCTGACTCATTTGGAAGTGGAAAGCTTGCGCAACGAGTTGAAAGAACTTTCCGCACTTATTGCAGATTTGAAGGACATTTTGTCCAAGCCCGAACGTATCACGGCTATCATCAAGACAGAATTGGGTGAAATCAGAGACAAGTACGGAGAACCCAGAAAAACGGAAATCTGCACCGACTACTCGGAAATCGACATCGGCGACCTTATCGAAAAAGAAGACGTTGTCATTTCTATGACGCATTTGGGCTACATCAAACGTTTGCCCGTTTCGGAGTATCACACGCAAAAACGCGGAGGAAAGGGCGTCACCGCGCACAAACCTCGCGAAGAAGATTTTGTTGTGAACATGTTCGTCACCAACACGCACGACGACTTGCTGTTCTTCACAAATCGCGGCAAAGTGTACTGCATCAAAGGCTACGAAGTGCCCGAAGCAGAACGCACGGCTCGCGGAAGAGCAATTGTCAATCTGTTGCAGTTGGATAACGGCGAAAAGGTCACGGCCGTTATTCCCAGAAAGGAAAATGCTCGCGGCAACTTGTTCATGGCAACGCGTAACGGTCTTGTCAAGAAAACAGACCTTGCGGAATTCGAAAGCATTCGCAAAACGGGCAAAATCGCAATTTCGTTGGTGGACGACGATGAACTTATCGGCGTAGACATGACCACCGGCTACGACGAAATTTTGATGGCAAGCCACGAAGGCAAGTGCATTCGTTTTGCCGAAGAAGAAGTTCGTGCAATGGGCCGCGAAGCGCAAGGTGTCAAGTCGATGAAGTTGGACGACGGTGACTACGTTGTGGATATGGCTGTTGCTCGCAACGGTGTGGAAGTGCTCACCATTTCCGAAAACGGTTTCGGAAAACGCAGCGATCTGATCGACTATCGTTTGCAATCACGTGCGGGCAAGGGTATCAAGGCCGGTGTGTTCAACGAAAAGACGGGAAAGTTGGTCAATTTGAAACTTATCGATCCTGAAAACGACGTGATGTTGATTGCCGATAACGGCGTCGTAATTCGCATTCGTGCAAAGGACGTTTCAAAGATCGGCCGTGACACAATGGGTGTTCGCGTGATGAAATTCAAGGGCGATGCACACGTTGTTTGCGTATCGGAAAGCCCCGTAGCGGCAGAAGAATTGGAAGAAGAATAAAAGCGACGCAAGCCGTTGTACCGAACAATTCGTGCAACGGCTCGTTGCTGTTAATAAGGCCGATGCGGGCACTGCTTGGTGAGTGTCGGCCGAGAGAGCCGTCACCGCAGGTGATTGAGATGGCAAAAGAAAAAAATTGCCGTAACAATCCCTTCGTCACGGCTTTGACGTGTCACCTCCCTTTTCACAAAGGAGGTGTGGACAACGTTATGGTAACAAGATTTTTAACAAAATTCGGTGCAAAACTTTCGCACCTCAAAAGGAAAACATGATAGACTACAAAAAACATATAGCAAAAATCATATTCGATGCTTTGAACGCCGACGGAGCAACCGTCGACTATCCAACGGTGGAAAACGCCGTTTCGGTTGCCGCCGACGACACATTCGGCGATTACGCATTTCCTTGCTTTTCTTTGGCAAGAGTGTTGCGTAAATCTCCCGTGGCAATTGCCGAAAGTTTGTCGGCCAAAATTGGCTGCGACGATGTAGTTGCAAAAGTGCAGCCCGTCAACGGATATCTCAACTTTTTCATTGACAGAAAGCAGTTTGTCAGCGATACTCTCGCGGAAATCGGCGAAAAAGGCAACGATTTCGGAAACGACGTCGAAGGCAACGGAAAAACGATATGTATCGACTATAGTTCCGTCAACATTTGCAAATCTTTCCACATAGGGCACCTTTCCACAACAGCCATCGGCAGCAGTTTGTACAAACTGTTCAAAGCGTTGGGCTACAACGTGGTGGGCATCAACCACTTGGGTGACTACGGAACGCAATTCGGAAAAATGATTGTCGCATTCAAACTTTGGGGCGACAGAAAAACTGCCGAAGAGCAAGGCGTTGCGGAATTGCAAAGATTGTACGTCAAGTTCCACCAAGAAGAAGTGGATCACCCCGAACTTACCGAGGAAGCACGCAAATGGTTTGTGAAAATCGAACAAGGGGACGAAGAAGCTTCCGAATTGTTCGAGTTTTTCAAAAAAATCACGTTGGACGACGTAAAACAAATCTACGACAGATTGGACGTTCACTTCGACAGTTGGAACGGAGAAAGCTTTTTCAACGACAAAATGGATGCACCGTTGAAAATGTTGGAAGAAAAGGGACTTATCACCGAAAGTCAAGGCGCAAAGGTGGTTGATTTGTCCGACTACAACATGCCGCCATGTTTGCTTGTGAAAAGCGACGGCAGCAGTTTGTATGCCACGCGTGACATTGCCGCGGCAATTTGGCGCAAAAACGAGTACGACTTCGACAAATGTCTGTACGTTGTCGCTTATCAACAAAATTTGCACTTCAAACAGTTTTTCAAGGTGCTGGAATTGGCCAATTTGCCTTGGGCAAAGGACCTTGTTCACGTTGCTTACGGCATGGTAAGTTTGGAAGAAGGTTCCATGTCTACCAGAAAAGGCAACGTCGTGCTGTTGAAGGACGTCATTGACAAAAGTGTTCAAAAGGCGGAAGAAATCATCACCGCCAAAAACCCCGATTTGGCCAACAAAAACATCGTGGCCGAACAAGTGGGCGTCGGTGCAGTGCTGTTCTCGGCATTGGAAAACAGCAAAATCAAAGATATCACTTTCACGTTCGACCGCGTGTTGAATTTCGACGGCGAAACGGCCCCCTACATTCAGTACACGCATGCACGTTGTTGTTCTATTTTGGAAAAAGCGGGAACCTCTCGTTTTGCAAAAATAGCCCACAATCCCGAAGCATTGAACAACCCGGAAACGTTGCGTCTGTGCAAGCTGTTGGCATCTTTCCCGCAAGCAATCAAGGATGCCGCTCACAAGTACGAGCCCAGCATAATATCCGGTTTGTTGATAGACATTGCACAAGCATTCAACAAGTTTTACATCGAACACAGAGTGCTTTCCGACGATTTGAGCGTGCAAAACGCTCGTCTTTCCGTGGTGGAAGCAACGCAAATCGTGTTGAAAAAGGGCTTGTCTTTGTTGGGTATCGCAGCGCCTTCGCAAATGTAGCCTAAACTTGCAACAAAACGTTTGCAAAAAGCAAAATGCGGCAACAATCAAAAATGTGTTGTCATGTCAGAAGCAAAAAATGCAACGAAGCATTGCCGAACAGGTTGCAAAGTTCGTTCAAACGGTTGGAAAACCTGATGCATTGCGTTTGCGGAACTTGTCGGCAAACAAAAAATCAATCTTACCGGTGAAAACGTTGTATAATTTCAAAATTGTCGAAGGACGGTTGACAAGCGTTCGACAATTTTAGCAAAGAGGAGAAAACATGACCATTCTTGATTATCTTTGGCTGATATTGTTGGCTGCGGGGCTTATTTTCGGTGCCGTGCGCGGCTTTTTGAAGATAATCTTTGCTCTGGTGGGAGTTGTTGTGGTTGCTGTGGCAACAAGCTATCTGTCTCCCTACGTCGACAAGTGGTTGTCTTCCGTGATATCTACGTCGGGCACACGTGCAATCATAGCAATGGTGGCAACGTTTTTTGCTCTGTCGGTGGTGTACGGCCTCATCACAAAAATCATAAGTAAACTTGTCAACAGAATTTCCGTTTTGGGTTGGATCAATCGTTTGCTCGGCGCATTTTGCGGAGCGGCGACTGTCTACATCGTTTTTTCGTTGATCACGTCGTTGGTGTTTGGCACGTCCTCCGGCTTGTTGACAAAATTTGCAGAATTGTTGCAACAGCCGTTTGAAGAAAGCTGGATCATAACAAACATCTACGGCGGGGCGGAAAATCCCGAAAAAAACTTTTTCGGACATTGGCTGTTGGAAAACTTTTTGAAGCTTGTTCAGCAATATGTTCCCGAATAATATTGTAAGTTTTGACGTCGGTTGCGAAAAAACAACTTTATCGGAGAAAAATGAAAATTTATAACTATTGTGAAAGGTAAATAACGAACAAAAAGACTCTTGAACAAAGGGTTACAGTTGCTTTTCGTTTTTTGCGCTTTCCGTGACGAAAGCGCATTTTTTGTGCGTATTGAAAAACAGATGCCGCAAATGCGGCGAACAATGATTTTATGAAACATTTATTGAATTTTATCAAACCACATGCAAAACAAATAGTTTTGCTTATGTTGCTCTATGCGGCGTCGGCATTGTGTTCGTTGTTCATGCCGTACGTGATGAGCAATATTGTGGATAACGGCGTGCAAAACGCCGACTTAAACTACATATATAAGGAAGGAGCGTTGATGCTTGTTCTTGCCGTTGCGGCACTTGTCTGTGCGCTGATAACAAACGGCGTTGCATCGACATTCTCATCAAAAATTGCCGTCGGAATGCGAAAAACCGTTTTCAACAAAGTGAACACGTTAACATTCGAACAGTTTTCCGACGTGGGCACAGGAAGTTTACTAACCCGCACGACGGACGACATCGGTTGGATGGAAGAAACCATTTCGCAAATTCCCTACGTCATGATAACTTGTCCGATAATGTTTGTCGGCGGAATAATTTTGTCTTTCAAAGGCGATTGGCTGTTGCCGCTTATTTTGTTGGGTGCATCGGTTATCGTTCTCGTAGTAGCTTGCGCAATCACCTCAAAATTGGAAGGGTATTGGCGGCGTGGCGACGAGTACACCGACGTTCAAAACCGCATGGTGCGTGAAAGATTGTCCGGTGTGCGCGTTATTCGCGCATTCGACAAGGAAGCGTACGAACACGCCAGAACAGCCAAGGCCACCAGTGAAATGTGCAACAGTTTTGTGCGTGCCAACACCGTGGGCGGCATTGTCAGCCCCATTTCGTCACTTATTTTGAACGTGGCAACCGTGGCAATTATCTACGTGGGTGCATTGAGGCTTCCCGACAGCGACACGCTGAAAGCGGCGGACATTTTGGCCACCATACAATACGTTGCTCTTATTGCAAATGCCGTTTTGACGCTTTCGTGGACGATATCTTTCATTCCGCACGTCAAAGTCAGCATGAAAAGAATATCTGCCGTGTTGGATCTGGAAACGGCCGAAGCGGATTTTTCGCAAGGCGAAGTTTTGGACGGAGATGTCAGATTCGACGACGTGAGTTTTGCCTACCCAGATGCGTCGGCAAATTCGTTGACGGACATTTCAGTGGATATTGCCGACGGAGAAATAGTGGGCGTGATAGGCGGCACCGGAAGCGGCAAAAGCACTTTTGTGAAGTTGCTTATGAATTTTTATCCTTGCCAAGGCGTTCGTTCTATGGGCGGAAAAAATTACACTGACGTCACCGCCGCGACAATAAGAGATAACGTTGCGGTTGCATTGCAAAAAAGCATGATTTTTGAAGGCACCGTCGAGGAAAACGTCAAAATGGGCAACAAGGATGCCACCGAAGAACAAGTTTGGGAAGTTCTGAAAATTGCTCAAATAGACGACTTTGTTCGTGGCAAAGAAGACGGATTGCAATTCAAATTGAGTCAATCGGGAAGCAATCTTTCCGGCGGTCAAAAGCAACGCATCAACATTGCGCGAACAATCATCAAACCTGCATCTGTCTACATTTTCGACGACAGTTTTTCTGCGTTGGACTACTTGACGGAAGCCAACTTGCGCAAACAATTGAACAAGTTTTTGCAGGGAAAAACTCAAATTGTGGTAACGCAGAGGGCGGCAACGGCCATGCGTTGCGACAAAGTTTACGTTTTGGACGGCGGAAAAGTCGTCGGCTGCGGCACACACGAGCAACTGCTTAAAACTTGCCCTACATACAAGGAAATTGTCGACAGTCAATTGGGAGGTGGTGAAAATGAGTAGTACCTCTCAAAAGAAAGCCTATTCTTCTTGGAAAACGATTGTGCGATTGGTTAAGGACTTGAAGCCCATTGCTTGGGCCATTGCACTTGCGGCGTGTATTTGCGGTGCTTCCGTTTGGCTTGCGGTGCTTGCCCCGGAAATTGTCAACGACATGACCAACGTCATCTACAATTTCGGCTTGAAAGGAACGCCGATAAATTTTGCAGAGATGGCAGCAATGGCATTGCGACTGGCCATTGTCTATGTCGGTTCGTCGGCGCTGTCAATTTTGATGCAAATTTTGATGACTAACGTATCCTCCAGGTTCTACACAAAGGGGTTGCGTATCAGAATCAGCGACAAATTGCAACGTTTGCCCGTCGGTTTTATCGATGCAACACCGCATGGCGAATTACTTTCGCGCATGATGAACGATGTCAGCAATATGTCCAACACCGTGTACGTGATAATCGGCACTATTTTGGACGGATTTTTGCGCATTTTCGGCGTCGTGTACACGTTGTATTGCGTTAACTGGTTGTTGGCAACGGTGGTTGTGGCTTTGGTGCCGTTGTCCATTGCTCTTTCGGCATTCATTTCTTCAAAAAGCGAAAAAAGTTGGCACGGATTCCGAAAGGTCAACGGAAAACTTTATGCGTTTATCGAAGAAGATTACACCGGGTTCGACACAGTCAAAGCATTCAATTTGGAAAATCGTCAAAAGGCTATTTGCGAAAACATTTCCGCAGATTATCAAAAGAAGGTGCGTCGTGCCTACTATCTTTCGGGGTTGGTGCAGCCGATAATTGCATTGACAAACAACATTGCCTACGTTGCGGTGTGTATCGTGGGCGGAGTGCTTGCGACAAAACAAACGGTGGATGTGGGCGACATTATGGAAGTTATTTTGCTCGCCAAAATGTTTGCCGGGCCGCTGGAAAGCATTGCCAACGGAATGGGTTCCATTCAGCACACGTTGGCCTGCGCAAGCCGAGTGTACGCCTTGTTGGATCAAGAAGAGGTTCCGTTGCCTTTGACGGACGACGAGCCGCAAGGTGACGGTGAAGTGTGTTTCGAGCACGTATATTTTTCCTACGACAAGGAAAAACCCCTGATAACGGATTTGAATTTGCACGTTACGGCCGGTCAAAAAGTTGCGCTTGTCGGACCAACCGGCGGCGGCAAAACAACGATAGTTAACTTGCTTATGCGCTTTTTCGATATCGACAGCGGAAAAATCACCGTAGACGGCGTGGATATTTCCACTATGGACAGATCGAAGTTGCGCAGACAATTCGGCATGGTGTTGCAAGACACTTGGCTGTTCAACGGAACAGTGTTCGAAAACATTGCCTACGGTAAGGAAAACGCCACCATAGACGAGGTTGTCGTTGCGGCAAAACACGCACATGCCGACGAATTTATTCGTCAGTTGCCCCAAGGTTACGACACCGTCATCAACGAAGAAAGCACCAATATCAGCGGTGGACAAAAGCAGTTGCTTACCATTGCACGAAGCTATCTTGCCAACAGAAAAATGCTCATTTTGGACGAGGCGACATCCAACGTGGACACACGCACGGAATTGCTTATTCAAAAAGCCATGGACGAACTGTTGCAAGGGCGCACAAGTTTCGTTATTGCGCACAGACTTTCTACAATAGTGAATGCCGACGTTATTTTGGTGATAAACGACGGCAAAGTGGTGGAACAGGGCACGCACGAACAACTTATGGCAGCAGACGGGTTCTACCGCAAAATTTATAACAGCCAATATGAACTGTTGAAATAATCAACACAAGAACAATAGCGGATGCAACGATTTGTTGTGTCCGCTATTTTTTTGCATTTTTCAAAAATCCAATACACTTCTTGTTCGAAAAAATAAATTTTACACTACCGACATCGGTTTTGCCCGAACAACAAACAGTTGTCAATATTAGCTACTTTAAATAACAAAAATATCAACTTTCTATCGCTAAAATTCACTTCAAAAAAATTTTTTAAAAAAGTTGCGAAAAAAAACACGTTTTTCTTGATTTTTGAAAATTTTGTGATACAATAATTTTAGAACGAACGTTCGATTGATTATGATATGAGGTATAGAGCATTTTGAAAACGCTTTGGGACACCTCTGGGTTTTGCAACGTGCCGGATGCGACAAATTGCAAAACGGCGCACACAACGAAGCAAATATGCTTAAACACCACCATTGTGGCACTTGACGCTTAGAGGCACAGTCGCTTTCGTGCGTAGCGACGTCGACTACTACGAGCATTCGTTCAAACACATTTGAAGGAGGAAAAACTAAATATGATTGATACTATCGCTTTGGATGACGGCACTTTTGACACTGAAATTTGCAAAAACTATTCGTCGGCCAATTCAGGTGAAAACCCTACCGTCAACCTAGCACTTGGCAGGTTAAGTTATTCGTTTGACGACCTTTCCACAGGTTACGGCAGCTACAAAATAGACGTTGCTCACGTATACAATTCCATGGCAAATTCGCTTTTTGCGGATAAGATTGTCGGCATGGGGACGGGATGGAAGTTAAATATTCATCAAGCGCTTGTTCAACAAAACAACGACACTATTTTGTTTTTGGATGCAGACGGCGAAGTGCACACCTTTGTTCGTTATGACGGCAACAATTTTTATGATTGTCAAAACGCAAAAACGGTGCTATACTATTCGCAAGATAGCAAGTACGTGACAGACGGCGTTGGCAACAAGTTGTTTTTCAATGCCAACGGCACGTTGCAAAAAGTTGTTTCGTGCTTTAACGACCAAATTGCAAAAATAGTAACATACGACGAACAAAACCGCATTGTGCAAGTACACGATGTAAGATGCGTTGCAGGTACCACAATTAGCAATAAGGTTACTTTTACCTATTCTGACGGTTACTTGCAAAGTACAATTGCCTACTACAATTCTTCAAAGCAATTTGAGATTAGCTACGGCTACGAAAACGGGCAATTGATTTCCGTCACAAACGTTGGCAACGGCGAAAGTTTGCAAGAATTATCATTTGCATACACTTCGTCCAAGCTTAGTTCCGTCCGCAACTTGCAAGGCAATGCTTTTACTTTCACCTATGCGGCAGACGGCAAAATTTCGAAAGTTTCTCGCGGAGTTTTGCAAAATGCGTTTGTTGAAAAAGCTTTTAACACATATACTTACACGTGCACCGGCTTGGTTTCGTACATAACACAGGTTACAAACAAAAACGGAATAGTTATTGTTTACTATCTGGACACCAACGGACAAATTGTTTCGCAATTTGAAAAATCCGGTTCCAACCTGAAAACCTTGCAAAAACAAGGACAAAAGAAAACCAACTTTGTAGGCACAGAGCCAACGTCTATTAACGGTGTTGCAAACAAAAGCGTAGGTGGCAGTTGGAGCGTGCCCATACCGGCCGATTTCAACGTGGCAAGGAACGAATCCGAACAAAAATTGCAAATGTTTGAATATTCTTTTTGGTTGAAACATTCTTGTGACTGCGAAAGAATGAAGGCGACATTCAACTATACGGCTAACGGCAGGTACCACTCCGACAGCGTTTATGTTAATGGTCGCGCACAAAATATTTGGCAAAAAGTTTCGTTACCGCTAAGCTTTTTGTTAGATGACGAAGACAAACCTCTTTTGAACCTTTCGTCGCTTTCAATATCGCTAAGTGCCTCCGCCACCGTTAGCAATGTGTTGGTTAACGAGATAGGTTTTGCTCCGGCGCCCGTTAGCAAGTTTCAAATTGTAAGTAGTGGAACGGCCCACTACTTTGACGACGTTGATAGGGTGTTTGTTGACAGCGTTGCATTTATCACAACCAACAACGGCACAGCTGACACGTACATAACGGAAAACGACCTGATCGCCACCCAAACAAACTACTATGTCAATGCCGACGAAAACGGCAGTGTGGAATCTTTCGACATGATCTACTGCAATGGAACCAAGCGAAAAAGTACGCGCTCCTTGCAGATTGGCAAAAACGGGTCGTGGTTGGTCACTTTACCGGCAACACTTCGCACGAAAACCGAAACAGGCACGCCGCACAGCGTAGTTTACCGATCGTTTAGTTTTGAAGGCGACATAATGACCATGACAACGACGGGGCAGATAACAAGTAACGGCCAAACGGTTAGTAGCAACACAATATATCGCACTCATTTCAACGGCAACAAACACAGCACAACCGACGAATACGGCGTCACAACAAACTACTACTACGACGACTTCGGCAACTTGACCTTGATGCAAACAAAAGACTGTTCCGACGTGGTTGTTTCTTCCAAGGCATTCTACTACGACGACCAAAACCACCCCACAGCAACGGACAACGGAACAACCGGCACAAGCATTGGCTACAACAACAAAGATATTTTTGCTTGGCAAGCGGAAACGGTGAATGAGAACAGCGGATTTGCATCGACTGGACACAGCACAGAAAATACCTATGGCGCATATTCGGATAGGTTACAAACGGTTAAAGAAAAAATTGGCGACACCACTATTGCCCAAAACACCGTCACCTACCAAAACGGACTTGTGCGCACTGTTTCCGACGGAACGGTTAAGTACGGCATCATCGACGACGTTGCCAACGACAAAGTGACCTACACCGTGTTCGAAGGAACTTCCGACACGGCAACCGAGCGCAAAGTACAAGAAGACAGCGTTTCGGACTACTCGGAAAACGACGACGAAATAGTTGTTCAAACCCACACTCGCAAAATCTTCAATTCATCCGAAAACGTTGTTGCAACAACTGCTACCGACATCGACGTCTATGGCAGGGTGCAAACAACCTACCAAAGCGGTTCTACCGGCGGCAAAGTGCAATACGCCTACAACGATTGCTCCGAAAGTGCTTTTGCAAGCACACTTCACCAAAAATTCCTTCCTAACGGAGACTACACCGAATATTCCTACGACGATGACGGCAACCTTACCGGTTGGGCAGAAAAGAAATCTCTGTTGAACGGCGGTGGTACTACTTTTGAAGTGAAACAGGTGGCAAGTGATACCACAAAATACCAATTTGCGGAAGAAACACTGTATGCACACAACAGTTACGACTCGCAAAAAGTATTGTCGCCCAGATTATTGAGCGTAAATTACTCAACTGATCCGACGGATTCAAACAAAACCATTTTTGCGCGAAATTATGAGTACAACAACGTCGGATATATCTCAAAAACAACCGGAACAAATTTTTCTGTCGAGCATACGCGAAATGATCAATTTCAAATAACTAAAACCACTGCAACTCTTGGAGAAATGCACGTTTCGTCGTCTTTTGTGACAGATTATGTATATACAAAAGATGGCAAACTTAAAAAATCAACAAACAATTGGCAATATTCAAATAGTCGCACTCTTGCATGTTCAATCGGTCAAACAAATATTGAATATTCCTACGATGCGGCACATCGTTTGACGCAGGAAACCAACTCGGCACTGGGGCTTACCAAAACCTATAGCTACAAAACCGATGGTAGAATAGACAAGATTGTAGACAGTGAAAAGGGCACATTACAATTCTACTACGACAACAAAGGTAGATTACAATCGGTCAACAACACAACTGCCGCATATCTCTACGACAACTTCGGGAACAGAACCAAGCGCGTTACTCTTGATAGAACGGATGACTACACCTACAATGCCAGCAACCAACTTATTAAAGTCGACGTAGGCTACACTACCGATGCGGAATATAAATACAACCCGGACGGTGTGCGTTGCAAAAAGATTGTTGAGGGTGTCACCACAGAATACTATCTCGACGGAGATAAGATTATATGCGAAAAACGCACAAACGCATCAACTGTAGATAAATTAAAATATCTTTACGATGCAGACGGACTTGGTGAAGTTATTTACAATGGCACAAACTACATATATTTGCGCGACCAATTTAACAACGTAACTGCTTTGCTTGACAACAATGCTTGCCCTGTTGCACTTTATGAATACGATTCTTTTGGAAATTGCAAAGTACTTGATAGGAATGGAGCAACAATAACATCTTCGAGTCATATTGGCAACATAAATCCATTTCGTTGGAAGTCTTTATACTTCGACACAGAAACAGGACTATACTACGCCAACGGTAGCTACTATGATCCCGAAGTTGGACAATACCTGGATTCGCACCTTGATCATCTATACCATATATATACTAGCCTTATTAAGAATGTATTACCCAGGTATTCATCTCCACAACACGCACTAAATGCAAGTCAACTTCATCCAACTCTAGAAATAATCCAAGCCCAAGATGACACACAACCGCTTGATTTGACTTTTGCAGCAGGTCTAATAACTCCAGATAACTTTAACGATACAGCTGGCATGAACGAGATCTATTTGATATATATTAAAGCATCGCTGGACTTTGGGTATACATCAAATGCATATAATCCTAATGCCTCACTTAGTCTTGGCGCTGTGGATTACAGATTAAATACGCCAAAGTGGTTTAAACAGTTGTCAAGCGACAATTTAGCAAATCCCAACTTTTTCTTTGGCGCAAGTGCTCTGACAGCCAACGCGTCAATCGGGCTGAGCGGAATTAGCGGATCATTAGAACTCATTTCAGGAACAATAGGAATTCAATTTGGTGACGCCATTTACATTTCCCTAAAAGGTTATGTCGGTTATGGAGGCTCATTTAAATTTGGCGAAGGCTGGTCTTGGGGCTGTGGCAATGGCTTAGGATATGAACTAACCATACACATAGACTTGTATTTGATACTAAACAAAATTAGGAGATGGCTCTGTGAATAAAAAATTAAACTGGCTTGCAATGTTGCCCGTGTTTGGCTCGGTAATTTTGATTGCGTCGATATTTATTAAGGTTAAAAAAGAAGAAATTGCCCCCAAAAAGTTTATTCCGTACTTTGCACTTTTCATACTGGCAATCCCGTTGACTTTTATTCCGTTAACTATTGGAATAAATTGGTTGATAACTCATGGCTACGAACATTGGACAACAGAACTTAGTCAGTTAGTGTGGATAGTTGGCGGGTATATTTACAATATTTTCGTATTCGTTCTTTTGAATAAAAATTGGAACAAGATTGTAGATCAACAGCCCGTGCCTCAATCCAAATCTGTCGAAAACGCCGAAATTTGCGACGAAAAGTCGATTGATGTTTCGATGAACAAGAAACTGAACTATCTTGCAGTGTTGCCCTTGTTGGGCTCTACTATTTTGTTGATTTGGTTGTTCGTTAAAGCACTCAAAAAGCAAATAAATTCCAGAAAGTTATTCGTATACTTTGTGATTTGTTCGGTTGTCGCAATGCTGATACACGCTACTGCCCTTGTTGCGGAATTGCTTGTCGCACATGGCGACATATCGACATATCAACCAAATGCAATTTCAATTCTAATCCAAATAATAGGCGGATACTTAGTGAATGTTTTTGTTTTCATTTTTATAAACAAAAAATGGAAGAAATTGTTAGAAACAAGCCAATAACCATTAAAAGCAACCATCAAACACTACAGTTAACAAACAGTTTTTTGGGGCAAGCAAGGAATTTTCCTTGCTTGCCTTTTTTATGCAAAAAAACATTGTTCTGCACCAAAAACTCAACTACGTATGGGGTTTCCGTGAATAAACTTTCACCTATGATTTGTTTGGCAACAGAACAAAAAAGTTACTCTTGACAAAACTCACAATTATACATATAATGCAAGCAGACAAATTGGAGGCGTAGACCTGGGCACAAGCAACGTCATCTACAAGTACAGCGCCGACGGTGCACGTTGCTCCAAAACAGTGGATGGCGTCACCACAGAATACTATCTCGACGGAGATAAGATTATATGCGAAAAACGCACAAACGCATCAACTGTAGATAAATTAAAATATCTTTACGATGCAGACGGACTTGGTGAAGTTATTTACAATGGCACAAACTACATATATTTGCGCGACCAATTTAACAACGTAACTGCTTTGCTTGACAACAATGCTTGCCCTGTTGCACTTTATGAATACGATTCTTTTGGAAATTGCAAAGTACTTGATAGGAATGGAGCAACAATAACATCTTCGAGTCATATTGGCAACATAAATCCATTTCGTTGGAAGTCTTTCTAGGACGTCACGCTATGAATAAAAAATACTATAGTTTTGGCAATCCATTCAAGGTGAAATTCAGAAAGCATTATTGCTATAAATGCAACACAAAACTTTCTATAGTTAAACATCATAAAGTGGTAAATCAAAAATCAGACGAGGCAAAGTATTATGATTTTAGTGCCGATGTTGATGGTGGAATTATGATGGGATCATGCGAGTTTATTCATGAGGTGTTTTATTGTCCAAAATGTTCTCAAAATATAGAGTTTATTACTCAAACAAATCAAGAAGATATCGATATTCTCATAAAAGATATTCAAAAGTATTTTTATAAAAAAGGTAGAAATATTAATATTAAGAAATGCTTTAAAAACACTAATGATGAGGTTGTAAAAGATTACACCATGGAACCAATAAGTTATTTATGTCTTGTTATAGAACAAAACGATATGGATACTTTGGTTTATAGAATTTCAATAGCTAGAAAAAAGAGTTGGGGAAGACCTTATTACTTTAATGTTAATAAAAGAGATTTAATTAATTTTATAAATAATAAAGGTAGAGAACGAGATGCTTAAAAGGCTATAAAAATCACACCCAGCCAACACACAGCAAGCTTAAATTTGTTTGACACCATAGGTGCAGAAATACAATTTGAAACACTTGGTATCGCTGCTCAATTAAACATTGAAAGTTTAAGCATCGGAATCGATGTTAACCTTTTGGGCGTCACATCCATAACAATTGCTAGAAATACAGATTTAGGAAAAGGACTGTCTGGAATAAACGGATTCACCATTGGCATAAACACAGGATTGGAGGATAATATGGGCTGGACTGGAAGTGAAACAGAAATACCATTGGAAATGATCTTCAAAAAAATGTATTGCCACAAATGCGGTGCGCAACTACTAAAAAAGAAAATTACACACGTATGCAAAAAAGGCGATTCGAATTTTTATCCACATATGGGCGGAAAACGCACACTTTTTATGACACAAATTAAAATGTCGCACTACATTTATAAATGTCCAAATTGTGGTTCTACTATTAGTTATGACGACCAATGTGTAGTGGCAAAAGCTCAAAAACGTCTAAACAAAATAAGAATTACCGAAGACGAGTTGAGCGATTCGTGCGAATAACTAGTGGCAAGCCATTGGTGTTCAGCCACAGCGAACGCGTGAAAGGTGACGACTACCACTTCTACGACTCAGATACAAAAGAAGAAACAATTGTTGAACAATTCAGTTAACAAACAGTTTTTTTGGGGCAAGCAAGGAATTTTCCTTGATTGCCTTTTTATTTTATGTTTTTGTCCAATCGGAAAAAGTGCAGCCGCAGTAGTGTTGACGGTACAGTTGATACTTTTGCGAAAGCCGAATGCTTTCGTTGTAGCCGCCACGCTTTTTGAAGTCGCTGTTGAGCCATGTTACGGTGGTGTTTTTGCAAAGTTCCGTGCCCAGTTCGTTCAGCAACTTGCTGTTTTTGTAGGGGGAAACGGTGAGTGTCGTGCCCATCAGGTCGAAGTCGCCAATTGCCAAGTTCAAAGTATCGCCAAGGCGCAGTTTGAAACAGCGTTCGCAGCGCGGACCGCCTTCGGGAGCATTTTCCAGGCCTTGTGCCATGTCGAAAAAGCGCTGGCTGTCGAACGGTTGAACAATCAATTTCAGCGGATATTTTCCGTTGACTTCAAACTGACCGGCATTGACGATGTTTACAAGTTTTTGCACTTCGACAAGCCGTTTTTGCCACTCGTCGAAATCCGTTATGTTGTCGTTGGAATAGAACAGCGTCACGTCGAAACAATCCAACACACGGGTCAGACAGTAGGTTGAGCAAGGCGCACAACACACGTGCAACAGCAGTTTTTTATCTGCAAAATCTTTTTTTTGTTGTTCGAACAACAAGTCGTAGTTGGTGTTCATTTTATTCTTTCACTCGCACACGCAAAGGAACGCCGGCTTTTTCCGCCAGTTTGCGGCATGCTTCAACGTCCTTTTCGCCGATGCTGTCCACCACCGAAAACACGACGTTGCCGCCCTTTTCACGGCAAAGTTTTGCAAAATTCAGCAGTTCGGCAAAGGCTTTGGGCCCGAAAATGCTTTTGCAATGTTGCTGATACTTTTCCGCATTGCACTCGTTCAACGAAACGTTTATCACGTCGCAGCTTGTGGCAATAACGTCTGAAACGTCACGGCCGTGAATAAGGTTGGCTTGCCCGTTTGTGTTGATTCGTGTGGTTTTGTCCACGCAGTGCAAGTAGCTGGCCACTTCGTCCAAGGTGTCGAGATTGTAGGTCGGTTCGCCGAAACCGCAAAAAACTATTTCTTCGTCGAAATCGTCCAAGTTTTCGGGCAGTTGTTCTATCACGTCTTCCGCAGTGGGTTCGTCTTTGATCCACAGCGGTTGACCGTTCATGCCTTCGCGCCCTTGCCTTATGCAAAAATCGCAGTTGTTGCTGCAACGGTTGGTAAGGTTGATATAAATTTTGTTACCGATGGTGTAAACGTAGTTATCTTTAATGTTCATGTCGTTCAAATTTATTTTTGCAAATATTTTGCAATTTTCGGGAAATATCGCAAAGTGTTGTCGTGCAAAGCCTGTTCTGTTTGTTGGACGGAAAGACCTTTCAGTTGTGCGATTTTTTCCACTACAAGTGCAACGTTTTTGGGTTGGTTAACCGTTCCGCGCAACGGGACTGGGGCCATGTAGGGACTATCCGTTTCCGAAAGTATTTGTTCGAGGGGGATGGCTTGCAAAACGTCGCCTTTGTTTGCGTTTTTGAATGTTATTGCGCCGCCGAAAGCAAAACAGTGTCCTTCTTTGGCACGCTGACGTGCAAATTCCGCGCTTCCGCCGTAGCAATGCCACAACACGCCGTTGTTAAGGTGATTGTGTTGGGCACGCAAAATATCCAATGCATCACCGTAGGCATCACGAACGTGCAAAGTTACGGGCAAATGCAAACTGTCGGCAATTTCCAATTGATGTGCAAAAACGTCACGCTGAACGTTTCGTTCGCTCATGTCATAGTAGTAGTCCAGACCGATTTCTCCGACAGCAACAACTTTTGGATAAGCGGCAAATTTTTTCATCGCTTCTTCAAACGCTTGGTCAAAATCTTTTGCCGTGTGAGGATGCATTCCCACGGTTGCAAAAATGCGGTGGTGTTCTTGTGCCAATGCTACGCCTTTTTGCATGGAAACAAAGTCGCAACTGTTGTTAATAACGAATTCGACATTGTTTTGCGCAAGATTTTGTATAATTTCCTGCCGCAATTCGTCAAATTTTTCGTCGTCTAGGTGCAAATGGCTGTCTATCATCTAGCGAACTTCCTTGCCGCTTGCAACGGGGCTTTCGGGTGTTACGAAAACAACGTTTTTGCCGTCTGCTGCGCACAAAATCATGCCGTTACTTTCGATGCCGCGAATTTTTGCCGGTTTAAGGTTTTTCACAAGCACGACGGTTTTGCCAACCATGTATTCGGGGGTGTAGTTTTGCGCGATGCCGGAAACGACTTGACGAATTTCGTCGCCAACTTCCAGTTTCAGCAACAAAAGTTTGTCGCTGTTATCCACTTTGGTGCATTCTAAAACTTTTGCTGTGCAGAATTTCACTTTGGCAAAATCGGTGATATCTATTTTTTCTTCTTCTGCCTTTTGGGGAGCAGAATTTTGCTTTTTGCTTATTTCTTCCAACTCTTTCAACTCTTTTGCAACGTCAATGCGATTGAACAAGTTTTCGCCCTTGGTAACAACGGTGTTTGCCGGAATGTTGCCGAAAGTCAGTCCGCTGAAGTCGCCTGGCACGGGAAGTCCCAACTTTTGGAAAATTTTCGCGGAAGTGTCGGGTACGAATGGCGTCAGAAGCGTTGCCGCGAACTTGATGCATTCGCACAGCACGTACATGACCGTTGCCAAACGGTCTTTATCTCTGTTTTTGTTCAATGCCCAAGGCATGGTTTCGTCGATGTACTTGTTGGCACGTTGCACAATTTTGAAAATATTCGCCAAAGCGTCCGGAGCGGAAAGCTCGTCCATATCTTGGCGCACTTTTTGCGGAGTGCCGTTGCACAAATCAATCAGCTCTTTGTCCAGTTCGGTGTAGGCGTTGGGGCAGGGAATTGTTCCGCCGAAATATTGCGTCACCATTGCCGTCGTGCGAGAAACAAGGTTGCCCAAGTCGTTGACAAGGTCGGCGTTGGTGCGTGTTAGCAACGCTTCGTTGGTGTAGCTGCCGTCGCTGCCGAACGGAATTTCACGAAGCAGATAGTAGCGAATTGCATCCACGCCGTAGCGGTCGCAAAGGAAGAACGGATCGACAATGTTGCCCTTGGATTTGCTCATTTTGTCGTTGTCGAAAAGCAACCAACCGTGTC
>CAZRBI010000030.1:0-15321 GCA_964598315.1 uncultured Oscillospiraceae bacterium
CTTCTCATAATAGCAATTATAACAAATAACGTCGAGTGGCTTTGTTTATGGGAATGAGCGTTGTGAAATTAAGGTGCGTTATCTGAAAACGCTCGGATAGCGCAATATTTATAGTTGGTCAATAGAAATAACAGTTGCGCTTTCAGCTTTTTCGCATATTTTATAGTTTAGTAAGTGCAACTTGTTGCAAGTCCGTTCCGTGCGGCAATGGCTGTTCCGGAGTTGTCGATCATATATCTATTGCGAACGAGCGTGCAGGCTCGGAAGCGGCGGTTGTTTGCCATGGCAACGCCTACGTTGAGCTTGAGATAAATTTGGCATTGACATTGCGTGGTGAGGATAGTATAATTTATTTACAAAAGTCAGGTTGAGAGAGGAAAAGACGTGCTCGAAGTTAAGAAACCGTTGAATCAAAATATGCTAAAACTCATTGCGATATTCGCAATGACGCTTGACCACGTCACGTGGCTTGTTTTCCCCAATTATTCCACGGAGCCGTTGGCCATTATCTTTCACGTGATAGGTCGCTTGGCTTGCCCGATCATGTGCTATTGCATTGCAGAGGGGTATCACTATACACACAACCTAAACAAGTATATTTTGCGCTTGTTTATTTTTGCGCTTATTTCGCATGTGCCGTATATGTTGCAGACGGAAATTTACACAAAGTATGGCCCGCTTTGCTTTGTGCCTTTTGCCACGGGTGAAGGAATAACAAGATTTTTGAACCAGGGCAGCGTTATTTGGTCGCTTGCAATAGGGCTGGTGATGCTCAAAGTCAATGACAGCGAAAAACTCAAATGGTGGGTAAAACTCGTTATCGTAGTGTTGTTGTGTGCGCTCGCGTTCCCTGTTGATTGGAGTTGTATAGCAGCGCTTTGCGTGCTTGCAATCGGCTCAAACAGAGGCAAACCGCTAAAACAAATTTTGTGGTGCTTGTTCTGGGTGTCGCTCTACGTGGTTGTATACTATTTTGCGCTGTCAAAAGACTATGCGTTCTTGCAGTATTGCACTTTGCTCGCCGTGCCCGTTATAATGCTTTACAACGGCAAGCGCGGAAGTAATCCCAAAATCAACAAATTTATGAAATGGACTTTTTACGTCTACTATCCTTTGCATTTGCTTGTGATCGGATTGGTGCTCAACGTGTTTTTGGCGTGACATAAATGTCGGCGTCGCTTGAAGCTTTTCAAGCAAATACTCCGTCGTGCTTTAAAAATGCTTGTTTGGCATTAATAAACTGCACCGATGGATTTTGTGTGAAGGTGTTTGACTCTGACGTTGACCGGGCGCATGAAACGTAGGGATGAAGTCATTTTTTTGCACGTGAAACTGTTGGGCGATTGAAAGATTATTTGTGCAAGTGTAACATTCGGGCAGGTAAGAGCGCAAGCCTGTCAAAACAAACGACAATCTATTTGAAGCAAGTAGTAGTTGGCCTATGATTGTTTTAAGGACGTGTTGCAATGTTCAAAGGATTGTGTTTGCGTGGAGCAATGGTTTTTCTGAAAGGATTATTTTCCGATTGACGGCTAACGTTTTATTGACCAAGGAAATCTGTGGCGGAATAAGGCATAGAGTAAAAGAGCCTTTGAATTTATTCGCAAACAGATTCACGTCGGAGTAAGCCTCTTTGCTCAGGATTTACAGTTCCAACGATTATTATATAACATAAAAGATAGAACCCCTTATGACGTGATGGCCATAGGGGTTCTTTTTTGTGGCGTGTATTTGTTGTAAATGATTGTGTTACAGACGTAAGTCAAAGGTTGTTAGATGCACTTGCTGTCGCTTTGATTGCTCTCGCCGCGTTTGTTCAAGTTTTTTTTGTTAACGTAGTCAAAACGGAGTTTTAGTTGTTGTTCCTTGTTTCGACAAGGAAATTGGCATTTTGGGGCATGGTTTGCGTTTTTCGAAATTCCTGTTGACGCGAAGTGCTCACAACATCCGTTTTACCATGTTTTTTTTGTTTTGCCGGAGTGTCAATATTTGTACAATTTGCGACGAACGTTTGGCAAAAATCGTGCACAACGTGTTTTGTTCTATTTTCTTTTGAAATGATTTGGCGAATGGCCGAAGGTTGCCTTAAAAATCTTCCCGAAGTAGTTGTAGTCCGGTATGCCGACTTTAATTGCCACAACGGTCAACGGATCGTCTGTCGTTTCTATCAAGGTTTTGGCGGCTTGCATTCTTTGTGCCGTTATATATTTTTTCGGTGACAACCCGGTAGCTTTCGTTGTTGCCGTGTAAATTTGTTTTTCCGACATATTCAATGCCTTGCATAACGATTGTGCATCCAAACGCTGGTCGAGGTTGCTTTTTATGTAGGGAGCAATGGCATTTTCAAACACATTTGTTCTTATGGATATAAGGTTCTTGTTGATTGCGTATTCAAAAACGGCAGAGGTCAATTCTTTCAGTGCTTCGAATTTTTGTTGAGAAAATCGTGCCGTTTTGTAGTACTTGTCGCGCATTTCTTTTTCGTCGAAGCCAAACTCGCGGCAGTAATCCGATATTTGATGTAAAACGTGCTTTTCGGCGCGCGTATCGCGCAACGGACCTATCAATATGTAGCCGTAAATAACGTTGTTGCGGTGCAGTTTGAACACCATCTCGCGCATGCCGAAGTGGCAAGCGTAGTGGAAATTGTCCTCTTGCGACGATTTGATCTCGTTCATGGCGCAACTGTCCGATGCGTTGCATCTGTCGGCATAGTGACATTTCACAATTTCGCACAATTTGTTGCCCGGTGCGGTACAGGCATAGGTTCCTACAAAATTTTCGTCGTAAAGCTGCACGGAAGTTTTTGCAAGATACCCCAAATGAGTTAGCAATTTTTTTGTCAAATCCAAGTCGAAATCTATCATAAAGCCAGTATACCATACATTGCGGCGCAAATCAAGACGGTTTGGAAAATTATAGTACAATTTTGACAATTCGTGGCGAAAAACTACCAACTTTTTGTCAATTTTGTTACTATAAATCTATTGTTCTCAATGTTATACTGTCATAAGTAGAATTGTGAAGTTCACTCGTGTGCAAAACGAGTTAAGTGTACGCTTTCAATTCGTTCGGTCGGCGTTGGGCTGAAAAACAACGCAATCGAAAATTTCAGAGGTTTTTATGTCGCAAAAGAGGTTTGGCGCACTTATTTGTTGCGCAAGCAATGCCGTCATGCAAGTTGGCGTTGTCAAAAAGTTGATATTGGCACTGGAAAAGATGGGGTACAATCTGTTGGAGTTGTGTATCGACGATATGTATCAAATCGACAGTGAGCCGTTTTTCGGATATCTTCGCGGCGGCTACACGCACGACGAAATAAAGGAAATGGATAAGTTCGCGCGCGAACACGGGGTGGAACTCGTTCCGTGCATACAAACGTTGGCGCATTTGGATAATCTTGTGAAATTGCCATGCTACGAAGATATCGTGGACATAGACAATATTTTGCTTGTGGATGACGACAAAACATACAGTTTGATAGACAAAATGTTTCAATCACTATCCAACGATTTTTCTTCACGCAGTGTCAACATAGGGTTCGACGAAGCGCAACATGTCGGATTGGGAAGTTATTTGCAAAAACACGGATATGTCAATCGCTACGAATTGCTTTTGCGTCACCTGAACAAGGTTACCGAAATTGCCCAAAAGTACGGCTTCAAGTTGCACATGTGGAGTGACATGTTCTTCCGTCTGGGTAACGGCGGAGAATACAGTGTCATGAACGCAGTTATTCCGCAAGAAGTAGTCGATGCCGTTCCCGATGTAGAATTGTGCTATTGGGACTACTACAACACCGACGAGGACATGTACGACAACATGCTTGTTTCTCACGAAAGATTCAACAAGCCGTTGTGGTTTGCATGTTCTGCGTGGACAAACTGCGGATTCGCCCCGTTGAACCATTATGCGTTGAAAACAATTGCTCCCGCAATGAAACAGGTTGCAAAGCACAACGTTGAAAACGTGTTGGTCACTTTGTGGGGAGATAACGGTCACGATTGCAGCTATTTTTCCGCTTTGCCCGTTTTGTTTGCGGCAAAAAAATATGCCGAAGGCATTTTCGACGAAGACAAAATAAAACAAGAATTCCACGCAACATTCAATTTGAACTACGATGATTTTATGTTGTTGGATTCGCCCAACGGTATGGACGTCAACAGCGACTATTCCCATTCGTACAGCGCGTGCAAGGCAATGTTGTTCAACGATTGCTTTCTTGGGTGGAAAGACAGTGCCATCGAACGTGTGCAACTTGTCGGTTACGATCAGCTTGTTTTGCAGTTGCAGTCTGCCGGTAGACGTAATGCGGAGTATAAGTACTTGTTCGACAATATGGTTGCTTTGTGCAAGGCGCTGAAATACAAAGCCACTTTGGGTATCGATACGCGTCGAGCATATCAGTCGGCCAACAAAGAGGAACTGCAAAAACTTGTGAAAAGATACAAGCAGACGGCAAGAGCCGTGCATAACTTCAGAAAAACGTTGCGGCAAGTTTGGTTTACCGAAAACCGTCCGTACGGATGGGAAATTCACGAAGTTCGCTTGGGCGGTCTCGTCGCAAGGCTGGAAGATTGCTCGAAACGGTTGTCCGATTATCTGCAGAACAAGGTCCAAAGTATTCCGGAACTGGAACAGGCCATTTTGCCTTATGGAAGAAACGACGTGGATTGCAATGTGTACAAGGCATTGGTGAGTGTTTCGCAATTGTAAAATGTCGGACGAGTGTAATTTTGCAACAAACGGAAGCGATTGTTGTTTGTTGCCGAAAAATCAAATTTCGCAACAACGTATGCGGAAAAATTTGTCAAATGGTGTTCGATGGCGGTGCTCCGTGTCGAATTTACAGTGGCAATAACGTTTTGAAAAAAAGTTTTTAGGCGCAAAGGAGAAGACAGTGCAACGATTATCTACCATAAATCCGGCCAAACGAAAAAAGATTTGGCGCAGAAGATTTTTTATATTCAGTTTTTTGGCATTGCCCGTGTTGAACTTTTTGGTCTTCTACGTGTATGTCAATTTCGATGCGTTCTTCATGGCGTTTCGTCGTCCGACAACGGGCGATGGCTTCGGTGCAACCGAATGGTCGTTGGAAAACTTCAAAACAATTTTCAATTTGTTGAGTACGTCCGACGGATCTTTGTGGGGAGCATTGCTCAACACGATATTGTTCTACGTTTCCGGCATGATTATCGGCTTGCCCGTTTCCATTTTGATGAGTTATTTCATCTACAAGAAAATCAAAGGTTACAAAATGTTCCGTTTTGTCACCTATTTGCCAAACATCATCACCAGTTCGGCATTGGTGATTTTGTTCAAAAACGCAACAGGTCCGGGCGGCCCGCTGGATGCAATAATAACAAAGTTGGGCGGAGAGTATCTGGACCCTATCACGAGAAACGAAACGGCAATCTGGATGATCATCTTCTATTCGTTAAGTTTCGGCTTCGGTACGAATCTTATTGTGCTCAACGGCGCAATGAACGGCATCAACAAGGAGATGTTGGAAGCGGCAGCCATTGACGGATGCAATTGGTTCAAAGAACTTATCTATATCATCATTCCCACCGTTTGGCCGACAATTTCCACGATAGTCATTCTTTCTACGGCAGGTTTCTTAGGTGCAACAGGTCCCATTTTGGCATTCACAAAGGGAACAAACGGCACAATGACGCTGTCGTTCTACATTTACCAATTGGTAAGTGGTGCAGGCGGTGTGACGCAGGACGTGTACCTTGCGTCGGCCATCGGTGTGCTTATGACGGTCATTTCTTTCCCGCTGGCACTTTTCGTTCGTAAAATCGTTTACGGCAAGGAGGAAGCGTGATATGAATCAAATGCTAAATCAAAAAAAATCCGCATCACGCAAAGTGGTGTTCACAATTGCTTTCGTATTGTTCGTGCTCTACACGGCCTACGTGTTGTTTTTCTTCGCGTTTGCATTTATTTGTGCAGTGAAGACAGACAACTCACAGTACACTCAGGATAAAATAAACGACAAGTTGTTCGGATTTTCCGGCGGATTCAATCTTTCGAACTTTGTCACGGCATTCAATTCGTTGGAAAGCTCGTTGGGGGAGAACTACTCCTTCTGGAACATGTTGTGGAACTCCGTTTGGAGGACGGTCACAAGTTCGGTTTTGTCCATCATGGCAAGTGCGATGGTGTGCTACATTTTGGTGTTCTATCGTAGCAAAATGACAAAATTCATCTATACGTTGGGCCTATTTGTTGCCGTGTTGCCTGTTTACGGCAGTGCGGGTTCTACCTACAGATTGATGTTCAATTTGGGGTTGATAAACAATCCCGTCAACATGATTGTCAGCATTTCGCTGTACGGCGGTTACTTCTTCTACATGTATTCCTTCTTCAAAACGCTCAGTTGGGAGTACGCCGAGGCGGCGTTTGTGGATGGTGCCGGGCATTTCACGGTGTTTTTCAAAATTATGTTTCCAATGGCGTTACCAAGTGTTTCCGCGTTGTTCATCATGTCATTCATAGCGGGCTGGAACGACTACGAATCCACGTTGTTGTACATGAACGAGTATCCCAACCTTGCCTACGGCGTGTACGCATTCAGTGAAAACCAAAAGTATGCGGCGAATATGCCGGGGTTGTTTGCGGGAGTTATCATCACTCTCATCCCCGTGTTGATTTTGTTCTTTATTTTCCAAAACACCATCATGGAAAAAGTTCACATGGGCGGACTTAAAGGATAATTTCTCGAATTGTCTCAAACTAGACTTAAAGCGGCATTGCATCATTTGTTTTGTGTTGTAAATGCGCGTAACAATAAAAACAAAAACGATATGGAGGTAATCCAATGAAAAAATTTGTCACAATTGCAGCTGTTTTGCTTTTGGTTGTGTTTGTTTGCGGTGCTTTTGTGGGCTGCAACAACAAACCCGACGAAAACACGCTAACCATCGAAGCTGTAAACCTTGGCTACGGCGTCCAATGGTTGCAAGATCTTGCCGATGCCTACACGGCACAACATCCGGAAATAACAATCAAGATCAATCAACTTGTCGGCTCGGCCGGCAACGATGCAATCAACGGCCACTCGGAAGCACTCACCGGCTACACGGATATTTTTGCATTTCGCCCCAGCAAATATCACTACAACGTCTATCAAGGCGCGGTGAACACAAGTGCGGGCAAAATCGATTGTATCTATGCCGATCTCACAGACATCTACACAACGCCCTACGAAGACGGTTCGACAATTCTTTCCAAAACAGATTCTTCGATATCCGACTACCTCAAAGTCAACGGCAAGTACTACGGCGTGAACTGGGCAGACGGTTTTATGGGCATAGTGCGCAACAAAGACGTTTGGTCGCAACTTGGTCTCACGGACGAAGACGTTCCTGTCACCACAGACGAAATGTTTGCGCTCTGCGACAAAATTTTGGCTAAAAACGCAAATATCGCTCCGTTCATATACAGCAAAAACGAAGAATACTACACTTCTATTTGGAGCGTTTGGATGGCTCAATACGAAGGTGCCGACGGAATGCAGAATTGGAACAACGGATTGGATCCTCTTGGCAATTTCAGCGACGGTTTGTACGCATACGAAGGATTGGAAGTTGCTTTGGACGTTGTCAATCAGTTGCTCGAAAAGAAAGTTGACGGCAAAAACAAGAAGTACGTCTATCAACACGAAGACAGCGATTCTCTTTCGTTCACGGATATGCAAAGCTATTTTCTTGCAGGACAAGCCGCACTTTGCGTCAACGGTAGCTGGTTGGAAATTGAAATGAACAAAAACAAAGAAGCGCAAGCCTACAACATCGATTATATCAAAACACCCGTTGTCAGCGCAGTTTTGGACACTTTGCCCGACAAATCCGTTACGACCGATGCGCAATTGGCAGAAGTGATCCGCTATGTTGATGCACTGGACGACGGCAAGGATGCAACTAAACCCACCTACGTGACTGATGCCGATCTTGCTCGTATCACAGAGGCTCGTCACTATGCATACGTGCGCAGCGGATGCGACCATACAATGGTTGTTGCCGGTTGGTCGGAAAAAATCGATCTTGCAAAAGATTTTATCAGATTTATGTATTCCGACGAAGGAATGAAGGTCTACTACAAAGCGCAAGGCGGTTTGAGCTTGCCTGCAACGTTGTCTAGCGCAACCTACGACAACTTGGAAATGACAACTTTCACAAAATCCGTAAACGCAGCTATGAAATCCGGATTTTACTCCGAAATGTTTGTTCCCGGTTCTGCAAAAATCTACTGCCTGGGCGGTGTAAGCAACGTGTTTGTCAACGGAGGCGGCAATTTCGTCTATGCGTTGTTGGATGGCAAAACACCAAAAGAAATAATCGACTACAACAAGCTGTATCTCAAAAACAATTGGACTAAGATAAGTAACGCCTGCAAATAATTTGCAACGACGGAGTAAATCATGAAAAACAAAACTTTTGCCGTTTTTGTGGCGCTTATGTTGTGCGTCTGTGTGTTATGTTCTTGCGTGCCCGAGCAAGTGGAAGAAGAATCTTCCTACGAAGTGTGGAGCACCTATAACACAACAAAGGTGATACAACAAGCCTACAAGAACGAATCTTACACAAAACTCGACGCCCAAATATCCATTGAAATGATGCGTGGCGAATACGAGGGAGGACAACTTATCGTCACTTTCGACGGTGGCAAAGGCAATGTCACCCTTAAAAAAGCAACGTTGACAAATGCCGACGGCGACGTTATTCCCGAAGAAGCGGTGGAAATCTACCGTCAGAAGTACATTCAAATTCAACGCAACTACAACGGCGGCACGGTGTACACTGCCGGAGACAGCATTCCGGACATGTTGCTTCCCGAAAGCATTGCCGTGCAATACGGAGAGAACGTCTATGATGCGAAAGATTCCGCAACAAACCAAGGCTTCACAGTCGAAGTTTGTTCGGACAATCTGGCGGCGGGCACCTACACCGGCAATTTCACCTTGGTGGTGGACGATGAAGAAACGGATATTCCCGTGTCTGTCACCGTGTGGGATTTTGAATTGGAAGGAAAAAGTACGTTTATGTCCAGTTTCCTTTTGTACCGTGAATATCTTGCCTCCGGCGAATATCGCAACGACAAGGAAATAACCGACAACTACATTGATTTTCTCATCAAATATAACGTCGATTCCTACGTTGTGCGCGACAACTACGAGGAAGAACATTTCACCGAAAGTTTCGAACGCTATCGCAACAACAAACAAATGACAAGCATAGTCATTCCGGTCGATTTTCAGTTAAACTATCAGGCAACGGAGGGAAATGATCAGTTCGACGAGGCAATAAGGTATCTTACGGAACTTGCAATTGCCAGCACGGACGAGTGGTGCTACGCGGAACATGCGTATTTTTATCCGTCCACCTACGACGAAGCCGACTGGGTGACCGAACGTATTGAAAAATCCGAAGAGTTTTTTGCCGAAGACGGCTTGTATTTTCAAACGCTGGATGCCGCGATAGCAGCATTGCAAAGCAACGAAGAATACTTGCAGAAAGACGAGGCTTTGCGCAAACGTATCGAAAAAGCAATCTACAATATCCCCGCCGTTTTCACAAACGTCAACTACATTGCCGATTGGGTTGCAAATCTCAAGGATGCTACGTTCTGTCCGTATATGAGTGTTTTCGATAACTACGCTGTTTTGCAACGTTATCAAGATCAATCCGAAGGCGTCAACGGCAATTTGTGGGCATACAGTTGCAACGAAACTGACTATCCCTATCCCACGTTGGATATCGACGACGTAACGTTGGGCATTCGCGTCAACGGTTGGATGAACAAGGCCTACGGCGTCAACGGATATTTGTACTGGTGCACAAACAAGTATTGGAGCAATTTTACCGAAGGTAACAACGTAGATACCGATGTCTATCAAACACCTTCTCGCGGGGACGGCAGTAACGGCGACGGCTGGTTGTTGTATCCCGGAGCGTACTACGGTAGCGAAGATCCGTTCGCAACGGTACGTTTGGTGGCCTATCGCGACGGTGTCGACGACTACAACATGTTGAGTATCTACCAGCAAAAGCTAAATGCTCTTGCCGAAAAGTACTCAATCGACATCGATTTTGACGACTACGTTGCCGATTTGTACAACCGATTGTTCAAGGGCGCCGTTTCCTACGAAAATTCCGACGAAACGTTGTATGCCGTTCGCAGAGAATTGGCACAAAGAATTCTTGCATTGGATTCCGAAGACAATTTACTTGTTGTCAAACAACGCGACGGCGAAAATGCGTCCGTAAACGTGTATTCAACGCAACAAACCGTTGCCATCGACGGCAAAATCGTCGGTGGAAAACCTTGCGGACAAGGATATTTGTTCCAAGTCACCAATACGGGCAACAGTGCAACCTACAAAATCGACACAGGCGTTCGCACGGTAGAATATGTCGTTGCGGCGCATGAAGTGTTGAGCGTGGCAAATGCTACACTCAGCAGCGGAAGTTCCTACGACGCCGAAAACAACGTTTTCACAATAAAAGCCATCGAAGGTAAATATATGGACCTCTATCGGCCGTCTATTTCCGTGGCGGTGAGCAACGTCAATGCGACAGCATTGTATTTCTCATATCAAAACTTGTCGGACGACGAAGTGGAATTCCGCATTGTTCTCAAAACCACTGTCGGCAATATCGACGTTTCCTCCAACTACTGTCCGTCGGGAAAATCGCGCACTGTTTCGATTTTGTTCGATTCCGACATCGATTGGAGCACAGTGACGGCCATTGAAATAACTTTCGATAACACTGTTCAGTCCGATGGTACGTTGGTGCTTGCCCCGGACAGACAAATTACACTTTCCGACCTGTGGTTGGACATCGGGGGGGGGTGTTAACAAAATGAAGAAATTCGTTACGATAATAATTTTGTTGCTACTCACTTGTTGTCTGGCGATTTGTGCCTGTCAACCTCCCCAACCGGAAGAACCTCCCGCAACGCAACCGGAAGAACCGTCGGACACCACTCTTTTGAACGGTTTTGAAAACAACGACGACTTGTATGCGGTGTATCCCACGGATATCTCGCCGAAAGACGAGTACAAAGTGTGCATCAACACCGATTCTGCCTACGTAAAAAGCGGCGACGGCAGTTTTAAGTACACGTTTATCAACGGAACGGCTCATTCGTTTGTTCAGTTGGTAAATCACTCGCAATTGCCCGATTTGGACGTCACAAAGTTGAAATCCGTGTCGTTGTGGGTGTACAACGCCGCAGAAACCTCTCAAAAAATCACGTTGTCGCTAACAACGGCGGGTGGTGCGGCCATGTTCAGCAAACAACAAGAATTGCAACCCGGTGTTTGGACGGAAGTTAAGTACGATCAATTGGCATCGTTCTCCTACAAAAAGAAAACCAATGTTGCCGGCGTTTTGTTCCGCTTTGACGTGGACGGTGCCGCAACGTTGTACGTCGATGAAATGCGCGTGGAATTGGGCGCGGAAGACGTCCCTCCCGAAGATTTCAATCAAGTTGTAACAAATATTGCGGAAATTGCTTCGCAAACGGCATTGAACGGTGAAAATTTTGCCGATTACGTCAAATTCATCGATGCGGTGGGTTATGCGCGCAGTTTGTACGACGATTTGCAAGACAAAACAGGATACGAAACAAGCTACGCCAAACTGCAATCTTACGAAGAGTTGCTCGGCGGATTTACCGCCGTCTACACTCCGCGTTCCGATGAAGATACCATCACAAAATGGGAATACGGCAACGGCCTCACGATAGCGCAGGAAGTTGACGAAACCTACGGAGGCGTTTGGTCCATTATTGTCGATGCAAAATCCAGCTACGAACAAAGTTTTCGCTTTGCCGACCTGGACGTTTCGGAATTTGGCGAAGTGGTGATGTGGATATACAATCCCACCGAATACGAACTTAAATTGCAAATACACGGCGGTTGGAATTCGTGGTCGGCCTATGCAACCATACTTGCTCCCGGCGAATGGACAATGGTGCGTTTCAACACCAAAATCATCGAAAACGACACGCAAAATTGCTTCTTCCCAATCATTTCCAACGCGCAAAAGCCTTTCGAGGGCACGTTCCTGTTCACTGCATTGTACGGTGTGCCGGCGACGGAATCTGCAGCCGAAGTGATAGCGGCAATCGAACAACTTCCGGACGTTGCAAACATCACGTCGGAACATCAACAAACGGTCGAAAACATTCGCACGGCCTACGACGACTTATCCAAGGCGTCCAAAGCGGCGGTAACAAACTATCAAAAGCTTGCAGCTGCCGAAAATCAAATTGCAACAATTCAGGCGGCGGCATTCGATCAAAAAATTGCCGATGTCGTGGCAGTGGAGGTCACTCCGTACAACGTTATCGAACGCTATTCGCTTGTGACCGATCTTGTCAACGAATACTACGCTTTGTCCGACCTTGCCTACTATCGCGTCAGCAAGTGGGAAGAGTTGGAAACCTACAAAAATCAAATTGAAACCTACAAGGAACAACTTGTCAAGGACATGGTGGATTCCTTCCCCGACGTTGCCGAAGCAGAGTTCCCAAAGATGATTTCGCAGGTAAATCTTGCAAAAACTTTGTATGACGAACTGGAACCGGAAATTCAAGCAACGGTAAATGTCGAAAAACTCGATGCACTTGTTGCGGAATGTCAAAAATATGTGCTCGGCTTCGATTTCACCGTAGAAAACAGCGACAAAGTCAGCACCGTCACGGATTTTGGCAATTCGTGGCAGGGAACAATCAACTACGTGGCCGATTCTGCCTACGGAAACATCATGGTTTGCGATGTCAAATCCGGTCACACCAACGCAACGTCGCAAGCGGAATTCCGTCTGCGCGTCTACGACAAAATTTGGCAGTACGAAAAAATTTGTTTCTACGTGTATGCTCCCACGGAAAATGCAAGCTTGGTTGTTTTTGAACAAAGTTGGACAAGCAAAGACAGCCTCAGCATTCCTCTGAAAAAAGGCGAGTGGACGCTTGTGGAAATAGATGCCAACTACCCCACAACAAACAATTTGGACGGCATGTTCTGCATTTTCACGGCAAGTTCCGTCGAAAACTTGGTCGGACAATGGAAAGTCAGCCCTGTCTACTTGTATTTCGATCAACAAAAAACAGATAGCCTTGTTGATACGTTTGTTCAAGCGATGGCCGCTGTCCCCGAAAAGAGCGACGTGACGGCAGAAGACAAGGATGCAATAGTTGCGGCACGTGAATTGTACGATGCAATGCCGGAATATTGCAAAGGATACGTTCCTCAATTCACAATTTTGCAAAAGAAATTGGTTGCGGCAGAAGAAGCACTCGAAGTGTTGGAAGCATCTTCTACAATCGGAGCTTTCACTCAAAAAGTCAACGCCCTTGGCGACGATAGCACAGGTCAAGACATTTTGGATTTGTGGATAGAGTACAAAAACTTGGGCAAACACCAAAGTGAAGTTCCCGAAGAAGTTGTGGAAAGTATCAAGGAACACATGGATGCCAAAGCGGCGGAAGTTGCAGCGGCTTACGAAAGCACGATTGCCGATTTTGTGGCTCGTTGCAGTTTGCCTCGCGATCTCGACGAATGCAAAATGCTCTACGACGTGTGCGCGGTGGATTTTTCCGACAAAGTTTTTGCAGAAGTAAGCAAGGATACCAAAACCGACATCGCCAACCTCAACAAGGTCGCCAAAAAGTATAAGGTTGCAAAAACCGATATGCGTCCGAGCGAAATTGTGGTCGACGAAGCATATGGCACGACCTATGCCTACACGGTGACCGATCAGGACGGTTGCATTTTGAAACTTCAAGCCAACGTGGCAAAAAACGGCAACGTCGTGTTGTACGTGTATCGTCCGGAAAACGGCGGTGATGCAAGGCTCTATGCGGCAATGGACAACCCGTGGACGACACCTGCGGAATTGCAGGTGACAATCACCGAAGACGGTTGGACAAGGATCGAATTCAGTTCCCAAAACATCAAAACATCTCGCGATTGCTACTTCTACTTGGTTTTGTCAAATCAAGGTTCGGAAAGCCAAAGCGGTTGGCTTGTAAGCGAATTGTACTACTATTAGTCAGGCGGAACGTGCCGTTTTGCGCAAAATGCCGCGGCATGTTCCCTATCCAAAGGCACTAAGCGGAGTTGTACCGCTGGATAATACAACAATACTAGAAAGGAGAAACAACTATGAACAAAAAACTTGTAGCGCTACTTGTAGTGATTTTGGTTTTGTGTTCGCTTGGCATTGTTGCATGCGACACTCACAATCACGAATATGTCGAAGTGTCTGCAAAAGAAGCAACGTGTACGGAAAAGGGACATGCCCTCTACTACACGTGTTCCGGTTGCGATCAACTGTTTGACGCCGACAAAAACACTATCGACGTCATTCCGGAAATAGCAGCCAAGGGCCACAGCGCAACGCACGTGGAAGCAAAAGACGCAACATGCACGGACGCAGGCAACAACGAGTATTGGTATTGCTCGGGTTGCCAAAAGTACTTCACCGATGCAAATTGCACAACGGAAGTCGCTTTGGATAAGGTTGCAATCGTTGCAAACGGTCACCAATACGTAGAACACGCGGCAGTTGCGGCAACCTGCACGGAACCCGGCAACGAAAAGTACTACACATGCGAAAACTGCTCGGCAATTTTCGATGCGGATAAGAAAGCAATCGATGCCATTCCCACAATTGCGGCAAACGGCCACAAGTATGTGGAACATTCGGAAAACGTTGCAAGCTGCACCGGTACGGGCAATGCAAAGTACTACACTTGTGAAAACTGCACGAAGATTTTCAATGCAGAAAAGAACGAAATCGAGGCTGTTCCCTCTATCACGGCTAACGGCCACAGCGCAACACACAAGGTTGCACAAGAGCCCACTTGCGAGAATGCCGGCAACATCGAACACTGGTACTGCTCTGCTTGTGAAAAGTACTTCAGTGATGAAAATTGCACGCAAGAAACAACTTTCGACGCAGTGACAATTGCCGCAAAAGGCCACAAGTATGTGGAACAGGGAGCAAAAGAAGCAACCTGCACAGAACCCGGCAACGACAAGTATCACACATGTGAAAACTGCTCTGTAATTTTCGATGCAGAAAAGAAAGCAATCGATGCTATCCCCACAATTGCTGCAAAAGGCCATAAGTATGCGGAACATGGAGCAAAAGAAGCCACTTGCACGGAACCCGGCAACGACAAGTATCACACATGTGAAAACTGTTCTGTAATTTTCGATGCAGATAAGAAAGCAATAGATGCCATTCCCACAATTGCGGCAAAAGGTCACAAGTACGTGGAACATGTTGCAAAAGAAGC
>CAZRBI010000030.1:15421-19383 GCA_964598315.1 uncultured Oscillospiraceae bacterium
CCCACAATTGCGGCAAAAGGTCACAAGTACGTGGAACATGTTGCAAAAGAAGCCACTTGCACGGAGCCCGGCAACGACAAGTATTTCACTTGCGAAAACTGCTTGGCAATCTTCGATGCGGATAAGAAAGCTATCGACGCTGTTCCTGCAATCGTTGCAAAGGGACATACATACGCTTGGAGCACTCCCGTTGAAAACGTTTCCGTGTATAAGTGCCATTGCGGCGACGAAAAATATTCCGTAACCGTTTCCGTCACCACTCGTCAACTTATCGACGTCGAAAGCGAAAACGTTGTTATTGACGTTGCACAGTTTGGCCAAAACCTCATTGTAAAATCCGTCACTTTGGGTAACGTCACTTTGAACGGCGAAGACCTTGAAATCGACGGAACAAAAGTCACTGTGGCAACTGAAAAACTTCTTGGCGAAAGTTTTGAACACGGCGACAGCAACGTGACAATCAGTGTTGCAATCGGCGAAAGTGAAGCAATTTCCGTAACTTTGCCCGTTCGCGTGGCCTACACAATCAGCACTCTCGAAGAACTTGAAGAATTGTACACGGTCACCGACCACGATGCCTACTCAAACCCCGTTGTCGGCGGAACGGTAACGTCGTTGGAGAACGGAACCACAACAATCACGCAATATTGGTACGTTCTCACCGCAGATATCGACGGCGCGGACAGAATGGGTGCCAACGCCGAATATGGCAGTGCAGATGAATCTTGGTACACCAGCGGTAGCTACAAAGAAGGTTTCGTCGGCGTGTTCGACGGTCAAGACCACACAATCAAAAACGTCACCGTTTTGGGGCATGGCTTCTTTGGCCACGTCGGTCGCGGAACAATCCAAAACGTCAATTTCGATAGCATCGAACTTGCAGGCGCCGAAACTTCTTTGATCGGCAAAGTTATGGATTCCACAATCAAAAACGTCAAAGTTTCCAACATCACGGTTGGCAGTCTTTCGGAAAACAGCGGCATTCTGTTCTACACACAATGCTTCTCGGCAACGCTCAAAGACGTTGACATCGATCTTTCCAACCTCAGCGCAAGCACCAACGTGTTCTGCAAATTGTTGGACAACAACGATATGTGGGAATTCGACAATTCCTCTTTCGAAAACGTCACAGTCAAAGCAAAACACGATTCCGGACTGAAATTGTTCGCCGATACAAAATTGACCGGAAAAATCAACGGCGTCACCGTTTCCTTCGTTCCATTCCAAATTGACGAACCAAATTTCGGTGAAACGTTCTACTACTACACCGGAAAACCCATCTACGTTTCCGTTCCGGAAAGCGAATGGTACACAGTCAGCGGCAACGGACAAACAAACATCGGCTCCTACACAATCAGAGTCAAATTGAATTTCGAAGGCATTTCTTGGAGCGACGGCACAACCGAAGACAAGATATGTTCCTACACTATCGTGCAATTGACCGACAGCAAAGCAAAGGAATTTGCCGAGAAATTCAATTCGGACGTTTCCAAATTGAACGCAGACGTTCAACTTCCTCGCGACAAAGCTGCAATCGAAGCTCTTGTTGAAGAATACGAAAACTTGAACCCCAAAGTTCAACAACTGGACGGCGTTCCTGCCTCCAAGCAAACTTTGGATAAGCTCAAAGCAGAAGCAGATAAGTACACGCTTGTGTTCGACACAACGGACGGAAATGCCGACTACATTAAAGCCGGACACAACGGTTACACTTGGAACGGAACTATATCTGCAGTGGATGACAGCACTTTCGGAAAAGTGTTCTTGTTGAATGTTACGGAAGCAACTTTTGCAGATGATAAGAAAGTTGCCGACTTCCAAATCAAAGGCTTTGCAGGCACAGTCAAGAACTACGAGTACATTTTGTTCTACGTCTACAATCCGTTCGATTCTGATGCGGAACTTGGAAGTTTAAACACGAAGTGGGAAGAATCTGCTCCTACTGTTCTTGTAGCAAAATCTTGGACGCTGATCAAAATATCTACTACCAAATATGATCAAGACGGACTTAATGGCAGATTCTACATTCTCACCGCACCCGAAGGACAAACCGCTGTCGGCGAATGGAAAGTGACCTCTTTCTGGGGCTACTACGACCAAACAACCACAACGGCAAACGTCAAAGTTGTGACGGATGCTATCGATGCAATCGATTTGGAAAATCTTGCTCTGACGGACAAAGCAACCGTCGTGGCCGCACGCACTGCCTACGATGCAGCCGACGGCTTCACCAAGTACAACGTTCCTGCCGAAAAACTTAAAGTTTTGACCGACGCCGAAGCAAAAATAGTTGAATTTGAAAACCAAGTTGCAGCGCAAGCGGTTATCGATGCAATCGATGCATTGACGGACGAAAGCGATTCGGAAAGCATTTTGGCGGCACGCACATCCTATGATGCATTGACGGATGATCAAAAGAAACTTGTTTCCGAAGAAACTCTTGCGAAACTTGTTGCGGCAGAAAGCAACATCGGTTCTGCCGTTGCAGATGCCTTTGCGGCAAAAGTTACGGCTTTGGGCACGCCCGTGTTCCCAAGAGATAACGATGTTGTCTACGCATTGGTGACGGAATACGACTCGTTGACCGACGAAGTGAAAGAATCTCTCACCGAAACAAAGTCAACCTTGGACGCTTACAAAGCAGAAGCGGACAAGTGGACAGAACTTGCAGTACAATTTGATTCTGACAAAATTTTGAATGGACTGAACGACTACGACAAGTATTATTTAGTTGTTAACAATCCTACCGAAAGTGTAGTGAAATTCTATGTTGCTCAAGATATAACATGGCAACAAACTAGTGCGGTAGAATTGGCTGTTGGTAGTGATGTTTGGACGATGGTGAATTGTCCTAAAGAAATTGCAGAAGGTCATCATATCTATTTGTATCAGGAAGGGAGCGGCACATTAGATTTTCGCGCAGGTAACAGCGCCGGTTGGAGAATGAAAGTCTATGGTGCTATGAACGATGGTACTTCAGAAACGAGCATTTTGTCTGTGGGGGGGGGTATAGATAGTCTCCATGGTAAAGTTAACGATCGTACAATCGACAGGGAAACCTTCTACACGTTGACCGGTGCAGATGCAACAACGTTGGCGGAATATGCAGATCAAGACGTGTATTTCTATATCTACAATCCCACAGATACGGATACTAGATTTTATGCAACGTATGATTGGAACACAAACTACACAAATATCATTATGAAAGCAAAGTCTTGGACGAAAGTTTGTATTTCGGATCTGTTGAACGATGCTAACGTTACATCCAAGACAACGTATTTCTATGCTGAACATGCCGCAAATGGTAGCGGTTGGTTGATGTCGGATTTCTTTGTGGCAGTGCCCGCGGCAGAGTAAAATTGTCGTATCAGTGAAGTGAAAATTTCAAAATTTTCCGAATAACAACTTAACCTAGTTTTTCAGCCCACCGAGCGTGGCTCGGTGGGCTGATTGCTAGAAAAATCGTTTCGTCAAGAACCGCCGATACGGTTTTTGCCAAAGCGTTTTGAATGTTTTTGCAGTTGCAAAAATATGCACGATTTTTGTGTACGTTTTTTCTTTAGGAACGGCACGGCGTTTGTGCAACAAGTTTGTTTGTCAACTGCCCGTTTGGGCAAAGTTTTTTGCAACATTATTTTTCAAAGTACTACAAATCGGTTTTATTTTGTGCTACAATGCTAACAGAAAGGAGTTGCCTATGTTAACACCGAATATCGAACAAAAACTATCCACCGTTTGCGACAAATTGTACGCTTTGCAAACGGTGCAAAAAATTCCCGTAGCAGTGGAAGTTGCCGACGGCTCCGAAAGCCGTTGTTTGCCTAGCAATGCACAATGGCAGCCGTTCGGCGAGCCGTTTTATCTGTTCCAACAGGAAAAGTACTATTGGTTCCGTGCCGACGTCACCGTGCCCAAGCTTTTGCCGCACCAAAAGGCATATTTGTGCATCGAAACGTTTA
>CAZRBI010000031.1:0-19350 GCA_964598315.1 uncultured Oscillospiraceae bacterium
GAACCTTAAACGGTTCTTTTTTTATGCCCAAATTTTACCGAAATCCCTAAAATGCTTGTGCGTTGTTTGCAATGATAGTTCAGCGGTTCGCTTTGAAAATGCTTTCTATGTAAACGACTGCTTTTTGTGTTCAACAACATTGCATTGAAACGAATTATTGTCAAACACGCCGCTTTAGTTGTATTGAAAAAGCGCATGCAAATATATATTGGCAAATATGCATTCAACGGTTTTTTTTATGTCTTAATATTTTAACGTCTCTAACGTATTCTTTTTTGTGTATTTGCACTCAACAAAATCATGTTATTTTTATTTGCGACAATCTCGGATAGACATTTGAAAAGAAATTGCTATCTTTTTGAAAAGATGTAACTTTTTAAACTAGTGCGTGATTGCTATTTTGTTCACTTTCGGTTTGTTTGTAAAATGTATCAAAAAAATCTTATATGTCTCTAACCTGTGTCTTTTGATGAATATATAGTTATTTTTGCAAGTGGGTGAAACAATAAAGTGTCTTTTGTTCGGCAAAAACTTGCTGTTACTATCAAAGAGCAACATTAGTCGAAGATAGGGGCGATTGCGCAATCATGAAGTTAAAAAACAGCATAAAAATAGGTATAAATAATTAAATGCGCCTCGAAACAATAGTTTTCGAGACGCATCTTGCTGCTAAATTTGAGTTGATACTTTTCGTTTGCGTTTGCTATCGCTTTTTCACAATCATTGCACGCATAGAATTCAATATTGCAAGCATGCAAACTCCGACATCTGCAAGAATTGCCACAATCATGCCGAAGCTGATCATGTCTAGTACGCCTGTTGCCGAAAGAATCAGCACGGCCACTTTTATTGCAATGGAAAAAACAATGTTTTGTTTGACAATTGCAAGAGTTTTTTTAGCAATTTTTTTGGCTGTAGCAATAGCAGTCGGATTGTCTTGCATCAAAACTATATCTGCGGCTTCTATCGCGGCGTCGCTTCCCACTCCGCCCATAGCTATGCCTACGTCAGCAGTTGCAAGCACCGGTGCATCGTTGATTCCGTCGCCTACAAAAGCAACTTTGTCTGTTTCCATCAATTTTTCCACTATTTTTGCTTTATCTTGTGGCAACAATTGCGAATACACTTTGTGTATTCCGACGCTCTGCGCAACGCTTTCGGCAGAATTGCTGTTGTCGCCTGTCAGCAATACGGTGGTGCAACCTTCGTTCTTGAGGTTTTCTATGGCTTCGGCTGAGTCTTGCTTAATTTGGTCTGCAATCACTATTGCGCCCAGGTATTTTCCGTTTCTTGCTACATGAACTACCGTACCGTCATTGCATTCAACCGGAAGCAATCCGTTGTCATGCATAAGTTCGGCATTTCCGCAAATAACAGTCAAATCATCTGCCGTTGCAACAATTCCTTTCCCTGCAACTTCGCGCACGGTGCACGATATTTTGGGCGGAACGACTTCGTTACAAATCGATAATGCAATCGGGTGTGTGCTATACTGTTCGGCAATGGAGGCAGTTGTCAAAATTTCTTCTTTCAAATTTTCAGGAATTACTCTCGTTACTGCAAAATTGCCTTTTGTCAGTGTGCCGGTTTTGTCGAATGCAAAAACTTTTATTTTGGAAAGCAATTCCAGGTAGTTGCTGCCTTTCACCAAAATGCCGTTTTTACTTGCGGCTGCAATGCCTCCGAAAAATCCCATCGGGACGGAAATAACAAGTGCGCACGGGCAGGAAACAAACAAAAACATCATCGCGCGTCGTAGCCAAACAGTCCAAACGCCCCAATCGTTTGCGCCAAAAATCAGAGACGGAACAATAGCAATAAGTACTGCCAGTGCAGTGACAATTGGAGTGTAGTATTTAGAAAATTTTGTGATAAAGTTTTCGGTCGGCGCCTTTTGACTTGTAGCATTTTCCACTAAATCCAAGATTTTGGCAACGGTACTGTCGTCGTAGCCGGATGTTGCCCGAACAAACAAAACTCCGTCGGTGTTTATGCAACCGGAAATCACGTCATCTCCTTGCGATGCTCCTCTCGGAACGCTTTCTCCCGTTATGGCCGACGTGTCGAGGTGACATTCGCCATCTACTACAACGCCGTCCAAAGGCAATTTTTCGCCTGCGCGAACAACAAAAATATCGCCAATGGCAATTTCGGAGGGATGTACTTCAATTTCGTGGCCGTCGCGCAATACAGTTGCCGTTTCCGGCCGAATGTCCATCAATGTGGCAATACTTTTCCTGCTTTTGCCAACTGCATACTTTTGGAACAATTCTCCCGTTTGGTACAATAACATAACAGCAACGGCGTCGAAGTATTCGCCGATGGCAAAAGCACCGATTGTTGCAATTGTCATCAAAAAGTTCTCGTCAAAAAGTTTTCCGTGAACGGCATTCGTTATTGCTCGCCACAATACGTCGTAGCCGATTGCAAAAAATATTGAGGCATAAATTGTCGGTTCAATCCATGCATAGGGTAGAGTGACAGTGTGAGTCACGATAAGTGCCGCAACATAAAAGGAGAGACAAACTAATATACGTATAAGTGTTTTTTTGTTTTTTGTCATAAGTTTCAAATTTTAATCAGGCAATCGGGTTCAACCTTTTTGCATATTTTTTTTGCCTGGCGAATTATTTCGTCAAATGCCGATTCGTCTGCTTCCAGTGTCATTTTTTGTGCCATAAAGTTGATGGATACGTTTTCGACGCCGTCAATTTTTCTTATTGCGTTTTCCATTTTTGCCGCGCAGTTTGCGCAGTCCAAGTTTTCCAGTTTTATAACCTTTTTCATATTTTACTCCTTTGCGTGTTCAAGTGCCAGGTTAATTATCGATGCAACGTGATCATCGTCCAAGCTGTAGTATATTTCTTTTCCGCTTCGTCTGTTTTTCACAAGTTTTGTTTGTCGCAAGATGCGTAGTTGGTGAGAAACTGCCGATTTTGTCATATTTAGCAGTGAACAAATATCGCACACGCACAATTCGTTGGATAGCAGTGCGGACAAAATGCGTATTCTTGTGGAGTCGCCGAAAACTTTGAACAGTTCCGCCACGTCGTACAACAAATCCTCATCGGGAATCTGCTTTTCAACTTCTCTTATTGTTTGTTCGTGAACCATATTTTCTTCACAACATAATTGTTCTGTCATAATACTTTTCTCCTGTTTTCACTGTCTGTTGTAACGATGTCGGGTTGACTTTGAGTTGCCTATTCGAATGCAGCTGTAGTTTAACATTAAGTAGCCAACAACTATTTTCATTTTTTTCTGCTGCCAAGCTACATCTCACGACTTTCCACAACAAACAGTTGAATAATTGTTCAACTGTTTATATTTTATTCTGTCGTTTATGTTTTGTCAACTGATTTTTAAGATTTTTTTTAAAAAATCGAAAACGTTATCGGCCGCAATGCGATTCCATGTTGTGGTGTCATTGCCTTTGGTGAATATTCGACTAACAGTTGTAGCAACAATTTGTTTCAGGCCATATGATAAATCAGTGCGTTGCACAAAAAAGTACAAGGGAGAACTAAAATGTGTGGATGTTTCAATAATGGTTGCGGCAATGGTTGCGGTAGAAGTTGTCGGCAAAACAATGAAGGAAGAATTTTCATAATAGAACGCGGTCCCAGAGGTCCTCGCGGTTATACCGGTGCAACCGGACTTATCGGACCGCAAGGGCCGACTGGCGCGACAGGCCCTCAAGGCCCTGCAGGTGGAGGATTGTTAAGCTACGGTGGCGGATATTCTGCGGCAACAACGACGCAAGCGCTCACAAGCACAGCTGTCGGGCTGACGTTAGGAACGTTTATGCCGTCAAGCAATGTAACTTATGGTACAAATTCAATAACCGTCACAAACGGCGGTGACTACGAAATTAACTACGGAATTATCGGCAGCGTTGAAACTACGTCGGATCTTACCGTTGCAGTGGGACGTAACGGCACGGCAATTCCATCGGGCGTGCGTAGCAAAACCTACACGGCAGGCGAAAGCGATTTGCTTATGGGAAGTTTCATAGTCACCCTGTCGGCCGGCGACGTGCTCACGTTGTTACTGTCTTCTTCGCAAAACGTCACTTTCACACCCGGCGCAAACGTCAATTCCTATCTTACGGTGAAACAGCTAAATGGCTAGTTTCGTTTGTCAACATTAAGGTGGCGAGATGCACTTGAATATTTTGTGCCCCGAACGGTTGCATTTGCAAATTGCAAAACGATTATAATTTCAAAACAAAAAACTCGACTTTTCATAGAAGCCGAGTTTTTCAATTTTGCAATAATATTGTGTTGGCGGGAAAATCACGAATGCAATATTTTGTGAAGCCTATTGACAAGTGGTTGTGTTTATTTCTTATTCAAGAAGCAAAGTAGTGCTTGTTTGCGTTTTTAAGGTAGATGCCGATGTTTAACTATTTCAAACTATTTCATTCTTGCACATCAATATTTGATATCGATCGAGCCTTTTATGAAAATTTGTAGCAAATGTTTGAAACAGAACCGCATTGGTTGTAAGCAGTGTTTTTTGGCGTTAAGCAAGTTTTGTGCTTTGTTCGCACGTCAACGTTTATTGTAGAGCAAAAATTTAGGGCGAGGAATTTTCCTCGCCCTAAAACGTTTTAGCTACTCGATCGGAGTAACGTTGGCTGCACGAAGTTTACCGTTTGAAGCATCTTCGGTGACGTCGAACGAAACTTTTTGACCATCTGTCAAAGTTTTGTAGCCGTCAACTTGAATTGCGGAATAGTGTACGAACACGTCGTCGCCACCTTCATCGTTGGAAATGAATCCATATCCTTTGCCTGCGTTAAACCATTTTACTGTACCAGTCATTATTGAGGTACCTCCAAATATATTTGTAACCGATATCAACTAGCGAGTGAATTTGTCAGACATTGCACGTCAAATCAAAACTAACACTTTCAAAACATCCATTACGCAATTATTATACCCATTATATTCACTAATGTCAATAATAATTTAAAAAATAAATCTAAATATATTGTTGTTCGCGTATGAATTATTGAGGTGGCATTGTTGCAATGCATGCACAAATCTTTTTGCCTTCCAGAATGAACTTGGATTCGTATTCTGTCACAATGTTATCTCGCTTTTCGGAGTGCAGATCGTAGGTGATGTCATGTACTTCGAATCCGCATTCGGCGTATTGTTCCAATGAAAATTCAAAAAAATCCTTGTCATCGGTTTTTTGGCGTATTATGCCGCCGTTCTTAAGAAGTTTTTTGTACTTTTCTAAAAACGATTTGTATGTCAAACGTCTGTTTGCGTATCCTTTTTTGGGAAACGGGCAGGAAAAGTTCAAAACAATTTCAGAAATACAATTTTGCGGTAGGAAGTAGAGCAAATTTTCCGCTGCACAGTTCAAAAACTTCAAGTTTTTGATGTTTAGCTTTTGTGCTTTTTCGCTACCTACCACAATCACGTTGGAAAGTTTTTCAACGGCAATGTAGTTGGTGTCGGGGTGCAGTTGTGCGCTCTTAATGGCAAAAGATCCTTTTCCGCAACCGATTTCCAAAACAATCGGATTGTCGTTACCGAATGCTTTGCGCACGTCAACGACATAATTGCGTTTGTTTGTCGGCGTATCGTAAAAATCTTGGCTTTCTCGAGCTAAAAAAATGCTCGAACACTGATCCATGCGTTCGTTAAGATGTTTTTTGTGTCGCATTCTCATGTCTGTCACCTCGAAGGATTCATTTTTTCAAGATCGGCAATCCAAGCGTCGTAACAAGCGTCACTCGGCACGCGCCAACCGTTTCTTGAAAGATCAAGCGTCCCGATTTTCACTCCGTCGGGAAGACAGGAACGTTTGAATTGCTGTGTGAAAAAGCGGCGGATAAATTTGTTCAACCAGAAGTAGATTGTCTTGTCGTCGTAGGTGCCTTTGAAGGATATTTTTGCCATAACGAAAACTTTCGCCGGCGAAAATCCTTTGCGAACCAACATGTATAAGAAGTAGTCGTGCAGACAGTAAGGGCCGATCAGGTCTTCTGTCACTTGTGCAATGTTGCCTTGTGTTGGCGGCAATAATTCGGGGCTTATCGGCGTGTCAAGCACGTCGAGCAGTATGTTTTTGATATCTTCAGCAGAATGGTTTGCTTCGTATGCTATAAGAGCACGAACCAAAGTTTTGGGGACAGAAGAATTCACCCCGTACATGGACATGTGGTCTCCGTTGAATGTGGCCCAGCCAAGTGCCAATTCCGACATGTCGCCCGTTCCGATAACCAGTCCGTTTTCGGCATTGGCCACATCCATCAGCACTTGTGTGCGTTCGCGTGCTTGCGCATTTTCGAAAGTGACGTCCGGAGTTTTGCCGTCGTGTCCGATATCTTTCAGGTGTTGAGCAACAGCAGCGGAAATGTCAATTTTTCTAACCGTGGTGTGTAGTGCTGTTGCAAGTGCTATGGAATTGTTCAGCGTACGTTGAGTTGTGCCAAAGCAAGGCATTGTGATTGCCACGATATCGGAAGTGTTGCGCTTTAACAAATCTAGTGCGCGTTTGCACACCAACAGTGCAAGAGTGCTGTCGCTCCCGCCGGACACGCCTATCACGAGTTTTGGACAATTGGTATGCTCCAAACGTTTTTTCAGAGCATGTGCTTGCAATTGTAAAACAGTTTCGCAACGGTCGGCAAGAACCCTTTTGTCGCCGGGCACAAATGGTGAGTTGTCGTAGCAACGAGAGGGCAAGTCGAAGATCGGCAAGTCGAAGAAAACGTTTTGATAGCCGTTATCTGCAAACTCTCTGGCCATTTTTGCGCGTTCGTTTTGTATAAATTCAAAATCGGCTTCGGCAATAGCATAACCGTCTTCGAACGGCTTGCTTTCTGCAAGTATCAAACCATTTTCGCAAATGATATTGTGCGCCGAAAACACAACTTCGGAGGTAGATTCTCCGTCGCCTGACGAACAGTAGGCGTAGATTGCTCCGGCTTTTGCCGATTGGATTTCAACCATTTTTCTTCGATATTCCGCTTTCGTCACTATTTCGTCACTTGCAGACAAATTCAAAATAAGGTTTGCGCCTGCGGCAGTATGTTTGAAAGACGGTGATTCCGCAACCCAAATATCTTCACAAATTTCAACGGCAAAACGGATTTCCGAATGTGCTTTGTCTGTGAAAATCAACTTTGTACCGAACGGCACACATTTTCCGTTGACTGTAATGGTGGAATTTGTTTCGGGTGCAGGCGTGAACAATCGTTTTTCAAAGAACTCGTTGTAGTTGGGCAGATTTGTTTTGGGAACCACCCCCAAAATCTCTCCGTGAAAAACAACGGCAGCAGCGTTGAACAGTTTTCCCGAATCATCGGTGATTGGCAATCCCACAACTATCACGGCGTCCAGATTGCGCAGTTGTTCGCATACGTAGTTCAGTGCGTCCAATGCGGCAGCACGCAACGTCGATTGGAAAAACAAATCGCCGCAACTGTAAGCTGTCAAACACAGTTCGGGGAAAAGGACGATTTTTGCACCGTCGGCAGCGGCCTTTTGGGCGCTTGCTACTATCTTTTGAGCATTAAATGCACAATCTCCGACTCGAACCTTTGGTGAAACGCATGCAATTTTTGCCAAACCGAAAAAGTTGTTAACCTTTTTTTCGGGAAGTGGTTCCGACTCGCTGAGTAAGTAGTCTGTCGAAACGTTCAATGCACGAGCCAGTTTGTTCAATTTGTCTGTTTTAATGTCCAAAAGAGCTCCGCTCATAATTTTGTTGACGGTTCCCAAACTTATTTCGGATTTTTCTGCAAGTTGCTTCAAAGTCATCGATTGATTTTTCTTTGCGGCATTCAGCTTCTTAACTATTTCAACGGTATTCATAGTTTTTTTTACCTCTGCAGACAATTTTACCACTTTTTAACTTTTTTACAAAATGTTTTACATATATTGGAAAAAATATATTAAATTATGTTTTCATTTTTGGTAAAAATAGCAGAGAATGTCATGTTGCCGATTGCTTAAATAGCAATGTTTATCGCCGGCAATCTGCATGCGTCAATCTAACTGTCACGGTGCATTGGCGATTTGTAACTCGATACGTTTTTTTGAATTTTCCAACTGAAAATAGATACGTCATCTTGGGCATGGATATATGTTCTGTGGCATCTCAAATATTTATGTTTTAGCGGTTATTTGTGCAATCTTGTTTGAAAAACTGCAGTATTGTGTAGAATAAAACTTCGGTGGTGTCAATAGTAATGCTGTGTTATGATGGGCTTCGCATTTTTATGTATTATATACGGTGCGAAATATATCTGTTGCAGCCTTTCGGCGTCGTGACTGCCAAACACTTGACACAAATGTGTGTTTGGTGGTACTATAGATATAATTAAATATCAATCTGCCACCGGGTAGAGAATGCAACGGCATTCGTTCGCGTATCGTTAGGTCTTTGAAGATGCGCCGAACGGGTGCTATTTTTTTGTTTTGGAGGAATTATGAAAAGAATACTAAACTATTTTTCAAAAGGCCAGTGGGCATTGTGGATTATTTCCGTGTGTGTGATAACGACATCTTTTTGCATTTTTAAGGGGGATTTTCTGACGCTAATCGCATCGCTTGTCGGTGTCACTTCGCTGATATTCAATGCAAAAGGCAATCCGTTCGGGCAATTGCTTATGGTTGCCTTCAGTGTTCTGTATGGTATCATTTCTTGGGGCTTTGCCTACTACGGAGAAATGATAACTTATCTTGGAATGACTGCACCCATGGCTGTAATCGCCCTGATCAGTTGGTTGAGAAATCCTTTTGACGGCAATCATGCACAAGTAAAAGTTAATCGTATAGGAAAAGTCGAAACGGTGTTGTCGATGTTGCTGACGTTGGCAGTGACATTTGCATTCTACTTTGTTTTGGTGGCGTTCGACACGGCAAATATCATTCCGAGCACCATATCCGTTGCAACAAGTTTTATTGCCGTCTATCTCACTTTTCGTCGTAGTCCGTATTTCGCTTTGGCGTATGCCGCAAACGACGTGGTGCTCATCGTGCTATGGGTTATGGCATCGCTTTCGGATGTAGGCTACATAGCAGTAGTAACCTGTTTCGCAACTTTTTGGGTGAACGATCTCTATGGCTTTTACAGTTGGTTGAAAATGGAAAAAGCACAGAAAATCAGCAATCAGTAATAGCGCGTCTTGGTTTTCGTTTGATATTTTCAGATGTTACAATGGCTAGACGTATAATCGTTTCGTTTTTTTGCCGCGAATTATTGTTTGTGGCAGTGCGGCAAGAAAGTGTTGGTGCATCGGTTCATTTGAAGGTATAATTCAATCATAAAGTAAAAAGTGATTTGTTCCAAAGCGGAGCAGATCACTTTTTTTGTTGTTCGCGAAGTTTGTTAAGAGTGTATTTGTACGTTCAATATTGTTGGACGCGTAATGCTATTTGAAACACAAAATTTTCGGGGTTCTTTTCTGCAAGTTCGTCTATAAGATATTCCTCGTAGATATCACCGATCGGTTGGAAATTATTTTTGGCGATAAAGCGTTTTAGTTTTTCGTAGATTTCGGTGTTTTCTCCCGGATCGCCTTTTCCGTAGCCAAGAACATATGTCCCTGCAGAAATGCTTGCATTTGCATATTTTTTGTTTTGCACCCTGCAAAACAGTCGCGAAGCGATGTCGTAATTTTTGCTGGACCAATCTGTTTTTCTTATGCACCCAAGGGTAAAAATTGACGGCAGGTTATTTTGCTCTGTCTGCTGAAAAAATTGCACAAACATATCGTCGGTTATTTCTGCGGGGGAACAATTCAATTCATTGCCAACAAACACAGGAATGTCGCACGAAGATTCCCTCACTAGAAATTCGCAGTTGTTTTCCAAGGCCGCTATGCCTTTTTGAATTTGTTGCAACCGCAAACGAACCATTTCTTGCAATGCCGAAAGTTTGGTTATTTCTTTTTCTATGGTGTTCAGTTGTTCGTTCAAAAGGTTTGTTGTCGTTTGCGGCGAAATGTTTGAAAGTATGTGCTTAATTTTTTTCAATGGTACGCCCAAGTCTTGCAACATTGTAATTGCACTGATAGTTTCAATCTGTCCGCGAGAGTACATTCTGTATTTGTTGTCGGCGACTACTGCCGGCGAAAACAATCCGATTTTATCGTAGTAGATAAGTGTTTGTCTGCTCAACCCCGACATTTTAGCAAAGTCGGAAATACTCATAAAATTGTTCAAAAACATTGTCCAAATTCCTTGACTGTATAGTAACTATACAGTTTACAATACCACGGATATCCACAAAAGTCAACAAACGGAGGTTTTGAAAGTGAAACTTATTCTGAAATTTTTGCGTCCGCATCGAAAATTGTGCTTTTGGACAGTGGTGTTTATGATGATAGATGTTGTTGGCGCATTGATAATTCCTACTTTTGCTGCCGAAATGTTAAATCTTGGCAATGAAGGTGCGGATTTTAATCTGATAGTTTTGTCCGGTATCAAAATGACTGCGGCATCTGTTATATCCGGTGTTGCGGCAATCTTGGGTGCATATACGTGTGCAGATTTAACTTCAAAAGTCGGTGCGGATATGAGGGACGCCATCTATAAGAAATCGTTACAACTGTCTGTGGCCGATTTTCGTTCGTTCGGCACCGCATCGGTTACGACGCGCACGGTTTCGGATGTATCCAACATACAGTTTGCGTTGGGAAGCTGTCTGCAAATGGTTTTGCCCGTGCCTGCAATATTTGTGATAGCTTTGGTTATGACTTTTTTGAAAGACTGGCTGATGGGTGTCATTTTGACTGTTGTGTTGGTTGCGATAGGCATTATTGCCGGCTGTATAATGCGCAGTACAACGCCTATGTTCAAAAAGTTGCAAAAGAAGTTGGACAAAATGAGCAAAGTTTTGCTGGAAAATATAACCGGAGTAAGAGTTATACGAGCATTCAACAAACAACAATGGGAAGGAAATCGGCTAAACAGGGAATTCGACGACTACAAAAACGTTTCGATAAAGGTCAACAAACGTTTTGCGTCGTTAGATTCGTTGTCTTTCTTTGCAGTTAACGTGTTCATAGTTGCCGTCTATTTGTTGAGTGGTTCGCGCATCACAGTCGGAAAGTTTTTGCTGGGAGATATCACGGCAATAATCGAGTATGCTATGCTTGCGTTGTTCTACATGATGATGGCGCAAATGGTGATTTTGACGTTGCCTCGTGCTTTGGAATGTTGCAATCGCGTGCAAGAAATTTTGGATTTTTCGCCGACTATAGCAGACAATGTGTTGCAAGAAGTGCCGGAAGGAGAAACAGATGTCGTGCTGGAGTTTGACAACGTATCTTTTCGTTTTGCCGATGCGGATGAATACACATTGAAGAATTTGAATTTCAAATGTAAGCGTGGTGAAACGACGGCTATAATTGGCGGCACAGGCAGTGGAAAATCTACGATTGCCTCATTGATGATGCGTTTTAACGAAGTTACGGACGGTGCCGTGAAACTAAACGGCGTTGACGTGAAAAACATGCCTCAAAAGCAGTTACGCAAACATCTTTCGTATGTACAGCAACGCGCCTGGTTGTTTTCCGGCACCATTGCGGAAAATCTTCGCTACGGAAGCGATGCGACCGATGCGCAATTGTGGCATGCGTTGGACGTAGCACAGGCCAAAGAATTTGTAAGTGCTTTGCCCGACGGATTGCAGTCTTTTGTTGCACAAGGAGGGACGAATTATTCCGGCGGGCAACGACAGCGACTTTCCATTGCTCGTGCGTTGGTCAAAAATCCCGATTTGTACATATTCGATGACAGTTTTTCCGCTTTGGACTTCAAAACAGATGCGGCTTTGCGCAAAGCCCTGATATCTGAAACTGAACATTCGGCAGTGGTAATAATCGCACAACGCGTCAGCACAATTTTACATGCCGACAATATCATTGTCTTGAATGAAGGGCAACCGGTGGGAATGGGGACTCACGAGCAATTGTTGGAAAATTGTGTTGTATATCGTGAAATTTATGATTCTCAAACAAAGGAGGCGGACGAAAATGAGTGAACAAAACGAAATCGTTGATTTCGACGAGGAAGTTCCGCAAAATGCATTGAAAACGGCAAGAAGATTATTTGCGCAATTAAGAAATCAGCGTGCAAAATTGATTGCGGTGGCAATAAGTATTGTGGCGTACACTTTTTTAAGTGTCTACACTCCCTACTACAGTGCAGGCGTGGTGGATAACTTAAAAAATGCAATAACGGAAAGTTTGCAAAACGGCACAAAATTTGTTTTGCGATGGGACACTTTGGGGCAAGGATTGACGTGGATGAGTCTTATGTACATCGGCATAGGCTTGTTCTACTACTTGCAATCTTATCTTATGGCCAGTGTGTCAGAAAAACTCATCTACACTTTGCGAATGCAAATCAGCGACAAATTGAATCGCTTGCCGTTGCGCTTTTTCGACGGTAATAAGCCCGGAGAAATATTGAGTCGCATAACAAACGACCTAGACAGAGTTTCCGAAACGTTACAAACAGGCCTTTTGAAACTTATAACGTCAATAGGAACGCTTATCGGTTCGTTGGCATTCATGTTCTATTACAGTTGGCTGTTGACGCTTGTATTCCTCGCGTTTGCCGTCATTTGTTCTGTAATAACTAATGTCGTGTCAAAAAGAAATCTGTCGTGTGCGGCGGAGCGTCAGCGTGCGTTGGCGCGATTGACAGGGATATCCGAAGAATACTACACCGGACGCGACGTAATTCGTGCTTACAATCACGAAAAGGAAAGTTTGGAAACAGTCAAGAGTTCTGTCGACGAATTGCGTGAATCAACAAGGAAAACGGATTTTTTGACAAATTGTGTTAATCCGCTCATCCGAATTTTAACGCGCGTGGCTCAATGCGCAGTAACATTGATTGCATGTTATTGGATGGTGCAAAATGTGATGACAATAGGTGTAGTACAAGCTTTTGTTCAGTATGTAACAATGGCGGCAGAGCCGTTGACAGAAACATCCTATATGATCAATTCATTGCAATCGGCTTTGGCTTCGGCAGAAAGAACTTTTGATTTTTTGGATGCGACAGAAGAAGTGGCGGACACGATGAGTCCGATTGAACTTGGAAGAGCTTGTGGCGACGTGGCTTTTAGTAACGTCAGCTTTGGCTACGAAAAAGATAAAACTTTGATGAAAAGCATTTCGTTTGAGGCAAGGCGTGGACAAAAAATTGCAATAGTCGGATCTACCGGTGCAGGAAAAACAACGTTGGTTAATTTGCTTATGCGGTTTTACGAAGTGGGTAGCGGCAAAATCACATTGGACGGAATATCTACAACCGATATGTCCAGACAACAGTTGCGACAAAACTTCGGAATGGTATTGCAAGATACATGGCTGTTCGGAGGCACAGTGGCACAAAACATTGCTTATGGCAAGCCGGATGCCACAATGGACGAAATTCGTGCTGCGGCAAAGGCGGCCAAGGTTGACTACTTCATTCGCACAATGCCACAAGGGTATGACACGGTGTTGGATAATGAATCGGGAACTTTGTCCGTAGGTCAGCGGCAACTTATTACTATTGCGCGAGTATTTTTGTTTGACCCCGCTGTGATTATTTTGGACGAGGCAACTTCAAGTGTAGATACAAGAACTGAAGCAGAGATAGGCAAGGCCATGAAAAAGCTTATGAGCGGTAGAACCAGTTTTGTCATTGCACACAGGCTTTCTACAATTCGTGATGCAGACGTTATTTTGTTCATGGAAAACGGAAACGTTGTCGAACAAGGAAATCACAAGCAACTGTTGAGGAAGAATGGTGCCTATGCGGCTTTGTACTACAGTCAGTTTGCGTAAATATCATGAAATAGGTTTTGTCAACTGCGGAGAACGTAAGTCGGGCCGTTTTGAAAGAGAAGATTTTGGGGCAGTCACTCACCCAAAATGCATTATGTAGTATGTGAAAGATTGCGATATGTCTAAAAATGAAATTTTATGTTTTTTCGATAGGTTGCAATCAATTTTAAAAAGTGTTAAAATAAACACAGTGAGTAGTCGAAAGGCGTAAGTCCAACTTGTTTGGACTTGCGCCTTTTTGTGTGCTAGGAGGTTTTTTATGAACAATTCGATGGGCGTTGAAAATGTCAAAAAACTCATTTGGAAAATGGGATTGCCAACAGTTTTGTCGATGGTGTTGCAGGCTTTGTACAACGTTGTTGACACTATGTTTGTAATCAACATGGGGGCAGACGGGGCTGTTGGCAATCTGGCGTTGTCAGCTGCTTTTCCCGTGCAAATTTTGATGATAGCAATAGGCGTAGGAACCGGTGTCGGAATAAATGCGCTACTTTCCAAAAGTTTGGGAGAAGGAAATATGGAGTTTGGGAGACGTGTTGTTGGCAACGGCACGTTCTTGATTGTACTGTTTTATTTTGTATTTTTGATGTTTGGCCTGTTTGGTGCAGGTCCTTACATGCGGTTGATGTCTGATAATGCCGAAGTAGTGCAAATGGGTACAGAGTACTTGCAAATATGTTGCTGCGTATCTGCAGGAGCAATTGGATTTGCCGTTTCGGAACGATTTTTGATGGCAACCGGAAAAACAATGTATTCCATGGTGGCACAAGTTGCCGGAGCCGTCACCAATATAGTGTTGGATTATGTTTTTATTTTTCCGTTGAAAATGGGAATTGCCGGCGCCGCATATGCAACGGTTATAGGCCAAGTTCTTTCGTTTTTGTTGGCAATTGTTTTTCATGTTGTCAAAAACACCGAAATTCAAGCAAATGTCAAACATATTTTGCCTGACGGAAAAGTGCTAAAAAGCATCTATAAAATTGGATTTCCTGCATTTTTGATGCAAGGAATGCTTGCTCTCATGATGTTCGGCGTGTTGCTTATTATCGGTACAATCAATGATGTCTACACTGTCAATTTGTTGTCGGGAAGCTATGGCATCTACTACAAATTGATGCAAATTGCGCTGTTTGCGGCATTTGGTCTTTCAAATACACTCATATCGCTAACGTCATATAATTTTGGGTTGAAAAACCATTCGCGTGTCAAGGAAATTATCAAATATGGCATTGTCGATTCTGTCATAGTAGCTGCTTTTTTGACAGTGGTTTACCAAGTGTTTGCATCACCGATTTCACAGTTGTTTGCACTAACTTTGGAAGAGTCGTCTATCGTTTCAAAAACAGACGTTATAAGTTCTTGTCAACTTGCATTGCACGTTGCCACTCTCGGCTATGTTTTTATGGGTGTGAGCGTTGCGATTCAAGGTGTGTTACAAGGTTTCAATGAGGTGTATTCGCCGCTTATCATTTCTGCTTTGCGGTTGCTGGTGTTAGTGTTGCCACTGGTCTATTTGTTCACTTTAAGCGATGATATTGTCAGTTTGATATGGTGGGCATTTCCGATATCGGAAGTTGTCACTGCTGTCATTTCTGCAATGTTATTGAAATCGTCCGTAAAAAAGAATTTGCTTTGCGTTGCTTGTTTAGATGGTGTCGTTTGCGGCGAAAATGACTAACTTTTCAGTGATAAAACAAACAAATTGTCAATTGCGAAGCCCACTAGTAGAGCTGCGCGTAAAAGTAGAATGTGCGAAATAATATTAAACGTATATCGTTTTTGTGCACATTGAGAACGAAAAACTCGTGCTGTGACAAAGCTAATTGGTGTCTTGAAAGGCGAATTTAAATCCAATAAAATATTTGCTGAACAAAAAGGGCTGTCGACAAAATTTGTACAATTTGTGACAGCCTTTTGTGTTTTTGACATTAAATTTACGTGCGACCTACAAACTGAAAACGATAATCAACACTACACCGCAAACAAGCAGTGCAAGGCCCAAGATGGTTTTCCAAGTGAATTTTTCCTTCAAAATTACGGCTGAAAACAGCATCGTTAAAAGTATCGAAAGTTTGCCAATGGAATTAACTGCAATTGGGTTTGTTCCCGCCAAGTTTAATGCGTAGTATTCGCAAAGCCATGCTACGCCCGTTGCTACGCCGGAGAAGGTCAAAAATATCCAGCTTTTGCCGTCTATTTGTTTGATTTCGCGATAGTCTTTTCTTGCCAGTACAATCGCTGTTGCGAAAACGAAAACAATAATTGTGCGCAACAACGTTCCTAAATCCGACGGAATGCCTTTTAGTCCGAGCTTTACAAATAGTGAAACTAAACTTGCAAACACGGCCGATAATATTGCGAAAATAAGCCAAGCACGCGAGCTGGTTGCAGTATCTTCTTTTTTCGATATCATCAACATCGTTCCGATAAGCATTGCAACCATCGATAGCAGAAGCATGGCAATTGTCAAAGTATCGCCGTTATTGGTTGTTTCATCAAAAAAGAAAATCAAAAACAAAACGCTTGTCAAAACAAAGCTTGATTTGTCTATTGGTGCAACTTTATTGATGTTCCCCAGCTTCAAGGCCTTGTAGTAACACAGCCATGAGCCGCCTGTTGTCAGCCCGGAAAGAATCAAAAACAGCCAATTGTTCAAGTTTAATTTTTCCAATGAAGAAAAACTGCCGGTAACAAGGCACATCACTATGCAACACAAAATGACAATGCCCGTGCGATAAGCAGTTGCGAAATTCGAATTAACGTTTTTTATTCCTATTTTTGCAAAAATTGTTGTTAGCGACGTTGCTAGTGCGGCAACGAGTGCCAAAATCAGCCATAACATAGAATGAGTCCTTCTTATTTACATTATTTCGCCGATGTGTTAAGACAACTCGTCGGTGTTGAGGTTTTGTGATTTGTGCGTAACTATGCAAAAGAAAACGAACAGGTAAGATCTTCAATGAAGCAAGAAAGATTTTTGTCAGTCAGTTCGTTTGGGTGTTTCAACCAAAATGCATACGCTCCCAAAATGGCGCAAGCTATTGCTTCTGCAAGAAGATCTGTGCTTGCGTCTTTTTCTGTTTTGACGTAGTGGGAAAAAAAGTTGTTTTTAATGCAGTTTTTCCACTTTTCTTTGAAAGAATCGTTTGGTTGTACAATCAAAAATGCCCAAAATATAGAGTGATTTTCCATCACGTAGTCGGTTGCCGCTTTAAAGCGCAACGACTTGTTTTGTGGCGGTATGCAGTTTATTTGTTTGTTCATCGCCGCAATCGTTGTGTCTTCGATTTCTTGTTTAATTTCGTCTAAGTTGTGGTAGTACGAGTAAAAAGTGGTGCGGGCTACCGGCGTTTCTTCGCAAATTTGACGCACTGTGAGTTTGTTGTAATTTGTGGAGGTCCACAACCGTACGAAAGCTGTACATATGGCATTTTTTGTTGCATTAGTATTCATCGTATTCACCAAATGGATTATAGCAACTTGCACGGTGCAAGTCAAGTGAGTGTAGTGTTTCACTTAAAATTAAAGGTGCTTTTGCCGTACATAAGTTGACATATTCTTGTACTGATTTTTCACGAAATAATTTTTAGTGCATTGGTTTTTGGTGGGAAAGTGATAAATGTTGTTACTAAATCACAAACAAAACATTAACGAAAGTTTTTATCGGCTACGTGTGCAGTTTGTGCAAAATCGGCAATGCGAAAAGATTGCCGAAATGCATCTGCTTCAAAACGTCAACTAACTTATGGTTATAAATCAACATGTATTTGTCTTTCTGTGCTGCGAGCATTGTTTTTTTGTACAAAAACACAAAAAATGTAGTGTGTTTAGAATTCTCAATATTATATAATATTTTTATTACCAAACGAAAAAGGAGAAAACTATGAGAACACTCACTTATCACGTTGATATGCCTAAAATGGCAAAAACAATAGTTTTATCTAAATTGATAAAGAAAAAAGCATTTTTCAAAAAATGCTCTCCGGTCTATTTTGAAAATGAAAATATCGACGTTTTGCCCGGCGATAATTATGTAAAAGTGCACAATGTGCAAACAGGAATATGCGGATCGGATATTTCGTTGTTTACCTTGCACCAATCGTTGTCTATGTCGCTAGCTGTTATGCCTTCGCAAATAAAGCAATACATGGGACACGAAACGGTCGGCGTCGTTGAAGAAGTGGGTTCTGCCGTGCAAAACTTGCAAAAAGGTGACCGTGTAATCATGCGCAAGTATCTGCCCAACTGTTCCACAAAGGGTTTGCATCACGAAGACTGGTGCGATGCTTGCAAGCGTGGCGACTATGTTATGTGCTCAAACATGGGCGAAAAAAGTCAGCCTAACCACATGACGGGCGCAGGCTTCGGCGATTGCTACTACGCTCCCGAAGATTGCGTTATGAAAATTGACGATTGCGTAACAAACGACCAGGCAACTTTGTACGAACCATGCGCAGTGTCGTTGCACGCCGTGATGAAGCATCTTCCGAAGGCCGGCGAAAAAGTTGTTGTGTTGGGTGGAGGCATGATTGGATTGAATATCGTGCAATTTGTAAAGCTTTTGCAGCCCGATTGTACCGTCTATCTTTTGGAAAAAAGCAAAATCAAGCAAGAATTGGCCCTTAAAATCGGCGCTGACAAAATCATTTGCGGCAACCCTTACGTTTATTTGCAAAAGGAAACGGGCGCACTGTACTATCACGACAAGAAAAACAAAAACCAAGTGCTTGTCGGCGGCGTGGATGTAGTGTACGATTCCATTGGTGCAGCGTGGGCCTTCAACATGGGACTTCGTATTTTGCGCGCTCGCGGCACCTATGTTAAGGTGGGAATTCAAATGACCACAACAAAAATCGACGAAACACCCATTTGGAACCAAGAATTGAACGTGGTTGGAGTTAATTCCTACGGTTTGGAAGAATACGAAGGCAAGGTGTACCAATCGTTCGACCTTGTTGATAAATTCGTGAAAGAGGGCAAACTGAATTTGGACGGCTTTGTGACGCATCGTTACCCGATAAGCAAGTACAAAGACGGTTTCAAAAAGGTTTTGTTCGATGGTAACGACGCTATCAAAGTCGTGCTGGAATGCGAGAAATAACAAAGTTTGCGTTTGTGTCGGAAAAAACTTTCGGACGCTTTGGAGAGCTGTCGGCTCCGCCGACTGATAGGGTAGCGATTGCTTCGTAGACGGGTTAATAGCGTGGTTTGCGCAAGACGTCAGCGGACGCACAAATGCCGAAAAAGTACAAAAAAGTTAGATTATTTACACAAAAAATATACACCCCAAAAGTTTGATGCTTTTGGGGTGTTTTTTTAGCTAAAGAATTTTCTATTTGAAAAATTTTTTACTAAAATAGCTTAGCAATATTTTTCCATAGATTCCGTCAAGAAGTGGACCTCTTCCAGTTGGTCGCAAGTCACGTATCCTGCCGGGGCTTTAATAAGTGACGGAATGCGGTTAACAATTGTTGCACAAGTGTGTTCAACGGTGGCGGGTTTCACAACGTGATACTCAACATTGGGTTCGCCGG
>CAZRBI010000032.1:0-18950 GCA_964598315.1 uncultured Oscillospiraceae bacterium
ACCTGACTCCCATTTTGCTGTTGACAAAAATTTGGGACGGAATCATCGACCCGTTCATCGGCAGAATAACGGATGCGAAAACTCCCGGAAAATTTGGCAAACGCCGGTGGTTTATGCTTGTTTGCGCCGCTCCCGTTTTGGTGGGGTTGGTGTTGCTATTCTTCCCGTGGAATTTGATAACGGACAGTGTTGCGCTGAAATGCGTGTTCGTGGTGATAGTGTACATGCTCTATGCCACGGCTCAAAGTTTCGTGCTTATCCCCTACTACTCGCACGCCAGCGAAATGACGGACGATTTCAATGAACGTAACAACACAAATGCCGTTCGTTTGGCGTTTTCCATCATTTCCAGCACAATTTGCGTGGCAGTGCCCGGAATGATAGCTTCTCCCGAAATAGCTTCGAAAGACGGCGGTGTTTGCTACATAGTGATGGCGGCGATTTTCGGATTTATTTTCATGGTGTCCATTTTGATTGCCGCAATTTTTTCTCGTGAGCAAATTGTGACGCCTGCCGTGAAAAACAAGTTCAATTTGAAAGAATTTGTTCGTCCGCTCAAAGTGAAAACCTATCGCCAATATTTGGGAATGCAAATGTGCACTTCCATGGCTATGGCAATGATGTCCAGTTTCTTCTTCACTTTCTGCGATTTCTTCCTTCGTTCGGAATCCTACAAGGCCGTGACGTTGGGACAAGGAACTCGTTTCCCAATTGCAACGGTTGCAGCGGCAATGATGTTCGTGGCGCAAGCAATCGCCTTGCCGTTGTATTTGAAACTGATCAAAGCAAAATCCAAACGTTTTGCCTACTTGACGGGTGCAACGATTTGGATTGTGGTTGTTGCGTTGATGTTTGCGCTTCCCAAAGAAACGGGTTGCGAAATTCAAAACGGAACGGTGATTTCCGTGGGCGGTGCTCCCAATTGGTTGCTTATTGTTTGCGGATTGTTGCTTGGTTTGGGCATCGGCGGAACGGTGTTTGTGCCGCACAGCAGTTTCGGTGATGTTTGCGACGTCGGCGAATTGTATTTCGGCGAACGCACCGAAGGTGCATTTTCCGGGTTGACAAACTTTTTGAACACAACCGCACAAGCCATAGGTCTTGCATTGCCTCCGTTGGTTATAGGCTTGGCCGGCTACGTGGAAACAAAGTACGTGACGGAAGAAGCGTATAACGCCGCAAAAACGTTGGGTGTTATCACTATCGACGGCGTGGAATATTCTTTGGATATTTTCAAAGCAACCGTCGGCAACGGCAATGTGCAACTTTTGCCGCTGTCGCAAACACCTGCAGCACAAACGGCAATTCAAATTTGTTTTTTGGCATTGCCCATTGCGATAATGCTTTTGGCCTGCGTGATCGCATTCCGCTACAAACTTACCAAAGATTTGCAAAAGCAAATTGTGGAAGCAAATGCAAGAACGGACAAAGACAGCGAAGAATTCAAAGAGTTGCGTGAAAAATTGCTTGGCCAACTGTAATTTTGATTTTTAGCTTTGGCGAGTTGCCGCATTGTGCGGCGACTCGCTTTTTGCAAAATCACTCGATGCTCGCGGTTGCTCGGGCAAACGGCAGCTCGCTTTCGGTGCGTTTTTGCAAAAGGCGAAGTATTTGTTGAAGTTAGGAATGTTTTTGTGCGCGTTGTGCGACGGCAACAGTTTGTCACTTGCTTTACAACGTCACAAAAGTGGTGTATAATACAAGAAGCTACCGCTTTGCTTGCAAAGAGCGGAAGCGCCGCTGTTTTACATACTAGAAGCACAAAACGCAAGTTTTGTGGCAAAACGAAAGTTTTGCAAATGTTTTGCCGCAGGGCAAAAAATTTACTTCATATGATATATAATACTATAAATTTACAACTTGTTGGCAACGTTTTCGACTTTGTGGTTTGACGCAAGTTTGTTGCGGGCGCACAGTCGAGTTGACGTGTAGTATAACCAAGAAGGTACGGTGAAACAAAATGAACGTATTCAAAAAAGTGTGGTGCAGAACTTATCAGGCAGTTATGCGTGTTGCCTTGGCAGTGATGCCTTGGAGAGAGCCTCAACTTTTGCAAGGCGAAGGCAGTTTTGCTTCCGCCGTAGATTTTCTTGTGCAACAGGGCGTGAATCGTCCTTTGATTGTTTGTGATAAAGCCGCTTTGGAGCGTCATGCTCTGGACGGTTTTTTTCAAAATGCGGAAGAAAAATTGCAATATGCCGTTTTCGACGGTGTGTTGCCCAACCCAACGGTAGACCAAGTGGAACAAGGGCTTGCAGTCTACTTGCAAAACAATTGTAATGGAATTTTGGCTTTCGGCGGCGGTTCGGCAATGGATTGCGCAAAAGTTATCGGCGCTCGCGTAGTACGTCCCAAAAAATCCGTAAATCAACTCAAAGGCTTGTTAAAAGTACGCAAAAAATTGCCTCCGTTTTTCGCAGTGCCCACCACGGCAGGAACCGGCAGCGAATGCACCGTTGCGGCAATCATCACCGACAGTGCCACGCACGACAAATATGCAATCAATTCCTTTGCACTCATTCCGCACTACGCTATTTTGGACCCCGTGCTGACGGTGGGGTTGCCTCCGTTTTTGACGGCAACTACCGGTATGGACGCTTTGACGCACGCAGTGGAAGCGTATATCGGCGGTTCCAATACGAAATCCACCAAAAAGAACGCCGAAGAGGCAGTTAAGCTTATTTTCGACAATTTGGAAAAAGCAACTTTCCACGGCGACAATTTGGCCGCTCGCATAAACATGCAAAAAGCCGCCTATCTTGCCGGGCTGGCGTTCACACGTGCCTATGTGGGATACGTTCACGCTTTGGCCCACTCGTTGGGCGGCAAGTACGGCATTGCACACGGTTTGGCAAACGCAGTGTTGTTGCCGGAAGTTTTGGATAAATTCGGGAAAACCGCTTGGAAAAAGTTGGCAAAGTTGGCGCGCCTCACCGTTGCCGAACAAAATGACTCGGATCAGGTTGCTGCGGAAAAATTTATCGCAGCCATTCGCAATATGAACGAAAAATTCGGCATTCCCGATAACTTTGGCGGAAAAATCCACCGCGAAGATTTCAAAGAATTGGCAATTCATGCCGAAAAAGAGGCAAATCCGCTGTATCCGGTGCCGCAACTGTGGACGGTGTCGGATTTTGAAGAAATTTACGAAAAGGTGATCTAGATGGACGTCAAACAAATTCTGAAAGAAAGAGGTTTCCGTTTTAACAAACAGTTCGGTCAAAACTTTTTGACGGACGACGGGTTGCTTTCTCAAATTGCCGGTGATGCCGATTGTGCCGACACTGTTTTGGAAATAGGTGCAGGAGCAGGTACTTTGACACGTGTTTTGAGCCGTTTTGCGCCCAAAGTGGTGGCATTTGAAATTGACAAAAATTTGAAAGACGTGTTGGCCGTAACTTTGGCCGATTGTCCCAATGTGCAACTTGTGATGGGTGACGTGATGAAGTATTCCACTGCGGAAATTGAATCGTTGTGCGGCGGAACGTATTCCGTCGTTGCCAACATTCCCTACTATATCACCACGCCGCTTTTGATGAAGTTTATCGAAGAAGGCAAAAACGTGCGTTCGCTGACGTTGACGATACAAAAAGAAGTTGCCGAAAGGCTTGTTGCGAAACCGGCAACAAAGCAATACGGTGCAATAACCGTTGCGGTAGATTCCGTTGCGGATGTCGAAATAACACGCATTTTACCCAAAGAATTGTTCTATCCGCAGCCCAACGTAGATAGCGCCGTTGTCAACATTGTGCTGAAAAGGGACAAGTATCCCATTGACGACGCAAAAGCATTCAGAAAAACGGTTAAAACGGCGTTTGCCATGCGCAGAAAGACGCTTGTCAACAACATTGCGGTAGGCTTCCAAACGGACAAGGCGACCGCAGAAAGTGTTTTGCATGATTGTAACCTCGGCGCAACCTGCCGCGGAGAAGAACTTTCCACACAACAGTTTGTGGAACTTTGCAATTGTTTGAAAAAGCGCGGGCTGATAGGATAGCTCAAAGGAAAAAGTGATGCTGGATTTGGATTTGACCAAAAAATATGCGCTGGCGGTATCCGGTGGTGTGGATTCTATGGTGATGTTGCACATGTTTGCAACGTCAACCCCTCGCCCGGACTTTTTTGTCGTGACGGTGAACCACAATTTGCGCAAAGAAGCGTCGGACGATTGCAAGTTTGTTGCCAACTATTGCAAGAAATTCAAAATAGTTTGCAAAACTTTCAACGTCGACGTTCCCACCTATTGTCAGGCAATGAAAGTGTCGGAAGAAACAGGCGCTCGATTGCTTCGCTTGGGCGTGTTGAATTCTTTGGACGTGGATTGGGTTTGCACGGCACACCATGCCGACGATAACGCCGAAACGGTGCTTATGCATCTGATTCGCGGAAGCGGTGCCAATGGAAGCGAAGGCATTCGTCGCGAGAACGGCAAATTTTTGCGTCCCCTTTTGCATCTTTCCCGTGCGGATATCGAAAAGTACGCCGAAGAACACGACGTACCACACGTCTATGACGCCACCAACGGTCAAATCAAGTATACAAGAAACTTTTTGCGTCACAAAGTGATTCCGCTTTTGGAGAAACTGAACGAAAACGTGCAATCGAACATCACTCGTTTTGCCGAAAACATTGCCGAAGACAACGCCTATTTGGAAAGTTTGGCAGATATTTCCACCGTCAAATTCTACGGCAGACGTGCGGAAATTCCTATCGGGTTGTTGCAACCGCGCCCCATTGCGTACAGGGTGCTGAAAAAAGTGTTTTCTCGCTTGAACGTTTGGTACGACGTGGAAAAAGCTCACTATGAAGCCATTTTGGCACTTGTCGAAGCCAATGGTGGCAAAAAAGTGTCGTTGCCTTTCAATTTGGTGGCCGTCAACGAGTACGACAAAATAACCATCATGAAAAACGGTGAAGAACCGCGTGCGGACTTTGAAATTTCTTTTTCGAAAGGAGTTGTCGCAACGCCGCTAGGCAAAGTTGTCGTATCGCAAGAAGTGGATGACGGTTTGCGCTTTGACATTGCAAAAGTGCCTACGTCTGCGGTTTTTCGCACCAGAAGACAGGGGGACGTCTTTTCAAAATTCGGGGGCGGAGGCACAAAACCCCTCAACAAATATCTTATCGACAAAAAAATTCCCGCCCGTTTGCGCGACAGTTTGTTGCTTGTGGCCGACGGCAACAACGTGCTTGTCATTTGTGGAGTGGAGATTGCCGATTCTGTGAGGATTGATGAAAATTCGCGCGTTTTCGGAATGAAAATGCTTGGTTTTACGGAGTAGAAACAATATGGAAGTGAACAAAAACAACAGCAAAGTGTATTTGTCGGCGGAAGAAATTCGTTGCCGTGTAATAGAAATAGCAAAAAAGATATCCGAAGATTTCAAGGGCAAAGACTTGCTCGTTGTCGGCGTGCTGAAAGGCGCGTGGATATTTTTGGCCGACCTTGTGCGAGAAATGAGTTGCGATTGCGAAGTTGATTTTATTTCCGTTTCCAGCTATGGCACGGGCATGGAATCTCGCGGAAACATCATTGTGCGTAGCGATATAACCGCCAACTGCAACGGACGTGACGTGTTGTTGGTGGAAGACATTGTGGACACGGGCATCACCATCGAAGGATTGACAAAAATATTCCGCCAAAAGAACGCAAAAAGCATTTCCGTGGCGACGTTGCTTTCCAAGCCGTCCAGAAGAAAAATCGACGTGAAAGTGGATTATATTTGCTTTGAAGTTCCCGACGAATTCGTATTCGGGTACGGGCTGGACCTTGCCGAATACAGCCGCGGCGTGAAAGAAGTTTGCTTGTGGAACGCAAGTGAATGTCAAAAGTAGTGCATTTTGTTAAAAACGAAAATTAACACCAAATTATTTTCCGAAATGGTGTTGCTTTTTTAGGCTATAAATAGTATAATCATTGATGGGGAAGTAGGCATATGTCACTTTTTCCAGATTTAAATTTAAATTGACTTGCATTCGTTCCGTGAGGGCGCGAATGCGTGATAGATATATCCGTGTGTGCTGTGTGGTGTGGTTTGTAATGGAATATTCAAATTGTATCGTGCGGCATTTTTGTTAGTTGCTTGTAAAAAAGAAATAAGGAGATAGGTATGTTAAACTATTTGTCTTTGCTAGGCGAGCTCAACACTTTGGGCCCCATCGACATAGTGTTTTTTGTCATTTGCGCAGTGATAATAGCTGCGATAGTCGGCGTGTATTTTCTCATTCCCGTTTTGAACAAAAAACAATATCAGGAACAACGCGAGAATTTGAAAAAACGTGAAGAAGCGTTCAAAGTGAATCAAAAAAAGAAAGACGAACAAAACGTCGAAGCGGAATCTGTTGCTACAGAGGAAGTTTCCGAGAAGGACGAATAACGACACATGAAAAAAGGCAAGTTATTCGCACAGATAATCTACTACGTGTTCATGTTTTTCATCGGAATACTGCTTGCGATATTTTTGCCGTATATTCTGACTCTAGACGAAGCGCTAGATATAGTGAACGACTCTTTGATGAGCGGCAACTATGCAGATGCGATGCAGCTTTCGGCAAACTACTTCGATGCAGAGTCGGTGTTTCAAACGGATTTTGGCCAAGGCGGCGGAATAGTTTTGTTCAGTTCGGCAACGCTCACGTTCGACGAACGAGACGAAGACGCAACTTTGAGTGACACAAAATTGCACAAATCCTATTCCGGGTTCGTGTACGGCACAAAAGATTCCTACGATATTCTCACCACGGAAACCAACTTGGCAAAGTTGATTGTCTACGACAACGACGGTGTTCCTAGGATCGTTTCCATTTTGGACTACGACGCCGACGGCGACGGCAGTCCGGACGGTTGTTCCACGCATATGCAGTACGGATTGTTTTTCGTTGAATTTGCGCAGGAAACCTACGATTCGATAAAAGAATTGGTTCTTGTCGATAAAAGCGGCAACGAATTTGTTCGTTTGGAAATCGGCAAATCGTTTTCCGAACCGTTTTTCGACGATATAGACGCATTTTTGACGGAATATAACTCAAAACCCGATTCTGAAAAGTTGGACGAGCTACGCACGGAGTTTTTCGAAAAAAGCAGCAACTACAAAAGCCAGACGATGCGCGTTGCAAACAGTCGTGCAGATAAAAGAGCAACGGTTATTGTCGTTATCTACTTTGTGATTGTGTACATCATCGGCGATTTGTTGGTGGGCGGACGCTATATCATCAAATTCTTCCGTTGGTTGTTGGTGAAAGTGTTCAAAATCAAGTTCAAACAAAAGGAACCCAATCGTTCGGAACTGTTCGGCAACGACTATTTTTCCAAAGTAACCTTTGTTTTGGACATTTCCGCACTGGAAAACTTCGAACAGAGTGTGCAAATTCGCTACAACAACGAAAAAGGCGAAGAAGCATCTTTCGTTTTGATGAAAGAACAAAACTATTCGGATACACAACGCATCAAGGCGGGAACCTACGTCAACATGTGGATCGACGTGGACAAAAACGTATATGCAACGCAGAATTTGCCGGAAAAACTGGTGGTTCAAGGCTACCAAATGGCAATTAAAGTAAAATTAATAAAGCGAGAGGAAAAACGCTTATGAAAATTTCTATTCAAAACCTAACAAAAGTATTCCCCAGCAGAGTCAAAGGCGGAGAACCCGTCGTTGCAGTGAACGACATGTCGATTGAAATTCCTTCCGGAAAACTTGTTGGTCTTTTGGGCCCGTCCGGTTGCGGAAAATCCACAACGTTGTTCATGTTGTCCGGTTTGGAATCTCCCACGTCCGGCGCAATTTTGTTCGACGAACAAGATGTGACCACGTTGGCTGCCGAACGTCGCGGAATCGGCTTGGTGTTCCAAAACTACGCTCTGTATCCGCACATGACGGTGGAACAAAACATCATGTTTCCGCTTGTCAACATGCGTCTTCCCAAGGAAGAAGCTCGCGAAAAGGCATTGGATGCCGCTCGTTTGGTGCAAATCGAAGAGTTGATGAGCAGAAAACCTAGCGAACTTTCCGGTGGTCAACAACAGCGTGTTGCAATTGCCCGCGCGTTGGTAAAAATGCCCAACGTATTGCTGTTGGACGAACCTCTTTCCAACTTGGACGCACGTCTGCGTTTGCAAACGCGTGAAGAAATCAAGCGTATTCAGCGCGAAACGGGCATCACAACCGTGTTCGTCACGCACGACCAAGAAGAAGCAATGTCCATTTGCGACATCATGGTTGTTATGAAGCTAGGTGTTGTTCAACAAATCGGCGAGCCTCAAGGCATCTACGACAATCCTTCCAACTTGTTCGTTGCAAACTTCTTGGGAACTCCACCCATCAACATTTTCCGTGGCAGAGCTACGGGCGGCAAAGTTATTGTCGGCGACGAAGTGATCATGTCTGCAGACGTTCCCGATCAAGACGTTTTCGTCGGTGTTCGTCCCGAAGGATTTATCTACGACGAAAATGGAGTGTTTTCTCTTAACGTGGAAAGAATCGAAGTTATGGGCAGAGACAAATCCATTGTATCCACTCATCCGTCTTCGCAAAAACCCACCGTACGTTCAATTGTCGATTCCGACGTCAAGCTTCCCGGCGACAGCGGCGTGTTCAAATTCAATCTCAAACCCAACAAGGTGTTCTTGTTTAATGCAGAAACAGAAGAGAGGATTTTGTAATGGCAAAAAGAGAGAAAAAATTGCCTAACGACGTCGAAAGCCTCGCCGAAGTTCAAGGCGAAGTGGTGCAACCGTCGGTACAGACGGAAGCCGCTCCCTTGCTTGCCGGCGCGGGATTGACTCGTGGCGAAAAAACAAGACGTTTTCTGCGCTCGCAATCTGGCTGGTTGTTCGTTTTGCCGGCAGTGTTGCTGATGTGCGTGTTCACCTTCTACCCGATTGTCAATGCCTTTATCGGGGCAATGAAGCAAAACTACAATGCTCTCAAAAACGGAGTCGGGTACTACGACGGTTGGGGTTTTGAAAGTTTTGTCCACGTTTTGAAAGGCGACACGGGCACGGGCGGTGCAAACTTCTGGCAATGTTTGGTCAACACGTTGGTGTTCACGGTGGTTTCCGTTCCTGTTTCCACATTGTTGGCATTGCTCATTTCCGTTGCACTCAACTCGATCAAACCGTTGCAAAAAGCTTATCAAACGGTGTTGTTCCTGCCGTATCTCACCAACTCGTTGGCAATGGGTGCAGTGTTCCTCACTTTCTTCCAAATTGTCGGAACACAATCTGCCGATCAAACGGTAGGTTTGTTCAACAACTTCCTCGGTCTGTTCGGCATCGAACCTATCGATTGGATCAATGCAGGTTTGAAGTACACTTGGCAAATTTCCGATCAGGTTTCCATTTCCTGGCCCAAGTACTTTGTGGTTATCGTCTATGAAGTTTGGTCGGGATTGCCTTTCAAAATTCTTATTTTGTTCAGTGCGCTTCAAAGTGTAAACAAACAGTACTACGATGCAGCTAAAATCGACGGAGCGTCCAAATCTACGGTTTTGTGGAAAATCACCGCTCCGATGATTTCCCCGATGATTTCCTACCTGTTGGTAACGGGTATCATGGGCGGAATGAAACAGTACACGGCTGTTGTAGGTATTTTCGGCGAAGATATGGGCAAGGACTACGCGATGGGCACCGTCGTCGGGTACATCTATCAGTACCTCAATGACGGAAGCACGGGCTATGCATTTGCCGGATCGCTGTTGTTGTTTGTGATCATCATGGCAATCACGGCTTTGAACCGTTACGTAAGCAGCAAAAAAGTAACTTACTAGGAGGAACGATATGTCAGAGAATAAAAAAGAACTTAACGTCGTAACTCCGGAAGAAACAACTGTCGACGTTCACACGGAAGTTGCTCCCGAAAACGGAGAAGTTTTGGGGCACACTGTCTCGGCAGTCAAGTCCGATTCGGTCATTTTCGATCGTCCGATGACGGATTTCGACGTAGAACGTGCAAAAAAGCGTCAAAAAACGGCATTGATTGTCAAAAACGTGTTCGTGTACATTTTCTTGACAATCGCAGCGGTGTTGGCATTCTTGCCTTTCTATTGGATGATCATCACTTCATTCAAAACGGAACACGAATATCGCGAACCCGTTCCCACTTTCTGGCCAAGAACCTTCCAATGGGCCAACTATTCAAAGGTTTTGTCGCAGACGGACTCGACCTCTGCGGGAAACACATCGTTCTGGCAAATACTTATCAACACGTTGGTTGTCGGTTTGCTTTCAACGGGTATCGGTGTCGTTGTGACCATTGTCACGGCGTACGCATTGGCAAGAATGGAATTCAAAGGCAAAAATCTGTTGTTCAGCTTGATGTTGGGCACAATGATGATTCCCGGCGAAATGTACACAATCACCAACTATGTCACGGTTAACATGTGGGGTTGGCAAGATTCGTTCACGGTTATGATTGTTCCTTTCCTTGTGAGCGTCTACTACATCTACTTGCTGCGCAACAACTTCATGCAAATTCCCGAATCGCTCTACAAAGCAGCGAAAGTGGACGGTTTGTCGGACATGGGCTATTTGTTGAAGGTCATGGTGCCTTTGACGGCTCCCACGTTGGTGTCCATCACGCTGTTGAAGTTTATCGGCACGTGGAACTCCTACATTTGGCCGCGTTTGGTTAACGATCAAAGCTGGCAATTGATAACAAACTGGGTTTCTCGCGGATTCACGGACAGAGGCGGAGAATTGTATCCCACCGAACTTGGAACAAGCTACTTCGGCACCGAAACGTTGTCAACGTTGAAAATGGCTGCCGTTTGCATGGCATCGTTGCCGTTGCTCATTTTGTTCCTCACTTGCCGCAAGTACATCATGCACGGTGTGTCCAAGAGCGGCACCAAGGGCTAAAAACTTTCGCCCGAAACAAACTACTTTTGTGTACTACACCTTAAAAAGGTGTCGGTATAAATAATTTTAAGGAGAAAATCATGAAAAAAACTATTGTAAGCATTTTGGTGCTTGTGCTGGTTCTTTCTTGCGCAGTCACGCTGTTTGCAGCTTGTGGCGAAACAACGGACTACGATCACACAATTGTGTTCTACTCTTCACAAGGCGCAGATCTTGAAACAGTCACGGCAAATGCTATCGCAAGCTTCGAGGCAAAATATCCGGGATGGAAAGTCGTTCACACGCGTCCGGGCGGATATGACGACGTCAAAGAAAAAATCGTTTCCGACTTCCAAGGAAAACAACAACCTGACATCGCTTATTGCTACGCAGATCACGTTGCTCAATACATTCAAACTTCCAAAGTTGTGAATTTGAACAAATTCATCAATTCTTCGGCTACCGTTACAGATGCTGACGGCAACAAAGTCGCAGTCGGCTACACCACTGAAGAAGTCAACGATTTCGTCACCGGATACTACAACGAAGGTTATGCAAGCAACTTCAGTGGCTACGATCTCTATGGCTACGAAGCAGAAGATTTGCTTACTCTTCCGTTTGTAAAATCCACCGAATTGTTGTTCTACAACAAGACAGCTTTGGATGCATGCAAACTTACAGTTGCTACAACTTGGGATGAAATTTGGGAACAAGCACCCACAATCAAAGCAAAATATCCTCAAGCAACCGTTCTCGGCTACGACAGCGAAGCAAACTGGTTCATCACAACTTGCAAACAAAACGGTTGGGGCTACACCAGTGCAAACGCTCAAAACCACTACTTGTTCAACGGCGAAAAACAAGCTGAATGGCTTGAAACTTTGAACACCTATTGGAACAACGGTTGGCTCACCACTCAAGACGACTACGGTTCCTACACCAGCGGTTTGTTCACCATGGGCGTTGCAGACGGTGCCGAAGGTATCGTTTACTGCGTAGGTTCTTCCGGCGGTGCATCTCACCAAGGAACAGACAAATTTGAATGGGGCGTAGCTCCCATCCCCGGAACAGTACAAGAAAACGGCGAAATCGATAGCTCTGCTATTTCTCAAGGCCCGTCTTTGGTTATGCTTTCCGGTGGTCACAGTGTGTCCAACTCCGAAGAAAAACAACTTTACACATGGTTGTTCATGAAAGAATTGCTCGATCCCACATTCCAAGCATCTTTCGCAATCGCATCCGGCTATATGCCCAGCCGTAACTCTGTCTACGAAATCGACGCATACAAAACATTCCTTGAAAAGGATACCATCGTTGCAAAATCTGCAAGCGTTGCAAAAACTATGACAGAAGACTTCTTCACCTCTCCCGCATTCGTTGGTTCGTCCACCGCTCGTACACAAGTAGGTAACGTTCTTTTGTTCGTAATGCAAGGTGAAAAAACTGCTACCAAGGCACTGCGTGACGCATACATCAACTGTGGTGGCAAATAAGCAAAATTGAAAGTAACAAAAGCATCGGAGCATTAAATGAAAAAAATATTGTGCGTGGTGCTGGCGTTGGTGGTTGTTGTTTCGGCAGTGTGCCTGACAGCTTGTGATAACAAGTACGTTGCCGACAACACCGAACACTACGACGACATCACAAAGTCTTTGAAACTTACAAAATCTTATGCGGGCAAATCGTTTTTGAAAGACGGCATCGGCTCTGCCGAAGTTGACGAAAACGGCTACACCGACGGCGACACGACTCGCTTCAAACTTGTTCAAGGCGACGTTGTCATCATTCGTTACTACTGCATCAACACCCCGGAAAGCACCGGTAAAATTGAAAAGTGGGGCAAGGCCGCATCCGCATTCGTAAAAGGTCAACTCAGCAAAGCAACGGAAATCGTTTTGGAAGCAACAGCTACTCCTGCCGAACACGACAGCTACGGTACGCGCTACTTGGGTTATGTTTGGTACAAAACCGCCGAAGACACCGATTTCAAAAATTTGAATTTGGAATTGATCGAAAACGGTTATACCGAAAACAAGGCAATCAACACTTCCGCTTATCCCTACTACGATCACATGAGACAAGCTGAAGAATTTGCTCGTTCCATTCAATTGCGCAACTGGTCCCGTTTGGACGATCCTTTGTATTCCACCGAACCCGTGGCAATGACCATCAAGGATTTCTGGGAAAACACCGACGTCTACTACACGGCAGATACCGACTCCGGTGCTAAAGTTGAATTTGTGGCTTGTTTGACAAGCTTGACCGTTTCCTCAACGCAAACACACACCTACACGGCAACACAGTACGACCCCGAAACGGGCAAAACCTACACAATCAGCGTCTACTGTGCATATTCCGGCAGTGCATCGTCTCGTATGGAAATCGGCCACCTGTATCACATCGTGGGCAATGTTCAAAACTACTACGGCAAGTTCCAAATTTCGGGCATTTTGTACGATCCTATCTACGGGCCGAACAACCCCGATTCCTATACGGTTGAAAAACAGCTCAACTACTATTTGAACTTCAACAGCGGTTTGGACTACAATTTCCGCTATGCAACAACGTTGTATACCGATGCAACGGTTGTAAGCGTGGCACAAGAAGGCTCGTTGTTGACGGTTACCGCAACCGCAACTCAAAGAACGTCATCCGGAACAAAAGGCGATGCTATCACATTCACCTTCAAAGTTCCCGCTCCGTCCAACGGACAACACAATTTCACCGTGGGACGCAAGTTCAGTGTTGCAGGTTACCAACTTGTTAAAGATTCTCACGAAATCAACGTAGTGAATTATTCTGACGTAAAATTCAAATAATATCAAAAGGAGAAAAACAATGAAAAAGAAACTTTCAATAGTGCTTGCACTTGTGATGGTTTGCGTGGCTTTGTTGGGCGTTTTTGCAGCGTGCGACAACAGTGCGGAGGAACTGTTGCAATTGTACATCTTGGCGCAAGACGGACAGATTGTTGAAGACGAATTCGTTTTGCCCAAAGTTATCGGCGAACAACGCGACAGCGTAACAAACGAAGTCGTTGTTGAAGGTTTTGCAGCAACGTGGACTTCCGATAAGGAAAACCTTGTCCTTACCGAAAGAGAAGAAGACTATCTTGCAACACCCATTCGTCCCACCAGCGGCATTGTCGAAGTAACCCTCACCGTTACTATCGGAAACGCAAGCAAGAACTTCACTGTCAGAGTCAAGGGCATCGACGCTTACGACTTTGCAGATGCATTCTATTTCGAACTTAACAAACAAACAATTCAAGCCGGCGAATACGAACTTGCAGCAACCACAACTCTCGAAGGTCAGGAAGCTACAATCGCTTGGGAAGTTGAAGAAGCATATGCAAGCGTGTTGAAAATCGAAAACGGCAAGCTTGTTGTAACAACTCCCTCCGACGGCGTGGCAGCAGCAGTAAGAGTAGTTGCTAAAATCACTTATGCAGAAGAAACTGCAACCAAGTACTACAAATTCACTGTTTCCGCAAACAAGGGCTTCAAAGAAGTTTATCTCGAATCCGTTGTTTCTCAACCCGTTGCAGGCAATGTCTACAAACTCGCTTTGTGGCAAGCAAACTCCAAGAAAGTTCTCTACGCAACAGGCGAAATGAGCGGCAGCTACATCAAGTTGTCGGAAAAATTCGCAGACGCGGCAGATTTCAAACTTGAAGCAGCAACTGAAGGCTACTACCTGAACCTTGGCGGCAAGTACATCACGTTGACCGGTTCTTGGGGCGGCAAGTACGTTAAAGCAGCCGTATCTTTGACAGACACTGCAACAACAGTGTTCACAATCGGCAGCAACAACGAACTGATTGCAAGCGTTTCTGCAAAAGACGATAGCGGTGCAGATCAAACCGGCGACTTCTATCTTGGAACTTATGGCACCTACGCTACAATCAGCGCAAGCTCAACGTCCTACATTTCCGACGTGACAGCAATCGATAACACTCAATTCCCTGCTCGCGTAATCGCTAACGAAGAAGTGAAAGTTCAATTGGAACCCAAAGACGCTTATTTGGCAGACGTTATCACAAGCCCTGCTGCAAACACGGAATATAAATTTGCTTTGTGGCAAGCAAACTCCAAGAAAGTTCTCTACGCAACCGGCGAAATGAGTGGCAACTACCTTGCTACAACCGAAGACGTTTCCAAGGCAGCAGCACTCAAATTGGAATCTACCGAAGGCGGCTATTTCTTGAACCTTGGCGGCAAGTACATCACGTTGACCGGTTCTTGGGGCGGAAAGTACGTTAAAGCAGCCGTATCTTTGGCAGACACTGCAACAACAGTGTTCACAATCGGCAGCAACAACGAACTGATTGCAAGCGCATCGGCAAAAGACGATAGCGGTGCAGATCAAACCGGCGACTTCTATCTTGGAACGTATGGCTCCTACGCTACAATCAGCGCAAGCTCCACTTCCTATATCTCCGACGTGACAACAATCGATAACACTCAATATCCGGCACGTCTTGTGAGTGGTACGGAAATCAACGCTTCCGAAACTCCCGATCCTACGCCTACACCTTCCGGAACAATAGTCACAAAGGAAGACGTTGTTTCCAACATCGTTGCCAGCCCCGTTGCCGGCACGGAATATAAACTCGCTTTGTGGCAAGGCACAAACAGCAAAGCATTGTTTGCACTTGCAGAAATGAGCGGCAACTTCATCGCTACTACGGAAGATGTTTCCAAAGCAGCAGTTTTGAAGCTTGAAACTACCGAAGGCGGCTACTTCGTAAAACTCGGCAGCAAGTATATCCAAGTTGTTGGCGGACTCAACACCAAAGGCAAGTTTACGGCTATCGTTTCTTTGGAAGACACGGCATCCACAGTGTTCTCGTTCGGAACACACGGTGAACTTGTTGTCCAAGGCGTAAGCTACGAATCCGATTCCAGCGACTTCTATCTTGGAACGTACAACGATTTTGCTACCATAAGCGCAAGCAAAACGTCCTATCTTTCTGACGAAAACGCAGACGTATCTCAATATATCGCACACGTTGTCAACAGCACAATCACCGGCACGGGTTCTTCCGAAAGCGGCTCCGGCACAACAACTCCTTCCGGATCTGTTGCAGCTAAAATCGATTGCACAAGCGGCCCTGCTATTTCCGTAACAAAAGAAGGCAGCTACACCGATTACGAAGGTAACTCTAAAACCGGTGGAACGCAAAAAACAATGACCGTTAACGGAATCACCGTCATCAACGACATTGGAACAAGCACAAGTGCTGTCACCGTGCAATACGACACTGCAGACCGTGGAAGCGTACGTTTCTATGCAGGATCTACGCTCACCATCAACTACACCGGAATGACGCAAATCACTATCACAACAGACGGTGAGAGAAACTTCAAGGGTACCGAAACTGTCAACGTTGCAGGAGCAACCGTTTCTGTCAATGGCACGGTTTTGACAATCACCTTCACCGAAGCAGTGGATAGCGTCATCCTCAACATCGGTGCACAAGTTCGCGTAACGGAAATTGCCGTTTACACAGCTGCATAATTGCAACCGAACAATTTCAAAACTTAAACATAAGCCATCGCAGCTGCGATGGCTTTTTGTTAAAAAAACAGCCCCGATGGACTCAAGGCGAGACCGTCGGGGCTGTAACAGTTGTTGGCGTATTTTTGGCGTACAAAGTCTTTCAATTGTTTGTTTTGATTACTATTCAATCGAATTTTGAACGCTGATCGTGTTCGCCGTACAATTTTTCAAAACGGATGAAGACGTTTTTGTGTGCACGTGTTGGTTGTGCAAAATGTTTTTGCAAACGGAGATATTCGTGTGGGGTAAATTTGCTCACAAACATTTCGTGGCGAGAAAATTGTACTTTGCAAATTTCGTTGTTCTGCCAAATTTGCTTACAAAAGCATTTTGAATGCATAACGATAATGTCGTTTTTGGCGCTTATTCGAAAAAATGCAAGACGCATTGTGCAGAAAGATACAATTGCCGTCTACTTATCCAACCGCCAAACGCCTTTATCCACAAGTTCGGGATAGCTTTGTTTGTTGATGTACTTATCCAAAGCAGAGCAACAGTAGATAAACCAGCCCAAAACGATTGTCGGAAGCAACATCACGAACACGGCTTTCAGCAGATATCTGGGTATAAGCGCCCCGACAAAATCTAGCAAGCCGTACGCCATGAACAGCAGCGAAAACAAAACGGAAACAGGCAATGTTTTGATGTAGACAAACGCAGAAGAAGAGATCAGATCCCATGCTTTGTGGTTGTAGATTGACAATTGCACCAATATGTGCAAAATTATCGGCAACAATATCAAAACGTAGGCACACAGCGGAACATACGCAAACAAGCCGTCGTTGTTTTGCATAACAACCGAATTGAACGCATTGAGCAACCCTATTGCCAGAAAACACAACAATCCGCCCTTGTTTTGTTTCACGCCAATGGAAAAATCTCCCCAAAAAGAAACCGGCTCAGACCAAGCCATTTTGCGAACTTGTCGAAGGATGCCAACGATGCCTATGCCGAAGATTATGTAGGAAACAACGTTTATCAGCGCAGAAAACAGCTGAATTGTTTGTACTGTTGCTTCGTATGTATCTTGCGAGATAATGTTGGACTGCAACTGTTCGCGCACGGCCGTCACCAACAAATCCGTTGTGAACCTAACGGCAAACAGCGGTAACGAAAACAATAGTAGCAAAAGACCGCAAAGCCAAAGTTTAAGCCAGTGTGTTTGTATTCTGTCGGCAAAAACTTGCCAACGATTGTGTGGTAGCCGAGATTGTTCGGACTGTTGCTTTTGTTTGTTCATACTTTCTCCGTTGCGCGTCGCGCATTTGTAAAACTTGTGCTTATGATACAACAATATTTATCCAGTGTCAACCTTGCGGCTGTTGGCCCTTGGAAAAGGCTTGCCGCTAGTTGTTGCGTTGAATATTGTCTCTTGGGCAAACGGATGGCAAAAACGGCTTATCTGTGCGCGGTGCGGCCTCAAAACGCGCATTGGCGCCGTCAATGTCGTTTTTGGTGCCCAAATAAGGCTCGTGTGGTGCAAATTGTGACAGTGATGCACTGTTTGGACGCACGGCGCAAGTGATATGTGCTGAAAACAAGCAGTGCCAATTGAGTTGTGTGCCAAGCATGTGACCCTAAAAAAATGATATTTGCAAGGTGAATATTTGGGTTTTTGTACGAAAATTTTCACAAATCAATGTGTGTGAAACACGCAACACGTGCTTTTCGTGTGAATGTGGTATGTAGGCAAACAAACATTTTTTGTGTGGGTTAATAGTGTTCTTTTTGAGTGACGAAGCTAAAAAACAGTATGTATGAAAGATTTTTAAACATATAGCAACAATGTCGCCGCATTGAAAAAGCTTTCGGCATCAGCAACTGTTGTACCGCGCCACCGCTAACTACAACACACGTGGGGACAAAAGTTCGATACGGATAAGGTATAAATCCAATTGTCAACCTTTTCAAATTTTTTTGACATGCGTAGGTGCAGCGTCAACCACAACTTGGCAGATTGTAGGTGCTGCCGAAATAAGTATTCTAGTTGAATTAACTGTTGCAAAATGGACGATTTGGATAATTGTGTGTATCTTTCAAGCAAAAAAATAACAAGTATGTAGTGGTGGACAACTTGTATAAACTACTTAATTGTTTTTTGGGAATTGTTGCCGAAATAGTAATCTTGCCGAGCTAATTGTTACAAAGTTTGTAGTTTCGACAATGGTGTGTATCTTTCGAACAAAAAAATAACAAGTATGTAGTGGTGGACAACTTGAATAACTACTTTATTTTCGATTTTGGGTGGGTTTTATCAACTTTTTTAACAAACCTATTGTAAATCTTCAACAAATCTTTCAAAATAACTTTACTAAATTGTTCTTTTGTGCTAGAATAGTCTAGCAATTGAATAACATTGCACGCAAACCGGATTTGGAGAAATACCCAAGAGGCCGAAGGGGCGCCCCTGCTAAGGGTGTAGTACGGGATACCGTAGCGAGGGTTCAAATCCCTCTTTCTCCGCCAATCAAAACCTAAATCGAATCTATAAAGTTCGGTTTAGGTTTTTTGTTTGCAAAAAGATAGTTTATATCAGCGTTTTTCGGTTGTA
>CAZRBI010000033.1:0-18540 GCA_964598315.1 uncultured Oscillospiraceae bacterium
CGCACATCGACGCAGGTAAAACAACCACAAGCGAAAGAATACTGTTCTTTTCCGGAAAAACCCGTAAAATCGGCGAAACGCACGACGGAACGGCCGTTATGGACAGTATGGCGCAAGAACAGGAACGCGGCATAACCATCGCAAGTGCAGCTACAACCGTTCACTGGATAGACCACTACAACGACACGGACTATCGTATCAACCTTATCGATACGCCGGGCCACGTGGACTTTACGGTAGAAGTTGAACGTTCGCTTCGCGTTTTGGACGGTGCGGTTGCGGTTTTCTGCGCAAAAGGCGGTGTAGAACCCCAAAGCGAAACGGTGTGGCACCAAGCGTCAAAATATAACGTGCCCAGAATTGCATTCGTAAACAAAATGGATATCAACGGCGCAAATTTCGACAACGTTGTCAAAATGATGCGCGAAAGATTGAAATCCAACGCTTTACCCATTCAATTGCCCATCGGCAAGGAAGAAACCTTCAAAGGTTTGGTAGACGTCATCACAAAGAAAGCGTACTACTACAACGATCCCACCGGATCGGTTATCGACGAAGGTCCCATTCCCGCAGATATGGTTGATGCAGTGGAACAAGCACACGAAGAACTTGTGGAATTCTGCGCCGGCACGGACGATGCACTTATGGAAAAGTTCTTTGAGGAAGGCGACCTTTCCGTCGACGAAATCAAAAAGGCTTTGCGTAAGGCTGTTATCGAACTCAAAGTGAACCCCGTTTTGTGCGGCTCTGCCTACAAAAACAAGGGTGTTCAAAAGTTGTTGGATGCAATTTGCGAATATTTGCCCAGCCCCGTAGACGTTGACCACGTTGTCGGTTTCGACGTTCACGACGAAAGCAAAGAAATCGTTCGCAAAACAGACGACGACGAACCGTTCTGCGGTTTGGCATTCAAAATCGTTGCCGATCCGTTCGTTGGTAAGTTGGCGTACTGTCGTGTGTACAGCGGCAAATTGCAAGCAGGCAGCTACATCTACAATTCCACCAAGGGCAAGCGCGAACGTATCACGAAAGTGTTGCAAATGCACGCTGCTCAACGTGAAGAAATCGACGAAACCTATGCCGGCGAAATCGTTGCTCTTGTCGGTTTGAAAGACACGACTACGGGCGACACTTTGTGCGAGGAAAAGAATCCTATCGTTTTGGATAGCATGATATTCCCCGAACCCGTCATCAAGGTTGCAATCGAACCCAAAACCAAAGCCGGACAAGAAAAGATGACGCTTGCGCTCATCAAACTTGCCGAAGAAGACCCAACGTTCAAAACCTACACCGACCAAGAAACAGGTCAAACAATCATTGCAGGTATGGGCGAGCTTCACTTGGAAATCATCGTGGACAGATTGTTGCGCGAATTCAAAGTTGAAGCAAACGTAGGTAAACCTCAAGTATCCTATCGTGAAACCATCACCAAAGCAGTTGAAGCGGAAGGTAAGTACGTTCGTCAATCCGGCGGTAAGGGACAATACGGTCACTGTAAAATCAAAATGGAACCGCAAGAAGCAGGCAAAGGCTACGAATTTGTGGATGCAACGGTGGGCGGAAGTATTCCCAAAGAATACATTCAACCTATCAACAACGGTATCGTCGAAGCATCCAAAACCGGTCCTTTGGCAGGCTACGAAGTGGTGGATTTCAAAGTTACGGTGTACGACGGAAGTTTCCACCCCGTGGACAGCAGCGAAATGGCATTCAAAATTGCAGGCTCTTTGGCATTCAAAAACGCCGCTGCAAAAGCAGATCCCGTTTTGTTGGAACCCATGATGAAAGTGGAAATCACCATGCCGGAAGAATATTTGGGCGACGTTATGGGCAACGTTTCCAGCCGTCGCGGCAATGTGTCCGGTATCGAGCTCCGCAACGGAGTTCAGGTTGTAAACGCATTCATTCCTTTGGCTGAAATGTTCGGCTATGCAACAGACTTGCGTTCCAGAACACAAGGCAGAGGCAACTACACGATGCAATTCGACCATTTTGCTGAAGTTCCCAAGGCAATCAAAGAAAAGATTACCAAAGAAAACGCCAGCAAGTAAAATTTTGGAAAAACTTTGAAAAAAGTATAGACCAAAACAAAAAAATAAGTTATAATTGAAAAAGCGAACAATTTGCTAAAACAATTACCAATTTTGTCAACAAATTACAGGAGGAAATCATCACAATGGCAAAAGCGAAATTTGACAGAAGCAAACCCCACGTCAACATTGGTACGATCGGCCACGTAGACCACGGCAAGACCACTTTGACCGCAGCTATCACCATGGTTCTTTCCATGAAGAACGATGCTGAAGTTATGGCTTACGACCAAATCGACAAGGCTCCCGAAGAAAGAGCACGTGGTATCACAATTAACACTGCACACGTAGAATACGAAACAGATGCACGTCACTACGCACACGTAGACTGCCCCGGCCACGCCGACTATGTTAAAAACATGATCACCGGTGCTGCACAAATGGACGGCGCAATCTTGGTAGTTTCTTCTGCAGACGGCCCGATGCCCCAAACCCGTGAGCACATCTTGCTCGCTCGTCAGGTAGGCGTGCCCTATATCGTAGTATTCATGAACAAAACCGACTTGGTAGACGACGACGAACTTTTGGAACTCGTTGAAATGGAAATCAGAGAACTTCTTTCCAAGTACGAATTCCCCGGCGACGATACTCCTATCGTTAAAGGTTCCGCTAAATGCGCTATCGATGCTTACCAATCCGGTAACCACGACCTCAACAGCCCCGTTTATAAGCCCATTTTGGACTTGATGGATGCAGTTGACGCTTACATCCCCACTCCCGCTCGTGACACCGACAAACCCTTCCTTATGCCCGTTGAAGACGTATTCACCATCACAGGCCGCGGAACGGTTGCTACCGGTAGAGTAGAACGTGGTTCCATCAAACCTTCCGACCCCGTAGAAATCGTTGGTTTGAAAGACGAAATCAAAACGTCCGTTGTTACAGGCGTTGAAATGTTCCGTAAACTTCTTGACGAAGCTTTCGCAGGCGACAACGTAGGTTTGTTGCTTCGTGGTATCGATCGTAAAGAAATCGAACGCGGACAAGTTATTGCTAAACCCAAAAGCGTAACTCCTCACACCGAATTCGAAGGACAAGTTTACGTTCTTACGAAGGAAGAAGGCGGACGTCACAGCCCGTTCTTCAAGGGATATCGTCCTCAATTCTACTTCCGCACAACCGACGTTACGGGCACAATTGCTCTTGACGAAGGCGTAGAAATGGTTATGCCCGGTGACCACACTCACATCAAAGTTGATTTGATCACCCCCATCGCTATGGAAGAAGGACTTCGTTTCGCTATCCGTGAAGGCGGACACACCGTTGGTTCCGGCGTTGTTTCCAAGATCATCAAGTAATTGAAACAATAGTGAAATTCAAAAATCTCACCTCGATCGAGGTGAGATTTTTTTTGTCGCGGTGGTAAATTTTACTTTTAAGGACAATAGGTGTAATCGGCCAAGCAGTAGCAGTGGCGACATGTAGCTCAAAACAGGATGTATGATAAATGTTGGGGCAAGAAATGTTGTTCCAAGGTAAAATAGTTTGCAATAGTTAGATTTCGACTGTCCTGCAATTTGCCGCGCAAGACAGTTTTTGTTGGCAACAATCAGAATCTCTCAAAATCGCGCAGTCGGTTAGTTTGTTGGCTTTTCGGCAGCTCAACATTATTGCTTTTTTTTGTAAATCAGATGTTTGAAGATATTCTTTCAGGGTTACTCGTCAAATCGGGGCTTTATATAACAAAACTTGTTGTTCGGCAAGCTGATCGAAAAACGGTTTACACACAAAATTACTTTCCCCCTCTTGACAGCATGGGGGGGGGTAGGCGTATAATAAGAATGGAAAATTTTATTCTAGAAAAACCGTTCAAAAACAAAATTGGGGGGGGCAAAATGAAAAAGTCAACGCAAAAACTGATGCTTGTTGTGGCACTGTTGCTTGTGGCAATATGTGTCCTTGCCGCATGTGACGAAACTGGTGGCGGCAGTATTTCCGTAAAGTACGACAACACTCACGTTATCAGCGAAGGGGACGACTTGGAAAGTGTCAAACCCTATCTCACTGTCACCTACACGGATGCGGAAGGTAATTCGCAACAAATCACCGATTACAAGTTAAGCGGCAAACTTGTTAGCGGTGACTGTCAACTTACGGTAAGTTACAACGGCTACACCGCAAAAGTCACTGTTAACGTTGCGGAAATATCCGGTGGTACCTTGCGCGTTGAGTTTGACGAAAGTCACGTTTTTCACGAAGGCGACGACCTAGAAATGGTAAAAGACTATCTCATCGTCAAGTATGTTGCTGCAGACGGTTTGTCCGGTGAAATCACCGACTACACTTTAAGTGGATATCTTGAACCCGGAGAATGTGAACTTACCGTGAGGTACAACGGAATCACGGCAACGGTAACGGTGCACGTGGCAAGCAAGTCCAACGAACACATTTGGGCAGTGTTCGAAGGTGACGACCTTGTTATTTGCGAAGGTGACGACCTTGAAAAGGTAAGAAGCTGTCTTTCCGTTACTTACACAGATGCCGAAGGCAACACCGTTCAAATTGAAGACTACGCGCTGAACGGTCAAATTGTCGGAGGTGAATGTGAACTGACCGTAACTTACAACGGTTTGACCACCTGCGTGCAAATATTGGTTGCCTACAAGCCCACTCTTTGGGTGGAAAGCGAAGGCTACTTTTTCCACGTTGACGACGAACCGGAAAAGGTGAAAGAAGGTTTGCGTGTTTACTACAAGGAGACTGACGGAAAGTTACGTGATATTTACGACTACGAATTGATCGGAACGCTCACACAGGGCGCATGTGAACTAACCGTTGCGTACAACGGGCTTACTGCCAAGGTTATTGTGGATGTTGTTGCCAACAATTCGCTTATGGTGAAGCGGAGGGACGACGACATTGCCATTTACGATACCGACGACTTGTTTTCTATCAGAGGCCTCTTGTACGTTATGTACACCGATTCAAACGGCAATTCCGATGCCGTCTACGACTATACGTTGGAAGGCACTGTGGCGTTTGGCAAGTGCGAACTCACGGTAACCTACAACGATTTGTCGACCAAAATAATTGTTGACGTATTACATCAGCGTTCGCTTTCGGTGGAATTGGAAGAAGGCTGTTTCTTCCACGAAAACGACAACCTGGAAACGGTTAAAAAGCATCTTACTGTTACATATACGGATGAACAAAACGTTTCCAAACAAATTACCGATTTCAGATTGCAAGGTGAATTGAAGAGCGGGAAATGCCGGATTTCCGTCATTTACGATTACAACGCTTACGAATGTGTTTCAAACGTTGTATATGTTAACGTAGTTTCAAACAATTCACTGTTAGTAATGGTGAACAAGGATGCAGTTATTCATCCCGACGAAAAATTGGAAGTCGTCAAGGAGTGGTTGACGGTAATTTACACCGATTCTAACGGCAAATCGAACGTTGTGAATGATTACGCGTTGGACGGCTCGCTTTATCTGGCCGACAGTTATCTTACTGTAACCTACAAAGGAATTACCCAAGAGGTGAGGATAACCGTTTCGTGCAATCACGTGTTTTCCGAATGGATAGTGGAACCTGCAACCTGTGCTAAGCACGGTACTCAGTTGCGCTGGTGCACAATGTGCGGATACAAGGAAGAGCAAGAATTGTCGCAACTTACACACACTCTGACGCACCATGATGCTAGCGCTGCCACGTGCCAAACCGAAGGCAATGTTGAATATTGGTATTGCTCGGGATGTGAAACGTATTTTGGTGACGAAAAGGGCGAAAAAGTGCTTGATAGCAGCAGTGTGATACTTTCCAAAGCGCACGTTTATGACACATGGGTAGAAGAAGTGCCTGCAACTTGCACAAAAACAGGTACCAAAGGCCATCAATATTGTTCCGTTTGCCAAAAGAACTACGATGTCGAAGGCAACGAAATTGAAGACCTAACCCTTCCTCTCGCACACGTGTTTGGCAATTGGGTGTACGAAATTCCCGCAACGTGTATTGAAAACGGCACAAAAGGCTATCAATATTGTTCTGTATGCCAAAAGTACTACGATGTCGAAGGCCTTGAAATTCAAGATTTCACCATTCCTAAGGTAGACCACAAGCCAAGCGATTGGATTGAGGATGAGTACGCAACGTGCACGGTAAACGGTTCCAAGCATAAAGAATGTACTGTTTGTCACGAAACTTTGGAAACGGCAACCATTCCCGCCGCTCACATCTTTGGCGATTGGGTGGAAGAAGTGCCCGCATCTTGTTCTATTGGATTTGTAGGACGCAAAATGTGTATGAGGTGCTACGGCTACTTCGATGCAGATGAAAATCAAATTCACGATTTAGTTATTCCTGCTGTTCACTCACCGGGCGACTGGATTGTGGATATGGAAGCAACTTGCACAAGCATGGGACAAAAGCACCGAGAGTGCACCGTTTGCAACGAATATTTGGACAGAACGTACTTCTATGCCGAACATGAATTTGAAGAATGGGTGAATGAAGTCCCTGTCACGTGCACGCAAAGCGGCAATAAAGGATATCAATATTGCACTAGTTGCCGAAAGTACTACGATGCCACGGGTGCTGCAGTTGAATACCGCGACCTTATAATTCCGGCAGAAGGGCACAAGGCCGGTACCGATTGGATTGTGGATGTCGAAGCAAATTGCTACGAAGAGGGTTCAAAGCACAAGGAATGCACTGTTTGCCATGGAGTTGCGGTAACGGAAACAATTCCTATCGCGCACAGTTGTGGTTCATGGGTGGAAAAAGTGTCTGCAACTTGCACGGAAGACGGTCAAGTGGCTCACTACACGTGTACTATTTGTGGAACAAATCTAGACAAAAACTACAACAAGTTGAACAGTTTGGTTATTCCCGCTACCGGTCACAGCTGCAAAAACGGTTATTGCAGCGTCTGCAATTGGGAAGAACAATCCGAGGGACTTGCGTACACGTTAAGTTCCGATGGAACCTACTACATTGTCAGTTGCGGAACGTGCACGGACAGTAAGGTTATCATTCCCACCAAACATGAAGGTTTGCCCGTGAAAGCGATAGGCGATGAGGCATTCAAAGATTGTACCACAATCACAAGTGTAGTTATTCCGTCCTGTATCACGTCGATAGGCAAATCTGCCTTTTCCGATTGTGAATACCTTCGCGAAGTGTACATATCGGATCTTGTCGCATGGTGCAATATCACGTTCGGTGGCAATAATAGTTCAAACCCGTTGTACGAGGCTGGACGTTTGTTCTTGAACGGTGAATGCGTGGACAATTTGGTGATTCCGTCAACGATTACGGAAATCAAACCTTACACGTTCTGTGGCATAGCTGTCAGCAACATTCAGATCTCCGAAGGGGTCACTGTTATCGGGAACAGCGCATTTGTTGAAGGACTTGTGCATCGCGGCATATTTGCAGACGCAACAATAACAATTCCCGCCAGTGTCACATCGATAGGAGATAATGCTTTTTCGGACCGTGAGAATACAAGAAATATAACGATTTGCAACAACAGTCAGCTTAAATCGATCGGTGCCTATGCTTTCAGCCATATGCCGTTCCTCGAAAACGTCACGTTCGGAGAAAACAGCAAGCTGGAATCGATAGGAGACTATGCTTTCTACATAGCTGGTCAAAAACTCACAAACATAGCAATCCCTGATAGCGTCACGAGCATAGGAAAAGGTGCGTTTAGCTGGTGTCAGAGTCTCACAAACATTACTATTCCAAGGGGCGTCACAAGCATAGGCGAAGAAGCATTTTCCGGTTGCAATGGCCTCACAAGTGTAACGTTTGCCGATAACTGCCAATTGGCTACGATAGGAGAAGAAGCATTTGCCTATTGCACAGGACTCACAAGTGTCACAATTCCGGATAGCGTCACATCGATAGGTTTAGGCACATTCAGCGGTTGCAGTGGACTCACAAGCATAACCATTCCCTTTGTCGGGGCAAAAGCGGGTGTAACAAGTAGCGACACCTATCAATATCCGTTCGGCTACATATTCGGCACAAAAAGTTATACGAACAGTACGAGTACGACGATTCGACAATATTATTACGGCGACTCAACGTCAGACACAACCTACAGCGACTACTGCATTCCGTCGTCACTTAAAACAGTGACGTTCACCGGTGACAAGTTGCTTTACGGAGCGTTCAGTAATTGCAGCAGTCTCACAAGTATTGTTCTTACGGACAGTGTCACATCAATAGGCGGCAGAGCATTCGGCGGTTGTAGTGGCTTAGAAAGCGTCACTATCCCTGCCGGTGTCACATCAATAAGCGAGTATGCTTTTCTTAATTGCACGGCATTGACGGAAATTAAATTCAATGCAATGAATTGTGATGATTTGAGTTCAGGTGCCTATGCATTCTGTAATGTTGGGCAAAACGGTGACGGAATAAAAGTAACAATAGGTAAAAACGTTCAAAAGATCCCTGCCCATTTGTTCGCGAGCGATAATTATTCGAAGTTGTCTAAACTACTTGAGGTGGTGTTTGAAGATGGGGCGGTTTGCACTAGTATTGGTTACGCTGCGTTTAGCAACATCGGTCTTACAAGTGTCACAATTCCGGCAAGTGTCACATCGATAGGAAATTCTGCCTTTAGCAATTGTAAGTCGCTTCAAGACGTCACAATAGGAAACAGTGTGGAGTCGATTGGCTTTAGTGCGTTTTCTGGTTGTAGTGAACTTGCAAGTATCACAATACCGGACAGTGTACAATCGATTGAGTCTTATGCGTTCCAATATTGCACGGGACTTCAAAGTGTTACAATAGGAAAAAGTGTAAAGTCGTTTGGGAAAAACGCGTTTGCAAGTTGCACGGCATTGACGGAAATAAACTTCAATGCAACAAATGCCAATTATTTGGATAACGATAATCGTGTATTTTCCTATGCGGGGCAAGGCGGTGACGGAATTGAGGTAACGATTGGCGCAAATGTTCAAAATGTACCGGACCATCTGTTTTGCGCCGCTTGGCAAGATAGTGAATGTGCCCCTAAAATAACAAATGTTGTATTTGAAGAGGGCTCTGTTTGTACGGGTATCGACACCGGTTCTTTCTATAATTGCATCAGCCTCAAAAGCATTGTGATTTCGGATAGCATCACGTCGATAGGATTCGAGGCCTTCCGTGGTTGCAGCAGCCTAACAAGTGTAATATTTGGTAAAAACAGTCAACTGGATTCGATAGGTTCATCTGCATTTTATGGTTGCAGCGATCTGGCAAGTTTTACCATCCCGGAAAGTGTAACCTCGATCTACAACTCATTCTGCGGTTGTAGCAGTCTCGCAAGCATTGTTATTCCTGCAAGTGTCACATTGATAGACTCACAAGCCTTTTCTTCTTGTGATAGCCTTGCGAGCATCACCGTTGCAGAGGGCAATTCTGTTTATCACAGCGAAGGAAATTGCATTATAAAAACAGAAACAAAAACGTTGGTTGTCGGTTGTCCCAAAAGCATTATTCCGACTGACGGTAGCGTCACATCGATAGGGTTTGCTGCATTCATCGGTTTCAGCAATCTGACAAACATTGATATTCCGGACAGTGTCACATCAATAGGCAAATATGCGTTCTCTGGTTGCAGCAGTCTCACAAGCATTGTGATCCCCTCCGGTGTCACATCAATAGGAGGCGGAGCTTTCACAGGTTGTAGTAGTCTCACAAGTGTCAAGATCCCTTACGGTGTCACCTCTATAGACTACGATACATTTGAGGGGTGTAGCAATCTCACAAGCATTGAAATTCCAAGTAGTGTAAGATCGATAGGCAACAGAGCATTCGGCGGTTGCAGTAGTTTGGAAAGCATAGTTGTTCCCTATGGTGTCAAATCAATTGGAGACCTGGCCTTTTATAATTGTAGCAATCTCACAAGTGTAGTGTTTGACGAAAACAGTCAACTCACATCGCTAGGCGGCAGAGCATTCAGCGGTTGCAGTAGTTTGAAAAGTATAGTCATTCCTTCAAACGTTACGTCGATAGGCTATATGGCATTCAATGGCTGCAGTAGTTTGACAAGTATAGTTATCCCAAGTAGTGTCACATCAATAAACTATGATTCTTTCACCGGCTGTAGCAATCTCACAATCTATTGCGAAGCAGAATCGCAACCTAGCGGTTGGAGCTCTCAGTGGAACCACTCAAATTGCCCAGTCATCTGGGGCTACGTTGAGGAAGAACAATAATCTCTAAACAAGCGCGTTCGGCACTGTATTTTGTCTGAAAGCGGTGCAAAGAAAGCCGTTTCGGCACCACAAAACAAAAACAAACACGGTCAAGGTTTTTCCTTGGCCGTGTTTTTGCATTGTAGTAATTTGCCGCAAAATTGAATTTTTCTGCAATTTTCTTGGTTTTGTGTAACTTGCGAAATTTTCAAAAAAGTGGTATAATATATGCAAAGAAAAGTCTTTGTTTGGTGAACGAAATTCTTGCAAGACTGTCGTTTCGCCACAAATACTTTCGTTTCTGCATGTCTTGTGTGTAAAGCGGCGGTGTTCGCTTGTTTTGCAAGCAAAGTGCAAATTTTTTTGCTGTGATAGTATAATTTTGCGTATGCGGTCGTTTGCAAGGTCGTTTTGGTGGGCAAAATTGTCATTTTATGCGCGTCGGAGGTGTTGTTTTGGAAACAAAATTCAAAATTAAAACGTATTTCAAAATTCTGGGAGATTTCAATCCGTCGGAGGTTGGCGAACTGTTGCAACTGGATGCCGACAAACAGTGGCGCAAGGGCGATTTGCGTCGTGCGCCGAACGATACCTACAACTTTTCCTTTTGGTCGTGCGGCACGGTTGTTACCAAAAATTATTACTACGTTGAAAAACAGTTGGAAAAAACCGTTGCGCCGTTGCAGCAAAAAATTGCCGTCTTGAACGAAATTCGTGAAAAATATAATGTCAAGTACACGTTGGAAGTGGTTGTCAAGTTCTTTGACGTAGGCGAAAAGCCCGTCATCTCTCCGGGTACGGCCACAATGGAATTTTGCAATGCCACCGGAACATATCTGGACTATGACTACTATTTTTTGTTCGACTCAGTCGCAGATTGTTCAAAATGAAATTAAAAAATGTCCGTCTTTGGGTTGTTTAGCCGCATGACGGACATTTTTTTTGTTGTGGTTTTTGTTAAATTCGGTTGAATGTTTTGCTCGAACGAGCAGTTTTGGGCCGCCGTGTTTGACGGTTATCGTGTGCTGAGTTCACTCTGTTTCTATTAACAAAACATTCCTTTCAAAGTTTTTGAAAGCAAAGCCGATCGTTTTTTTATTCACGCTTTAACATTTATTCTAGAATTTTTTTGTTGCAGCTTGATGTTTGTCCGAATTGTTGCGGATTATGTAAAGAGTGAGACGAAGTCGGTTGGATCGGTTGTGGCAATCGTGCATGCAAGCGGTTCGGTGCACAGTTACAGCCACTTTGCACGGTCAACTTCCCGTTTTGCGGCACGTTCCAGGTTGTCGTCCGATTGCGGCAACGTAATTTTCATTGCATCAATATCCAACAAAACCATTTTGGGCTTGTTGTTTTTGAAAATCACCACGCAACCCATATCTTCGCAAAGTTTAACCACTTTGGAAAAATTTTGGTTTGCGTCGGTCATGGAAACTATTTGATTGCTGTTTATCATCATAATACGTCCGCTCCTTTTTTTTCTTTAATCTTAACACAAATCTAGGATAAAAACAACCTTGTTATTGTATTTTTTTTGTCATTTTATTGATAGTTTTGCCGCTTTTTTGAGCTAAAACGGCTTTTTTTGATGAAAAACGGCAAATGGAATTTTTTTTCTTAAAATACGCTTGAATATATTTTATTTAGGTGTTAAAATTTTATAGTTAATAGTGGTGTATTGTGCCCACGTTAATTGATTTTTTCGTAAATTAAAAGGAGGAAAATATGAAAAAACTTATCGCAACAATCATCATGCTTGCAATGGTTTTGGCTTGCGTACTGTCTTTGTCGGCATGCGGAACCAAAGTTTTGACCATTTGGGTAGGCAGTGAATCAGAAGCTTACTACACAAGTGTGATGGAAACTTACGTCAATAATTATGCTGAGGCTAACGGAAAAGCTTTCCCCTACACGGTGGAAGTTAAAGGCGTAGACTCTTCGACGGCTGCAGAAGCTGTTTTGAAGGATCCCGCTGCAGGTCCGTCCATTTTCACCATCCCTCACGATAACCTTGGTAAACTTGTCGGTACGGCTCCCGTTATTGCCGCTATCACAAGCCCGACATTGCTTGCTCAAATCGAAGCTGACAATGCAGACGGTTACAAATCCGTTATCAAAAACACCGTCGGTGGACAAGAATTGACATTTGCCGTTCCCTACATCGGCCAAGCACTTGTTCTCTACTACAACAAGGCTCTTGTTACGGCAGAACAGGCTCAATCTTGGGAAGGCCTTATGGAAGCAGCAAAAGCTGCAGGAAGCACTGTCAAGGCCGGCACGGTTATGGGCAACGACAGCTATAACCTCAGTTTCTTTATGCTTGCTCGCAATGCCGAAACAAATTCTACCAGCGTAAAAATCTACGAAGGTTCAACTTTGTCCGAAATGCTCGCCAGCTGCTATTGCACGGGGGATGACACTGTTGCTAACTTCAAGTGGGCACAACGTTTCTTCAACGATCCCAACGGCGGACAACTTTCCGGCTCCGACGCATTCGAAACATTGCTTCGTGAAGGCAAGGTTCTTTCTTTGGTTGGCGGCGCATGGAAGTTTGAAGGCGTTAAGAGCGCATTGGGCAACAACTTGGGCATTGCTCAACTTCCTACCTACACAATCACGGATGCAGATGCATATGGTACTTGCACTGCAGGCACTGTTATGAAATCCGGAACGTTTGCAGATTGTAAAGTTTTCTGCATCAACGCTTCTTGTGCAGCTGTCAAAGACGGCAACAAACAAATGTGTGAAGATGTCATCGAATACCTTTCCAGCAAAGAAATTCAAGAAGGTTCCTTCGAACAATGCAACAACCTTCCCACTTACAAAAATGCTTCTGCGGAATTCGAAGCAATGAAGGCAGACACTGTCGAAGCACAACTTGCCGCAAAACAAATTGAAATGTCTGTTTGGGGAATTCCTCAACCGTTCGGTTATCACAACTTCCTCAACTTGTTCTTCTATCAAAGCGGAGCAGATACCTACACTCAAGATATCATTCTTAAACGTGATTCCAGCGCAGGAAACGTGACGGCTTACGATACGGATGAAAAACTGCTTGCCGGTTTGCAAATTATTCAAAACATCTGGAGAACCAGTAAGGCCGCCGGTCAATAGAAACTACTAGGAGATAACCATGTCCGAACTATCAGTAAAAAGAAAAAGCGGACCGTTTGAACGTTTGGGAAAATCAATCGGCAACTGCTTCAAAAACTTTGGCGAGCGCTTTATCGACGGAAGTTTTGGCACAAAAATGTCGCACTTCATCATGGGCGCGGGCAATTTCAGTCACAAACAAATTGCAAAAGGAATCATTTTCCTGTTGTTGGAAATTGCCTTCTTCGCATTTATGATACTTTGTCCTGAAATCAACAACACTCCGTTGGGTTGGAAGGCATTGCAAAATCTTGGAACATTGGGATACGTCGATACTTCGGATCCTAATTTTAACGGCATCGGTCCCGACGGATTGCCTGTTGAAATTCCCAACTCCATGTTAATTTTGCTGTTCGGAGTTTTGACAATCGGCGTCATCGCGTTGTTTTTGGTGGTTTATTTTGCCAACATTTCCAGCGCCTACAAGGCAGACTTGGACGAACGTTTTGGTGATGGGCCAACGTCTTTCAAACAAGACCTCGCTGCCATGTTGGACAGCAAATTCCACATCACGATGCTTTCTCCCACTCTTGTGGGCGTGGGCTTGTTCACGGTGTTGCCCACAATCTACATGATTTTGGTTGCATTCACCTCCTACGGTGGCGAAAATGCTATAGGGCAAACAAACTTCGGTTGGGTAGGTTTGGAAAATTTCATCAACATTTTCACCGATACGGATAGTGAAGTTGGACGTCGTTTGTTGCCTGTTTTAGGATGGACGCTTCTTTGGGCGTTCTGCGCAACGGTCACCAACTACTTTGGTGGGATTTTGCTTGCGGTGCTCATCAATAAAAAGGGTATCAAAGGCAAAGTGTTCTTCCGCACTGTTTTCATCATGACCATTGCAATCCCGCAATTTATTTCCTTGTTGGCAATGAGAAACTTGCTTGCATTGAATGGACCGGTTAACGGATTGTTGCAGAATTTGGGCTTGATTGACGAACCGATCAATTTCTTGGGACACGACTTGCAGAACCAAGACGCTTGGTTGGTAAGAGTTATGATCATTCTCATCAACATGTGGGTTGGCATTCCCTACACGATGTTGATGACCAGCGGCATTTTGATGAACATCCCCGCCGACTTGTACGAAGCTGCAAAGGTGGACGGCGCAAAACCCGTAACTATGTTCTTCAAAATCACTTTCCCCTACATATTTTTCATCACCACGCCGTACCTCATCAGTTCGTTCATCGGCAACATCACGTCATTCAACATCATCTTCATGTTGAGTGGCGGTGGTCCCGGCGTTGCCGGATTTAAGGCGGGGAAAACAGACTTGTTGGTGACGTGGCTGTACAAATTGACGGTAGATAACTCTATGTACAACGAAGGTGCCGTAATCGGTATTTTGACGTTCATCTTCACGTCTGTCATCACATTGCTGACTTACCGCAGCAGTAAATCTTACAAAGAGGAGGATACGTTCCAATGAGAAACGATTTATCTGTGGCGTCTCAAAAGAAAGGGCACATGCGTCGTAACAGACATATTGCAAACGCTGTCACATACGTTGTGTTGGCAATACTGGTTGTCATTTGGCTGTATCCCATTTTGTGGATTTTCCTTCAAGCATTCCGTTGCGAGTACAACGACGGTGTGCTGGTGGGAACGGTGGTGTCGCACTACTTTCCAAAACAATTCGGTTTTGAAAACTTCAAAAAGTTATTCAACGAAACACTATTCTTGCGTCAGGTTTTGAACACTTTGATAGTGTCTGTTTGTTCTTGCATTTTGTCCACGTTGCTCACGCTTTCAACAGCGTACATCATGTCCAAAATTAAGTTCAAATTGCGCAAACCTTTCATGAATTTGGCAATGATATTGGGATTGTTTCCCGGCTTCATGTCCATGATTGCAATCTACTTCATTTTGAAGGTTTTGGGTTTGACGCAAACGTTGTTTGCACTTATTTTGTGCTATTCCGCAGGCGCCGGATTGGGCTTCTACGTGGCGAAAGGTTTCTTCGACACCGTTCCTAACGCATTGGTGGAATCGGCCAAATTGGATGGTGCAACTCAGGCACAAGTGTTTGCAAAAATCATTTTGCCATTGTCCAAGCCAATTATCATCTACACGGCTTTGTTGGCATTCACCGGTCCGTGGATGGACTTTATATTCGCAAGAGTTATTCTTGGTGAAGCAAACACTGAATTGCACACTGTTGCAGTTGGTTTGTACACAATGATGTATGGTGCAAAAGCTGACGGAAACGTGTTCACTACGTTTGCGGCAGGTTGCGTGTGCATAGCAATTCCCATTGTCACTTTGTTCCTGTGCTTGCAAAAGTACTACATCGAGGGTGCAACTGCCGGTGCAGTCAAGGGCTAAACAAAAAACATCTGATATCCGCAAAGCATCTGCCTTGCGGATATTTTTTGTTCGAAGGTTGCTGTTGTCTATGTGCAAACGTTGAGATGCACAAACTTTCTGTTGTGAGGTGACTGCGGGCGTTATTCTGTGTTTGTTAGTTGTTGCGTTGTTTAAAAGTTGAAGACGCAATAGTTGCGAGAGTGGCTGCTGTGTCAACGTTCTGTTTGTTGCAATGCAAGTTGTACAATTGCGTTGTCAAAAATTGAAATATAAGCTATAATACGAACAACAAACAAATCGATCGACAAATGGAGGCGTTATCACAAGTTGGTGCGCGCGAATTCAAAACGTGGCCGTGTGTAAAAGTTTGGCGATAACAAATCGATTTGTAATTTTGAATAAATCGGCAACACATGTTTTGGAATTTTCAAGACGCTGTGTGTTGCTTCGCAAGGGAGGTTCAGATACGTGAAAAAATCTGTCGTATCGATACTTTTGGTAATTATTTTTGCGCTTGCGTTGTGTTTGTCGGGATGTGCCGAGTATACTTTGACCATTGATGATAATTTGATGGCAAACATCATCGACGACAACTACCGCACTTTTTACGAAATATTTGTCGGCGGCTTTTCAGATAGCAATGGTGACGGCATTGGCGATTTGCAGGGGCTCATCAATCGATTGGATTATCTAAATGACGGTGATCCCAACAGTGGAAAAAGTTTGGGCATCACCGGCATTTGGCTTATGCCTATCAATTTTTCCATGAGCTATCACAAGTACGATGTCATCGACTACAAAACGATTGATCCGAACTATGGTACCACCGACGACATGAAACAATTGATATCCGAATGTCACAAGCGCGGTGTAAACGTCATCATCGACTTGGTGCTGAACCACACTTCCAAACAACATAGATGGTTCAAGGCTGCTCAAACTGCTCGCCAAACAGGTGACATCACCAGCCCGTACTACGACTACTATTCGGTTAAAATCGGTTCGAGCGGTGATGGTTGGTACGACTTTGCTACCGATCCGCAAGGTAATCATTGGATTTATGAAGGCAATTTCAGTAGCGACATGCCGGAATTGAACTACGATAACCCTGCTGTCAAGGCAGAAATCGAAGAAGTTGTACGCTACTGGTTGGTCGACATGAATATCGACGGTTTCCGTTTGGACGCCGTAAAGTATTTTTACTACGGTGACGATGCTCGTAACATTGAATTGTTGGCTTGGCTGAACGACACGTGTAAAAAATACAAGTCAGATGCTTACCTTGTTGGGGAAAACTGGTCGGATCAAGTGTCTGTTGTCAACTACTACCAATCAGTCAATTGCTTTGATTTTTCTTTTGCGGAACTCAGCGGATCCATTGTCTCGGCAGTCAACTACGGTGTCGGTTCAATGTTCAGTGGCGATGTGGAATCTTACTACAACGCAACCAAAGCCAAAAATTCCGACGCAATAATGTCGCCATTCTTGTCTAACCACGATATGGACAGAAGCGCCGGCTATCTCAGTGCGGCGGAAAAAGAAAAAACGTTGCAACTTGCCGCAAGTTTGTATTTGCTTATGCCCGGCAATCCGTTCATCTACTATGGTGAGGAAATCGGGATGAAAGGTAGCCGTGGTTCTGCAAACACCGACGCAAACAGACGTCTTGCTATGCTGTGGGGAGACGGCGATTCTGTTCAAAATCCTGTTGGATCAACCTATCCGGAAAGCAATCAAAACAACGGAACCGTGAAAGAACAGTTGTCATCCGCGAACAGCATCTACAATCACTACAAAAAACTTATTGCCATTCGCAATGCCAATCCGGAAATTGCTCGCGGTAAGGTCACAGCCGTCACAATGTTTGGCGACAGTGTTGCAGCACTTAAATTTGAATACAACGGCAGTATTGTCTATGTGATACACAACTTGTATTCTTCCGAAATCGAGTTGAACGTTTCATCGTTGGGTATTTCCTCTTTGCGCGCATGGGTTACAACGGAATCGGCACTTGCGGGAAGCAAATTGACATTGGGCGGACGCGGAAGCGTAGTGTTGAAGTAGTGTAAGTTGTTTGTTCGATAATGTTCAACGAAACGATCAGGCTGCAAATAGTTTGTGAAAAAATCCAAACGTCTCCAAGCGATAAAAACGGCTTCGAGACGTTTTTTGTGTTTGCCAAGTATCAAGTGGAGTAAGATATTTGTTCCAAGTTTTTTTTAACAAATTCACCTGCGTGTACAAAAAATATCGTAAACAGAAAAAAGCATACTTTCAAAATGTAATATTTCGACATTCCTCAATGTTGTGTTCTACGCTGATGACGTGAGTTACTGAATGTGTGTTTTTTTTTTGGGGGGGGGAATGTGGTCAAAACAAAATGTGAAAATAACATATCTAGCTAGAATTTATCCTATATATAAATGAACAGTATTTTTTATTGCCAAAACGTCTTGACATTGTCACTTGCGGTGGGTATAATACCACTTGGAAGTAAGAGCATAACGCTCAAAAGAAGAAATTTGGAGGAATTATGGCCAGTCTACAACTTAACCACATCTACAAGGTTTACCCCAACGGTGTCAAAGCCGTTAACGATTTCTGCATGGATATTGCCGACAAAGAATTTATCGTTTTCGTCGGACCGTCCGGTTGCGGTAAATCCACAACACTCAGAATGATTGCCGGATTGGAAGATATCACGGCAGGCGAATTGCGTGTCGGCGACGTAGTCGTCAACGACATGGAACCCAAAGACAGAGATATTGCAATGGTGTTCCAAAGCTATGCACTTTATCCGCACATGACCGTTTACGAAAACATGGCTTTCGGTCTTCGTTTGC
>CAZRBI010000034.1:0-5287 GCA_964598315.1 uncultured Oscillospiraceae bacterium
GGCGAAAAGTCAAAATCAAAACTCCGACTATTCACCTTGAACTGTGTTGATGTTTGTCCCTGCGCGACGTCAAAGAAAACTTATCGTCGCAAAAGATTGCTCTCTATTTCTTGGGACGTTTTGCGCCATACTTCGAGCGAGATTGCTTTCTGTTGGCTACGCCTGCCGTATCCAATGTTCCGCGGATGATGTGGTAACGGATACCGGGCAAGTCTCTTACTCTGCCGCCGCGAATCAAAACGACGCTGTGTTCTTGAAGGTTGTGACCTTCGCCGGGAATGTAGCAAGTACCTTCCATGCCGTTGGTACGACGAACACGGGCAATTTTACGCAATGCAGAGTTGGGCTTTTTGGGAGAAGTTGTGGTTACGTTCAAGCAAACGCCACGTTTTTGAGGACAGCTATCCAAAAGCGGAGATTTGCTCTTTTCTGCATCACGTCTTCTACCTTGCTTAATCAACTGGTTGATTGTTGCCATCTTTTTTACCTCCTTTCAATAGTGAATCGTCGGAATTCTAAAAACGAATTCGTTATACAAAGCGCCCAAAGACGCAAAGTACCTGTTTTGTGCACGGATTGTCAACGGAACGAACGCGTTTGTCAATCTGTGTTTTTCAAGAACCCTATTCCGCCGCACGGAACTTCGATTCCGTACTTATGGGCAAGTTCTTCGCGAGTGTTTTCGCCGAACACACGAATGTTATGTGCCTTTGCGACTGCCACGATAGAGGAAACGTACTCGGCGTCGGCATCCACTGCAAGTTGAATGCATTTCAACTTGTTTTCACGCGCCAAACGCAAAATTTGTTTCTTTCCTATCACTATGCCGCAATTTTGATTATCCATAAAACACCAATGTATATTTTACCAAAACAACACAAAGCAGTCAAGTGTTTTTCAACACTTGGCCGCCTCGGAAATTGCAATATTTTGTTTTTGATTTGCTAAAATATTGTACCACTCGCGCGCAAATTCGTCAAGCACATTTATTCTGCGCCAAAAACGGCAAAAATATAAGCACTTTGTCAAAATTTGCCCCAAAACGGCATTTCCTCGCCCGACACAACAGGTAAAAATTTGCCTTTAACGCAAAACTGCGTCGTCTGCAACGTGCTACGCAAAAAAAACTCGCCGCAGTGCGTTGCAAAAACGCAAAAGATGCAAAAACCGCCTGCGGCGCACTGCCGCAAGCGGTTTGTTTTGTTTTTTACGAACGAACCGTCTTTCCGAACGTTCGTTCACGCTTTCAATTGCTCAACTAGAAAGTAATTTTGATGCTGACGTTGTTTCCGTGGGAAGAAACATAGCTCAGAACAACCGACGAAATGTTGTAGGTGACAACGTTCTGCTTTCCAAACGTTGTTGTGGTTCCAAAACTCACGGTCACCGTTACGTCGCTTGCTGCGCCTTCCAAACCAAGTTTCGTCACAACGTCGTCACCCTTCAAGGTGCCCACAAAACGCAAAGCTGCAAGATCGAAATCCAATTCGGAAAAGCTTTCAACCGTCCAATCGAATGCCAAATCGGATGCGACAAAATCGGTTGTGGTTGTTGTTTCGTTAAAAGCGTTGTCTTTCGAAAAATCAGTGTTCGGTGTCTTGCTAACAACGGTTTTCTTTCCGTTTGCCATGTCGTAGGTGATGGTTCCCCACGCAACGTCGTTTGTGCCTTTCGCAACTTTCACGTCGGCAACGACTTTGTTTGCGTTTTTCACGTTTTCACTTATTTGGTTGAGTATCTGTTGTTCCGGTGCAACGTCGTCGCATGCCGCGAAAACCAAACAGAAAACCAATGCCAGACACGTCAGTGCCAATACAAGTTTTTTATTCATCAGAACAACCTCCTTTTGATAACTATTGCTGCAACGGCAGCCAACGCAACTTCCACCAAAGCGGAGAGCAACACGGACACAACGTTTGTTGCTTCGTCCAAGTCTGCAATTGCACCGTTTGCCGCATTGACGTATTGTTGCTTGTAAGCTTCCAATCTTGCGTAGTCTTCGGCCAACAAAGCTCTGTCGCTTTCGCCGTAGGCGTTATAAGCTTCGTAAGCATCCTTTATTGCGTGGAACAATTCTCCGCCGTAGTAAACTTTGCCTTCGATGTTGTCTACCTTTGCTTTGAAGTAGCTTGCGTCTGCCGTGTACGCACCTGCAATTGTCAAGTCGCCGGCAGGCATCTTTTCAACGGCATTCGTCCAAGCGAACGTATAACCTGTTTTTGCCGCAACTTCCGGCAATGTGATTGCGCTGTTGTAGTCGACAATTTGTTCCGTGCCGTAAGCAACGCCATCAACCGTGAAGGTCAATTTGTACTTGTTGGCTGTGAACACACCTGCAATTGTCAAATCGTCGGCAGGCATGTTTGCCACTGCGTTGGTCCATGCAAACGTATAACCTGTTTTTGCGGCAACATCCGGCAACGTGATTGTGCTGTTGTAGTCAACCATCTGTTCCGTGCCATAGGCAACTCCGTCAACCGTGAAGATCAACTTGTATTGGTTGATTGTGTACGCACCTGCGATTGTCAAATCGTCGGCAGGCATCTTTTCAACTGCGTTGGTCCATGCGAACGTATAACCTGTTCTTGCTTCAATTTCCGGCAATGTGATTGCACTGTTGTAGTCGACAGTTTGTTCTGTGCCATAGGCAACTCCGTCAACCATGAAGGTCAACTTGTACTTACGTGCCGTCAAAACAACTTCCAATTCAATTGCTTCGGCAGGCATTGTTTCCGGAACCAAACTTGCATCTTTCCAAGCAACGTCATATCCGATAACTTCGGGAAGAGAAATTTCAGCACCGAACAAGAATTCCTTTTCGTCCACCACTTGTTTGTTTTCGCCTTCACCTTGAACAAACGTCACTTTGTACATTGCGTTTTCATACTTACCGACGATAATCAAAGTTTCGTCGGGCATTGTTGTCACAGGTTCGGAAGGTGTAATCCAAACAAAGTTGAAACCTTCGCGTTGAGGAATTTCAATTGTGCTTCCGTAAGCCACAGACATTGCAACAAAAATATCGTTGTCGTCCTTAATTATCAACGTGTGATAATGAGCGATCAAAATTACTTCGATAACCACATCTTCTGCAGGAACTTTTGTCGGGCTTGTGCTGGAATTCTTCAAAATCACATCATGACCGGCAACTTCGGGTAACACGATAGCCGTGTTGTAATCTTGCATTTCTTCCGAAATAACTTGATCGCCTTGTTTGAACGTGACTTTGTATTTGTTGATTGTGAATGTACCTGCAATTGTCAATGCTTCGGCAGGCATTGTGTCAACAGCATTGGTCCATGCGAATGTATAACCTTCTTTTGCTGCAACTTCCGGCAATTTGATTTCGCTGTTGTAGTCCACTTCTTGAGGTTCGCCATAAGCTTCGCCGTCAACCGTGAAATTCAACGTGTACTTGCGAGCCGTGAGCACGATTTTGATTTCTGCATTTTCGGCAGGAACCTTTGTCAGATGATCTTCATTTTTCCAAGTCACGTCGTAACCTGTAAGTTCCGGCAATACGATATCCGAGTTGTAGTCTTGTGTTACTTCCGAAATAACTTTGTCGCCTTGCTTGAACGTAACTTTGTATTTATTGGCGGTGTACGCACCTGCGATTGTCAAAGCGTCGGCAGGCATGTTTTCAACTACGTTGGTCCAAGCAAACGTGTAGCCTTCTTTTGCTGCAACTTCAGGCAACTTAATTTCGCTGTTGTAGTCAACCTGTTGAGGTTCGCCATAAACTTCGCCGTCAATAGTGAAACTCAACGTGTACTTGTTGATTGTGAATTTGCAAACAAGTTCCGTTGCACTTGCAGGCATTGTTGAAGGAACGTTTTCCGTAACCCAAGATGACGTGTAGCCTGTACGTTCGGGCAATTTGATTTCTGTGCCGTAAGCAACTTTTTCGTTGAACAGTCCATTGCCGTCTGTATCCTTAATGACAAGGTCAAACGAAAGCACCGTATATGCACCACGAATAACCGTATTGTTTGCAGGCATTTTGTCAAGTTCAAGTTCCCATGCAAAAACATGCCCCTCTTTTTCGCTTACAGACGGATACTCTATCGCATCGCCATAGGCAAGACTTGAAGTGCTTTTTACAACACCGTCAATCACGAATGTCAACTTATAGGTGTTCTTTCTGAATTCGCCATTAATGACGGTGTTTTCAGCCGGCATTGTCCTCAACGTTTTGTTCCAAACAAGAGTATAGCCGGTCTTTATCAGTCGAGGATAAGTAATGGTCGAGCCATAGTCGAGAGTCAGTTTTGATCCGACAATCATTCCGTCCACAACAAAACTCAACGAATATTGACGAACAGTGAGAACCACTTCGATTTCGACATTTTCGGCCGGAACTTTTGTCTGATGGTCTTCGTTTTTCCAAGCTACGTCGTAACCTGTGATTTCAGGCAATGTGATATCCGCGTTGTAGTCTTGCATCACTTCGGCAACGGCTTGATCGCCGTGTTTGAACGTGACTTTGTATTGATTGATTGTGTACGCGCCTGCAATTGTCAAATCGTCAGCGGGCATGTTTGCCACTGCATTGCTCCAAGCAAATGTGTAGCCTGTTTTTGCTGCAACTTCCGGCAATGTGATTGCGCTGTTGTAGTCGACAATTTGTTCCGTGCCGTAAGCAACGCCATCAACCGTGAAGGTCAATTTGTACTTGTTGGCTGTGAACACACCTGCAATTGTCAAATCGTCGGCAGGCATGTTGTCAACCGCATTGGTCCATGCGAATTTGTAGCCTGTTTTTGCCGCAACTTCCGGCAAGGTGATTTCGCTGTTGTAGTCAACCATTTGTTCCGTGCCATAGGCAACGCCGTCAACCGTGAAACTCAACTTGTATTGGTTGATTGTGTATGCACCGGCAATGGTCAAATCGTCGGCAGGCATTGTGTCAACTGCATTTGTCCAAGCAAACGTGTAGCCTGTTCTTGCTTCAACTTCCGGCAAGGTGATTGCGCTGTTGTAGTCCACTTCTTGAGCTGCGCCATAAGCTTCGCCGTCAATGGTGAAACTCAATGTGTACTTGTTAGCAGTGAACACGCCTTCGATTGTCAAATCGTCGGCAGGCATGTTAGCAACAGCGTTTTTCCAAACAAACGTATAGCCTGTTCTGTCCTCAACTTGAGGCAAAGTGATTGCGCTGTTGTAGTCAACCGTTTGAGGTTCGCCCAAAGTTTCACCGTCAATCGTGAAGGTCAATTTGTATTGATTGATCGTATACGCACCCGCAATTGTCAAATCGTTTGCAGGCATTTTATCAACAGCATTG
>CAZRBI010000034.1:5387-17343 GCA_964598315.1 uncultured Oscillospiraceae bacterium
CGTAGCTTCGGAAACAACTTCTCCACCGTATGTGAACGTGATTTTGTATTGATTGATCGTGAATGCACCTTCGATTGTCAAATCGTCGGCAGGCATGTTGTCAACCGCATTGGTCCAAGCAAATGTGTAGCCTGTTCTTGCTTCAACTTCCGGCAATTTGATTTCGCTGTTGTAGTCAACCTTTTGCGTTTCGCCATAGGGTTTTCCGTCAACCGTGAAGCTCAAATTGTATTGATTGATTGTGAACTTGCAAACAAGTTCGGTTGCTTGTGCAGGCATCGTTGCAGGAGCATTTTCTGTAATCCACGACACCGTGTATCCTGTGCGTTCGGGCAATTTGATTTCTGTGCCATAAGCAACTTTTTCGTTGAACAGCCCATTGCCGTCAGTATCCTTAATGACAAGGTCAAACGAAAGCACCGTATACGCACCCGCAATTGTCAAATCGTTTGCAGGCATTTTATCAACAGCATTGCTCCAAGCAAAAGTGTAACCTGTTTTTGCTGCAACTTCCGGTAAGGTGATTGTGCTGTTGTAGTCAACCATCTGTTCTGTGCCATAGGCAACGCCGTCAACCGTGAAGTTCAATTTGTACTTGCGAGCAGTAAGTACAATTTCGATTTCTGTATTTGCGGCAGGAACTTTTGTCAGATGATTTTCGTTTTTCCAAGTTACGTCGTAACCGGTGAATTCCGGCAACACGATATCCGAGTTGTAGTTTTGCGTAGCTTCGGAAACAACTTCTCCACCGTATGTGAACGTGATTTTGTATTGATTGGAATATCCTGCGAAAATCACAACGTCGTAAGAGGGCATAACGGACGGAATTTCTCCCATCCAATCCACAAAGTAGTAACCGTCGTGATCAACTGTCTTCGGAGCAGGAGCTTCGATACAGACAACATCGGAACCTTCCCAAATCAGATGTTCAACGGTTGTTGCCGTGTCACTTTCCGTAGCAACACCGGACGTGAACGTCAACTTGCGCAACGTGTAGGTTTTGTCCAACTTATTGTAGTAGTTGTCGCGAGCAACAATCCTCAACGTGTCGTTGTGACTGAATGTTTTGGGCAAGCCGGAAACCGTCACTTCGCCCGTTTCCTTGTTAGCAGAAACGTTTGCGGAATCGACAGGTGTTCCGTTGTAGTAGACAACAAGAGAGCTGTAGTCCACTCCGGAAATTTTGAGCAATTCGCCGAGAGGTTTCAAGGGATCGTACTTGATTGCCGCTTGTTCGGTCAAATCGTAGCGATCTTCATCGGCAATTTTGAATGTCAAACTGCTGCTTTCGTCACCCGACGTAACGTTGATGTCACTGATGTAGGGTGCAAGCATATCGGCAGTGGGTTTGCCGTACAACGCCATGACGTTGTCGATATACATCGTGCCCTTGGATGCCTTTTGGAATTTTTCCATGACAGCAATGCGAGCAGCTTCCTTTTCTTCACCGGACGTGTTCATATAGTCAAATCCCAATGCCGTGTCAGCAAACGCAGACCACATGATTTGTGCACTATAGATGCTATAAGGACCGGTGATACTCCAAGCAAGTCCGCTTCCGCCGCCTTGGCTGATGTCTACGCCCATTTGGCCGTAGTAGAAGTGCCAGCTTCCGCCGACAGTTCCCAAGTCGACTTTGTTTGTGCCGTATTTTTCCGATTCGACGTTGAATTCCGTCATTATCGTGCGGTTTGTACCTTTGTTGCCGCTTCCGTCGTTTTTGTATCCTTGGAAGGTGACGCGCAACCAACAGCCGTCAAAACCTTCGGGCAACCAAACCCACATTCCGAAGTACGTTGCGTCGGCAGGAACGACGCCGTTGAAACCGTTATCATCGTTGTACCACGTGATTGTGGGGTTATTCTTCTTACCAGCTTCGATATTGCCGATATAGTTGCAATACGAAAAATCGTAGTCTACCGCCAACGCATAATCACCAAACAAAACCTTTCCGTAGACATCGTTTGTGATATAGCAATCTGTTGTATACCCACCGGTGTTGATGCCGTAGGGCAATTCCGTAGACTCGAAGTCGTAGATCATTTCCGGTGCTTTTCCGACGTTGATAACATTTTTCAAATTCATCAACGCACCGCTAGTTTGACCTGTTCCGTTGACTTTGGAAATGGACACGACGCCGTCTTCCACCGGGTTTTCGCCGGATTTAAGGTAGACGAAATTGTCGCGTATTTCAATGGAACAACCAAAAGGCAAATTCCACGTGAAGTCGCATTCCTGAATTGTGAACGGACGCAAGTGGCTGATACCGACGGCTTTGTTGGTTTCGTTGTTTCCGGGATATGCGATGAAATACAATTGCGTTTCTTCGTTGTAGCCCAAGGAGAATTGTCTGGTGAAATTGTTTCCGGAATTCCACTTGTTCAAAGATTCCACCCAGTCGGGCCAAGCAAAGGACACTTTTGTGGAGCCGACAACTTTTTCGCCTTGGCAAAGGTTGACGGTGACAAAACCTGTTGTGCCGTTTGTTGCTTGGAACACACCTGTTTGAGGATCGATTGTGCCGATGTTTGCAGTGCTGTTTTCGGCATCGATTTTCCAAGTGAGGTCTGCGGGCAAAGCAACGGGATCACCATAGGCATTGCTGCCGGTGGCCGTGAAGTTGATTGTTGTTCCACAAATGAACAAATCTTGATTGGGCAAAATTTGTGCACGAGCAAAGGTGTTGTCGTGTTCGGGAACGGTTGTCGGATCCTTATCGGCATAGCTATCCGTTGCGACAAACAAAATTGCGCTAGCGACGGAACGGTCTGCGCCGTAGGCCGCTTCGATGCGGTTGGAGTAGGTTGTTTCGCCTTCGTGACGAGAAAGAGCCGTGGAAGATCCGCCGCCGTCCAAGTTGAGCGCGTAGACGCAGCCCAAATCTTTCATGATGGTTGCCATTGTGTAGAGGCTCATTCCGCCTGCGCGGCCTTGGTTGCGGCCTTCGCAAACGTAGGTGACAACGGTGCCGTCGGCCTTGATGCCGATTGCCGTGCGCGGATGTTCTTCGTTCCACAAAGCGGAATCACAAAGAGATCCGTTGTACACCAACGTGGCAGTGTATGTTCCGAAACCGCCGATAGCATGCTTCACTTCGTAGTCGGTGTAGTCCACTTCGACGCCGTTTTCGGTACGTTTGAGCGCTTCGCCACGCTTGTGGTTGAAGAAATATGATTGTTCGTCGGCATTGCCGATGACTGCCTTTTGTTCGCCTTTTGAGTTGTACATGATGGCAAAGAAGCCGTAGTAGTAGTTGCCACCGCCATATTCAGCGCCATCGATCATCAATCCACCATTTGGTTGACCGCTGCTTGTGTCAAAAGAAGTTCCGTTGATTCCGCCAAGAACGTCCCAACCATAGTTTTCCGTCACAAAATCGACTTGTTCCTTGACGGTAGACATTCCATATCCGCTAGAGCCAAGTTTAAGATTTTCGTCGTAGTTTTTGTAGCTAGGCAAAACCGTGACCTTGCTGAGGTCGTAGTAGTTTGCAACGCTGCGAGAATACCAAACGTTTCCGCCTGCGGACGGACCGTAGGAAATGAATTGACTCTCCGTTGCGCCGTCACGCAAGTTGTAGTCGGCTTGTTGGACAAGTTCGTGAGTTCCCCAGTTTGCAGTGTAGTTGGTTGCTGCATTGGATGCAGGCGCGACCACAAACGTGAGAGAAACACACAAAACCACCAAACACGACAACGCGATGACGATTGCTTTTTTTGTGTTAGTCATTTTTCTCCTCCTGTTAGAGATTATGTTTTTTGATATAGACATCTATCAATAAAACAAGCCGTTGCTACCCCCCCCCAATAAAAACGGAAAGAAAATATGGCACGGCTTGTGTTATAACAGTATACCAAGTTTTTTGCCATTGTGCAACTAAAAACAGGCAGGACGTGACGTTTTTAAGTGTTTTTTAAGCTTTTTGCACGCAAAATGACTGTTTTTTGTTACATTTTGCAACAAAACAGACAACAAAAACGCCCCGAATGCAACTAAATATACCCGAAAGCCACTTGAAACCGACGCAAAACCCTGCCTGCACGAACGACAAAAAGCCCACGCAACACGACAGCACAGTTGCCACAGCGCAAAAGCGCCCAAAACGATCTTTACAACGACGGAGGTGCGAAACACGACGGAAAGCTTGCACAACACCGAAAACCCTGCGCCGCGAAAAAGCCCGATTGCCTACGACAAACAGCCTGTACCCAAACGACCGCACAAATCGAACAACGGCAAAATTTGCGCCGCGAAAACACGAAAAACCGGCTAGCAACTATGTTTCGGCATCGTCGCACACATGCCGCAAACGCCACTGTCACACAAAAAAACAATACGTGACGCAAAAACAATACACAACAAACAAGTTGCAACTGCGTAGGCACGCAAAACAACTTGCATCAAAAGCGTACCACAGAGAGTTGTATTGCAAACAAAGCAACCGCCGATTTTGACAATGCCGAATGCTTGCACACAAAAACGGACCCGAAAAATTCGAATCCGTTTTTTGAAAAATGTATATTTTGTTTTTTTCAGTCGACAAAACGTCTGCTAGTCGCCGAAATAGTTTTGGTTGTACTGCAACAATTCGTGATACTGCGTGTCGATGTAGAGCAAACGATATTGTGCAAATTCCAAAATTTGGTTGAGGTCGGTGTTGTTGCTGTAGCCGTACTTGTCCGTGGTGTTACTGGGACGTTCGGCAAAATCCGACGCTTCACGAGCGTAGACTTCGGCAGGAATGCCGTTGATGAAGGTTGAAAACTTGCTTTCGATGTTTGCGTAGGAAAGCGGAGCGCCTTCGGCACGAAGTTCGTCGTAGCGCGCTTCCAATTCGTCGGCATAGAACAACATGATTGCATCCAACAAGGCGTTGCCGCGCATGTTGCTGTGATACCAATCTTCGCCGGGAGCAGTTGCACCGCCACCCATCCAAAAACCGCAAGTTTGCGCACAAAGCTTGTTATCTTTGCCGTCGGCATAGGGTGTGCCGTAGTCCGGGTGCAAATTGAGTGTGCCGTCCCACGTGAGGCCCCACGTGGTGTCCAAATCGTAAGCGTTAGGCGACCAAATCTGTCCGTCGTAGGTGGACCACAAAACATTTTTGTTGGCGTTATCCTGCCAACCGAAAATGCAGTGCAAGAAGATGAGATAGTCGATGCAGCCGTCGATATCGAAGTAGTTGCCGGCCTCGGCTCGGAACTTATCGCGCAGAGCGCGTTTCTGTTCGACGGTTTTGTACTTGACACTGCCGTAGGTATCCAAAACGAACTGAACGTGTTCGTTTATGCTAGCCACCCATTTTGCTTGGTTTTCGGCAGATTCGTCACGCAAGTACTCGAATTCCCAACCGCAACCGAGCAATTCGTCACTGTTCCACAAACTTGTGTCGATAACTTCTTTGAACCCGGTGGATTGCCACAAAGCACCGGTGCTCTTTTTGGTGGTGCCGTCGGCAAAAATAAGTGCTTCGTTGTCGTTTTTGGACATTCCGAACAACCACTTGTCTTTGGGAATGTTGAACGTGTACAAGCCGTAGTAGGTGCCGTTGAAGTACAACAACACGGGGAAACCGTCCACGGCACCGTTATGAACCATTTTGTCCACGTAGTCGCGTTCCGAAACAACGTTGGACGTTGCTCGGCTGGCAACGATTTCGCTCCAAATATCCGCCGTGACAAGATTGCGTGCAGACGTGACGTCGATGTAGTTGGCTTTCAAACAATACTTGTTTTCTTTGCCCCAACCGTCCACCACCTCAACTTTGTTTTTTGTGGTTTGCGCGGCATCCTTGAACAATTTGATGCTGTAGTTCTTTTTGGGATAGCCGGTGCTTGTTCCGCCTTGAATTTTCATTTGCGCGTAGCAATCGAAACTTTTGGAGGGATCGGTTGCTTCGTAGCGTACCGTGAATTGATCGCCCGGGTGATAGGACCACATCCAATTGGCCCAAGCACTTTGATTTGTGATAGGATCGGGATAGTTGCTTGGCGTGGTGATGAACACGCGAGCAAACTGAACGGAGTAGTCCGTTTCGCGAGTGGCCTCGGCAAGACAGCGTTGGCAACTTTGCGTTTCCTTGCCCTTATCGAAAACGGTGCTTGCAACCGTGACTTTCCATTCTCCCCAATCGTGGCCGAGAGCGGTTTGAACTAAATTTTCAATTTCTTGGCCTGCGGCGTCGTAGTTTTTCAAACACGTGCTGCAGTAAAAGTGTTCAACAAGGCCGTCTTCCGTGCAAGTTGCCGTAGACGGAATGATTTCCGCCGTCGTGTAGGTGTGGGCGCATTTGGGAATGACAATGCTTTGCAACTCGACACTGTTTGCATCGTAGTTTTTGTTGCAGTTGTTGCAATAGTAGTGGCCGACAACGCCTTCTTGGGTGCACGTGGCTGCAATTTCGTAGATCCACGGATCGTAGTTGTGGCCATAGGCGGCTTGTGCCAAATTTTCAATTTCTTGGCCTGCGGCGTCGTAGTTTTTCAAACACGTGCTGCAGTAAAAGTGTTCAACAAGGCCGTCTGCCGTGCAAGTTGCCGTGGACGGAATGATTTCCGTCGTCGTGTAGGTGTGAGCGCATTTGGGAATGACTATGCTTTGCAACTCGACACTGTTTGCATCGTAGTTTTTGTTACAGTTGTTGCAATAGTAGTGTCCGACAACGCCCTCTTGGGTGCACGTGGCAGCAATTTCGTAGATCCACGGATCGTAGTTGTGGCCGTGAGCCGTCAAAACTTCCGAAAACGTATTGCCGCAATCGACGCAAGTTCCGTGACGCTCGCCGTTTTCCGTACAGGTCGGATCCGTCACCGTCCAATTTTCCACACGACACCATTTTGCATAGAGCGTTGTGTTCTTTTCCACGGGTTGGGTGGGTTGATAAGGAGATGTGAATGTTTCGTCGTAGTACCAACCGCCAAACAAACGTCCGTCCAACGTGGGTTCGGCAGGAAGTTGCAATATTTCGCCGTTTTCCACCACTATGTCTTCGATAGCGGAACCTCCGTTTGTTTCAAACGAAACCGTGCGTTGCGTGTTGCAGGCAGAAAACGTCAGCGCCGCAACGAATATAAACAAAAAGCACAAAAAAAGTTTTTTCTTCATGTTTTTCTCCTTGCAATAAAAGTTCGGTATGTAACATTATACAAGAATGTGCCGTTTTTGACAAGACTTTTGCCTGTTTTTGAGATTTTGCGCCGTTTTTTCGCATAAATTGTTGGCAAAGACGCCTACTAACAACAAGAATTTTAACTTTGAAACAAACAATTTGCCTTTGACCGAAACAGCGACACGCGATGCGGAAAATTGTTTTAGCAAACACACGCAAAAGACACCAACTTCAATTGTTGTCGAAAGTTGTCGACACATGCGCTTTTTTTGAGCAATTGATGTTGACAAACATTTTGCCAATTGATATAATTTATAAAAAAACGAGGGGAATATTATGTCCGCTGAAGCTTTAACGAAAGAAACTTCGCAAGTGAAAATTTCGTTGCTTATTCCGGTGTACAACACCGCGAAATATGTGGAAGAATGCCTGGACAGCGCAGTGAATCAAACGCTGAAAGACATTGAAATCATTTGCGTGAACGACGGCAGCACCGACAACAGTTTGGAGTTGGTTGAACCGTACAAAAAATACAACAATTTCAAACTTATTTCTTTGCCCAAAAACGAAGGGCTTGCTCGTGCAAGATACCACGGCATCAAAGCGGCAAAAGGCCAATTCGTGATGTTCTTGGACAGCGACGACTTTTTGGAAAAGAATGCATGCGAAGTTGCCTACAAGCAAATAACCAAAAGAAAATGCGACATTTTCCAATTCGGCGCAAACATAGAGTGCGAGGGCGTGCAAGACCCCGAAGCAGTGGAAACACTGGTCAATTTTATGCGTCCGTCGGACAAAACGTTGAAAGGTACCGATGTTTTTGAAGGATGTTTTGTGAAAGGCTACTACACATGGAATTTGTGGAACAAAATCTACAAAACAGAACTTGTTAAAAAGGTTGTCGACTTCATTCCGGAAAATCGGTGCGTAGTTGGCGAAGACATGTTCATCTACTCCATGATCAGCCACTTTGCAACGTCCTACCAAGGCAAAGACGTGAAAATCTACAACTACCGCTACGGTAACGGAGTTTCCACAAAAGCAACGGCCACGATGAAAGAATTCCGCAGCAAAGCAACACAAATTGTTTCGCTGAACAACATGGAAGCGTTCTTCACGGCACAAAAATGCTTTGACGGTTGTCGCAAAAAACTGGTGACGGAAAAGAAAGAAGAACTGATGCACAACACCGTGTGGACGTTCATGAACAATGTTAGCGAAGAAGATGCGCCCCATTGTTTCGATTTGATAATGAACACGTTCGACTACGACGAACTGATGAAAGTTTTGGTGGAACACAACGACTTGTTCGTTTTGGGACCGCGCGTTGCCGGCAGTGATTTTTTAAAAACAAACAAAAAAATCAAATCGATTGCATTTTTCTACTACCGCTACGCAAACGGCGGAGTAGAACGTGTGATTTCCTGTTTGATGCCCAAGTTTATAGAAATGGGCTACAAAGTGACGCTTATTGTGGAAAAGGAAAGCAAAGACGATTTCCCACTGTGCGAAGGCGTCAAAAAAGTGGTCATTCCCAAATCCATCGACATCAACCGCAAACAATTGTTGGAACACCACCAGGGGTTGAGAAAAGCCTTGCGCGAAAACAACGTAGATTTGCTTTTGTATCAAGCTTCCAACTCGCCACACCTTTTGTTTGACGTTTTGGCAGCGAAAAAAGAAAATTGCTACTTTGTTGCCACCACTCACGACTGGATCACGTCAACATTGCTGTTCAATCGTAGACAATTTGCATGGAAACCTCAAACGTTGAAGTGCGTGGATTGCTTGCACACCATCACACACACCGAAGAAAAAGTCTACCGCGACTACGGAATCAAAACAAAATATATTCCCAATCCTTTGACTTTCGAACACACCACTCCACCGCCCATGTACGACGGCGCACCCAACGTTTTGTGGGTGGGAAGATTGGACTACACTCAAAAAGACCCGGTTGCCGCACTTTGGGTTATAAAAGAAATTCGCAAGTATGTTCCCGATGCAAGACTGACAATGGTCGGAAAAGCGGAAAATCCCTATGCCGACAAAGACTTTGACAACGTCATCAACAAAATGGGACTGGCCGGAGCCGTCACTCGCGTGGGATACACAAAGCACCCGGAAAAGTACTACAAATACGCAAGCGTACTTTTGATGACTTCTTCCTACGAAGTTTACCCCATGGTTGCCGGCGAAGCGTTGAGCTACGGATTGCCGATTGTTTCGTACAGCATGCCCTACGTTGAATTTTTCAAAAACAACGGCGGCGTAAAACAAGTACCGCAAAGAAGCACCTACGTGGCCGCTCACGTTTTGATAGATATTCTGACAGACGATAATTTGCGCGCCGATATGCGCCAAAAAGCAATTGAATTTATCCAAAACGTAGACAAGCAAGACGTTGCGGCACAGTGGAAAGAATTTTTCGACGACCTGGAAAACGGAAAAATTGCCGAACAACGGCCGGACGAAGACGTCAAAGCATTTTTGGATGCGATGTCGTTGCACACCTACGTTGTGCCCGATCCCGTTGTTACCGTACAAAAAACATCGCTCATTGCCAACCTGTTCAAGTATTTCAAACGGTTCGGCATGAGAGCAACAATCAGAAAAGGCTGGATCTACATGCGCAACAACGGTTTGCGTGCAGCCATAAGAAAAGGTAAACAAAAAATAGACTAGAACCAAAACTAAAATTGTCCGAAGCGCAAACGTTTCGGACAATTTTTATGCAAAAAGACCTTTGAGCTCACGATGAGTTCAAAGGTCTTTTGAATTGTGCAATTACGAATTATTCTTCGTCTTCCGATTCGTCGTCGTTGTAGAATTCTTCCACTTTGGGAACAAGTTCCATATCTCTGTACTGCTTCAAACCTGTACCGGCAGAAATCATCTTGCCGATGATGACGTTTTCTTTCAAACCGTACAAAGGATCGCACTTGTTCTTGATTGCGGCTTCCGTCAACACGCGAGACGTTTCTTGGAAGGATGCTGCCGAGAGGAAACTATCCGTTGCCAAGCTTGCCTTGGTGATACCAAGCAAAATTCTCTTTGCCGTTGCGGGAACACCGTCTTCGTCCAAAGCCTTGTTGTTTTCCGCTTCGAACTTGAAGATATCCACCACTTCACCGGGCAACATATCCGTTGTGCCGGCATCTTCGATGCGAACCTTGCGCAACATTTGACGAACAATTACTTCCACGTGCTTGTCGTTGATTTCAACACCGTTGGTGCGATAGGTTGCTTGAACTTCCTTAACCAAGTATTCTTCCACGGCTCTCAATCCCTTTGTTGAAAGAAGATCTTGAGGATAGATGGAACCTTCGGTAAGCGGAGTTCCGCTTTCTACCACGTCACCCTCGGAAACTTTGATACGAGAAGTGTAGGGAATGATATAATCCTTGGATTTGCCGGTTGCATCGGTGACGCGAACAATTTTCTTGTTTTCGTCGTGAGGCAAGGAAACTTTGCCGTTGACTTCGCAAATCGTAGCGCAGCCTTTGGGTTTGCGTGCTTCGAACAATTCTTCAACACGCGGCAAACCTTGCGTGATATCGTCGGACGTAGCGACACCACCGGTGTGGAACGTTCTCATTGTCAACTGCGTGCCGGGTTCGCCGATGGATTGTGCAGCAATGACACCGACAGCTTCACCAAGGTTGACAGGCTTTCCTGTTGCCATGTTGGAGCCGTAGCACTTGCAGCAAACACCGTGTTCACTGCGGCAGGTGAGAACTGTTCTCATGTACAACTTGTTGATACCGGCCTTGACAATTTCCTTTGCGATATCATCGTTGATCATTGTGTCGCCGTGACAAATGATTTCACCCGTTTGAGGATTGACGACGTCGTCGATAACGTACTTACCGATGATTCTGTCTTCGAATTTTTCGATAATTTCGTCTTTTCCGGAGCCACGGAAGGCTTCGATCCACATACCTTGCGGACGGCTGCCTGCCGAGCAATCTTCTTCACGAACGATAACGTTTTGCGCAACGTCTACCAAACGACGAGTAAGGTAACCGGAGTCTGCAGTCTTCAATGCCGTGTCGGCCAAACCTTTGCGGCCGCCGTGTGAAGAAATGAAGTATTCCAACACAGACAAACCTTCACGGAAACAAGCTTTAACCGGCAATTCGATTGTACGTCCGGACGGGTCGCTCATCAAACCACGCATTCCGCACAATTGACGAATCTGGTTCATGCTACCACGGGCGCCGGAATCGGCCATCATCCAAATGGGGTTGTCTTCTTCCATGACGTTTTTAACAAGGTCTTCAACTTTGCCTGCAACTTCTTTCCAAACTTCGATAACGGATTTGTAACGTTCGTTTTCCGTCAAATAACCTTCGTTGAAGTTGTTTTCAATTTCGATGACTCTTTCTTCGCCGTCACGCAAAATATCTTGCTTTTCGGCAGGAATGTTCATATCGAACACACTGGTTGTCAAACCGCTGATTGTGCTGTACTTGTAGCCCAAAGCTTTGACGTTATCCAACATTGTTGCCGTGGGCGTTGTTCCGCGCAATTTGAAGCACTTTTCAACAATTTTGGAAAGTTGTTTTTTGCCCACCAAGTAGCTCTTGGGATTGCGCAACATGTCTTGCGTGAATGCTCTGGAAATGCCCAACGTGTAACGTTCGCGTTGTTTTTCCGCCAAAATTTCCGGATCGGTGATGTAGGAATCGTCTTGAGCGGAACTGTCTGCATACTCATAGTAGATTGCCTGACAGAAGATCATGCGGCCGACCGTAGTCCAAATTTTGCTACCGTCATCCAATTTGATGTTTACAACAGTGTGCAACGTGATGTCGTGTGCAACGTAAGCTTCGTAAGCTTCGTCGA
>CAZRBI010000035.1:0-17152 GCA_964598315.1 uncultured Oscillospiraceae bacterium
CCAACTTAGGAGGTTGGTGCTCTATCCTGCTGAGCTACAAGGACATATTAAATTTTGAGAGGATATTTCACGACCGCCGAAAACGAGAAATATCCGTTTGGGTGTAAAAAAGATGTAAATTCGTGCGATTAGGCTCGTAAACGGTTTGAAAAACACTTGATTTTACGCAAATTACAGCCTTTTTACACCGTTTTGCAAGATATAACAACCTCTTAGGAGGGCACGGTTATATCCATTTAACTACGGACACGTATTCAATTTTTAGTAGGATATAGCAATACCCGTTTTGACGAAGTTTTTTCGCCGTGGTCACCCAATTTTAACCGTCTGCCATATCGCCAAATGCACGTTTTCAAGCAGTTTTGGCACGTTTTAGAAATAGCACTTTACCATGCCTTTAACCGAAGAACAATTTGCGGTTTGATTTGTTTCGCGACAGAACCGCCGATTGATGTTGGCAATGTTAATTTTAGCGTTGAAGTACACTTCTGTCAAGTTTTGCAAACAACGTTATGCTTTTTTGGGACAATTTATCGTCGCGGAATTGCCGAAATTTTGTCAAAACGCACGTTGCTCAGATCGACTTTGCCCAAATTTGCTTTTTACATTTGCAAACAAAAACGGACTAGTTTTGTGCGGCAACGTAGCTATCTACAATGACGGCTGTTGCCTCCAACAACGCTTTGTACTCTTTCACACCCGTTTCATTGATATTTTCGGCAATGGCTTTCTTTATTCCATCGTTTAAAATCGGTGTTTTGATGTTATAAATTCTTTGCGAATCTAAAATTCGTCTGCACGCCGCCAATATCAGCGCATGTTGAAAAACAACGTTTCCGTCATCTGCGAAAACAAAGACGGAAGGCAATTTCGTGCTCAAAAAGGCCAGCAACGTTTCTTTTTCTCGTTGGTTCATTGTTTACCTCTGAAATTTACTTGCAGCACGCCTGTTTGCTCAAAACGATATTGTTTGACGATTTTGCAAACGGCGTCGTGTTGAAATTTGCACCTACACACCTTTGTATTATTTTAGCACAATTGCACGCAAAAATCAACGAAACGACAACAAAACCATGTTCCATAGGCACAAATTCAAATTTAGACAAATGCAAACAAAAAAACAGACCGCAACGGGTTTTCGTTGCAGTCTGTCGGCATGGTTGATATCGTCTACCAAATGATTACACGATTTTTGGGTGCAATGTACATTTTGTCGGAGGGTTTGACGTTGAATGTTTCGTACCAAGCGTCAAAGTTTCTGGGTTGCATATTCGCACGCAAATATGCCGGAGCATGCACGTCTACTTTCAACAACAATTGCAAGTACTCGGGACGTCCTTTCAAACACCAAACGCGTGCCCAGTTGCGGAAATATGCTTCGTAGTCGGCATTTTCCATGTTGGACATAATATCCAACGTCACGGCCATACCGCCGTTATCGGCAATGTTTTCACTTACGATGAACGATGCGTTAACCTTGCCCCACGGCAATTCGATGCCCTCGAATTCTTTTATCATAGCCTTGGTTTTTTGAACGAACTTTCTGTTGTCTTCTTTTGTCCACCAGTTGTTCAAATTGCCGTTTTCGTCACATTTTGCGCCGTTGTTGTCAAATGCGTGTGAAATTTCGTGGCCGATAACGGCACCGATACCGCCCAAGTTTTCACTTCTGGATTGACTGAGGGAGTAGAACGGTTTTTGCAAAATTGCTGCAGGGAAAGTGATATCGTTGGACGTGGGATTGTAGCACGCGTTCACAACGTGTCCGGCCATAACCCATTTTGTACGATCGACGGGTTTCCACAGTTTTTCGAAGTTATCTTCAACCATCGTCTTGACGATTTCCGTCACTGCGCCATAGTAGGATGCGCGAGTACCAAACGAAATTTTGTCGTAGAGTTTGTCACATTCGTCGGGATAGCCCATTTTTACAACAATTTTGTTAAGCTTCAAAATAGCCTTTTGCTTGGTTTCAGCGGACAAAATGCTGTTACTTTCCAAACGAACCTTGTAGGTGTCGATGATTTCGTGCACCATTTCCACAACGTCTTTCTTTGCCTCTTCGCCAAAGTATTTTCTGCCGTAGTAAAGCCCCACAGGTTCCGAGAACAATCCGGAAGCAGAGCCATACGCTTGCTTTTCGATGCTGGGAAGTTCGCTTACGCCAGTCAGAACCTTTCTGTAGGCGGCGGAAAGTTCGCGAAGTTCTTCACTTAAATATTTGCAAGCGGAAAGCAACGTGTTGACGTATGCCCAAGATTTGTAAAGTTCAAAGTTTTCTTCGTTGAACAACGTGCTGAACCCTTTCAAAAAGCGCGGTTCAGCAACAATAATGTTTTCCGGCAAACGTTCACCGTAGAAAGCGGTGAGCAGTTTTTTCAATTTGATGGGACGAAGCAACGTGCAAACGCGGCGTGTGGGCACGGGATTGTAGCTTTTGACATATTCCGACCATTCTTCGCTACTCTTAACCAACGTTGCGATGATTGCATCGAATTTCAAAGTGTTTTCCAAATAAGTTTTTTGTTCTTCTTCCGTCAAAGTGGTATGCTTCAAAATTTCCGCCACCATCTGCGACCAAACCCCGATAAGAGCATCGTGTTGAGGTTGCATTTCTTCCTTGTAGTAGGTTGTATCGGGAAGAATTGTGGACGGGCCGCGCAAGCCGAAAGCATGCTTGGAGGTATCTTTCATATCTTCTTCTACTCCAACCTCGAAAGGTGTTGCAATTTGATTGAGAACAAAATCTTTAAGTTTTCTGTTCAAATCGGAAACGTTGTTGAGGTTATAAATTTTGTCGAGAGACTTTTGCACCGGCTTCAAGCCTTCCAAATTGCGTCTTCTGACATTTTTTGCAAGTTTGTACAAATTTACTGCTTTTTGAACGTTGGCATCGGGAACTTCTATCTTGCCCCTTACCATTTTGTTGAAATCGCCTATCATAAGTTTTTCAACGTCGGCATCGAGGTTGATGAAACCGCCCGTTGCGGGTTTATCCGCAGGAATATCTGCGTTGTCCAGCCATTCCTTGTTGACATGCATATAGAGATCGTCTTGGATTCTGATTGTGTCTGCCATTGTGTAATACTCCTTTTTGCTTGTTGCAGAATCACTTCCGCGCACAAGCTGTTTGCGTATATTCTAGCACAATCTCCGATTTTTGCAAACAACTATTTGTCGATAAGTCAAAAAAAGCATCCTGACTTTGCAGAATTGTGCAACATACGGCACAAAAAACGCAAAACACGCTTTTATGCCTCAAAACACAGTGTGACCCTGCCGCGACAACCGAAGGCAAGTTTTCCAAACGGCAAAACGTTTGACTATAACAAAAAAATCGCTGCATTGTGCAACGATTCTTGTGTTTGAAATTTGTTTTGACGCAACCGCATCGTTTTCGGTCAATTGGGACGCATTGCTTTTTGCAACACTTTGACGGTGGCGCGCAAACATCCCGTCATCATCACGTCGTAGGGGAAAACTATCAACTGCATGACGGCAAAAACAAGCCAAAACCACTTCGATCCGATGATGGTTTCGAACACTGCCGGAGTGAACAAGTAGGTTGCCAACAACGTCAGTGCAATTCCGCATTCCAACAATACGTAGTACAAAATCCACTTGACAACTTTGGGCAATCCGGGGTTGGCATCAACCTTGACCGACACCACCTTTTTGTCGTCTCCGTTGCCGAACGGATCTTCCAAAATTTCTTCCGAAGCGACGTTTGCCGTGACCGTTACCGTTTCTCCGCGCACTTTTACTATCGCAAAAGGAATACAAAATGCAACTATCGGGGCGACGCAAACAATGTTGGATGCCCCCAGAAATACGCCGAGAACACTACCGGCAATGTACACAAGCAACGAAAAAACAAGATTTTTGGGATTGATTAACAACGGAACTACCGTAGCTATCGAGGCAACCACCCCCAAAATGAGGCAAATCCATTTTGTACCGGGAATGGCAGCCAAAGCAAAACACCCCAACACCACTGCCGTGCATACGGCAGAAAGAGCAACAGATTTTGCCTTGTTCACTAGCAACCACCACCCATGCATTGTGCGCAATTGCAACAAGCATTGCAAAGCAAGCAATCTCCGCAAGAACTGCCGGTGCACGTTCCGTTGCCGGCACCGATTTGCGGGCCGTTATCGGCCGGACGCGAGGTTGTGCGCATTTGATCGGGACTTATGGTGTTGGAAGCAAGGATTTTTGTGAGTTTTTCCAAACTTTGCTTATAACGAGCGTTGTCCGGATCCATTTGACAAGCCAATTCCAATTGTTTTTTGCTCTCCAAAAACCAATTTCTTTTGTAGAACAAAATGGATTGAACGTAGTGCCATTCGGCATCGCGAGTAGCACGTGCATCTAACCTTGCCTGCGCTTCATCGAGTTTGTTGTTTTTCAACAAATTTTGAATGTCTGTGTAGTCGCCTTCTTCGGAAGATTCTTCTTTCGGGGTTGTTTCTTCCAACAACGACAATATGTCGCGATAGGCAACTTCCAATTGCTGCAATTTTTCCGACGCTTCTTCGCCCTCTTCTCCGGGCAAAAATCTGCTTTGTTGATATTTAGCACGCAACTCTTTGTACTTGGCGTCTATCTCTTCACGCGTGGCACTTGTGGCAAGCCCCAAAATTTCGTAGGCGTTGTAGTTGTAGTCCATGGTTGTTTCATTTCTCCGATTTTGTTAGTTTTTTCAATACGTATGCTGTTTTTTCGCGAATATTGCGAAACAGCACGTCGGTTAGCACGCAAGTGTACTTGGATAAATTCAAATCGTTGAAGCTTTGAGCAATTCTGTTCAGCACAGCGTACATCAAAAAGGTGATTTCATCTTTGTGATTGCACAATTCGTCGAGAGAATTGGCTTTGTAACAACTGATGAAAGGGTTGTAGTTTTTTTTCTTCAAATCCTTTTCGACGTCGTCCAGGGCATCTATAAGGTAGATCCATTTTCCGACGTTGTAGCACAAAGTTTCGGCAAATTCGTTGCTCCGCTCCAACACCAACGTGCAAAAATCTTGCGACAACGTCGCAAAAGAATGAGCAACCGCGTCCAAACTGTCGCAACTGCTTTTTTCCAATTGCCGCAATTGTTCGTAGCGATTGCAAATGACGGAATCCAATTCGGGCCATTGTTTCTGCGCCTTGCGATAGGCCTTTTTGTACAATGACAATGCCAACTTCTTTTTTGCACCGCCGTCGTCGACAACGTCGTCGTAGACGTTCAAATATGCCAAAATAACGTTTGCCACGGCAATTTTATCCGTTAACGACGTTGTTTTTAGCACCGAACGTTTTTTGATAGGATGAGAAAAACAACGGGACCGTTCCACCTGAACGTCTACGTTTTCGATGCTGTGAAAAAGCACGTTGAAAAAATTGACGTCGTTGGAAATGAACATTCTGGGAACGTTGCCGAACATTTTTTTTGTGGAAAAGCACAAACCGCACATGAACGTTTGCCACAAGCCGCGTTGCCCTTCCTCCAAACTTTTCGTCACGTCGACGTACCCGAACATACCTTTTCTCCCGTTGAGTTTTGTTGCGTTATCTTATTTTGGGCACCAATCCCACCTTGCGATACACTTTTGACAAAGTTTTTGCTGCAATTCGCGAAGCATCTTCTGCGCCCTGCTTCAACACGCCCTCCAAATAGGCTTTGTCTGTCAGCAATTCCTTTTGTTTGCGCTGAATGGGTTCTACCGTGGCAATGATTGCATCTGCAACGGCATCTTTGAACGTTCCGTAGCCACAGCCGGCAAAACGATTTTCCGCTTCGGCAATGCTTTCGCCGGAAGTAAGGCTGTAGATTGTGAGCAAATTGGAAATTGCCGGTTTGTCTTCGCCGGCGCGCACTTCCGTGTCACAATCGGTGACGGCTCTGCGCAATTTGCGGCGAATTGTATCGGCGTCGTCGGTTAAGGCGACGTAGGCGTTTTCGTTAGGATCGGATTTTGACATTTTGGCGGACGGATCTTGCAAACTTTTGATGCTCTTTCCCGTTTTGGGCAAAAATCCTTCCGGAACCACGAACGTGGGCGAATATCTGCCGTTGAAACGTTCTGCAAGGTTGCGTGCCAATTCCAAATGTTGCACTTGGTCCTTTCCGATAGGAACAAGGTCTGCCTGATACAGCAAAATATCACTTGCCATAAGCACGGGGTAGTTCATAAGCCCCATGTTTATATTATCCGCGTGTTTCCTTGATTTTTCCTTAAACTGAGTCATTCTGTTCAGTTCGCCGACAGAAGAAACTGTGTCCAAAATCCATGCGAGTTCAGCATGTTCGTGCACGTGCGATTGAATGAACAACGTGCTTTTTGTCGGATCTATTCCGCAAGCAATGTACAACGCCAACAAATCCATTGTGTTTTTACGCAATTCTGCCGGCACTTGCGTCACCGTCAACGAGTGCAAATCTACCACGCAATAGATACAGTTGTGTTCTTGTTGCAAGGGCACCCAGTTTTTGATTGCTCCCAAATAGTTGCCCAAAGTGATTTTGCCTGTGGGTTGCACGCCCGAGAAAACCGTTTTTCTTGTCAATTCTTCCATATCACCATCTCCGCAAAGCACGGCCAACAAAATGCCGCACTTTTTTAGTGATTATACCACCCTGCGGCTTTTGTGTCAAACTCAATGGCGACAAACACTCAAAACAAAAGGGCAAATTGCAATTGTGTGCGGTTTTTGGGCCTTTTACGAGCAATTTGTCGTGTTTGTTCGCCAAACCGCAACAAGTGCAAAAGTTACGTTTCGCACAAAAAAAGACAGGCCGAAAATCGGTCTGCCTTTTGAATTTGTCACCTTACTACTAGTCTGCTACGTAGGGAATCAAAGCCATTTGACGTGCACGTTTGATAGCAACTGCAAGTTCTCTTTGGTGACGAGCGCAAACACCCGTGATACGGCGAGGCAAAATTTTGCCGCTTTCCGTGAGATACTTCTTCAGTTTTGCAACGTCTTTGTAGTCGATTGCTTCAACTTTTTCTACGCAGAAATTACAAACCTTGCGGCGTGCAGGCTTTCTGATAGGCTTTTTGAATTCTTTGTTTTCCATTTTTATTCTCCTTGTTCTAGAAGGGCATATCGTCGTCGCTGTCTTCCACTTCTTTCAAAGTGTCCACGTCACGATTGGACGAAGCCGATGTTGCTTGGCCCTGACCGTTGCCGCCGTTTGCACGAGACAAAAATTCCACTTGATCTGCACGGATATCGAATGTTTGACGTTTTACGCCGTCACGTTCGTAACTTCCCGTTTGAATGCTGCCTGTTACGGCAACCTGACTTCCCTTTTCCAAGTACTTGACGCAGTTTTGTGCCAAACCGTCCCAAGTGACGATGTTGATGAAATCTGCTCTGTTTTCTCCGTCGCGTGAAGCATAGGTGCGGTTCACTGCAATGGAAAATCTGCAATAGGAATGTCCGGATTGGAGTGTGGATGCGGTCGGGTCTTGTGTTAATCTACCAATTAAAAACACTTTGTTCATTTGTGCGCTCCTTATTTTTTAACAACCAAGAAACGAACTACACTGTCCGTGATACGCATGACGCGTTCAAGTTCCGCAGGCAAAGTTGCTTCTGCCGTGAAGTTAACCAACACGTAGTAGCCTTCGGTCTTGTAGTTGATGGGATAAGCCAACTTTCTGGTTCCCCACTTATCAACGCCGTCCACAGTACCGCCGTTATCAGCAACAATCGCATTGATTTTTTCCACTACCGCTTCTTTAGCTTCGTCGGAAAGTTCGTTGTCGATGATATACAACAATTCATAACTGTTCATCTGTTTTTACCTCCTTGTGGTCTAGTTGAAATTCGAATTTATTCGAACTCATTTGTGGCCGTGATATGGTCCTTCACGGCAAGGTGCCCAAACTACAGGCACTAGGTATTATATATCAGTTACCAAAATATTGCAAGCATTTTGACGAATTTAGCGTGGTGCAATCGAAACTTTATACAACAGGAATAGTAAAAAACTCATTTTAATACTCAACTTTCACACTTCTCTTTTTGCCGAGGTGAGAGGCTGCCGATTTAGTCTCTTCACTATCTGTTATCGCGGCGACACAGTCGCCTTTGGCTCCTTTCCGCAAAGAAAGCCGACTCGAAGTGTCTGAGAGATTGACATCGAAGCAATATAACGGTGTTAATTGTAAATGCAGTCACGCATTTGGACCCAAAAAATCCCAAAAGTTACCTTTTCACTTTTCTCTCTTCACCGGAAACACAGTCACCTCGGCGCCTTTGTGTGAAAGAAGTCATAGTTACTGTTGCACCTTTTTGTTGTCAAAACACGCAAAAAAACAGTGTGCACTTCAGATAGTTGTGCACACTGTTTTGATTGAAAAATTGTTTGTTCCCATTTTGTCTAAGTAAAAGTGATGTTATTTTACTTTTAGCAATATTATTTGTGGTTGTTTGCGTTATTTTACAACAAACGTTGCGCATGTCCACAATTATCCCACGCTCGTCAATACTGTTGTTGCGAATTTTTTGTGTTGAAACAAAATTTCTTGTCCGACAATCGTCGATACGGAGTTTGTTGTTACTTTCGGCAATAACGTTTTCTACTTCGAATACTTTTTCACCAAATATTCCACGTAGTAGTTGGGGTTGAAGTCTTCGCCGGTAGCCAGACGCAAAATTTCGTCGGGGTACTTGGATGAACCGTACTTGTGAACGTGCTCCTTCAACCAAGCATTTACCTTTTCCGTGGTTCCGCTTTGCAAACTTTCTTCCACGTCGAAATCGTTGTTCATGTGGTGGTAAAGTTGTGCCGCAATTGCCGAACCCAACGCATAGGTGGGAAAATATCCGAACTCGCCGTAGGCCCAGTGAACGTCTTGCAACACACCCAAAGTGTCGGTAGGCGGAGTTATTCCGAAATATTCGGTGAATTTTCCGTTCCAAAATGCAGGCAAATCTGCAACTTCCAAACTGCCGTCGATAAGTTTCTTTTCCACTTCGTAGCGCAACATAACGTGCAACGGATAGGTCAATTCGTCCGCTTCGGTGCGCACAAACGAACATTCCGCACGGTTGACGTAGTCACAAAATTGTGCAAGGGACACTCGTTTGAGTTGCACGGGGAAACACTGTTGCAAATGCTTGTAGTGCACGCTCCAAAACGCCGGATTGCGGGCGATCATGTTTTCGAAAAAGCGAGATTGGCTTTCGTGCATACCCAAACTTGCACCGCCACCGCAAAACGTTCCGTTCAAAGAAGTATCGCACTGTTGTTCGTAAAGCGCGTGGCCCGTTTCGTGCACAGCGGAGAAAATGGAAGAAATAAAGTTGTTTTCGTAGTAGTGATTGGTGATGCGCACGTCGTCGGTGCCGAATCCCGTGGTGAACGGGTGTTCGCTTTCCTTCATTATGCCGCGATTTTTGTCGAAACACATCACGTCGCGAAGGTATTCGCAAAACTTGCGTTGCCCTTCCTTATAGTAGATTTGCGTTGCCCAATCGGGAACGGGTTTGACGTTCGCCGTCACTTTTTTGATGACCGGGACCAGTTTTTTGCGCAACAAATCGAAAAATTCGTCGTACTGCTTTTGGGTGTAGTGAGGCTCGAAAGTATCCAACAACACGTCGTAGCCTTTCAATTCGTCCGTTTCCAACCATTTTGTTGTTTTGCGAGAATATTCCACTATCTTTTCCAAATACGGACGGAACCGTTGAAAATTGTTTTCCCTTTTTGCCTGAACGTAGGCCGGATACGCTTGCGAAGTGAGTTGACTGAATGCCGCATATTCCTCCTTAGGAATCTTTTTGGTTTGTTCGATGTCCTTTTTCATCACTTCGATTTCGTGTTTCAGCACTTCGTCCAACTTGTCTGCATTTTGCGCAAGCACTTCCACCGCTTGTTCGAATTGAACGTCGGAACGCAACTCGTAGCCGCGTTCGGCAAACACACCGAGTTGTTCGGAATTGGCAACGATACTGCCTTCTGCGGCATCCGTTTGCATATCCCATTCCACCACGAAATTGGCATACTGCAACGCCAAAAGCTTTCTTCTTTGTTGTTTGTAAAACTCCAATGCTTGTTCAAAATTCATATTTTACTCCTGTGCCGCAAATTTTTGTTTGCGGTTTTCCAAATACTTTATCAAAAATCCCATTCCTACAATCAAGCAGCCCATAACCAGTGCATTCAATGCAATGAACACAATCGACCAATTGTCAATCGCAACAAAGAACGGTTCCGGTTCGTTGCCGCCAAACACTTCGTAGATCACTTGGAATATCCAGGGGAACAAGAAGAAACTTGCCACGGAGCCGAGGGAGCCGAACAGGCCGATGCCGACGTTGATTTTGTCGTAGGGGAACAACAATATCAGCAACGCGACAACGCCTGTCGCCGTCATGGAGAACATGGCAATCGTGCTGAATTGAGCCGAGTTGACGTCTACACCCAAAACGCCGTGGAACGCATAGGACATTGCAATGGACAAAAACATCGCCGTGCCGCTAGGCAAAGTCTTTTTAAGCGTGTTGGACAAGAATTTTCCTTTTATCAACTGCTTGTTGGGCTTCAATGCCAAGAAGAAAGACGGAATTCCGTCAATAAAGAATTCGAACGTGTACAGTTGGTTGGGGGCGAACGGATAGTTTGCACCGATGCACAAACACAATATCGTTGTAAACATCACCATGCACGTTTTCATCAAGAACAACGATGCACTGTTTTGAATATTGTTGACAACCTGACGGCCCTCGGCAACAATGCGGGGCATTTGGCTGAATTTGTTATCCATCAGCACCAAATTGGCAACGGTTTTTGCGGCATCCGTTCCGCAACCGACGGAAATTGCACAATCGCTTTCGCGCATGGCCAAAATGTCGTTTACGCCGTCACCTGTCATCGCAACGGTGTGTCCGTTTTTCTTCAACGCTTTTACCAAAATTGCCTTTTGCTCCGGTGTGACGCGTCCGAAAACTGTGTGCGTGTTGGCGACTTCCGCAACTTCTTCGTCGCTCATGCCCTCCAACGAAACAAACTTTTCGGCACCTTTAACGCCTACTTTTTGGGCAATGACGGAAACGGACAGCGGATTGTCGCCGGATATGATTTTGATATCAACGTTATTTTCAGCAAACCAACGTATAATTTCCGGTGCATCGGCACGAACAGTGTCTTGCAGTGCGATGATTGCAATGGGTTCGAGGCCTTCGACGGTGTCGTCTTTGATGGCTTTTGCGGAATGTCCCACTGCCAACACGCGCAAGCCTTGCTTCAACAAGTCGTTAACTTTTTTAGTGAAATCACGCCCTGCCGACTTAAACATAAATTCCGCAGCACCGATTGTTATCGTGCCTTTTCCGGAGAAAGTTGCGGCAGAAAATTTTCGTGCCGACGAAAACGGAACAAAAGCCGTAGCATCGGGATAATCTTCATCGCAAAAATAAGCTTTCAATGCTTTGGCCGTCATGTTTTCGTCTCCGGTTGCGGCAACTACGCCCGCAACCAACGATTTTATTTCGTCAACGGTGCCTTTCAACGGAATAACGTCTTCGACAGTCATGGTTCCGTCGGTGATTGTTCCGGTTTTGTCCAAACAAAGGGTATCCACGCGAGCCAACATTTCTATGCAAGGCAATTCGCGCACCAACACTTTTTTGCGAGCCAATTTCAGTGCGGCAACGGCAAGAGCAACGCTTGTGAGCAACACCATGCCGCTGGGCACCATGCCCAACATAGATCCGCTGGCCTTGATAAGTGCCTGGTTGACAATTGCGCGAATGGTCAACTCTTCGCCTTCGAATACAAACACTTGTGCATTGCGAGCCCAATAGTACTGCCACACGTTGACGTCTTGTGCACTACAAAACTTAACATAGCTGCTGCAAAAGAAGGTTGCAATCCCCAAAGGAATGATGGCTATTGCCAAAAACTTGATGATGTTGCGAATACCCTTCATCAGCTGCGAATCGGGCATTTTTGCCTTTTTGACACGTGCTGACAATCTTTCGACGTAGTTATCCTTTCCCACCTTTTCGCAACGAGCAGTGCAACTTCCCGAAACGACATAACTACCGGCATAGAGTGTGTCGCCTGCTTTTTTCTTGACGGGATCGCTTTCGCCCGTCAACATGGATTCGTCCACTTCCAACTCGCCTATGATCACAACGGCATCTGTACAAATCTGTTTGCCAGCAGAAAGCAACGTTATGTCGTCCACAACCAAATCTCTGGTGGCAATGGTTTGTTCTTTTCCGTCGCGAATAACTTGCACTGTCGGTTCGCTCACAAGCGACAGCTTTTCAACGGCACGCTTACTGCGTATTTCCTGAAAAATACCGATTGCAGTGTTTGCAAGCACGATCACGATGCCCAACATGTTAGCCGTGCTTTCGCACAAAATCATGATGACAAAGATAAACAATCCGATAAGATTGAAAAACGTGAAAATGTTTGAGGCAAAAATTTGCAAATAGCTTTTGCCCACCACTTTTTTGACACGGTTGACTTGTTTTGCGGAAACGCGCAATTGCACTTCGGCGGCAGTCAACCCCTGGTTGATATCCGGTTGAACACGAGTCAACGTTTGTTTGCGAGAAATCTTTTTGTTCATAAGAACTCCTTCGTCGAACAGCGACAAGCTTTATTGTTTAAGAATGAGGTTTTTCGCCACGCAATTTGAGCGTGGGGCAGGCATTCAGTGAAAGATCGGCAAACTGACCTTTCAAATACATGAAATAACCTCTGGACGCTATCATTGCGGCATTATCTCCGCACAAAGACAGTTTCGGCAAGCACACCCTGTAACCTTGCTTTTCCAGTTGAGCCAAACGATTGCGCAAATAGCTGTTTGCGCCCACTCCACCGGCAACGGCAACGGTCTTTAGATTGTTCTTCACCGATTCTTTCACCAAAGTGTCCACCAAGCCGTCCACGGCGCACTGATTGAAACTTCTTGCAACGTCTTCCGCACAAATTTCTTCGCCGCGTTGAGATGCATTGTGCACAACGTTGATAACGGCCGTTTTCAAACCGCTGTAGCTGAAATTGCCGTTGGAAATAACCACCGAATGGAACGGATAGGTTGCTTGACCTTTTTGCGCCAACTTGTCTATTTCCGGACCGCCGGGATAAGGCAAGCCCAAAACGCGAGCAACTTTGTCGAAAGCTTCGCCGACGGCATCGTCCACGGTGGAACGCAACACGTCGTACTCGTCGTAGTCGGCAACTTTCACCACTGCCGTGTGCCCGCCGCTTGTGAGCAAGCACATGTAGGGCGGTTGTAAATCGGGATAGGTGAGGTAGTTTGCACAGATGTGCCCTTCGATATGATTAACGGCAATAAGGGGCAATCCGCTTGCTTGACACAGTCCTTTTGCAAAAGACACCCCCACTAGCAATGCTCCGACAAGCCCTGCCCCGTAGGTGACGGCAACGGCCGACAGCTCGGACAGTGTTATATTGGCGTCCTTCAATGCCTGTTGCACCACTTTGTCGACAACTTCGACGTGGTTTCTGCTGGCAATTTCCGGAACGACACCGCCGTACAAGCGGTGAATATCGATTTGAGAAAGCACGACGTTGGATACGATTTCCCTTCCGTTTTTAACAACGGATGCGGCCGTTTCGTCGCATGAACTTTCTATACCTAAAATATAAATATCTTTTTTCATCTGTTAAATAATACGACTTTGCACCGACTTTGTCAATTTTTTTGCAATTTATATCGGCAATTAGAAACAAGCAAAAAAACATCCGAGAAAAATTACGCCGACAATTGCAACAAAAAAACATCAGACGTCTTGCAATTTGGCGTGATTTTTTGTATCATAATAAAGTTGGAGGAAAACATGAGAAAATTTTTCAGACTGTTGTTCAGCCGTTTCACGCTGATGTTCTTCGGCATTCTGCTTCAAGTTGCTCTGGCGATTGCCGTTGCGTTCTACTTCAGCACTTACTACCAAATACTATCCATACTATCCACTGTTTTGGCAGTGGTGATATTGCTTGCCATCATCAACAGAGATATGGGCGTGGACACAAAATTGCCTTGGTGCATTTTGGTGGCCGTTTTGCCCATTGTCGGAACGATTTTGTACTTGTGCTTTTCGAGAAACTTTGCTTCCAAAAGCGAAATTCGAACTTTTTCGAAACTTCCGCAAACAAAATTGGCAGAAGAGAAGCCGGATGCACCCCTTAAATACACGGGGCAGTTGGAATATTTGAGGAAAATGGGGGCTCCCACATTCACTCAAACGGACACGCAGTACTTTGCAAGCGGCGAACTTTTCTTGGGAGACTATCTTACGGAACTTTCCAAAGCGGAAAAATTTGTATTTTTGGAATACTTTATTGTTGAACACGGAAAAATGTTGGATTCCATTTTGGACGTGTTGAAAAGAAAAGTTGCAGAAGGCGTGGAAGTTCGTTTGCTTTACGACGATTTCGGAAGCCTGACTCACACAAACAGAACGTTTTGCTCCGAAATAAGAAAAATGGGCATCAAATGCGAACGTTTTGCAAAAATGAAACCCATTGTTTCGGCAATGTACAACAACCGCGATCACAGAAAACTGACCGTCATTGACGGCAAAGTGGGCTACATGAGCGGTTTTAACCTTGCCGACGAATACATCAACTACACACACCCGTTCGGCTACTGGAAAGATTCGGGCGTGAAACTTACAGGCAATGCCGTGTCGTCACTGACAATAATGTTTTTGCAAATGTTCGATATGACGACGAAAAAAACCGAAAACTTCGACAAATACATTGTCAATTGCGAAAAAACAAGCAGTGTGGACAAAGGCATAGTCGTTCCGTTCGGCGACGGACCGCGCCCAATCTACAAAGAACAAATAGCAAGAAACGTCTACCTGAACCTGATAAACCAGGCCGAACGCGATTTGATAGTGACAACGCCCTACCTTATCACCGACGACGCTGTGACAGATGCTCTACGTCGAGCAGCACAACGCGGAGTGACCGTTTCCGTTGTGATACCAAAAATTCCCGACAAAAAAACAGTTTACGCAATGACAAAACAAAGTTGCAAAAAATTGGTGAAAGCCGGCGTGAACGTTTACACTTTCTCTTCCGGATTTATCCACGCAAAAAGCATTGTCGCCGACGGAGTTGCCGGCGTGATAGGAACAATCAACTTGGATTACAGAAGTCTGATGCACCACTACGAATGCGGAACGTTTATGTACAAGACGCTTGCCGTAAGGCAACTTTACAACGATCTATCGTCGATGCTGGGACATTGTCAACTGCAACTGGATCCCCCAAAACTTAAACTTTGGGAAAAAATCGTTTGTGCATTTGCAAATGTTTTTCGTCCCCTTCTTTGACACATTGTTTACGCACTTCGCTTTTTTTTGCGAAGTGCGCTTTTTTTTGCATCAAAAACAATGTTTGCACAATTTTACATTTAAGTTGCACGTTTTGAACGTTTTAGTTGTCAGAATTTGCACAAAACCAAACGCCTTAACACACTCGGATATTGCCCAAAAAGCAACAAACCAATTGGGAATGCCGTCCTTGTTTACCTATAAATAAGGTGGCATTTGTTGCAAATTTGCCGAAAGCAAAACACTGCAACGGCAACAAACCAACAGACAAAAAAACGTTGCGGAACAACGCACATACAACAGTCGCTTGATGCACACAATCAAGCCACGGCAAACAAAAGAAAACAGCCCACTCCGCAGATACAACAAAACAAAAGGCGCAACCGTTTTGGTTACGTCTTGATTTTGCTTTTTCCTTATTTCTTGTCGAAGCCGTACTTCTTATTGAACTTGTCAACTCTTCCGCCCCTTTTCAGTGCAAAACTCGCAACCGACTAAAGCCGTTTCCGCCATGCCCGGTTTTTGCCTAGACATAGTTGCAGAATCAATTTTTGTTTTCGGTGAAGTAGGGGTGACATTTGTTGCAAATTTGCCGAAAGCAAAACACTGCAACGGCAACAAACCAACAGACAAAAAAAACGTTGCGGAACAACGCACACACAACAGTCGCTTGATGCTTTTCATCAAGCTACGGCAAGCAAAAGAAAGCAGCCTACACCGCAGATACAACAAAACAAAAGGCGCAACCGTTTTGGTTACGCCTTGATTTTGCTTTTTCCTTATTTCTTGTCGAAGCCGTACTTCTTGTTGAACTTGTCAACTCTTCCGCCAGCATCAACCAATTTTTGTTTTCCGGTGAAGTAGGGGTGGCATTTGTTGCAAATTTCCACCTTGATCACATCTGTGTCTTTGGTTGTTCCTGTTTGGAACGTTGCGCCACAAGCACATACAACAGTCGCTTGATGATAATTCGGATGTATACCTTGTTTCATATCGCTTTTACCTCTCGTTTTATTTGGGAAAACCCCATGCTCAAATATTTTATAACATACGTTGCGAATAGTCAAGCATTTTGCGCAAACTTATACACAATGCTCCGTGTCAATGTTTTCTTGCACATTTTTATGCCGACACAGAGAATTTTTATGCAAAAACGCCTACTTTTCGACAAACACAACGTTTTCGCTACCCAGCAACTGATCTAACTCGTATTCCAAGCCGGCGCACTTGCGAACATGACGTTCGACAGCAAAAGTTTTGCCTTCTATGCGGAATTTTACAGGCACGTCGCCTTCGTATTGACGAAGAATTTTAACAACGCTTTCGTAGACGTCATTGTCGCGCTTATCCATTTTCAGCCAAAGCGTGACGTTGGCCTTTTCTTCCGCCTTTTCAGGCTGCAATGCTTTTTCCGCCTCACCGTGAGGGTTTCTAAGTTTGCGAATGTTGATTTTGTAGCCTTCGCGCGCCTCGGTGAGAGTGCCGTCAACCACGACAAAACTGTCCTCGGCAAACAACGTTTTGTAGCGTTCGTAGGCCGACGAATACAAAGCAACTTCCACGGAAGAAAATTTATCTTCCAACACGCCGAATCCCATTTTTTTGTTCTCGTTGCCAATGACAACGCGAATACTGTGCAAAATTCCGCCGGTGACAATGTTGCGACGCGGCAATTCCGGATACACTTTGTCGCCCGTTTCCGAATCGTCGGGAACATAGGGCATTATTGCCGAAGTATTGAAATCGAACCCGAACTTTTGGGCAATGGCATCGTAGTCGTCCAACGGAGAACCCGTCATATACAACCCCAACACCTCGTTTTCGA
>CAZRBI010000036.1:0-14705 GCA_964598315.1 uncultured Oscillospiraceae bacterium
AAGTTGAAGGAATCGGCGCTTGGGAACAAAACTGGCTTCCCGATGCCGGCAACACAACGGTGGTGAGTCTCACTCCCTACACTTTGTATTGTCCTCCTCACAGCGAAACACCCATCTACCAAGACAGCGGTGCTTGGTATGATAATCCTGCAATTTTGGCTGCAGGAACGTACTACATTGTTTTTGTTGAATATGCCGACGGAACATTTGGCATTGGAGCGATTGACGCCGGGTACAGAGTAGACAATGTCTATTCCTATGTGATCACGGGCCAATTTAACAGTTGGGGTGTTCCTTTCATCAATGATAGCAAAACGCAAATCGACACACAGTACCAATTGAAGCCGATTTCTATTTACGATTCTCGTCTTTCAAGCATAAGTGATCAATTGAAAAATGCAAAGTATCTCTATGTAGTGGAGCACACCGTTTTCGACACCGGTGCCGGTTGGAATTTCGGATATGCTTTGACCGCAGGCGCTGAAAAGACAACGTTTGACGGCAACCAAGCTATCAAAGTTATCAAAACGAAGTACACCGAAGTTGAAGGAATCGGCGCTTGGGAACAAAACTGGCTTCCCGATGCCGGCAACACAACGGTGGTGAGTCTCACTCCCTACACTTTGTATTGTCCTCCTCACAGCGAAACACCCATCTACCAAGACAGCGGTGCTTGGTATGATAATCCTGCAATTTTGCGGGCAGGAACTTACTTCGTTGTATTTGTTCAGTACATCGACGGAACGTTCGGAATCGGTGCAATTGCAGAATAACGTGTGAAAGCAGCAAGACTTGTGCGCGCAAGTCTTGCTTTTTTGTCTTCTTTTGCTGTTAATCACAAAAACAGCTTGTAATATCTTGGTTATAATGGTATAATCATTGTGCAAAAAAAAGCATAAAACTTGCAAAAAGGAGAAAATATGAAAAAGAAACTACTGCTAGTTATTCTTGTGGTCGTTTTGGTGTTGAGCCTGACGTTGGCAGCTTGCCAAGAATGCGAACACAACTATGTCAACGGCGAGTGTACGAAGTGCGGAGAACAAGATCCGAACTATCAAGCACCATGTGAGCACAACTACAATAACGGTGTGTGTACCAAATGCGGAGGGAGCGATCCAAACTATACCGCTCCCACGTTTGATTTTGAGTCACTTTCTGCCGATATTCCCCAAACTGCAGAGACTCCGACGCTGGTGCTGCATTATCAACGCTCGAATAAAGATTTTGATGATTGGACTTTTTGGATTTGGAAGCAAGGCGGCGACGGAGCGGCATTTGAAATTAACTATCGTGATGATTTCGGCGCAGTTGCGCTGCATCCGCTGTCCGCTTTCAGTAATGCTACCACCATCGATACAATCGGTATTATTCCTCGCAGAGGTGAATGGTTGGAAAAGGACGTAGATGCGGACAGAATGTTGGATTTATCTGAATGCACGGTTGACGAAAACAACTACATTCACATTTATTTGATACAAGGAGACGTAAATTTGTATACAGATATCAATGATATGAAATATGCCTCAACCGTGGAAATGAGTGACACCGCATTGACGGTAAAAGCGGTTTCCGATATGGAAAAAGTTTTTGTGTTTTGCAACGGTGCAACAATTTCCGAAGAGGAAGTTGACAGTGCAACGCCAAGAAAATATGTGTTCAATTTCACAAGTGATGTGACGTTGAATTTGGAAGGACAATATGCTGTTAAAATTGTCTTTGCGGATAAGCACGAAAAAACAATGAATGCCGATATTATCGGTGCGTATCTTGCAAGCTACGACTCTCAAAAATTTGCCGACGACTACAACTACGACGGTGAATTAGGCGCAATCTATGGCAAGGATTCAACGACTTTCCGCGTGTGGTCACCCGTTTCTTCCAGAATTGTTTTGAACATTTATCAAACCGGACATCAAGAAGAAACTCCCGATTCGCACGAAATGACAAAGGGCGAAAAAGGCACATTCGAAGCTGTTGTCTCTGGAGATTTGGGCGGTAAGTACTACACATACACCGTGTACAACGGCTACTATCCCAACGGACAGGAAATAGTCGATCCTTATGCAAAAAGTGCCGGTCTCAGCGGACTTCGCGGCATGATTGTCGATTTCTCCAAAACAAATCCCGACGGATGGGACAGCGTCACTCCCGTTGCATACGATCGCAAAGAACTTGTCGTTTGGGAAACGCACGTTGCCGACGTGACGTCTTCCGCAACTTGGACAGGAACCGAAGCTTTGCGCAAAAAATTCCTCGGCGTTATTGAAAGCGGCACAACCTACACCGATAAGGGGGTAACGGTAACAACAGGTTTCGATCACATCAAAGAATTGGGCGTGAACGCCGTACAACTTGTTCCGGTGTTCGACCAGGCCAATAACGAAAGCAACGTGTCGTTCAACTGGGGTTACAATCCTTTGAACTACAACGTGTTGGAAGGCGCCTATTCCACCGATGCTACGGACGGATATGTTCGTATCAGAGAATTCAAACAACTTGTTCAGGCGTTTAACGGTGAAGATATCAACATCATCATGGACGTTGTATACAATCACGTGAACAGTGCCACCGGTTCCAATTTCGATGTTTTGATGCCCGGCTACTACTTCCGTTACAGCGACAGCAAACTTGCAAACGGTTCCGGTTGCGGCAACGAAACGGCGAGCGAACGCGCAATGTACCGCAAGTTTATGATCGATTCCGTCTGCTTCTGGGCAGAAGAGTACAAACTTGGTGGATTCCGTTTTGACCTTATGGGTTTGCACGACATGGAAACAATGGAACTTTTGGTTGATGCTTTGGAAAAAATCAACCCCAACATTGTTGTGTACGGTGAACCTTGGACGGGCGGAACATCTCCGTTGCCCGATTCTCAAAAGGCAAATCAAGCCAACGCAAGCAAATTCGAAGGCTATGGCCAATTCAACGATCAAATGCGCGACGCTCTTATCAAGGGCGGATTGAACGGCGCATCTCAAACCGGTTGGGTCACCAACAGACTTAACGTTTCCGGCGGAGATATGGGAAGCATTATTCACGGATTGAAGGGTGAAACCAACTATTCAATCACCAACCCCAACACAACGGTCAACTACGTAACTTGCCACGACAACTACACTTTGTACGATCGCATTCAGGCGGCCGGCATAAAGGATGAAGACACTGTCGCCAAGATGGCAGTACTTGCCAACTCCGTAGTGTTCACCTCCAACGGCACAACGTTTATGCTTGCGGGCGAAGAATTCTTGCGCACAAAGAACGTCGACGGTGCAAGTGCAGACGAAGTTCACAATTCCTATCAATCCAGCTACAAGGTCAACGAACTGAACTATGCGTTGAAAATTGAAAACGCAGGTGTGTTCGATGTCTACAAAAAGCTGATCGAATTCAAAACCACTTGCAGCGGATTGCATTTGGAAGAAATCGAAATCGAAGCAAACTATGTTGTCACTGCGTTGAACGGAGGCAGTGCTTTCCAAATCGACGTAAAAGACGTGGCCAACGGCAGAGAGTACAGAATTGTTCATGCCAACGGAACGGTAAGGGACAATAACGTTGTTACTGTCGATTTCAGCGGTTACACGTTGTGGTTGGATACGTTGCAACCCACGTTCAATGTCACCACGAATCTTTCCGCCGAAACGAGCGTGCAAGCATACCAAACAATCATTGCCTACAAAACAATCGGCTGATTTAAAAACAGAAAAAAGAGCAGAACTCAAGGCAGTTCTGCTCTTTTTGATGGTAAACGGCGCATTGCAACAATTGCCTAAGTGTTTGAGAGGAAGCAGTGCGTGATGCGTAGTGAATCAAAAACGGCACTACGTTTTGGAAAAATGCTTACGCATTGCTCAATACTTGTTTTGGTGTTGAATGATTTTGTGAATTTTGAAAATGTTGCATTTTGCAAAGTGCAAAAAGTTTGAAAGAATGGGCAATTTCTATTGACAATATTTTGTCGATATGGCATAATTAGCAAGTACGAATTCTACCTGTGATGCGGGAAAGGGGGCGAAAATAATGGCAACAATCAAAGTTGGTGAAAACGAAACGTTGGACAGTGCTTTGCGTCGTTTTAAAAGACGTTGTTCTCGCGACGGTATCATTGGTGATCTGCGCAAAAAGGAACAGTACGAAAAACCCAGCGTGAGACGTAAGAAAAAAGCTGAAGCTGCAAGAAAACGTAGCAAGATGTAGTCTCGCAAACACTTTCACAAAAGAAAAAGTTGCTTACCGAATATTTTTCGGTAGGCAATTTGTTTTTTATGGCGAAAATTCGGCAAAATGTGCGTTTTTTCGTCAAATTTTGTGGGAGGTTCTGTGTGATGAACGGCACGTTCAAAGAATACGCGAAACGAGCAAAAGATCGTTTGAAAAACGGCTTTTGGGAAAATGCCAAAAGCGATTTGGAGCACGAAAAACAAGTGGCGGCCACAATGGGGCTCAATCAACGTCAGGTTTGCGAAGAACAGCGTCAGAAGTTGCAAAAACAAATCTACGATTACGACGGCTTTTGCGAAGAACAAGATTTCTACACAAAAGTGGTGGCAATTTTGGATAGTGACGAGGTTGTCAGCAATCCCATCATGAGGTTGGCCGACCAAAACTACATGCAGACGCTTTCTCCCAAGGAAAAGCAGGTGTACGTTTCCAAGCTTGCCGCGAAGTATCGCGAAGCTGTAGAAAAATATCGCAGAATTCATTCTTAGTTTTGAGCATTGTGCAAAACTCAAAAATGTGGTAAAATATTCTTATGCCAAAGATAACGGATTTGAAAATTCAAAAAAACAACAAAACTCGTGCAAACTTGTACTTGGACGACGAATTTGCTTTCGGCGTGGAAATGCTGACAGTGATGAAGTTGGGCCTCAAAATCGGCAGTGAAATTTCCGAAGAGCGTTTGAAAGAGGCTGTTTTCGACAGTGAAAAAAGCGTCGCGTTCGAAAAGTCGATGGACTACTTGGCGCGCGGAATGAAAACCGCCAAACAGATGAAAGACTACCTGACAAAAAAAGGCTTTTCTGCGGAAGTGACGGCTTGTGTTATCGAAAAACTAAAAGACTACAAGTACGTCGACGACGACACCTATGCAAAATTGTACGTCGAACAAAACAGCAAAACCAAGGGCGGAAGACGTTTGCAACAAGAACTTCTTGTCAAAGGCATCAGCCGCGAAAAAGCCGAAGAGTTTTCGTGTTTAGACGTCGAAACGACTAAACAGTCGGCGGAAACGTTGGCGGCCAAGTATATGAGCAACAAGTCGTGCGAATTGAAAAATCTGCAAAAATTGCAACGGTATTTGTTGGGGCGCGGCTACGATTTCGATGTCGTCAACGCAATTGTTCGCACCTACAAAAATGCCGATACGGAAGGCGAAGACCTATGACGGAACGAAAGCAAGCCATCGATGCGTGCACGGAGCTGCCGCTGGTCTACGAAGACTATCCCTTCGATACAAATTGGACGGCAATGCGCCACGTGGAAAACAAAAAGACGTTTGCATTTATTTTTCGTCACAACGGTGTTATCAAAATGAATTTGAAGGTTTTGCCGGAAGTCGGGTGCTATTTGAGGCAACGTTATTCTGCCGTGCAACCGGCATATCACATGAACAAGCTGCATTGGATTTCGGTGGTGTTGGACGATAGCATTTGCGACGAAGAAGTGATTTCGTGGATAGAAGAAAGTTACCGCCTCACCGCGTAAATTTGTCGCAAGTCGGTGTTTTTGCCGATTGTGGTGCAAAAAGTTGTCGGATAATGTCTGGAAGTTGTGAAAGTTCGATGTAATGTCGAACTTTTTGCGTTTTGTGTGATGCAAAGTGCTGTGTCAAAGATAAACAACATCGTGTGTGCTACAATTTTTTGCATTGTGTTGGATTTGTTGTCGGTGGTTTATTTTCACAATTCTAACAAACTCAATATGTAGTTTTGTCATGCAAACGGCACTTTTGCATGCTTGTTGCAACAAAATTTTCGAATCACGGCAAATATGTTTTGTTTTATAAAAATACGCACTCCAAAAGTCATGTACTTTTGGAGTGCGTATTGATGTCGAAAGATGTTTTGGTATTATACCGCCGGTGTGGCGATTTTTGCAATTTCTTCGCCGATAGATTGGCACAGATTGTTGTTTTCCATATTGTAGGCTTGTTTTATGCAGTTGTACACGGCTTTTGCTTCGCTGTTGCCATGTCCTTTAACAATGGTTTTTGTTGTGCCCAATATCACTGCTCCGCCGTAGTTGCCCACGTCCATAAGGTCTTTAACTTTGTACAATTGCTTTTTCACCAGCAGTGCACCAAGTTTTGAGCGGAAGTTGGCCATCATGGATTTTTTGACCATTTTCATCAGCTGCGAACATGCACCTTCCGTGGATTTCAACAGTACGTTGCCTGCAAAACCGTCACAAACAACCAAGTCGAATTCTCCCGAAAGCAAATTGCGGCTTTCCATGTTGCCCACAAAATTGATGTTGGTTGCGCTTTCCAAAAGTTTGTATGCTTCTTTCGAAAGCGCATCGCCCTTTTCTTCTTCCACGCCAACGTTAAGCAACGCAACTTTCGGATTTTTCACGCCGTAGGCTTTTTGCAAGTACAAACTTCCCATAACGGCAAATTGTTGAAGGTACAACGGCTCGCAATCGACGTTTGCGCCGCTGTCGCAAATGCCCACCAAACTACCTGCCATTGTGGGTAAAATGGGGCAGAATGCGGGTCTTTTTACTCCGCGAATGCGTCCTACTTTCAAAACTGCGCCGGCAAGCAACGCTCCGGAAGATCCGAGGCTTACCATAGCGCGTGCGTCTTTGTCGCTACGCATAATTTCAAACGACTTTGCCATTGAGCTGTCTTTTTTTGTGCGAATTGCTTCGGTCGGTTTGTCGTTGCATGAAATAACGTCCGGTGCATGAACTATGCTAAGACGTTCGGCAACGTATTTTTCGTCTTTTAGCAAATCTTCCAAAGTCGGTTGATTGCCAACCAGAACAATTTCCAAGTCTTTTATTTCGTTCAGTGCGGCGATAGCTCCGACAACGTTTACTTTCGGGCTGTTGTCGCCGCCGTATGCATCTACTACAACTTTGATCATATTGTCACCTCTATGCTTATTGTAGCAGTAAACGAAAAATAAGTCAATTGTATGTTTTGCAGTGACAATTTCGCACAATATTTTCGACAAAAATTTTGCAACGTATTGGCTTTTGTTGTTAATTGTTGTTTACATCTGTTTTATAAAATGGTATAATCAAGCTGAATCGGGTACTTCGCGTTGCCGTAAAAACACAGTTTCGGCAGGCTTTTTTCACAGTTTTTGGGGTAAAAAGCATTCGGAGTTTCAATTCGGTACAAGAAGCGGTTTCAGTGTGTTTTCAATGAAGAAGGATAAAATAAATCATTGATACGGAACGAAAAACTCAAGGAGAAGCAATGGCGTACACAATTATGAAGCGTAATTCTGTCCAATACAGACAGTACGTTGAAAATTTCATAGAAGAATATAACAACAACGGAAAGAAAACGTTATTGTTTGTGTGCGACAATGCATATCCTATTGTCGACGGTGTTTGGAACGTGTTGACAAGTTGTGTGAAGCAATTGAAGGAGAATCACCCGGAGTTTAACGTCGTCGTGATGTGTCCCACCTACAAGGGCAACGTCTACGTGCAAGACGCCGCCGTGTTGGCCGTGAAAAGTATCTATTTGGACAGCATAAAGTACCAGCTGTCTTTGCCTCAGTTCGACGTTCGTTTGAAACGTTGGCTCAAAAAGTTGAAAATAGATCTTATTCATTGTCATTCGCCTTTCTTTTGCGGATTGCTTGCAAGAAAGTTGCACAATCGTCGCAAAATCCCCATGGTTTCAACTTTTCACAGTCAATTCAAACAAGATTTCTTGCGTGCCACCAAAAGCAAGGCGCTCACTGCGTTTGCATTGAGTGTGATAATGAAAGTTTTTCGCGATTCGGACGAAACATGGACGATGCACACGGCCAGCAGAGACACATTGTTCTCCTATGGCTACAAGGGATTTTGTCGGCTTATGCCCAATGCGACGGATATGCACCCGTTGGATAACTACAACGAGGTTCGCAACGATTTTCGCATTGCGAACGGTGTGGAAAACAAGGTTGTTCTTATCTTTGTGGGCAGAATAATTCTTCAAAAGGGAATATTTTTCTTGGCCGACGTTTTGAAGAACCTCTCTCTGCGAGGCGTAGATTTCAAAATGTATTTCATCGGTGAAGGCCCGGACACCAAGCGCCTTAGCGACCAAATTCATTCCTTGGGATTGGACGAATGCGTTGAATTTGTCGGTAACGTCGACGACGCAGAACAACTGAAGGCCTACTATGCGGCTGCGGATTTGTTCTTGTTCCCAAGCCGATACGACGTTTCCAGTATAGTGCAAATCGAGGCGGCGACGTTCAGAACGCCCACCGTGTTTTCGGAAGGCAGTGTCACAAGTTGTACCGTGACGGACGGTGTCAACGGATATATTCTTCCCTACGATGTGGAAAAGTATTCGCAGGGCGTGTTCGACGTTTTGCAAAGCGGTTCTTTTGTGCAAGTGGGCGAAAATGCGCTAAGGGATCTTTCCGTCGATTGGCAAGAAATGGTGAACAGAAGCGTGGAAGTTTATTTGCAGCTTATGGCTGATAGTAAGTAGTGTTGGAGTGTAAAGTGAAAGAAGAACAAACCAAAAACGAGAGTGTGCAGGAATCCAAACGACAACAGAAGTTGGAAAACGCAATTGAAAACTTCAGTCGAAAAGAAGTTCCGCAACCTCCTCAACAAAAGAAGAAAAACAGATGGATAATGCCTCTTGTTTTGCTGTTGGCAATCGGTATCGGCGTTTATTTGATTATCGATATGTCGTCGGAAATGGGTGGCGATCAAAAAAGTTTTTCCGAAGTTTTTTCTGCAATTTTGCCCGTAAATGCATTGTTGGCAGTAGGGGCTCTTTTGTTGATCATTTTTTTGGATAGTGCCAAATTCTCCATAATTTTGCACGCAACAACCAAAAAGATTCGTCCGCTAACAAGCACAAAGGTTTCTTTGTTGGGACGCTACTACGACAACATCACGCCGTTTTCCACGGGCGGACAGCCTATGCAAATTTACTATTTGCACAAAAAAGGGTACAGCGGCGGTTTGTCCAGTGCCGTTATCATGATAAAATATGCATTCAACACCACGGCGTGGTTGTTGGTTGCGTTGTTGTGTATGGCTTTCAACACTCATGTGTTGGACGGCATCGAAAACGGAGAAGTGTTGCTTATTGCCGGTTGGATAGGCTGGGGCCTAAACAGCCTTGTGCCGATTTTCATTTTGTCCTTTGTGCTGATGCCGAAATTTGCACGGAAGCTTGCGCGAGGTGTGGTGCATGTCGGGTACTTGATCAAACTTGTCAAGGACGAAGAAAAGGTTCTTAACAAAGCTGAAGACGTCGTCAACGATTTTCGTTCGGCATTCATAATCATGGGACGCAGGCCGGTGCATTTGGTGTTGATTGCTTTGGCGTGCGTGTTGGAACTTTCGTTGACGTTTGCATTGCCGTATTTTGTCATCAAGATGCTCAACGGTTTTTCTGTCGATCAAGGTTTTTCAACCATGATCGAAGTGATGGCGCTGAATGCTTATGCAACTTTTTCGGCATCCGTCGTTCCCACTCCGGGCAACAGCGGTGCACTGGAGGGTCTGCTTACTGTGGCATTTTCCTCCATTGCCGGTTCGACTCTCACGTGGGTTGTGTTCACTTGGCGTTTTGCAGTGTTCTACATCTACATCATCATCGGTGTGGGAATATCCGTTTTCAATTTTGTTCGCAATTTGGTGCGAGAGCGTCGCGCAACTGCGGCCGCCTTGCAAAGTCCCGCTACGCATCAGGCGGTTCAACAAACCGGTCCGGAACCGGTTGCCGTCATTTTCGACGAAGACTCCTCGGAAAAATAAACTTTTTGCCGCCGCAATTTGAAGTAAAATTCAAATTGCGGCGTTTTGTTAAAAATGAAAAAATAATTTGGCGTTTATGTGGTACAGTTCTTGACAATGCAAAACAAATGTTCTAGTATTTTATTAAAGCAATTGGGACACAATTGTTTGTAACGAGGTTGAAGTGGACATTCTGCATTGTGATTTGAACAATTTCTATGCTTCGGTGGAGCAAGTGCTCAATCCGGATTTGCGAGGCAAGTTCATTGCCGTGTCCGGAGACCCGGAAAAGCGCAGCGGTATCATTTTGGCAAAAAACATCGCGGCAAAGAATATGGGGGTCAAAACCGGAGAGCCCATTTGGCAAGCAAAAAAGAAATGTCCTCAACTCGTGTGCGTGCTTCCGCATTTTGATTGCTACGTGCATTTTTCTCAACGCGTGCGTGCAATTTATGAGCAGTACACCGATCGTGTTGAGGGGTTTGGTCTGGACGAGTGCTGGCTGGACGTCACGCACAGCAAATTGTTTGGCACGCCCTTCGAAATTGCCGAAAAAATCCGCAACGAAGTGAGGGAGAAAACAGGCTTAACAATATCTGTCGGCGTATCTTTCACAAAAACGTTTGCAAAACTGGGCAGCGACTTGAAAAAGCCCGATGCAACAACGATCATTTCTCGGGAAAATTTCAAAAACGTGGTGTGGCCGTTACCCGTTTCGGATATGTTGATGATAGGGCAACACACGGCACAACGTCTAAACGAAATGGGCATCTATACCTTGGGCGATTTGGCTTCGGCCAGTTCCGATGCGCTAAAAAGACGTTTCGGCGTTGTAGGGGAACGCTTGAAGGTGTGTGCCAACGGTGAAGACAGCGACGTCGTGCGGGAGGCCGGCACGGAACGAGAAATCAAAAGCGTGGGGCACGGCACGACGACGTTGCGAGACATGGTGACTTACGACGACGCGGAAATGGTTGTCAGTTTGTTGTCGGAAATGGTTGCAACGCGTTTGCGCCGCTATGGTTTTGTAGGTAACGTGGTGCATTTGGACGTGCGTCGCAACAATCTGACGCACGAGAGCAAACAAACAACCGTTTGTTCCACGTGTGTATCGCAAGATATCTTTAACGCTGCCGTAAGGCTGTTGCATGCCGTCTGGGGCGGCGAAAAGGACATTCCTCTGCGTTCGTTGACGGTGACTGTTTCCAAGTTGCAAGCGGCATCTGCCGGAGTTCAAGCAACGTTGTTTGAGGAAAAAAGCGAGAAACGACAGCAGTTGGAGTTTTCGGTGGATAAAATTCGCAAGAAATTCGGTTTCGATGCAATAACAAAGGCAAACCAACTTAACAATGATTTGGTGCAGAAAAACATGATGGCGGAAGAAGATTTGCTTCCGTTCAAAAGGTAGAGAGTCGAGGAGGAAATCGGTGCGCAACAAGAATATTTTTGCCGACAAAAATATAAATTTGACAAAAATCATGTTCGAAACTATCGACAAAGTTTTGGAATTTCCTCAAAATCCAAGACTTTTGGAAAAACAATTGGGCGACGTCGAGTGTATTGCCGACGTGCACTATTCTCAAAAGTTCTCGGACATGGCCTTGGATTTGTTCTTTTTGCCGGGCAAGGATAAATACCCCGTCATTTTCGAAATTCACGGCGGAGGATTTACTGCCGGCGACAAAAAGTATCGCCGTTGTTTGTGCAAATACTATGCCAAAAAAACCGGTGCAATAGTGGTGAATGCCAACTATGGCGTGGGTTCGTCGTCACCTTGCCCGCTTCCCATGCAGCAGTTGGTCGAGGCTGTCAATTGGACAGTGGAAAATGCCGAAAAATATCGCATGGATTTGTCGCGTTTCGTTGTGACGGGCGACAGCGCCGGTGCGTTTTATGCCTGTTTTCTGTGCGTGTTGCAGGGCAGTGAAGATTTGCAAAGTTTGTTTGAGTGCAAGTTGGATGCGAAAATATCCGCCGCCGTGTTGAATTGCGGAGTGTACGATATGCGGTTGGCAATGGACAAAACCAAATTGCTGGTGAACGGAATCAGTCGTGAGCTTATGGGATTGTCGCCGGAAGATGCTGTCAAAAGCCCCTATTTCGACGGCGTGACGCTCACAAACCACGTGAATGCAACGTTTCCGCATTCTTTGGTGATTTATTCTGCCAACGATTTGTTTTGCAAGGGGCAAGGGGAGGCGCTTAGTTCCCGTTTGACAGAGTGCGGTGTGCCCACGGAATGTATTTGCGCAAAATCCGTGTTGGACAACCACACTTACAGCTTGATTTGGATCACCAGCATGGCGCGTAAAACTAACGAGCGGATAATTGCGTTTTTAAACGAACATTTTGCCGAAAGCGGTGCGGAACGGCAATGCGAAAAGGATGAAGACTGATTCTTCTGATTGTTCGTTGCCGCAAATGACAATTTGTTCTGTGCGGTTTTGACAACAAATGTTTATTTTTGCAAAAACTCGATTTTCAAAATCGAGTTTTTGCTTTTTTTGTGGTTGTTTCGATTTTGATAACGTTGTTTTGTGAACCGATGCGGAGTTTTGACGGTTCAACGATGTTGCAATGCAATATTTTTTGTTTTTGATTTCAACTGTTTTCAAAAATATCAACTCAATCATAATTACTATGTTAAAAGCGTTCAACTCATTTTGAAAACGCATTTTGTCGGAATTGTTGATTGTTGCCGCCGATTGCTATTTTGTCGGTGCGTCGTTTGCAATTTTCACAAAAAAATTTTGCAAAAAAAGGTGTAAATCATTGACATTGTGGGCATATAGTGGTATATTGATAGCAGAAATTAGCAATCGACCGATAAGAGTGCTAACACTCTCGCAAAATTTGTGTCAGAAGACAAAAGGGTGATCAAATGCTTTCCGGAAGAAAGAAAAAAATACTTTGTGCCGTTGTGGACGGCTACATCGACAAGGCTTCGCCAATAAGCAGCAAAGACATTCAGGAAAACTATTTGCCGGAATGTTCTTCCGCTACGATACGCAACGAATTGTCTGCGTTGGAAAGCATGGGATACCTTGTTCAGCCCCACGTTTCGGCGGGACGTATTCCGTCGGAAAAGGCATTTCGTTTCTACGTTGACGAATTGGCAACAACCGAGCCGTTGACCGAGCAGGAAATCGAAGTCATTCGTAAGTATTTCTTCCGCAAGATAACAACGCTCGAAGACGTTGTGACGGCGGTAACGCACGTGATATCCGAAGTGACCAACTACACGTCGGTGGTTGTGAAATCGGATATGTCGGACAAAATCGTGGCTATTCGGCTTGTGGACTTGTACAACGGCAAAATGTTGGCGGTTATCGTCACCGATTCACGCGTGTTGAAAGACGGCATCGTAGATGTTCCGGAAGAATTTACCGAAAGAATTTTGCAAGACGCCGAACGTTGGCTCAACAAGTTGTTCGTGGGTAAGCATGTTTCGGAATTTGTCAATTTCGACTATCCGTTTGCTCTTGTCAACGACGAATTCAAGCAGTACAACGCCGTGTTCAAAAAAATAATCGACGTGCTGAAAAAGGTGTCGTTGGAAAACGGCATGGACGTGGAAACGTACGGCGAAAACAGAATTTTCCAACATAGCGAGTATTCAGACGTTGCCAATGCGGAAAAATTCTTGTTGCAAATGGAGCACAAACAGCAAATTGCACAGTTGTTCACCGACGACGGCGGCGAAGACGGTGCCGTAACAATAAAAATCGGCAGTGACGACAACGCACCCGAAGGTTGTGCAGTGGTAACGACGCGTGTGCCGTTCGGCGACAACGTCAGCGGTTCTATCGGCGTTATCGGGCCAATGCGCATGAACTACAAAAAGGTTTTGTGCGTTTTGGATAAAATTAGTAGTTTAGTGATAGATTTGATAGGGAAGGGCGATAAATGAGCAAAGAAAAGAAAGTGACTGTTGAAGCGACCGTCGAACCGGAAACGGTTGCGGAAAAAACGGAAAATTTGGAAGAAAAAATTGAACAGTTGCAAGCGGAAAACGCAAAATTGCAAAAGACCGTTGATAGATTGCAAAGTTCGGCGGATAAATCCGACACCTACTTGAATCAGCTTGTTGCCATCAAAAACGATTTTGACAGTTACAAGCGCAGAATGAGGGTGAACGCCGAACAATCTCGTTTGGAAGGGGTGCAAAGTGTGGCTCTCAAACTTATCGAAATTGCCGATACGTTTGAAATTGCACGGAAGCATTTGACGGACGAAGAAACTATTCGAGCATTCGAAATGGTGCATCAACAATTTGTTCAAACGTTAAATGGGCTTGGCATTTTCGAAACGGACGTGAAGGGTAAGGAATTCGACCACATGACTATGAACGCACTGTCGCAAATGGACTACGGTGAAGAAAACAGCGGCAAGGTTGTGGAAGTGTACAAAAACGGCTACGTTATGGGCGAAAAAGTTTTGCGCTATGCCGAAGTTATCGTAGGAGCATAGACGCGAAAAAATGTCCGAGATGCAACGTCGACATCGTGGAAAGCTTGCAGGTGAGTACCGGCGACGCCAACGGAATGCGCGTTGGACCCAAGTATGGATATGCGGAAACATACGTTGCAGATATGGAAAACTCAAAAAATTGGTAAAACAGCAGTAAAAAATCACAAAACAGCGGCAAACGGCAACACAAAGCCGCATCGAAACGACAACAACCCGAAAGGGATGCAAATAAACTAGTTAAAAATATAAGGAGATATATATTATGGGAAAAATTATCGGTATTGACCTTGGTACTACAAACA
>CAZRBI010000037.1:0-14049 GCA_964598315.1 uncultured Oscillospiraceae bacterium
GTTTAGTAAAAATACGACCGTTTTCAGGCCGTATTTTCACAATAATTTGCTTTTTATAACAGTTTTTGCGACTAAACAATCACTATTCCACAACAAATTCGATTTGTTGGTCGTCCACCCACAAAATGCCTTTGCCGGTTTTGCCAACCGTTTTCACGTAGGTGCCGCAACGTCCGCCTTGCAACGGCACTTCGCTGTCGCCGATAAGTTCCGCTGCACCTTCCGTGCGGAAATGAACGGTTTTCAAAACGTAGGGCAAAACTGCGCCGTTTTGATCCGCCATGACAACGTTTACGGCGGCAACGTCGTAGGTACTCTTTTCTTTAAGCACCGTGTTTGAAACGTTAACTTGCAATTTGCGCTCTCTGGCGCTGGAAATTGTTCTACGTGCCACTTCAGCGCCGTTTTTATAGGCAACCAGCCTCAACGTTCCGGCCTCACTGCCCCAATCGGATTGATACTTGTAGTACAATTGCGTCAGTTTTTGCACCGACAGTTTTGCACCCATCATCACACGAGCAATTTTAAGTTTATGCTTGTTCAACACTGCGACGCCGTCTTGCCTAATTGCATTCAGCAACTGTTTGATAATCTTTGCATATCTGGGTGCAATGCCGTCCTCTTGCGTCAGTCTGTCGCCGATAAGATCGTCCAACAAAATTGGCGGATTGGGCATATATTTGAACGGGCTATCCTTGTGCGTGTACCGTTTGATGAAAATTTCGCCGTTGTACAAGTCGACAAAGTCGGCGTTGGTAAGGCAGTAGAAATCGCCGCCGTTACCTTCGGGATAATCACCTATATCCGTGGTGAAACACACGTCCAAAAATGGCGTTTCGCCTTGGCACGCAAACACTCCGGCCGCCATTTTGGGGTTGCGGAACATATCCATCACGCCGTGATAGCAAATCCTGTCGCCGCTGCCGAAATCCTTGTGAGTGTTGTAGTCGAACATGCACCAACCGAATGCGCCGCATGTTGTTTGACTTTTGAACACGCCGTCCAACATTCTGGCATAGCGCAACGTGTGCTCACGTTGGTGAGGCATGTCGTCGTAGGTTTTTGTAGGGAACATGTGTCCGTTGTACTCCGTCACTAAATACGGAACGTTTTTGTCGCAAATAATGTTGCGGTTGCGTGCACCGTGACGATCGAAATCGTTGAAAGTGTACACGTCTTCCAACAAGTGAGAGTTCATAAGATAGCGAACACCGCCCGTTTGACGAGTTGGGTCCAATTTGCGGGCCAACGTATTTGTTTTTTCGTACAATTCGTCGCAATCTTGTGATTCGTTGATGCGAACGCCCCACAAAATAACAGATGGATGGTTGCGATTTTGCAACACCATTTCTTTTACGTTGTTCAAAGCAATTTGCTTCCAGTTTTCGTCACCGATGTGTTGCCAACCGGGAATTTCCGTGAACACCAACAATCCCAGCTTGTCGCATTCGTCCAAGAAGTACTGCGATTGAGGATAGTGCGAAGTGCGCACGGCATTGCAACACAACATGTTTTTCAAAAGTTGAGCATCACGGCGTTGCATACTTTCCGGCATTGCATAGCCAACGTACGGATAACTTTGATGACGGTTGAGCCCCACAATTTTTAGCTTTTCGCCGTTCAAATAGAAACCGTCTTTTGTGAATTTTGCACTGCGCACGCCGAACGTCGTTTGATGGACGTTGCCGTCCACTGCCAATTTCAACGTGTAAAGTTTGGGAAAATCCACGCTCCAAAGCTGCAATCGGAGGTTTTGGGAAAATTCGAAACGACTGCCGCAAACTTTGTAGCTTTCTTCCCAAATGCATTGATCGCCATCCAAAATTTGTGCGTGCAACGTGCTTTCGGTGCAGTTGGATAGTTCCACTTCAACTTGAACGGGCTGTTGAGGTAAAGCCTTGACAAAAACGTCGGAAACGTAGGCGCCTTGGTACACGTCCAAATACACTTCGCGATACATTCCGCCGTAGGTGAGATAGTCGATTACAAAACCGAAAGGAGGTTGATTGACGCTTTCGCGGCTATCAACACGCACAACCAGCTGATTGTCTCCCTCATGCAAAAAATCCGTCGCGTCGACGGAAAACGCAGTGTAGCCGTTAGCATGCGTGGCAACGCTTTGTCCGTTGACATAGACTTCGGCAAAATGCCCCACGCCTTCGAATGTCAGAATGTAGATTCCTTGCTTGTTGTCCACGTGCAAAGTGCGTTTGTAGCCGCTGACGAATTGATAGATACTTTCGTCGAAGCAATTGAACGGTGTTTGCACGTTTGTGTGAGGCAAGCGAACGCTTTTACCTCCGTTTGAAGAAAACACGTCGTCCGACCAAGTGTCGAAATATTTCCAGTCGTCGTTAAGATAGATTCTCACGAAAATTCTCCTTTACGTCTGATTAGTGTCAGTATAATTATTTTCAAAGAAAATGTCAATAGGCAAAAGGCGACAAAAGGCAAAAAGTCGCTCGGTGAAGAGAGAATAGTTGCGGTGACTTTAGTAAAAATTGCGAGAACAGAACAAGTTGTTCGTTGTTCTGTCCATCCTAAAAACTATACCGGTTTCATTAGCGAAATGCAAAAAGGGGCTCGACTTGAGCCCCGATTTTGAAATGCAACATCCCCAAAGCACTTAACTTTAAGTAAAGTCTTTTGGGGTTGCACCTCTTTGTGCACTACTTTTGTTCAGTTACCACGGCAAGCAACGCATCGTGCAAAACAGCAATACAACTGTTCAAACTGGATGCATCTACAATGCCGGTGAGCAACTTGTACAACTTGTCCTTTTTTATCTCCGTTGCTTCTTCCGACTTGTAGATTTCAACCGCATTCGCCGACACAAGCTTAACCTCCGCGATGAAGTCTTTCAAAGTGATTTCACTGTTCAGCAAACGTTGGCGAACATTGCCGAAATACAACAACTGCGAATAGAACACGCCGAAAACGTCGTCCTTCAACAAACTTTTCAGACTTTGTCCAGAAAGGGATGACAAAAATTTGAAAATGACTGTTGCCAATGCCCCTATTGTGGTGGCGGATACCACCAATTTTGTTGCAAAATCAACGGAAAAGCTGACGCTTCTGACAAAAACAAGATCGATTGTTGCAAACACCATGCCGAAAACAAAGGGCAAAATCACTGCAAAATCAAATTTGTGCAAAACGTCTACTTTCACTTTGTTGACGAAAATCTTTTTGAAAATTTGCGTCAACACACAAGTTGCCGCAGCATATGCAACGTAGTACACGTTGTCACCGCTTTTCAACAAAGAAAACAGCGACTGCAAAAAAGTTTCAAAATCCATTTTGTACCTCCGCACGCGGAATACAGTCCCGAGATTCCGAAATAAGCTAACGGCGAACAGTCCCTATTGCCGTTGCCCACATTCATAGTAGCACGTTTAACGGCACAAATGCAAGGTTAACTGTCAAATTTTTTGTGCTGTGGCAAAACATACAAAAAGCCTCCCTTTTGCAAGGGAGGCAAAGAAAATTCAAAACTATTTTTGCAAAGTTTGCTTATAAATTTCGTTTTTGGAAACGTTGCGATCTTTTGCAACGGCTTTGATGGCATCGTTTTTGGGCATTCCGCCGGAAACGTAGTAGTCGACGTGTTCCGCAACGGAAAGCTCACACAACGGATTTGTTTGATCGGCTCTATCCACCACCAACACAAATTCGCCTTTATCGTCGTCGATGACGTCGGAAAGGCGGCAAAAACGCACGGATTCGTGTTGCTTTGTCAATTCCTTCGTCAAACAACAAGGTCTGTCGCCCAGACGCTGATGCAAATATGCCATGTTTTCTTGCAAATCGTGCACGGAAACGTAGAAAATGGAAACTCCGACTGAACAGTCCAACAATGCGTCGCGATCGACGCGCTTTTCGGGCAAAAAACCGTAGAATGTGAATGGCGGCTTATATCCGCTCAACACAAATGCATTGACAAATGCACTGGGGCCACTGAGAACCGTGTAGGGAAAGCCTTCTTCTTTAAGTGCATTCACCAAAATATTGCCCGGGTCACTTATAGACGGCATGCCGGCGTCGGAAATGACGGCAATATCTTCACCGTTACGGCAAAATGACAAAATGAAATCCAAACTTTTTCTTTCGTTGAATTTGTGATAACTATACAACGGTTTGAATATGCAATGTCGGCCAAGTACAATTTTGGAATGTCTTGTGTCTTCGCAAAAAATTGCAGAAACGTTTTTCAAAACTTCCACTGCGCGATAGGTGATATCTTTCAAATGCCCTATCGGCGTTGCAACAAAATATACCATACGTACCTCCTTTTCGGTGAATGTTTTCCTATTTTTCCGTTCCGTACCACGCTTTTGCGCGTTCGGTGTAGTTGCCGTTTTCGTCACACACAAACATCGGAGAATGCAACGTGCAATCGCTTTCGCCACACTTTACACCGCGAATAAGTACCAACGCGGGTTGCTTTTGAGGAGTGGGACACACCGGCAAAATCTCTTTTACGGCAATGTTGTTTTGGTGACACAACGAAACTATTTCGCACAGACGACTTGCTTGATGCACCAAGTAGAAGTTGCCGCGATTATTCAAAATTTTTGACGCTGATTGCACCACGTCGGCCAAAGTTGCGGCAATTTCGTGACGGCACAACGCAACGTTTTGTTCCAACTGCCGTTCACCCGAACCGACCTTGCGATAGGGAGGGTTGCACACGACGACATCGGCCAAACCGTCAATAACGTTGCGAGCGTTTTTCAAATCGCCCTGCACAACGGATATTACCGATTGCAAATTGTTCAATTGCACGCTACGCTGTGCCATATCGGCCAACTGCGGCTGAATTTCCAACGCAACAATGCGTTTGGGATGCTTTTTCTTTGCCAAAAGCAAGCTTATCACGCCGCTACCGGTACCGAATTCAACACAAAACTTGCCGTTCATATCTCGCACAAAATTGGCAAGCAAAACGGCATCGGTAGTGAAACGATATTCCGTGGCACTTTGTATCAGTTGCAATCCGTCGCACTGCAAATCTTCCAGTTTTTCGTTTTCCAGTAAATTCACGTCCATGATGATATTCTACAACAAAATTTGCAATTAGTAAACAACTAGAACCGATTTTAAGCCCAAAGCGACCTATATGCAAAATATTTTTTGACACAAACATTGTTGCAACGCACAATCACGTTGCAACGCAACATCTTCTACACACGAAAAAAGCCCACGCACATTGCGTGGGCAAACATTTCGTGTGTTACGCTTCTTCGATAGCGCTAACAGGGCATTGAGCAGCACAAGCGCCACAATCTACACAGAGATCGGGGTTGATTTCGCACTTGTCGCCGGCCTTGCTGATTGCTTCGCAAGGGCACACGCCGATGCAATTTTCACATCCAATACAATCGTTGCTGATTTTGTGAGCCATAATTGTCTTTCTCCTTTATAAGATTAACTAAATTATACTCTTGCAAAAACTTTTTGTCTACTAAATTGCGACACATTTTGTCGTTTAGCCTGCTCAACACCGAAACAATGGCGAAACTTTACAAAATTTTACGCTTATTTCGTCACGAAAACGATTCACTGTTGCAACGTGCCCGATCCGTTTTGTTCGGCATTGGGTTGTTTGCCCAAAATCTGTTCCAACTCGGCGCGCGTGAGTTGTTCGTCGTAAGTTTGAACAATAAGCGTCACCTTGTCGCCGCCGTGAATTTTCTTTTCACCGTCGTCGTCCATTCTTTTCACCCTGTCGTCGGCAACTATTTGACTTACCTTTGTGTTGGCGGGCCACAAAACGTCGCGAACGCTTTTTGAAACGGCGAACGCATCGTCGGCAACAACATAGGTCAATTTCAAAATTTTGTGAGTTTTTCCCATGTTGTGTTTTTCCGTCATACGTTTGAGCAACACGTCATACAGCGGCTCCACCTTGAACATTTCACAAATAAGATAGGAAACAAACACTGTCATTGCTACGTAGAACAAGTTGGAAAAACTCCACGTACATTCTAGCGTGAACACGAGTGCCGTTAACGGAGCACGTGTGGCTGCGCCCATAAATGCCACCATAGAAACAAGCACTACTGTCCCGAAAAGTTGTTCCGACATTCCCATTGCCACAAACAATTTGCCGCACAACGCTCCGGTAAGAGCCCCAAGCGACAACATCGGAATAAACACTCCTCCGGTTGCACCGCTGCTTGTTGCAAAAGCAATCATAAAAAAGCGGATAACCAACAACACCAAAATTATCGTCCACGAATAGCTGCTCGGGTTCACAAGTTTGCATATAAGTGCATTTCCGCCGAACAAAACGTCGGTTCCGTCGAATTCGCCAACGGCAACCACGCCCACAAACACAGTGAGCAAAAACACCGTCAACAATTTTGCCCATTGAGGTGCCTTTTTAAGTTTTCCGTCGAACACTTTGCCCATGAAAAACACCGTCAAATTGTAGCCACAGGCAACAATTGCCACGAAAATGCCCAACAGCAACAACACCCAAACGTCGCGCATTTGAAATTGCCCCAGATATTCCGACACGTTGAACAACGGCTCCGCCTCTATGCCCAACAGTGCAGACCACAAATTCGATGCAACCATGCCGAACAAAACAGACGAACCGCACATAAGAAAAATCATCGGGGTGAAACGCTTGTGGGCTTCCTCCAATCCGAACAGCAACCCGGTTACCGGTGCCGCCGTTGCAACTGCAAAACCTGCACACGCACCGCCCGTCATGATGTACCTGTTCCAACTTTCGTGTGAAAGGGGCAATTTGCCCGTTCCGCAACCGATTGCCGTGCCCAAAAGCACACTGGGACCTTCGCTACCCAAAGGCAATCCTACGCAAAAACTTATCCAACTGTTAACGGTGACGGCAATCGCCGTGCGTAGCCAGCGGAAAGTCAAAATGCCGCGCAACACACCCTCTGCACGAGGAATACCGCCGCCACGACACTCGCTAGACCACTTTTGTATTAGTGCAGCAACAAACGCCAGAACAGACGCTCCTGCCGCCACAGCAACCACCAACCACGGATTTTGTTGTGCCGCATGGTACATTTCAACGGACTTTTCCGTGAGCCACTCGGCAATCAGTTTGAAAAAGAACACCGCCGTGCCGACAAACAGCCCTGTCAGCGATCCGTACACCAACACGGGTTTTACGACGTTGCCCAAATAGTACTTATATTTATCTTTCATTTCTCTTCCAAAAGCAAATCTGCAATTTCCTTTGGCGAATGAGCGGTTAATTCCGCCGCCGACTTCTCCAATTCGCTAGCCTTTCCGAAACCGTACGTGACGGCCATCGCGTCTATTCCGTTTTCGTGCGCACCGTCAATGTCGTAGGGCGTGTCGCCGATCATGATACATTCTTCTTTGTTCCAACCGTTATCGGCGATAAGTTGGCGCAAAATTTCCACTTTGAATCCTCTTTTTTCAGTTTGCCCGTAAACACAATCGAACAAACCGTCCAAGCGAAAGTTTTTGAGAGATGCAATTGCATGCGGTTGATATTTCGAGGAAGCAACGGCCAAAACGTAGCCGTGATTTTTCAATGCGACAAGCGTTTCGCGAATACCGTCGTAAAGTTTGCTCATTTGAACGGCATTGTCCTCCACAAAAACTTTTCTGTGTAGTTCAACGCCCTCCGCACACCGCTCTTTGCCCACCAAACGAGTGTAGCTGTATTCCAACGGTGGCCCTATGTGACGAGAAAAATCGATTCCGTCTGATTTTACGTTCATCAGCTTCAATACCTTTGCAAAGGTGTGATAAATTCCCTCCGACGTGTCGTCTATCGTTCCGTCAAAATCAAATATTACGTACTTATACTTTTTCATTCAGTGCCTCGAAAAATCTTTGACTCTTTGGCTTGGAATACTTCACCACCACGCCGTGAGCGTACGACAAATAGTTTTCCAATTCGGAAAACTGTTGCACCTGTTCGCTTTCGCATTCCAATTCAAAATCGATATTGTTCAAATATGCGTTTTTGTCCAATTCCAAGTGCCAACTTTGCACGTCGAACGCCGTGCGATATGTTTCCATTTTGCCCACATAATGCAAATCTTCTTCAAACTGCGTCTTCAACATATCGTTGATTTCCGTATGACGTATGCCGCGTTTCAACATGTTGTGCGCAAAGTCGGAATCAATTTCACATTCGCGTTCGTCGCAAACACTGACGCCCTTTTCGTGTTGCAGACGTTTTTTGTAGCCCAACACAAAACGTTCGTTCTTTTCACGAATACGAATCATCGTATCGGCAGAAAACGCGTTCGCACAAAAATAGTAGTTGACTTGCAACTGCGGTTTGTTTGCCGTCAACGACGACAAAACGTCATACTCGCGTTGGTCCAATTGCAATTTCAGTTCTTGTTCCAAATTTCTCATTTTATCAACAAAAAGGAATGCCCGCGGCACCCCTTTATCCGTTATTTATTTCTTTTGTCAGTCGTTCCCGCAGTATCGAATATTTTGCGCATTTCTTCGATAAACGTTGCACTGTCTTTGAACTGACGATACACTGCCGCAAAACGAATGTAGGCAACTTCGTCCAAAATTTTCAATTCCTGCATCACCAAGTCGCCTATGGTGAGGGAAGATACTTCCTGTTCCAAACTGTTGTACAAACTTTTTTCGATGTTATCCACAACTTTGTCTATCTGCGCCATGGAAACAGGACGTTTTTCACAAGCACGAATAATGCCGTTTTTCAACTTCTCGCGTTCGTACAATTGACGAGTTCCGTCACGCTTGATAACCAAAAACGGAACAATTTCAATTGTTTCGAAAGTTGTAAAACGACGTCCGCAGTTTGTGCACTCACGGCGACGACGAATGCTTTTTCCGTCGTCGGTAGAACGAGAATCGATAACCTTGCTGTCTTCACAGCCACAATACATACACTTCATGATGCACTGCTCCTATTGTTCGCACACGCTTTTCAATCTGCGCAAAATCTCTTTGTACTCGTAGGACGGATCGTCGCCGTTTTCGAATTTATGCAACGTTTTTTCATCCCAAAAACGCGAAACGTTGGGGGATATTTCGTCGGCAACCACCAAGCGACCGTTAACACGACCGAATTCCACCTTGAAATCGGCAACCACAATGCCGACTTGCTTCATAAAAGACGTGAGCACCTTGCTGATTCTCGATGCTTGGTAGCACATGACGGACAATTCTTCCGGTGTGCACAATTCCATTGCATAAGCATGGTATTCGTTAATGACGGGATCGCGCAATTCGTCGTTTTTGTAGCAAAATTCCAACACGGGCGATTTGAGTTTTTGATGCAAAGGCAAACCGAGCCTTTCCACAATGCTTCCCGCCGCATAGTTGCGAACAACCACTTCGATGGGAATCATTTCCGCACGCTTTACCAAACAAGAATTGTCGTCCACTCTGCACACAAAATCCGTGGGAATGTTGTTTTGTTCGAAAACTTTCATCAAAATGGAACTAATTTGGTTGCACAAACTGGCCTTGCCGGGAAAATACAATTTTTTCTTGGCATGATACATCATGGCATCGTCGGAAAATTCTACAATCAGATGTTTGTCGTCATCCGTTTCCCACAAGCGTTTTGTTTTGCCTTCACCCAACAGTCTTTTCTTTGTGTACTGCATTTTTCTACCTCGCAACGTATTTATACTGCAATTCGACGCACTTACCGGCCGGAACAATAACTTCAAATCGTTTTTTATCCGGTTTTTCGGGAAGATTTGTTTTCAAAAGTTTTTTCACACCGTCCGGAAGAACCAAATCTACGATGGCTTCCTTCTTGCTTTCCAAACGAATTTTCAACGTTGACTTTGCGGAGTCTGCCTTGACGGACACGGCTACACCGTTTTCCGCAAGCAACCCGGAAAATTCCGCTTGTTTCCAATCCGACGGCAACGCCGGGAAAATTTTCACTACGTTTTTGTTGGAATACAACAACATTTGTTGCACGTCGTTGGCAAAAATCATGTTTGCGTGAATTTGCACCGGTGTCCAAACACCGCTACCGCAAATACCCATACCACGCCAATCTTTATCCACAAAAACAAGATTGTTCATGGCACAACCGCGTATAACGTTGGTCAAACAGGTTTTTGCACTGTCCGCATCTCCGAGACGTGCATAGACAGCCCCCAAAACAGTCATGTTGTAGCTGTTTTGAACGGACGGAACGCTACGCTTTTTGTCCGCCGTCACCAAATAAGCTCGAAGTGTTTCTTCGTCCGATTGCCAACTGACGTCGTTGCCGAAATATGCCGAATAAAGCGTGCCGTTTGACACCCCGGTGTAGTCGACGGAGATGATGGAATTGACAAATTCCTTGATTGTTCCGTCACTTGCAAGCTGAATTTGCGGAATGCTTTCAACAGTTTTGCGCCACAAGTCGAAATCGCCTTTGACTTTGCAAGTTTCACAAGCCTCGATGAGGTTTGCAAACAAATCTTTCATTAAGCAGAAATCCAACTGACTGTTTTTGGCAACCACAGGGCGATCGGTTATCTTGTAGCTGTCCGCAACGCGCATGGGCAAAACAGACGGACACAACTCCGGACCGTCCGACGTTGTGACAAGAAAATCGTTGTAGAACGCCGCAACCTCTTTCATGAAAGGTATGAGGCGAGTTTTCAAAAACTTGGTGTTTTGAGAATACAATGCATATTTGTAGTAGAAATTGGCTACCCATGCGCCGCACCCGGTGAAATGTACTGCAAACATGTCGGTGCTACCCAATCTGCCTGTTTTTGGCGCGGCAATAACCGGGACAACGATGCCGCGACAGCCGAAAAGCCTTTGCGCATTGTTACGATAGTCTTCGATGTTGTTTTCGAAATACTCGAAGGTTTTTTCCAAAGAATCGAACATGTTGCCACACAATGCGTGCAAGTAGGTAAGTTCCAACTCTCCGGATGCACTGACAACTGCCCGATACGGCTTGTAGCAACCGTTCCACAACCCGCAAGGCGACATGATTCGGCCGTCGTTGGCTGTGCCAATCACCATAAGATAGCGCGAAAGCTTGTAGATTTTTTCCACCAACAGCGGAGGCAAATTGCCGCCCTCCGTTTCCAAAAGCAAGTCTTCAACAAACTCGTCTTTTTGTTCGCACAACGACACGTCTGCCGAACAAAACAACCTGGAATGCAACGTAGCATGTGCTTTGAACAGTTTGTCGTAGCCGTCTCTTATTGCCAACAATTGATTCCTCAGGTTTTCCCATTCCTTTTCGCGAGAACCTTCGACAAAAGTTTTGATCAAAATAGTGACGGCTTGAGCGTTGGTGACACATGTCGCTCCGTTTTCCACGCGAACGCTTCCGCCAAGTGTGGATATCTTTGCAACCGCCCCGAAATCCGTACCGTTGTCGTCATTACGAGCGGCAAAAAACACAAATTGCTTCTCGTTTTTTGTTTCGACACCTTCCGGCATCATGCACGTGCCTTCGTACGTGCGCGAATTCACGCGGTGCATCAAACCAAACGACAAATTGACGTTGATAGACTCGGAACCGTGCTTTGTTATACGCAAAGCAACCAAATTGTCTGCGCGGGAAACAAAAGCATCGCGAACATATTTTGTTTCGCCGATTGTATATTTGACGGTGGCTTGCCCCGTTTCCATATTGAGCAATCGACAGTAGTTGGTTGGAATGTCCGAATGAGCAAAGTGCAAATCCATTTTGCACAACGGCAACGGAGATTCCGCCTTGGGGCGGAAGTTTTTCTGTTGCAGGGCAGACGGCAACACTCTTTGTGCGCCCATAAAGTTTCCGTCTTCTATTTTTTGACGCAATTCCGGCATTCTTTCGGAGACGTCCGGCACAACGGTAGTACGCCCCATCCAACTTAACGAGGCGTCGTTGATCAATATCCGTTCTTCCGAAGCACCTCCGTAGACATTGGCGGAAATTTTTCCGTTGCCTAGGTAAAGCCCCTCGCGCCATTTTTCTCCCCACCACCGTGACGGAGTACAAAATTTCAAAACGTTTGCGAATTTGTCTGCCATATTCCACCTTCGAAAACACATTTTGCTACTCTATAGTATAGCAAAAAAAAACAGTCATGTCCAGACTGTTTGAATACAATTTTTTAACGTTTGCAAAACGTTCATTGAAAAAATCGATAATATGAAAAAAATATATTTGTTGCGGCGGATAAATTATGAAACAACCATTGCCACACGCCCCGGTGACACACACGAAACAAGCAGCTTCGAAAATTACACCCCCCCCCGGAAGCGAAATTCACACAAAAACCTTAAAAAGCGGGATTTTGCCTCTACAAAACACGTTACGGCGTTGTTTTGTTGACAAAACTAAGACTAAAACCGCGTCATGCTAAAAAGCAATTTGCTCCACCAATTGCGACAAATTTTGCAAAGTGTTTTCCAATTCCGGACAAAGTTTCAACGAAGCTTTCATTGCCAGCCAACTCACGCCCAAAATCCGAGGATTTTTAAGATACAAAGCATTTGTAAAATAGTCGCACGCGCGCAGAATATCTTCGCGGTCGGCAACATTTGCAAACGAACAAAACGAACGAACATCGTTGCACAGTGCAACAAGTTTGTTCAAAACAGCACTTTCTACGTAAACTTTTTCTCCGTTGAAATACCTTTCGGCACGAATTGTGCTTTCTACGTTCAAGCTTTCCGGGTCGACTGTGTGCAAAATGGTTTCCCCTGCCTGTTTGAACGGACGCAAAACTTCGTTGACAAATTTTTCGTAGCCGACGTTGCTGTCCGCTTCGTGATAGTACTCTTTCAAGAATTCCAAAAAATTGCGCCTTCCAGAATCCACTTCGGTGAGCAAACACACAACAAACGCAAACAACCTGTTGCGCTCGGCAGGCAACTTCAATCTTGCTTCTACCGTTCCGTCCGGCTTTGTCCACGTGACGCGTGCGCGAGAAAATTCCGTGACATAACTGGTTGTACGTACAGTGTCGGACAAGCATTTGCACAATGCCGGAACGGTTGCAACACACTTCAAAACCTGTGCAATGTTTTTATCCACCAAAATAAGTTTGCCCTCGATAAGTTTGTTGACGGAATCTGTGAAGTAGCCCAATTCATTCTTCATAAAATATTCCTCGCGGATTTTGTTGATACAAGTATACCATACCAAACAGTTATTTCCAACTATTTTTTTCAAAAAGGCTAAAAAGTGTTGTTACAAATTGAAAAATGTTGTATAATCATTTGTACTACTACAAGGAGACAAACGCATGCAAGCAGGGATCACGCAAGACAGCACCACAAATAAGTTGATACTCCTGTTTGTATTCGACAAAATGGAGACCGCGTTGACGGAAAACACCATTTTGGACCTTTGTAGCTACAAGAACAATTGGATCGATTTCACAAATTGCAAACAAACGTTACTGGACGTTGTTGAAAACGGATTTGTGTACAAAAGCGACAACGGTAGCGGCTGCTACTACGACTTGACGGCAGAAGGAAGATGGTGTTTGAAAAATTTCTACACACGCATTCCGTCCAGTGTGCGTCAACTGATTTCTGAAGACATCAAAACAAAACGTATTGAATATCGCAGAAGACAAGATTACGTGGCCACCTACACAAAGTGCCCCGACGGCAGCTACGACGTCATTTTGAAAATTATCGAGCCGACAAAAACAACACTGGAAGTTAAGTTGAACGTTATGACGCGCAACATTGCAAAGTATATCGAACGAACTTGGCAAGAAAAGGCTCCGACAGTGTACAGCAAAATTCAAGACACGTTGCTGGATTGAACTACACCACTAAAAACAAAATACGCACAATTTGAAAAATAGTATTTTCAAAAAAGAAATTTATGAAAAATAATTGACAAATTGCGCAGATTACACTATTATAGATAGGTAATGCGAGATTGGCGGAATCGGCAGACGCGCACGTTTAAGGGGCGTGTGGGAGACCGTGTGAGTTCAAGTCTCACATCTCGCACCAAAGACGAACTGCCGAGTGCAGTTCGTCTTAATTTTTTGCCAAGGCTTGTGCTACGGCAACGTGGGGGTATGGCTCAGTTGGTAGAGCGATGCGTTCGCAACGCATAGG
>CAZRBI010000038.1:0-14004 GCA_964598315.1 uncultured Oscillospiraceae bacterium
CCGTCTGCGCTTACTTGCACAACGTGGCACTTAACTTCGTGACCGACTTTGTAGCGACCTTCGCGCATGTTGGAAACTGCTGCTGCAAGCAAAGCTTCGTCTTTGTCCATTACTCTTTCTTCTGTGGTGTGTGAATCCTCAGATACAACTTCCGTTGCCACAACTTCGTTATTTTCAACGATTTCTTCGGATACTGCCGTTTCTACTGCAACGGCGTCTTTTGCATTTTCAACCATTCTTTCCAAAACCCCCTTGATCAACTCGGTCGGAGTTGACGCACCGGAAACCAAGCATACGTTTCCGCAATTATTTAAGTCAATATCATCCGTGTTGCCACCGTCGCACAAAACCGATTTGCAATTTTGCGAAGTGATTTCCAGCAGCCTGCGCGTGTTGGAACTTTTTCTGTCCCCGACGACGACGGCAAGATCGCACTTGCGAGATAGCATTTGGGCATAATACTGCCTTTGTGTAGTAGTATAACAAATTGTGTTGAATATTTCAAGCGTTTTGACGCAATTCGAACAAATATTTTGCAGACTTTTTTCAAAATTACTTGTATCGAAAGTAGTTTGGAACATAACTAACGCTTTTTCGCACGGCGGCAAGGTGATTTTTTCCGTTCCGTCGAAGACAATGGCGCTGTTTTGGCACCAGCCGTTGATGCCCTTGATTTCGGGATGATCCTTTTCGCCCACCAACACAATAAGGTAGCCTTTTTCGTGATATTTTTTTGCTTTCAACTGAATTGCTTTGACGTAAGGACACGTGGCGTCCACAACATTCAGCCCTTTTTCCTTTGCACGAGCAAAAACTTCGGGAGGCGCGCCGTGAGCACGAATTATCAACGTTTCGCCGTTCGGAACATGCTCGATATCGGAGACGGTGACTATGCCCTGCTTTTCCAAGCGTTCGGTGACACCTGCGTTGTGCACCAATTGTCCAAGACAAAAAGCCTTGTGGTTCAACGACAAGGCTTTATTGATTGCAGACGATACGCCCGAACAAAAACCATACTCTTTCGGCAACCAAATTTTAATCACTCGGCATCCTCCTGAGCTTTTTCTTGCTTGGCAAGTTCTTTTGCCAAAGTTTTTTGTTTTTCGTTGTAGCGTTTGATTTTTTCCGTTTCTTTTCTGGTGCGAGCACGACGTTTGACGCCCTTTTCCGACAAAATTTCGTTAAGTTGCAAACGAAGCGCATCCATATTGTTTTTTATCACTTCGGTTGCTTGAACAAGCAATTCTTTTGTGACGGGTTTGTCGTAGAATTCTTCCAAAGTGAATTCGTCACCGATGATTATGTAGTTCTTGTGGAATATTTTTGCCTTTTCCCAAGTGTAGAAAGAACGCAACGGCGACTTTGTTTTTATGGCAAAAAGTGCCGCGCCGGTGTGGAATTCTTGCAAACAATCCACATAGGGGTTGCGTGTCCCTTCCGGGAAAATTCCAACCACTCGTTCCTCGCGCAACAGACGCATGACCGACTTGGTTGCAAACAAATCCACCTCGCCGCGCTTTACGGGAACAAACTCCAAACCATCAAACACCCAACGCAAAAAAGCAGACTTTCTGAATTCGGCTTTATATACAAAGGAAACCCAAGTTCTGCACCACATACTGAAAACAAGAGGATCCCAACCGGAAATATGGTTGCCTACCAATAACGTTTTTTTCTTAGGCAACTTTCTGTCGCCGTAGAATTTGACGGGAAAGAAAGGCCGTGCCAATATTTTTGCCACACCGGCAAGAAAAGTTACAAATCTGTTCAAAGATACACCTCTGCAGCATTCCAAGGCTGCTTCGTTCACAATTTTAGCAACGTCACAACAAAAAGTCAAACAAAACGACGTTGAAAGTCGCGGCAAACACTACTGCTTGCTTGCGGCAAAACCGGCAACAAACCCGGTGGACAATGCAATTTGAATGTTAAAACCGCCTGTGAAAGCGTCCACGTCCAACACTTCGCCACAAAAATACAGCCCGGAAACCAGTTTGCTTTCCATTGTGGACGGAGAGATTTCTTTCACACAAACACCGCCGCTTGTGACTATGCCGAAATTCACATCATCCAAACCGTTGCAACGGAAACGCAGATTTTTGAGCGTTTCTACAAGCCTTTCACGCTCGGCAGCGGTTATTTGATGAACCTTTTTGCCGCCGGGAATTCCGCTTTGTCGAACAACCTCGGCAATCAACCGTTCGGGCAACAATCCGTTCAAAGAATTTTCGAAATTCTTGTTGGAATTTTCGGAAAAATCACGCAAAATGCGTGCATCCAACGTGCGGTTGTCCAAAGCCGGCTTCAAATCGATACTAATACAACCGGACGCAACGTTCAGTTTGTTTATCCGCGAAGACAACGACAGTGCTGCCGGTCCCGAAATGCCATCGGCGGTAAACAGTGCCTCGCCAAACTCCGACGCATACTCTTTGCCGTCAACCACAAAAGACAAATTGACGTTTTTCAACGACAAACCTTCCAAATGTTTGACGTTTTTGCACAAAATTCTGCAAAGTGCCGCACGTAACGGCAAGACAGAGTGTCCGAAACGCCTTGCCACGTCGTAGCCGAAACCGTCGCACCCTGTTGCACGATAGGAATATCCGCCGGTAGCAACAATAACTTTATCGAAAATATATTCGCCGTCCTGCGTTGTCAAACGAAAACTTTCTTCCTTATTTATAGAAGTAACGGCACAATTAAGTTTGACGTCCACTCCCGTGCGCGCCAAAACCTTGTTGAAAGTTTTTATGACGTCGCTGGATTTATCCGATTGCGGAAAAACACGTGCACCGCGTTCCACTTTCATTGGAAGACCGTTGTCTTCACAAAAAGCAATGGCATCCGCAGGCGTGAAACGGCGCAACGCACCTTGCAAAAATTTGGGATTTGTGACTACATTGGCAAAAAAATCGCTCGGCGAACAGTCGTTTGTGAAATTACAACGACCTTTACCGCTTATGTACAGTTTTTTTCCTGTTTTTTCGTTTTTTTCAAACAGCGTTACGTCCGCTCCGTTTTGCGCGGCAGTCAAAGCTGCCATCATTCCGGCCGGACCGCCGCCCACCACAGCAATTTTCATGCGATGCTCACAATTCCCGACTGACTTATTTTTCCAATTTTTTCAAAAGCGGCATCGCCTCGAAATTCGTGCGCACAACAGTGAGAGGAGACAACGTCACGAAACCGTCTTCCGACGTCAAAACGTCGGTATCCTTTTCCGTTTCGGACAATTCCACTCTAAACCCGGTGCTAACCCAGCAATCCTCTTCGTCATGTTGTTTTTCCATGTAGTCTTTGTACAACTTCCCCGTGCTGTCGCGAACCACTCTCACGCCCTTGATTTGTTCGGTAGGCAAATCGGGCACATTGATGTTGATCAAAGTGTTGGGAATATCGAATGACGCAAGTTGCTCCAAGTTTTGCACAAGATATTCCACCGTGGAATCGTAGGAACCGTCTCTGCCCAACCGAGAAAGTGCAATACTTTTGTATCCGCACAACACGCCTTCTTCGGCAGCACCGATAGTGCCGGAATACAAAATTGCATTTCCGGTGTTTTCTCCGTTGTTCGGACCGGACACAAGCAAGTCAAACGGAATTTCCAACACGCTTTCAGCAAATTTGACACAATCAGCGGGCGAACCGGTGCAAGAATACGCTTCCGTTGCGCCATGATATCCGTGCACCTTTTTTACATATATTCTTTTGTAGAAATTGGCGCAGTGCGACGTTGCCGAACGTTGACCTTCCGGAGCCACAACATACACTTCGTGTCCTTTTTCGGACAATTTGTCACACAATAAATGCAAACCGACGCTTTCGATTCCGTCGTCGTTAGTTAACAATATCTTCATAAGTTCCTCTTTTGTTTTGTGCAAAATCTATTTAAGTGAAAGCAAATATTCTTGCTCTTTGTCGTTCAAAAAACGCCACTTGCCACGTTGCAAACCGCCCAAATGCAATTCGCCGACGGCAACACGCTTCAAAAACTCCACTTCCTTCCCGACGCTTTCGAACATCTTTTTCACTTGGTGATTGCGGCCTTCGGTGATAGTCACTTCCACACGCGTGTGGTGTTCGTCACCTTGCAAAATTTTGACTTTTGCCGGGGCCGTCATCGCTCCGTCGATTTGAACGCCACGCTCCAAAGTGCGACGTTCCGCTTCCGTCAACTTGCCGGAAATTCTTGCGATATAAACTTTCTCCACGTTGTTTTTCGGGTGAGTGAGTTTGTTTGCAACGTCACCGTCGTTAGTAAGCAACAACAATCCCTCGGTGTCGTAGTCCAATCGTCCCACAGGATACAAACGAGCTTTCAAGTCGACAAAATCCATGACGGTTTTGCGGCCGAGATCGTCCCTAACGGTGGTGACGCATCCCTTGGGTTTGTGCAACAGCACGTAGTAGTTTTTGTTTTTGAGAGCAACTCTTTTGCCTGCAACGGAAACTTGGTCGTTGTCTTCCACGTTCTCGCCCAAAGTTGCAACTCGTCCGTTGATTTTCACTTTTCCGTCGGCAATAAGTTTGTCGCACTCGCGACGGCTGCCTACGCCGCAATCGGCAAGATATTTGTTCAGTCGTGCCATAAGTTACCCCCAAATCTCTTTTATATGCCAAAAGGCTACTATTTATAGTAACCTTTTTGCAAAAAAAAATCAAGTGATTGGCACCATATGCACGTTTTCCGAACTCGCGACCACGCCTAAAGCTGCAAACGTGCAATATCTTCCGCATACCATTTGCAACTCAAGTTCATTCTTCCGCCGTCAATTGACATTGCCACACTGCTTTTCCGTCCAAAAACACTTCTATAACTTGACGATTTTCGTCCAATGTGATTTTGGACGAAAGTTTTTCAGTGTTCAACACGGGATAGGCAAAACTGCTTTTACAACTGTAGTAGGTGGGTTTGCCCTTTTTGTACACCACTCCGCAAAGTTTATTTGTCGGGATGATAGTTTTCATTTTGTAGTTACTGAAAGCAACGTCCAGCATGTTTGCAGTTTCCTCGAACATCGGCCCGCAATTTAACACTACAGCCACAACCTGCATGCCGTTTCGCGTGGCACTCCCCACAAAACATCTTCCGGCTTTTTTGGTGTAGCCCGTTTTGACTCCGTCGGCACCGTCGAAAACAGAAAGTAGCTTGTTTTTGTTCACCAACACTCTGTCGTAGTCGTAACCGTCGTTAGATATCGTCGCACGTTTGCTACGCACAATTTGTTGAAAAGTTTCGTTTTTCAAAGCGACACAGGTGATTTTTGCCAAATCTTCCGCGGTGGTGAAATGGCGTTCGTCGTGCAACCCGTGCGGCGTGACGAAATTGCTGTTTGTCGCACCGCATTGTTCGGCAGTTTTGTTCATCATAACGGCGAAATTTTCCAAACTTCCGCCCACTTGGAGTGCCAACGCCACGGCACAATCGTTTCCGCTACGCAGCATAAGTCCCAGCAACAATTCGCGTACGGAAAGTTTTTCGCCCTCTCGTAAGTAGACGGACGAACCTTCCGTTCCCACTGCCTCCTTGGGCACGGAACACAACTCGTCGATGTTTTCGCAAGCATTCAGCACCGTCAGCGCAGTGACAATTTTTGTCGTGCTTGCCATCGGCAACTGAATTTGTGCATTTTTTTGATACAACACTCTGCCACTGTCCCGTTCCATAACGCAAGCGGCACGTGCGGTTGTGGAAAATTGCGGCGTTTCGGCGACGACAACTGCACCCGCACAACACGTGCAGACGATTGTAGCAAACAACAACGCCCAAAGTATCTTCTTCATTGTGCTAGTTTTTGAAAGTTTTGACAAAATCTTTTGCAACGTCGAAAATTTTGTCCACGGTGTTGGCCTTGTCGGCATCGATCACCCTCACGCCGTCACGATCCACCACCAAAAAGCCAACGGGTGTGAGTGTTGCACCGCCACCGGAACCACCGGCAAAATTGCCGTAGACTCCGTCGTTGACAAACTTTCTGGGCGGATTTTTGTTGCCATATTCGCCACCGCCTGCCATAAATGCAAAAGTCACCTGTGAAATGGGCATGATTGTCGTTCCGTCCATTGTGACAATCGGTTTTCCTATTATAGTGTTAACTTCGGCAACCTTGCTCAAATTGGAAACGGCCGTTTCCACTATATCGGATATTTGTTGGTCCATAACTACCTCCTCAAACACTTATCCCAAACTACGCTTGGCACCGTTGCACACCAAATTTGCCAGAATTTCCGCCAAGCTGACACTGACCACACACCTTCCGTTCACTGCGTTCGTCAACGAAAAACGTGTGCTTGTGTGCACGTTACATTTTGTTGCGCACCCCACGGCAGCAATCGCCCACGCCACAAATTCGTTCAAAATCATCCGCGAGCAACCTGCACCGTTGACGCAAAAAGTCAGTTGCAATTCGTCCACCGTTATGCACTGCGCAAAGCCGTTTGCTTGGCTTCGAGACAAATCGACTGTTTCCTCCACAGTGCCGCTACACACCAAATATTTGCCTTCCAACTTCAACTTTTCGTTCATGATGCGCAATCCGAACGTTCTCACTTGAAACGTACACGTTTTGTCGTCCGTGTTCAAACAAAATCGCAAACATATTTTCAGCGGGGCCAAACACAACGTAGCAACAATAAGCAATGCAGTCAAAACAGTCATATCACACTTATTGTGTTGAATTTGCAAACTTTTTATGCACAGACTGTACTTTGCAAAAAGTTGCAAAAAAAATCGATGCAACAAAAGTCGCATCGATCGAAAATACTTGTGCAAATTGTGTTATTCCACGCTTTCCAACTGTTCGCCTTGCAAAAATTCCGGAACTTCTTCCGTTTGAGGAACATCTGCAGGAGCAGAATCGAACATGGGTTTTTCCACGGGTTTTCCGCCAGTTTCGGCAATTTCTTTCAGCTTTTCCAACAAAGTTTCGTAGTCGGGCAATTCCGAAACGTCACCGATAGAAAATCTTTTCAAAAACTCGTCGGTTGTGGCAAACAACACCGGGTGCCCGATGGTGTCTTTGCGCCCTACTGCCTCGACAAGTCCCAACCTTGTGAGGTTTTGCAAGGAATAGGTGCAGTCTACCGCACGCACTTCTTCCACGTCCAAACGCGTCACCGGCTGTTTGTAGGCAATTATTGCTAACGTTTCCAACATGGCATTGGTCAATTCCTTTTCTTTGATGGGGTTCAAAACGCTTTCAACCTCTTTTGAATAGTCGGAATTGGTTGCCAGTTGCAATTTTCCGTTGAAACGCAACAAATTGATGCCGTTTTCGCCGGAAAATTCTTCTGCAAGCTCGTTGACGGCGTCACGCATTTCCTTTGCGGAAACTTCCAGTTTTTCTTGAATGAATTTTTGTTCCACGGGCTTGCCGGAAAGGAACAAAATGGATTTTATAACGTTACTCAAACGACTCATAACTATCCTCCACTACCGCCTCGACGTTTTCGTTTTCGGGACGTTTTATTATCTGAAAATCTTCGAAAAGTTCGGCTTGTTCAACGCGAATTATTTGCAATTTCAACAATTCCAACACAGACAAAAACGTTGTTATGTACTCGTTGACGCCTGTGTCCTTTTCGAAAAGCTGAGAAAATCTGAAACTGTCTTCCTCTTTCAAAATTTCCCGTATCATGCGCACTTTTTGTGCCACCGAGAACGATTCCTTCACCATTGTTCGGGAAACGTCCGCTTGTGCTTTCAACTGCATTTTCATCAAGAATTTGGAAAACGCTTGCATAAAGCCTTCCACGCTCAAGCTGTCCTTGATGACGGTGACGGATTTTCCGACGTTTTTGTCCGGTTCGCGATAAAAACGGTCGACGTTTTCGCACTCTTTCAAATCGGAAACAATCTCTTTGAAAACTTTGTACTCTTCCAATTGACGTATCAAAACTTTTTCCGGAGATTCCTCGTCGTCGTTGGCTTGTTCCAAAACGGGGATAAGCGCACGTGCTTTGATTTCCAAAAGCGTTGCCGCCATTGCCATGTACTCTCCGGCCTTGTTGACGTCCAGTTCGGAAAGTTGATCCATATACATTAAAAATTGTTCGGTCACTTGCGACACGAAAATATCTTTTATTTCAATTTTGTTGGTTTTCACCAATTCCAACAACAAATCCAACGGCCCGTTGAAGTTGGTAAGCTTCAATTCCAACGCCGATTGATCGTTGTTGTCGAACAAATACTGTTGTTCAAAATCTGCGGTCATAAAATCAACCTCCAAAATGCCCAAAAGCCCGTTTCGATTTTTCCGCCAACCCAGCCGATAAGCAAGTTGAAAGGCGAAAACTGCGAAACAATCGGAATATAATCCCAAACGATGCAAGCAAGCATAATATACAAACTGTACTTGCGCAAAAACCGCATAAATCCGTTGTTTTCGTTGACAAAACAAGCAAGCAGTCTGTAACCGTCCAAAGGATACAGCGGCAACAGGTTGAACAACGCAAAGGAAACGTTAAGTGCCACCATGCAGTAGCTGAAATAGTACAAAAAGTACAACATATAGTACTTGGCAGAGCCTTCGATAACCGCGACTTGGCCGATTGCGACGCAAGGCAAAGCAAACAAAAATGCCAACAGCAAGTTTGTCACGATGCCGGCCGCGGATACGGTCGCTGTGCCCACTTTGCGATTTTTGAAATTGTAGGGATTGACAGGCACGGGTTTTGCCCAGCCGAACCCAACCAACAGCATCATCAAAAGACCGAACAAATCAAAATGTTTGAAAGGATTGAGAGACAATCTGCCGTTGAATTTTGCCGTGGGATCGCCGTTCCAAAGTGCGACAAGCCCGTGTGCCAGTTCGTGCAGCGTAAGTGCAAAAACAATTGCCACCGCAAACGCCAACACGTTCAACATGCCTTCACGTGTGACTGTGCCTCCGTTTGCTGTAAGAAGTTTGTAGATATACATGGTTTACTCACCCTGTTTGAAACACAACAAACCCCGAAACGTTGCATTTCCAGTTTTAATGTTAGCTCGTCGGACCCCTCCGATTGAGTCCACTGTTTTGCATTATAACAAAAGTTGCTTGCAAAGTCAAATACAATGCAAGCAACCAACATTATTTTTGAAAAAACGTCAAAATCCACGTCAACTTTAGATGTTTGGCAAAATCGGAACTGATTTTGAAAATAATCTTTTCGATTTTGCCGTCGACACACTGCCACCACACCAATATTCCAAAAATTATCGGCGATTTACGCTTTTCGGCAAGACTTCAAATCTATTTTTGAAAAAATATTTTGCTTTTGCAGAAAGTTCACTGACACAGCATGAATATCCCCAAAATTTTCGGCAATTTGCGCTAGCCCACAATTTCTTTGACGTAGTCCCAGTAGGATTTTCTTTCCACTGCCGATTTTGCAACCAAATCCGTTTGTGCAACCACTGCGCCGCTTTCGTCCAGCAAGCGCACAGTGCCGATTTTCTGTCCGCACACCAACGGCGCTTTCAATTGTTCCACTTCAACTTCAACCGAGCAATCGTTGTTGCCCTTTTTGCCAAAGGCACACAAATTTTCACTCACAACACATTGAGCCTGAGTTTTTCCGCCGAGAACGTCAACCGTTTGCAACACTTCGTTTGCCTTCACGTACACTTTGTTTTGGTAGTTTGCAAAAGCGTAGTCGAACATGCCGGAAACTTCGGCAAAACGCACCTTGCTAGACGGCGCGCCCACCACCACGGCAATCACACGCGTTTCTCCGCGCTTGGCAGTTGCCGCCAAACAGTGCATGGCTTCGTTTGTGAACCCGGTTTTGCCACCGTCGCAACCTTGATAAAAACGCACCAACTTGTTTGTGTTGGTCATGCCTGTGACACGTCCTTGCGGATGTTGAAAATCCTCCGTCCAAACGGAAGCACACTCGAAATAATGCGGGTGACGAATAAGCTTGGAAAACATCATGGCAACGTCCCTTGCGCAAGAAAACTGGCTTATGTGGGGCAACCCTGTGCAGTTTTCAAAATGAGTTGCAACAAGCCCCAACTCCGACGCTTTTTGATTCATCAAGTCTACAAAACTTTCCACGCTGCCGCACATGTGTTCAGCCATTGCAACGCAACTGTCGTTGGCCGAACAAACAACAATCGATTTGATCAGGTCTTCCGCCTTGTAAGTTGCGTTGGCTTCCAAAAACACTTGCGAACCGCCCATGGAAGCCGCACGGGCACTGACAACGACGTTGTCGTCCAAAGATATCTTGTTGTTTTCCACTCCCTCATACAAGCACAAAAGCGTCATGATTTTGGTCATGCTGGCAATGGGCCGTTTTTCGGTGGAATTTTTTTCAAACAAAATTTCCCCGTCGACAGTTGCCAGAACCGCCTCTTTCGCGGTTATGTCGAGAGTGCTGTCGGCAAAGACAACGGCAGGGGCAACAATTGCCGAAATCAAAACGCACAACACAACAAACAGCATTGTTCTTTTCATATTCTTCTCCTTTGAAGCTCTTTGAACATAGTATTTGCAAAAACAACACATCTATGCAAAAAGAACAAACAAGGCCTGATTGCGCAAAAAACGCCACAACGTACACGGAATTTTTGAACAAAAACGGAAAACGAAAAAACAAAAAGAGCCCGATTTTTTGTCGAACTCTTTTGATGATTTTGTTAAGTTATTCAAACGCAACACGCAAAAATATCTAGCGTGTGATTTTTTCCCAAACGGATTTTGCACCGCTTCCGATGCCCAACTGTTCCTTGATTGTGTCGCAAATCACGTCGAAGCCTTTCAGCGTGCCAAGGTTTGTGGGCACAACGTCGCAACCGTAGATAAGCAACGGCGTATACTCGCGCGTGTGGTCGGTGTGCACCTTGTGAGTGGGATCGCAACCGTGGTCGCCCGTGATATACAACACGTCGTCGTGCTTCATTATCTTCATCAACTCGCCCACCTTGGCGTCGATTTCTTCCAATGCCTCGGCGTAGCCGAAAACGTCTCTGCGGTGGCCGTACTTCATGTCCGTGTCCACCAAGTTGACAAACACCAAGCCGTCAAAATCCTCTTCGGCAATTGCCAACGTCTTGTTCAAACCGTCCAAGTTGCTTTCGGTGTGAATGCTACGCGTTATGCCTTGGCCGTTGAAAATGTATTCGATTTTCCCCACGGCAACGCTTTGCAAACCTGCATCGCTCACAAAATCCAAAATGGTTTTTGCCGGCGGATTCAACGAAAAGTCTTTTCTTTCGGCTGTGCGAACGAACGGATATTCCCCTTCGAACGGACGAGCAATTATTCTTCCCACGCCGAACTTACCGACGCAAAGTTCGCGAGCTTTTTCGCACATTTCGTAAAGTTCGTCGATTGTGTACTTATCCATGTGCACGGCAATTTGCAACACGCTGTCTGCCGAAGTGTACACAATGGGATAGCCTGTTTTCAGGTGTTCCTCGCCATAGTCTTTGATAACTTCCGTTCCGCTGTACGGCTTGTTGCACAACACTTTTGTGCCAAGTTCCTTTTCCAAACGGGCGATAAATTCCTTGGGGAAGCCGTTGGGGAAGGTGGGCATTGCCTCGTTTGTGATAACGCCGGCCATTTCCCAGTGCCCCACCGTTGTGTCCTTGCCCTTGGAAAGTTCTTGCAAGCGAGCAAATGCGGCAGAGGGTTCCCTATCGTCGTTGAAAGTTCCATCTATGCAGTACAACCCCATGTCTTGCAAGTGGGGAAGGTCCAAATCGTAGGCGGCACGAATGTTTTTCAACGTGTTGGCACCGAAATCGTTAAACTTTTTGCAATCGGGCATTGCGCCGATTCCAAATCCGTCTATCACCAAAATAAATGCTCTCATATCTTTTCTCCTGGTTGTATTATAGCAAATTCTTTTGAAATTCACAATCAAATTAATGCAGTTAATGTCCGCAATAAAACAAAAACGATCAACAATTTGACGAAAACGCTTGCAATTTGCCAATATACGGGCAGTTTTACAATTTGAAATCCTTGTTTGAACGAATCGGCACAGCCAAACTCGGTGCAAGCCCAAAAACAGCAAAACCAGTTTATCGCTTGTTCGGTCAATAGCAAAAACAACGCGTACAGCACACCCAAAAAGGACGAGTAGGAACACACCGCGCAACAATTTGCCCCGAAGTAGATGCTGAAAACGACAATTGTTCCCACACACAGCCATTGAGAATTTTTGATGCATGCCGAACAACACAACACCACACACACGACAAGTGCACACAGCAAGTAGGCAACAAACAGAGCGAAAAAGCCGCCGTATAGCAACTTGTAGGCGTAGTCACATCTGTTGACACCCCACCAAGAGTACTGCGAAACGTTGTAGGCCACAAGCCCAAGCACGGTGCCAATAAGGGCGGCAAAAGCGCAGCAAAAAACTTTTTTGCGTTCCGTTCGGAAGCGTTGCGAAACGTCGCCGACAAAAACGCCGAAAGATAAAGCGTCCATACAACCATATATGAACGCTTTGTCAAAATAATGTCTGTTTCTTTCGTTGTGAATTTGCTTGTCACATCAAAGACGACGCGTCTAGCATATTAATAACATTGGTTTGCAACAAAACGACTATATCACAACTTCCAAACACAATTCAATTTTCCAACATCCATTTGGCATATATGCCGTAGCCGCGTGTGGGGTCGTTCACAAACACGTGGGTGACTGCTCCCACCAGTTTGCCGTTTTGCACTATCGGGCTGCCACTCATTCCTTGCACTATGCCTCCGGTTTTTTCCAACAAAACAGGGTCGGTCACGTGAATTACCATGCCTTTGTCCGAAGGCGTCGATTGCCGTGTTGTTTTTACGATTTCAATTTGGTAGCTTTTGCGCACGTTGTCGTCCAAAGTGCAAAAAATTTCCGCTTTACCGGGCATCGCTTCGGAAACGTCAGCAACGGGAATAAGGTTGCTTTCAACACAAAATTCCGGCACGGATGCAAAACTGCCGAACGCACCGAAGCGGTTGTTTGCCACCAAATTGCCTATGCGCTTTTCGTATGAAAAACTGCCTTTCAATTCCCCTGCCGCGCCGCGTCTGCCCTTTTCCACGCCATTGATTGTGCATTTGAACACGCCGCCGTTTTTGCACGAAATAATTTCCCCGTCGGCAGACGTTATAGGGTGTCCCAAACTGCCGAAAGAAAGATTTTTTCGCACGTAGGTGAGCGTGCCCACACCGCCGGAAGCGTCTTTTGTCCACAATCCAAGGCGGTATCTGCCGGAAGCCAAGTCCTTTTTCGCACAAATTTTTGTTTCCTTTTGCCGACCGTCACGAATAAATATCAACGTCAACGCCTCCCCTTGCGACTTTGATGCAATTTCGGAAAGCTTTGAAGAATTGTGAATTTTCCGCCCGTCCAATTGCAAAATGACGTCATTTATTTCCAACCCGGCCACAAGGGCAGGGCAGCACAAATTTCCGTCCTCGCCGAAAAACTCGTTCAAACCAATCACCGTGACGCCTTCGCCGTCCATTGTCATGCCCAGCGGATATCCGCCCAAGTATACTTCTTCTTCAATTTTCGTTGCGTTGCTTGTCCCCACAAACAGATCGGCAACGTCGTCCAAGAAATTCGACGCATCGGAACCGCCTGCCGTGCACGCTTGCAATTTCACAAAACAAGGCGTAACGCTTGCAAATGCCAACGGCAACGCAAGCGTCAACGCCAAACACAACGCCAACAAAAATATAACCAACGAACCTCGTCTCACAGACATCACCTCTCTTACACTACGCAGATAGTGTGTGACAACCAAAACAATATATTCCCGCGTTGCGCGTGGACGAGTTGCACGTTTTGCAAAATTGCACCGAAAAAGGTCAATTGTTACGGCGCGGCAATGCAAAAAAACTGCTCGGCATTGCTTTGAAAATCTGCAATGGCATTCAACGTCATTGTCGCTTTTCAACACAAGTTTTACATTTTACGCTAGCAAAACATTCTTCGCACAACAAGCATTGGATGGGAAATTGTTTCAAAAACACACATACGCACCACAGAAAAACGCACAAACAAGTGT
>CAZRBI010000039.1:0-13294 GCA_964598315.1 uncultured Oscillospiraceae bacterium
CCCATGGCTCATAGACACAAGAAACAACATGTGAAACGTGCCAAAAGGGCACCGGTAGGAAAATCTATTGAACAACGTCCGAAAGAGATTTTGCATCGTTCGGAGTTTGGACATTGGGAAATGGACTGTGTTTGTGGCCCAACAAAAAGTTCCTTGCTAGTTTTTACCGAAAGAATGACTAGACAGGAGATTATTTTTACAATGCCTGACCAAACAGCAAATTCTGTTGTTGGTTGTTTGAATAAGTTAGAGTATAAGTACGGCAAATTATTCCGCAAAGTGTTCAAAACAATTACGGTGGATAACGGTTCTGAATTTTCAAACGTGCAAGGTTTAGAAAAGAGTATCTACCGTGGACAGCGCACCACGGTGTACTACTGTCACCCATATTGCAGTTGCGAACGTGGTTCAAACGAGAGGTTGAATCGTGAAATTCGTAGACAGATCCCTAAGGGCTCTCACTTGGAAAAATATACACAAGCTGACGTTGACGCAGTAGCCGACTGGGTGAATAGCTATCCGAGGCAAGTGCTTAACTTTGCAACGTCGAAAGAAATGTTTGACGAGCAGTTGCGCCTGTTGGGCTAGCCCAACACTCTCACAAAAATGTAGGCAAGTTCACGCTTGTCCTTTTCTTATACACTTTTATTTCTGTTTCTTGTTTAAAACAACAATTCTATGCTTCAGAGGCCACTGCGTTTCCGCAGTGGCCTCTACATTTTACAACAATTTGCGTCAAATTAAAATTTTTTTCAACTTTTTTCGTCTTACATATTGACATTTTCATTTCAATTTGCCGCAAATGTATTGTCCGGGCGTAAATGCGCTCGCACATTCGAACAATTTTCATTATATTCCACAACATTGCAAATACATTTAACCAAACTTGTGTTTCGAGTTTCTATGTTCAATTAGAACATCCCACACTTTTTGACCATTTTCGGGGAGTACGGACAACTACGGAATACTTGCAATTTGTTGTTTGACGCCATTTTTTTGTTTTCAAGCAATTGACAAGAAAAAATATTATCAGTTATTATTTATTTAAGATAGATTGTCGCATCAAAAAGATGCAAAGCAATATCAACATTGTAAACGAGGGAAAGTTTATGATCTCAAAAAGAATTGAAACCAAGTGGCTCGTTTTGTTGACACTGTTGCTTGCGGCACTTGTTTGCTTGACATTTGCAGCTTGTAGCAACTCATGTCAACACGTTCCGGGCAACGCCGTTGAAGAAGACAGAATCGACCCGAAATGTGACAAAGTCGGCAGTTACAACGTGGTTGTGCGATGCACCGATTGCAACAAGGTGCTCAGCAGCGAACCTCACACCGTCGCCGCTCTCGGACACGACATTGTGTCTCACGACGGGAAAGCTTCAACCTGTCAAGAAAAAGGTTGGAATGAGTACGAAACTTGCACTCGTTGCAATTACTCCACCTACAAGGAGCTTCCGTTAGGGGGCCACGAATCGGTTGAACCGATTAGAAAATTTGAAGTTCAACCTCAATGCGAAGCTGAAGGGCACTACTACTTGGTAGTGGAATGCAAATATTGCGACAAAGAACTTAGTGCCGAATTTGTAACCACCGAAGCACTCGGCCACGACATTGTGTCACATGCTACGAAAGAGCAAACATGTACGGAAGACGGCTGGGATGCTTACGAAACTTGCACACGATGCCACTATTCAACGCAAAATATAATTCCGGCCACGGGTCACGATTTTAGTGCACCGTTAGTGTGTGAAATCAGTGTTGACCCCACTTGTGAAACACCCGGCTATGCCGAATTATACAGGCGCTGTTCAAAATGCAATGAAGTGTTGGAACATCACCATGAAGATTATCCGCTAACAGGCCACAACAACGGCGAGCCGATTGAAGAAAACAGAATTGACGCAACTTGCACCGCGACAGGTCATTTCGACACGGTTGTATACTGCAAGGTTTGCAAAAAAGAACTGAGCCGTGACACGATAATAATTCCCATCACACACAATCCTGCCGTAATGGCAAAAGAGAACGTTGTGCAACCCGTTTACGGATACAGAAACACAGGAACGGCCGGTGGCTATGACGAAGTTGTGCGTTGTGCCGATTGCAACACTGTGCTTAGTTCCAATCACGTGACCACGCAGATTACGCCGCAACAATACTACTCTCAATACGACTACTTGGAACTTTCGTCAACAGTCAACGCACCAACCAATTTGGTGGAAAACTCCGACGGAACCCACACGTTGACGGCAAAAACAAACAATGGCACGACGGTGCGACTGCTGATTGACGGAACCATAGGCGAACTTGACGGCGGCTGGGGTTGTTTCGACACCAGCACCAAAGTTTATTTTTTGGATGCATTGCCGGGGATGAACTTTATTGAATACAAACTCGCATCAAAAACAACGGAGTTTGTGCTCAAAGGATATTGCAGTTTGCAACAAAAATCTTCCGTCGAATCCGTGGACGAATTGTTTGAGAACGGCGGCTTTTTGATAGGTGGAAACCTGATTGATTATTATGTTGAAGCCGACATGTATCCGGATTATTTGTGCATGAACGGAACAGGCACGTCCTGGCAATTGTTAAGTTTGAAAATTTACTATTGCAACGTGATGACCGAAGTTGTTGATATCCAGATTAACACCAATCTTTACGTGAGCAATATGAGCAATTCCTATCTTCCCGGAGATTGGTACGACGGGAAAATAGAAAAAGGCGCGTCAGAATCTTTCAACTACGGCTATCCTTTGAATATTTTGCTCGATAACCCCAAACGTCTTGCAGGCCCAAACAAATATTATTCGAGTATTATCGAGTTTGGCGACAACGTGAAATTCGGCAACATCATCGATGCTAGCGGAACAGTCGTTGACAAAACCAACAGATTTTTGCAAGCAGGGGACAAAATCGAAGTCACGATAGGCAATTGCACCAGAAATCTTGACTTGTGCACGCAAATGTATACTGGGAAAACACTTTACGAAACGTCAACCGTCAACTACATCAAATCCGTCGGAATACAAAACGTTTTGGTTGTCCCGATCACGTTCGAAGATCAAAAAGACAGAATCGACGACACGTGGATGTCGTTGTTGAAAAAGGCGTTGGGCAATGTGGCAGATGCTGACGGAAACGTCACTCAATACAGTTTGAACAACGGAGAGTTGTCGTTAAGTGAATATTTGTCAACTTCCTCTTACGGCAAGTTTACCGCCAAGTTCTATATTACCGAACCGTACGTTGTTGCCGGAAGCGGAAAGGATTATTTTTACGACACCGTGCCCGATTGGATATATTCGAGCATAGAAGCATCTCTTCACAACCAAAATTTCGACAATTCTGCCTTTGACCAAAACAGCGACGGCTATTACGACATAGTTTTGCTTGTAAACACACTTCGCATGTCGGACGGAACGGGATCGTCGTACGGCCAGGGGGCCATGTCCGGTGCATATGAATATTCCTTATCCATGACTTCTGCCTATGCCGGAACTCATGAACAACCCACCATTAACACCTGCTTTAATGTTTCGGGGTTGTTGCTGTTCGGAGAAAAAGATGAACTTAGTGAAGAAAACGTGACTACGCACACGTTCATTCACGAATTCGGGCACACCTTTGGAATTTTGGATTACTACATCAACGGACAACAGCAAAACACCATTGGCAAGTTCGACATGGAGGCGGACAGCACAGGCGATTGGAACTCCTACACAAAATATATTCTCGGTTGGGTTGACCCATTTGTCGTGGACGGAACACAAGATTCGGTAGAATTTAAAATCCGCTCGTATGCCACTTACGGCGACGTGATTTTGATACGGGCACTTGGCTATGCCGGCACGGGAACTCCGTTTGACGAGTACATATTGATTGACTTGTTCGCCCACGACGGGCTTTACGAAAAAGATTCGGCAAAGTACGGATTGTCGGAGGCAGTCGGCGTGAGAATCTACCACGTGAATTCCATTTACGATTTGACAGACATAAAAGGAACGGACGGACAGAGCAATTATTTTGCAAGTGCGCACCTCAGCGCAGATTATTCTTCAAAATACTCTTCGCAAGGCAAATACCTTTTGGAAATGATACAAAAAGGAAACGTCAATACCTTCATGAAAGATTTTGACGTAAATACTTGCACACGCGAAGATATTCTTGGAACTATTGTGGATGCGGACGATTTGTTCTATGCCGGCGATTCGTTCTCGGTTGACACATACGACAACTTCTTCTACAACGGCAAAATGGATAACGGCATGGACTTCGGCTACACAATCACCGTGAAAGAAATTGTGGAAAACGGTGCCGAATCGACAGCCACCATTGTCATTTCAAAGAAATCTGCCTAGAGCCGTTTGCAAAATTCAACCGGAAACGTGTTGCAAACATACAGCTGTTTGAAATAAACACATATTGACAATACAACAAAAAGATGGATGCAAAAACAGCATCCATCTTTTTGTTGTATTGCTTTTTACAGCGCAGCCTTTACCTGTAAATAAACAGAGCCATGGCGTGATCGCGCGTTGCCGTTTGAGCAACGTAGTCGATTTCGTAGCGGTGAAAACGAGTGTACGTTTGAGCGTAGGTCAACGAAATTTCCAAAATACGCATATCGGGATCGTCTTCGGACGCATACTCGTTGTAGTTAAGTGAAAACTGCTTTTTCATTTCGCGACGAACGGCATAGTTTTGAACGTCCAACGGATGTCCCAAAGAACGCACAACGCCCCGCATGTTGTGGGAGCCGTGGCAAAGAGCAACGTTGGGGTTCACTTGGATGTCGTTCATCAAAGTGTTGCCCAGTCTGCTTAAAACGTAGAATTTTCCGTCAACGTAGTAGGCGTTGACGTCGCGTGCAGACAACACATCGTGTGCACCGCTTGCCAAACACACTTCCGTTACGTGTCCGAAGTTTTCTGCCATAACTTCCAATGCTCTTTTATAAATCTGTTGCTTATCCATAGCCTACTCTCCTTTGATAACAACATTTTAGCACTGCCAAAAAAGCAAGTCAATACCAATTTTGCGGAAATTGATATTTTTATTTGTCGTGTCGAATTTTGCCTAGACAAACGCCCAAAACAACGTACATATAAACATTTATTGCATTTTCCGCGCGCATCCGCCACTACATACGCCGCAACACGACGTCTTGTTCGCTTTGTACACTATTTTTTTCAAAAAACAAACAAAAAAATGCCGCACCGACTCGGTACGGCAAATTCCGTTAAATTGTTTTGTGACGTTACACAACTGCAACTAGGCGTTGAGTTGAGCCAACATTTCGTCGAGATCTACTCCGTGTGCAGCTGCTGCTTCTTCAACTGTTTCTTGGTGAGCAAGCAAGCAGTGAATGCAACCCATACCATAACTGCCGAAAACGCGTGCAGCTTCCGGTTTGATTTCCAACACGTCAACAATTCTCATATCCTTGGTGATCATAGCTTTCTCCTTCTTTTTTTGTTTTATTTTACTATATTTTGAACATTTTGACAAGTTTATATTGTCTTGTGAGCACAAAAAGTTGTTTTTTCACACGTTGCCCCTGTTTGGCAACACAAAACGAGTTTGAACGATGAATACGTACACTCGCGTTGCCTTTCGCAGAAACAATTTCAACGCACCGGAAACGATTTTGAAAAACATTGTTTCTTTTGGCATTTTTCACAAAAACAGTTTGTTGCAATTTGCGGCATTCTGTTTTGGGGCAAAGTGCCATCGTGCAAGTTTTTTGAAATTCTTTGAAAAACACAATCGACTGTTACAAAAACAACTTATAACATGCAACAAAACGACGTTTGTTGCAAAAAACACAATACGTTTTTCTATTTCAAACACAAAACGCTGCCGAGTTGTCGAGTTGCCGCGGCAAAGTTTTCGAAAAATCCGCTGTGTCGCAACAAAAAGAACATTCCGACGCACACACCGATTCCGGCCAAAACTGCCAGCAACACTTTCCATGGCGAGATGGGAAAATTTCCGCAAATACGCACGTTTTCTTTGGTATCTTCGAACAACATTCCGCTTACATATTGGTTGTACACCTTGTTTTTGTGTCGCGTGGACGCTATGTACACCGGCAAAAACACATACTTGAACGATTTTGACACAACGTGCAAGTCGACAGACATTCTTCCGAGTTCGTCGGCATGATAAGCATGTTTGATTTTGCGGCGAACCTCTGCCTCCATAAGCGATTTTGCCTGTTCGAAAGCATCCAACGGTTCCAAAGTGTAGTGATCGGCAACGTACCCGGCAAGATATTCGTCGTCGAAAACCCTGTACTTATCTTGCGAAAAGGGCATAAGTTTGTTGAAAAACTCGTTTGGAACGTTTTCGTTGGCACGAATGACAATGTCGTCGAAAACTGCCGGCATAACACCGCGAACACTACGCCACTCCGTGTAGCTTTCCGTGTAGGTTTTTCCGTCGCGACGGACGGTTCTTGTTCGATGATAACCGACTGTTCCGTGATAGTCGGATGCAGTGTCTGCATCGAACGTCCATGCCGGAACGTACACGCCCCTGACACTTTCTATTTTCAACTTTTTGCGAAACTTGACGGAAATGAATAGTTTGCTTTTGAGCCAAGAAGTCAAACGTTTCGATGCATTTTCGGCGGAAATTTCGAAAGGTATGATTGTATCAGGCTTCACTAAGTCCGAGGCGTCGTCACTTATAACGACGGGGGCGGAACAATACGGACACGTTGTTGCAATAGACGTTCTTGGCACAACCTCCACTGCTCCGCAGTTTGCGCAACGAAAAGTTGCAACGTCGCTGTCCTTCCACGTTTTGAACGTTACAAGTTCTTCAAAATCTCTTTCACGAACGTCGTTGCTTTTTTCGAATTCAACTTCACCGTCGCAATGGTTACAATGCATTTTGCCGCTTTCCGGATCGTAGACGAGCGTTGCACCGCAATTGGGACACTGATGCCGTGCCGTTTTTTGTTGTTTGTACTCTGCCATCTAGTTGAGTTTGCCTCCGCATTCCGGGCAGAATTTTGCTCCGCCGGAAACTTCTTTGCCGCAATGAGGGCAATTGTTGGCGTTGTTCAGTTTGTTGCCGCATTCGGGACAGAATTTTGCCGTTGCGCTCACTTGTGCACCGCATTCCGGGCAAAATTTTTTGCTTTCGTCCTTATCCTTGGGGGCGTTTGCTCCGTTGAATGCAGAACCCACAAAGCCACCGGCTTGCATTCCTACGCCCAATCCCATGAACGCACCTGCTCCGCCGGGATTTTTTGCCGCATCACCCAACGCGTCTGCAGCTTTCTTTTGGGTGTATGAGCCCATTTTATCCGACAAAATGCCCAAACTCGAACGCTCGTCAATTGCCTTTTCCACCGTTTCGGGGAAGTTGATGTTGACAACGTTGAATGCAGTGAGCGTCAACCCCATTTCAGCAAGTTTGGCTTGCGCGTTGTTACGAATCATTTCGCCGAACTCTTGATAGTTCATGGCCATATCCAACGCGGAAATACCGCTTTCCGCAACGGTATCGCTCATTTGTGATACCAAAATGTTGCGCAAATTGCCTTCGATATCGCTTACGCCGTAGTTGCCGTTACTGCCGAAAATTTCACGCAAGAAAGTTGCGGCGTCGGATACACGGAAAGAGTAGTTGCCGAACGCACGAATACGAATGATGCCGAATTCCTTGTCTCTCATGGCAACGGGATTGTTCGTTCCCCATTTGCAATCGACAAATTGCTTGGTGTTGACAAAATACAGTTCTGCCTTGAAACGGCTTTCGCCTTGATACCAAATTGCGCCTATGCCGGACAAAATCGGCAAATTTTTGGTTGTGAGTTTATACTGACCGGGGCCAAAAACATCGGCAATTTTGCCCTGATGAACAAATATAGCAGCTTGCGATTCTCTGACAGTGAGTTGAGAACCGCTCATGATTTCTTTGCCTTGCATATCGAAACGGTGGACGATCGTATCCTTTGTGTCATCCTTCCATTCCAAAACTTTCCACATTTGTGATTTGAACCAGCCCATAAAAGTCTCCTTATTTGTGATTTTTGCCTAAATCGAATTGTTGCGTCATAAAATATAACCAAACAAAACCGTTTGAATGCATTATACACCCTTTTTGATCATTTGAAAATAGCGTAGCACAACTTTTTGCAACACAATTTTCAAATAACTTACTGAAAATCAGACGATTGCAAAAAACAGTTGTGAGCCGGCGCAAAAAAGGTTGCACCCGAAATATTTCCAAAACACAATCACATATCCAACCAAACACCCAAAAAGGTTGACGCAAACAACGCGAACGTTAAAAGAGGAACAAAATGAAAGACTACAATTATTTGTTGAACAAAACCATGGAATTTGACGGCCAATCACGAAATGTATCCGCAATATTGTGGGATAACGCCGAAAGAAAATGCCGTTTGCAAGTGACGTTTGACAACTTCAATACGGAAAACTTCGATTTTTCCTTTACAAACGGCGACGTGACGTTGCAAAAATGCCAAAACGGAGGCGTTTTGTTGTTTTTATCGCAAGAAGTTTTCGATACCAACGGCAAACGGCTGGGCAACTTACAAAACGTGATTTTTACAAAAAGCGGGGCCGTGAAAAGTTTGATTGTGAACGACAAAACCTATGCCAAAAGCAAAATTCGTTGCATAGGCGACGTGATTTTGCTAAAAGAAACACCGTTGCACACAACGCGGTCCAAACGCAACAAATTTGCAAACACTGCCACTGTAAACAACTCTTCCGACGTTTCAAAAAGTTGCAACACGTGCTGCACACCAAACAGAATTCGACGAAAGTACGGCGATTTCGGGTTTTTGACGGGGCGACGCGTTGACAAAACAATTGTGAATTTTCAAGGAGAAGTGATGATAAAATGCAATGAAATTGTCACCGAAGAAACGTTGCGACAAGCAAAAATCTCCGGGAAATTGATTGAAATTTTTCTGCATTCGGAATGAAAAAGACGTCTTGCAAGCGTTTGTTTGCAAGACGTCTTGTTTTGTTTGTTGTTTTTCGATGGTAAATCTATTTTGAGAAAACGTAGTTCAATTCCACCTTTGCGCCGTTCGCGGAAGTGTAGGTTACGCTTAAACTTTGCAAAAATTCACCGAACGTTGCGGAAACTTTTGTTCCGATACCGTCAAATTCGTTATCTTTGAAAAATCCTTTGGCGTTGCTCACCACTGCGGAGAAGGAATTTTCCGTCCATTTTGCAGATATGAAATAGTTGACATCAAAATTGAAAGATGCGGTGACGGTTTCCAAATTCATGATTAAACTAGCACCGTTTTGTTCAACTATTTTTCCGTTGCTGACAACAACTTTGCCGACTTTTTCTTCAATATAGCTGTCGGGAAGCGTTTCGCCGAAAGTTGCGAATTGTCTGACAACGTAGTCCACCGTGGTCTTGTCGCCGTTTTGAGTGGTTTTTGCGGTGCTTGTGAGCGTTTCGCCGTCCTTTGTGGTGGAAACGGTCAATTCCACTGTGGAATAGTTTTCATCCAGCATTTTGTTGATGCTAGAGTAGTTGTCTTCTTCGCCACAAGCGCACAACACGAAAGTGAGCGCAAGAACCATTGAAACAAGTATCAAAATTTTTCTTTTCATTTCACTTTCCTCCATTACAAAAGTGCCATTTTAAGCAAAGTTAACAAAGCCACAAAGCCTGCCGAAATTATCGAGCCATATACCAACACTTTTTGCAAAGCCGACGTGTGCTCGTTGTTTGCAGAAGTTACGCTTTGGTTGTAGGCTGCAACTTGATTTTGCAAAACTTGGTAATCGATAGCAACAACAGTCTTTTGTTCGTCTGTGAGCGTTGCGTACTTTTCAAGTGCCGCTTTGATTGCGTTGAATTGATTTTCCGTTCCTGTTGCCGCCTTGACCGCACTTACCAATTCGCGGAATTCTGCAACTTCCTCGTCATGTTCGGGTTGCGGATCTGTCCATTTTGCATAGACAATGATGTGTTCCGAAAGCATTGAAGGAGCAGTCCATTCGTTGCCGTCGGTGCAAGCGACATCTGTGTACCAACCGCCAAACACCTTGTTTCCGTTGGTGGGATTTTCCGGCAACGTGAAATCTTCTGAGAAAGGCAAAACAACGGGGTCTGAACCGTTTTGTGCATCGAACGTTACAGTCCAAGGCGAAGGCGGAACAATGGGTTGAACATCTTCCACTGTCAATGTGCAAGTTGCAGTTGCTGTGCCTGCCGTAACGGTGATTGTTGCAGTACCTTCCGCCACTGCCGTCACCTTGCCGTTTTGGTCAACCGTTGCGACGTTTGTGTTGGAAGAAGTCCACACTGCCGTTGCACTTCCGACAACCGTTGCGACAAGCGTTTCGCTTCCGCCGACTTCAAGATATAGCGTGTCTTTGTTCAAACTGACACTGTCCGGGGTGGGGTTGGGTGTCACTGTGCCGTTGCTTGCAACAACCAATCTCAAAACAAACTGACTTACATCGATGGCCGTTGTGCTTTCAAGATAGTAAGTGCTGCTTGCTGCTACGGTTGAATACTCTCCGTGTGTTCCCAAATAAACTGTGTTTGTTTGAGATAGTCCGCTATCATCCTTTGCCTCAACAACGGAAGCAATTTCGTTGTGCGTGCCAAAGTAGAATTCCGTTGTGGGGGCATCCGTCAAAGTTATGCTTGCTTTCACGTACTTGCCGCCCCAAGTGCTGTTAAGAGAAATGTACTTGTTGCCAAGTTTCAAGTAGTAACATTCATCGTAGGTGCCTGCTTCCAAACGAACAACTGCCGCATTGTCCGCAGATTCCGTCGTTTGCAAGAAACCGTCGTCTGTCATTTCGGCCACGGCGTAGAATACCTTGGAAAGATTTTCCTGCCAAAATGCCAGTTTGTAGTCTGTTCCAACTGTCGGATCGGCTACGATAGAATCAAAATACTTTTCCTTGTCCGTAACGTCGGGGGTGGGTGTCACCGTTCCGCCGCTTGTTGTGACCGTCACGGTGCAAGTATCCGTTGCTGTGCCTACCGTCACGGTGATTGTTGCAGTACCTTCCGCCACTGCCGTCACCTTGCCGTTTTGGTCAACCGTTGCGACGTTTGTGTTGGAAGAAGTCCACACTGCCGTTGCACTTCCGACAACCGTTGCGACAAGCGTTTCGCTTCCGCCGACTTCAAGATTTAGCGTGTCTTTGTTCAAGCTGACGCTGTCCGGTGTGGGGGTTATAGTGCCGCCACCGCCGTTGCCGTAGGTTACTGTGATGCTTTTGATATATGCAGCACCCGAATCGGAATAGTTAAGGCAGAAATACGTGTCCGTTCCGTCAAGTTCCCAAGTGTAACCTGCGGTTGTGACCGTTTGTTTGCCGTGGTCTGTTCCCGAGGTGGGGTCGCCCTTGCCGGACAATTCACCATATGCCGTGTTGGATGTGAGCAACGTCCAAGACTTGCTACCTTCATTCATCACCACGGTTATGGATGTGATTCCGCTTGGCGTTGCCGTTGTACTTGCAATATAAGAATGGTCTTTTTTGTTGTTGAATTGCATCTTGTCGGTTGTACCGCCATAGATGTACGCCGTGCCGCTTACACCACCGGAAGACCATTTTTGGAAAGCATAGTTAGAGGACGCCGAAAAACTGTTGCGAGTGATCTCGAACGATGCACCTTGTTGTTCCGCCACCGTTATTCCCAAAACGACTTGTTGGAAATTGCCGTACTTACAAACAACGGTAGTTGTTCCCTGCGAAAGAGTTGTTTGTTTGGTGACGCCGTCCAACCATTGACAATCGGCATTGTTCAATACAGACGTCGAACCGTCGTTGTAGGTTGCAGTGACAGTGATTCCCGTCGGAGAAAATGCACTGCCCGCCACGTACTCTTTTTTTGCGGGAGTTCCGGAAAGGGTGATGCCTGTCACTTCCTTTACCGTTATCGTTGCGACAGCGGACAATCCCGTGTCCTTATCCTTAACGGTGATTGTTGCCGTACCTTTTGCAACACCCGTCACAACACCGTCGGAAACGGTTGCAACGTTGTTGTTCGAAGAAGTCCAAGTGAGATTTTTCTTGGCGTTTGTGGGATTTGCCACCACTGCAAGGGTAGCCGTTTGTCCCACGGCAACAGTGACATTCGCTTGTTGGAAAGACAAGCTTACCAACGGTTGAGAGTTGTTGTAGGGATCGCCGACTTTTTCCACAACGGCTTTGAGTGCCGCATTGTAGCTGTTGCCGTCGTTGCAATAAATTTTGGTTGCATATTCAGGGTGATCTATAAACGGATTGCGGTTACCTTGAATTTCATATGCTTTTTGGTTGCGGTAGATTTCCGATGCTGTGGGCGGTTCTTCCAAGTGCCACTTCAAAAGTGTGGAAATTTTGCCGATAGTTTTGCATTTCCCAGCAGAATCGACAAACTTCAAATTGTACTGATCGCCCCAACGGGTTTGCACGTACATCAAAATTCTAGCCGTTGCCCCGCGATAGCCTTTTGCGGGATAGAAGAAACTGCCGCTTCTGTAGCAAAGTTCGTCGGCCGTCTTGCCGTAACTTGTGGAACCGTTTTGCTTAACGATACTGCTCGATGTTTGCGCAACCTCGTCAAAGCTGTAACTTCCGCGGCTGGAATTTAATTGTGAATCGGTTGGACGCAAGTGTTGCAAGTCACAGCCGGGACCGGTTTTCTCCGGGAAAGCTGCTCCTCCGTCCTTGGGCCACACGTGTTCGCGGTTGGATGTGCTTCCACTGTAACTACTGACTTGTGTTCCTGTGTAGAACCACAACAAGCCACTGCCCGTTTCAGGATTGGCATCTGTGATGTTGAATTGCGACTTGAGATTGTCGTAGCTGTTTACGCTTGTGTTGTGCGTGCTTGTGATCAGCTCGGCAAGTTCGGCACGAAATGCCGCTCCGTCCAAATTTTCGTTGAGGTTGTCGTAGTAGGTGCCTGTGTAGTCCCAGGCGTTGCCGGATTCTGCCTGCGCAACATTGGTGCTTGCGGGCAAAATAGCCGTTGAAATAACCGTCGCCGAACAAGCAAACAAAACGACTATCAACAGCAACGACACTGCCAGTTTCAACCGTGTGTTCAACCGTGAATTATGCATTTTTCTTTCCTCGTAGAATGTAGTCGGCGCACAGTGCAACGTGTTGTACAAACTATACGATCGCGTGTGCGCTATTATTTTATTATAACACATAAACTGAAAGTGTCAATGTTTTGCCAAGAAACATCGGTGAAAATATTCACATTTTGTGCAGGTGAAAATGTCAATATGTAAGACGAAAAAAGTTGAAAAAAATTTTAATTTGACGCA
>CAZRBI010000040.1:0-13188 GCA_964598315.1 uncultured Oscillospiraceae bacterium
TTGTTTCGGGTTATGACGTTTTGCGAATGCAAAACAGTTGCTCGCAGAGCAACCCGCCCGAGGCAAGGGCTCCTAGCCGAGCGAAGCGAACGCCACGAGCAAAGCGAGTATAACCCGAACTTTATTCTCAACAAATCCTGTTTTTTGCTTGGCAATCAACTGTTCGAACCGGCTTGCTCGTTCCGACGACTTTGAATTGCTCTTTATTGCAAAATAAATGTTATAATCAAAGCATAATGAACAATTATGGTCGTTTAAGTGCACCAAAATGCACCGCAAGTGTCACTTGCGGTGCTAATGTGTTTATTACAGTGTTCATGTCAAAGCAAATTTTTCGTCAATCACTGTGCTTTATTTTCTCGTTCATGCGACATCAATTTCGACGCATTGCAATTTAAGTTGTTTCAAAAAACTGCAAACATTTTCGACAAAACTGTTGCTACTCTTTGACTGCTCCGGCGGAAAGCCCGGAAACAAGGAATTTTGAAAGCAAGAAGTACAGCACGATGATGGGAATGCCGATAAAAATCGAACCGGCGGCAAAACGCGAAAATTCCGTTTCGCCCAAAGTCATAAGTCCCACTGCGACGGTGTACAAATCTTTTTCCTTCAACAAAAGTTTAGGCAGAATGAAGTCACTCCACGGCCACACAAACTGTGACAAAAGGGTGTACACAATCATGGGTTTTGCCAACGGCAACGTGATGTGGAAAAACACTTGCGCATTGTTTGCACCATCCATTCTTGCCGCTTCGTCGATGGAATTGGGAATTGTGTCGAAAAATCCCTTCTGCGTCATGTACCCCATAGGTGCACCGGCAGAATAAATAAGAATCAGCCCCAAATGTTGGTTTATAAGGTTGAACTGCGTCATCATTATATACACGGCCGTCATGGTCATAAACGACGGAAACATTCCCAAAACCAAAGTGATTTTCATCAACGATTTTCTACTTTTGAAGCGGAAACGGGACATGCAGTACGCCGTTAAAATTGTAAGCAACGTGCCAATCAAAGCGGACATCACCGAAACAAACAGCGTGTTGACAAACCACCGCGGATAGTTGTAGAGTTCCGTATCGAGAAACAGTTTTTGGAAACTGGCAAAACTAAATTCTTTTGGGAAGAACCCGTCAAAAGAATAGATCGAGCCGGATTTCGAAAAACTGGCCAGTGTCAGCCACAAAATAGGAAACAGAAACACAAAGCTTACAATCAATATTATCAGATAAGTGAATGCAGCCGTAACGATACGTTTCTTTTTAGCACTTTTTCTCATTTGAAAGTATCCTCCTGTTTGTAACTGGGACTACGCATATAAACGATCAGCGAGATCACCGACGTTATGATGAAAATGATTATGCTGATGGTTGCGCCGATAGAATAGTAGTTGTTGTCGATGGAAAGATTGTACAACCAGTTTATCAACAAATCGGTGTCGCTTGCCAAGAAGTAGCCGTCGGTGTACAAACCGCCACGCAAGAAGTAGAACACGCCGAAGTTGTTGAAGTTGGCAATAAACTGCGAAATCAGAACGGGCGTTGTCGCAAAAACAACAAACGGTAGCGTGATTTTTGTGAATTGTTTGAATTCGCTCGCGCCGTCGATGCGTGCAGCCTCGTACAAATCGTTGTTCATGTTGGATAGAATACCCGTTGCCAAAAGCATCGATGACGGCACGTTCAACCAGCAATTCACAAGCAATCCTATAATTCTGCTGGGCCATTTTGCGTCCATATCCAAAAATCCGACTGCCGTTCCGCCGTACTTCACAATCAGTTGGTTGATTGGTCCGCCATAGGAAAACATAAACTTGAATGCCAACATGGTTATAAATCCGGGAACAGCATAGGCAAGAATGGGAAACAATCTCCAAAAGGCCTTGCCTTTGACGCACTTTTTGTTATAAATCAATGCCAATCCCAGCCCCGCAAAGTAGTTCAACGCAGTGGACGCAATTGCCCAAACAAAGTTCCACAACAATATTTTGAAAAACGTGGGAGCAAATTGAGAAAGTGTCACCACCTTGCCGAAGTTTTCAAGACCTACCCATTCCACCAATGCGGGAGGCACTACATTGCCGCCGTAGTTGGTGAAAGCAATCAAAATCATGAAGATTATCGGCAAAACGCAAAATATGCACACTCCCAATATGGGCAAAAACAACACCGTTACGTGAAAATTTGCTCCGAGCAGACTGTTGATTTCTTCTTTGAAGGTGAGCGGTTTTTTGAAACAATCAACACGTATTTGGGTTTTTCTGACATCTTTGACATTGTACCAATAAAGCACGAAATACACTGCCAACACTATGAACGCCAATATGCCCATAATCAGCATGGTGACGGAGTTGTCGCCCTCCACACCGAACCACGGGTTGGCTTCCACCGTGCCCAAAGTGAAAAATCCGGCAATAGCTTTGGCACCGTATAATGCAAAGAATGCCACAAAACCTATTTGTGCCAGCAACAACAGAACGCCTTTCACCCACTGTTTGTACATCAGTTGTCCCAACCCCATAACGATTGAGGAAGCAACCACGTTTTTGTTGCCGTTTTTACACACGTCAATGAGGTTTGCAAAAAGTTTTTTCCTGTTCTTTTTCTCTTTCATTTTTCACCTCTTATTGCAACGTGAATATCGCATCGTAGATTTGCTGATCCACACGTTCCAGTGCCTCTTGCAACAACTGAACGCTATCGTACTTATAACCGTCGGTGCGGAAAGGATCTTTTGCTAAATCGGCAAACAACGTTTGCAACGGTGTCCACATTTGAGCGTTTTCCTTGATGGACGGCATTACAACAATGTTGCCTGCCTCCAAGTTGTTGTTGATAACCACCGATAATCCGCCGACGGCGTTTGCAACGTCTGCTCGCGCAGGCGCAATACCAAGCATTTCGCTACGGCGCTGAATCATTTCGTAGCTTGTGGCAAAATTGATAAATGCAAGACATGCATTGGGATACTTGGTGTAGCTGGAGATTGCATATCCGTTCACACCGCCCATCATTTTGGAGTCGATAAGTTCCGGATCTTCTTCCGTCAAATCGCCCGATGCGGGCAATTTCGGAACATAGGTTGCAATCAGATTTTCTTCGGCATATTCGCGCGTATAGCCTTCGTTGATCATTTCGTCAATGAACATCGTATATACGTCCGGTGTCGTCATTGTGGCAAAATAGTCGCCTTTTGCCAACCGCGAATAGGCATTGACGGTTATTGTGTCGTCGATACACCACTCGTTCATGCAGCTTGCAAGTTGTCTTATGATACCTGCGCCCTTGTAGCTTTCGCCTTTGCTGTGCCCGATATCCGACGGATCGGTGTTGTCGTTGCCGAAAGAGTAGCCGCCGTAGCTGTACAAGTAGCCCACTGCAAAATAAGGGTCGTACAAGGATTTCATGTAGCCGAAACGACCGCTCGGACGCAATGTGAGAGAATACTTATACATTGCATTCCAACTTTCCAACATATCAGGAACGCCGTTTTTGTCGTCGTCCCATTCCGTTTGCCAGTTTTCCGGCAACAAATCCTTACGATAGTACAACAACGGTCCTTGCACGTTTACGGGAACACCGAACGTATATGTTTCCGAACCGTACTCGTTGGCAATTTCCGTTTGATAGGCCTTCCATGCACGTTCACCCACCTGTTGGTAACAATCCAACTGTTCCACAGGCAATGGCATCACGTGTTTTCCCGAAACGTAGCGCATCAATCTGTCGTTTGCCTGATACAACACGTCCGGACCGTAGCCATACGGACCGTCCTGTTCCAAATCGCTGTATTCGTCCATGTTGGCATCAACTGCCGTTATGCCGTACTCTGCGTACTTGGCATTGAAAGCATCCAACAGCTCTTTCAAATACCCTTGTTTGATGGCCGTGTCGTTTTCCAACACACGAATAACCGCATTTTTTTCCAATTCACCGGTAAACTTGTTTGCACCGTCTTGTGCCTGCGTGCCCGAAAAGCACCCCAGCGTGACGATAATAGCAATTATCACCACCAAGTGAATGGAAATGGCTGCTATAACATTTTTCACAACGTCACCTCCTCAATTACAAATCCCACACCGCAAATTTTGCCGTCGGCATAACCGTCGGACAACAAAATTTTGCCGTCGGGTTGAAATTTCGTAGTAGTTTTACTCACCGTCAAACGAATTGTTTTGGAATCCAACGTCCGCTCCAAAATAAACTTATCTTCACAACAACGATAGTTTGTTTCGCCGGCGGCAAAGATTCTGTCCCTTTTGAGTGCAGCCAACTGCCGTATCAATTCGCCAATAAACGTAGGCTTTTCTTCAACCGACCAATCCATGGTTCTGCGACAATCGGGATCGTGCCCGCCGGGCAACGGCACCTCCGTACCGTAGTAGACGCACGCCGCACCGCAATGACAAAAGATTATTGCTAAGGCCGCCGCAAGTTTGTTTTCGTCTTGTTGCACAAGCGAATAGAACCGATGAGTGTCGTGGCTATCCAACAAATTCAACATCATGTTGTTTATTTGCAGTTTATTGCGAACATACAATGCCGAAAAACGCTTGGCTAATCCGTCGGAATCCAAACTGTCGAACACGAAGTAGTCCATCAAAGCTTTTGTAACGGCGTAGTTCATTATGCCGTCGTATTCGTCGCCACGCAAATACGGATAGGCGTCGTGCCAGTTTTCGCCCAACAACACGGCGTCGTTCTTTACCTTTTTCACCGCTGTGCGGAATTTCCGCCAAAAATCGTGCGAAACTTCATCGGAGACGTCCAGCCGCCAACCGTCGATGTCGTAGTTTTTTATCCAATGCGTTGCAACGTCGATAAGATATTGCTGCAAGCTTTCACACGAAGTGTTGAACTTTGGCATATATTTGCATACACCGAAGTACTCGTAGTTGCCTTTTTCAGTATCCACGGTGTCGCCGTCAATGATAAACCAATTGAAAAATTCCGAATCGTGCCCGTTTCTGACAACGTCTTGGAATTGTGCCAAATCTTCACTGCAATGGTTGAAAACGGCATCCAACACCACTTTTATGCCACGTTTATGCGCCTGTTGAACAAGTGTTTTGAACTGGCTTTCCGTGCCGAAATGAGGATCGATACGATAGTAGTTGCTGACGTCGTACTTGTGATTGGATTTTGATTGAAACACCGGGGTAAGGTACAATGCCGTGATTCCCAATTTTTGCAGATAGTCCAATTTGGAAATTATACCGGCAATGTCTCCGCCGGCAAAACTTTTGGGCGTGGGAATTTTTCCCCATTCCAAGTTGACGTAGGACAAGTCTTTGCCTTTGTCGCCACAGCAAAATCTATCCACGAAAATTTGATAGAACACGGCGTTGGTTAACCAATCGACAGTGGGAATGACGTCGGCACCGTTGATATAGGGCAATTGAAAAGAATTGAAGTAGGCAACGGAAAAATCGTAGGTATCTACGGTTCCGTCCTCACAAAAATATACAATTTGCTTGCCTTGAACAAGCTTGAATATGTAAACGAAACGAACGTCGGCAAGTTGCAAACGAAGAAAATAGTAGTTAAAATTTTCGTCGGTAAAACGCAACGACATTTGTGCCTGAAGTTGTTTCTTGTAGTAGTCGTATTTGTTGCCGTAGATCACAGTCACTTCGTCGAACGTGTCGTCCTTGTCCGTTCGAAGCAATATTTCCACGGTGTTGTTGTTTATCGCGTAGCAGTACTGACTGTCTGCCACGTGCAGTATAGCTTTCTTGTTCATATCTCTCCTTGACAGTAACTTTCGAAAGTGTTATAATTTTTAGGTTATGTCAAACGTAAAATCCAAAAAACCCACAAATAAAGACGTTGCGGAATTCGTCGGTGTTTCCGTCGCAACCGTATCCTACGTTGTGAACGGCAGAACGGACAAACGCATACCGGAAGAAACACGCAAAAAGGTGTTGCACGCAATCAACCTTCTTGGTTACGTTCCCAACCCGCATGCAACGGCCATCAAAACCAGTGTTAAAGACGTTGTTGTGCGAGCTTCCGATTGCAATTCGCTGTTGCAAAACGCCGAAACGCTTGCAACGTTGAAAGAATTGACATCCGTTTTTGCAAAAAACGGGTACTCGGTGATTTTTTCTGCCGAAACAGCTCCCAAAAGACTGACTGCCACCGCTTGCGTGTGCGTAGGTCTGGAAAAAGAGCAATTCTACGCTTTGGCAAACGAAAACTTCATTCCCTTGATTGCTGTGGACGTTTTGCTGAATGACGCTGTGTTTTACCAGGTCACCACCGATTTTGCAGCATTGAAAGCAAAAGCAACCAAAACTTTTGCAGACGATTTCACCTACGTGGCGTTGCGCCCGGTGAATTCTTCGTTACAAAACGAAATTTGCAACGAAATGAAAACCATTTTCGTCGATACGCTTGAAGACGTGCACCGCCTGCCACAGGGCAATTTGGTTGTTACCGACTACGTTTTGGCAGAACTGCTGGGAGAACGCGCATTGAACTTGTGTGAAGTTAAAACCACAAAACTATCAGCAGTGATACAATGTGTTGAAAATGCAATCGATCGTGCCGAAGTCGGCGACGATGCGCACTTTGTGAAAATCTGAAAAAACTCAATCAACTCCGCCGATATTCTCGGCGGAGTTTTTTTGTTAATTTGCCTTTTATGATGCAAGGAGAAAAAGTGACACGCAAATTAACACGAGTTTTCTACCGTTAGGCTGCCGTTATGGAAATTGTTCCAGCGACAGGATCAAACGTAAGTTTGTAGGTGCCTGCAACCGTGCATTTGATGTTGTTGCTTGTAAGATCGAAGTTTGCGCTTGCGCCGCCTGCAACAACTTTGGATGCATTAAATGCGTCGCCCCATTGAGTGTTGTCCGTTGCTGCAAAATATTGAATCATCAGTTGGTCATCCACTGCAATGGTGAGAGTGATTTCAAACTTGCCGTCGACTTCCGTCATTCTGCCGCTTTCGGGTTGGTTGCCCCAGTTTTCGATTGCGCTACCTTTGACAAATGCTCTTGCAAAAACTTCCGTGATGTGGATTTTGCCTTCTGCAACGTCCAAAACGATTTTATAAGCGCCTGCTGTTTTGCACTTGATGTTGTTACTTGTAAGATCGAAGTTTGCGCTTGCGCCGTCTGCTACAACTTTGGCCGAATTGTACGAAGCGCCCCATTGAGAATCGTCCGTTGCGGAGAAATATTGAATCATGATTTCGTCGTTCACAGCCATTTCGATAACAATTTCAAACTTGCCGTCAACTTCCGTCATTCTGCCGCTTTCCGGTTGATTGCCCCAATTTTCGATTGCACTACCTTTGACAAATGCTCTTGCAACTGCTTGTTCTTGACCGGCGGAAATAGAAATTTCATTTTTTGCGGGATCGTAGACGATTTTGTAGGTGCCTGCAACGGTGCATTTGATATTATTGCCTGTAAGATTAAAGTTGGAATTGAGTTCGCCGGCAACAACGTTTTTGGCCACAACTGCCGTGCCGTTGTCCGTTTCGTCTCCGGGAGCAAAGTACTGAATCATAATCTCGTCGTTAACTGCCATTGTGAGATTAAGTTCGAATTTGCCGTCGACTTCCGTCATTTTGCCGCTTGCAGGTTTGTTGCCCCAAGATTCGATACCGCTACCTTTCACGAAAGCCGTTGCTTCGGATTCGGCAGATGCAATTGTGATCATTTTCGTGTAGGCATTGAAAGTGATGTTGTAGCTACCGGCTTGCAAAACCTTGATGTTGGCATTGCTTGCAGAAACTGCCGAGAAAGTCTCCGTTGCAACAAGTTTGGCAAGCAAGAACGAAGAGTTGTAGTCTGAAAGTTTGTTTGCATAAGCAGGCGTTGCACCTTGTTCGAAAGAACGCAACACGATTTCGTCGCCCACTGCCAAAACAACGTTTTGAATTTGGAAAATTCCGCTGCCTGCTTCCGTTTCCGTAAGTTTGTTGTTTGCAAGGTCTGTTTCTTTCCAAGCCAATCCTGCTTCTGTTTTTCCGTCAAGATAGTAGTCGTATACGGGTAAAGATTTCGTTGCATCGACAGTTACAGTAAGCACGTTTGTTGCTTTGTTGTAGGAGAACGTGTGCAAACCGCTGGTTTTAGCTTTCATGTTGCTACCACCTTCGGAATAGCCGTCCACCACTTCGCGAGAAGCAACATCCAACGTGTTGGATTTGATGTACAAAGAGCCTGCAGTCACACCGTCGGCGTCGGAATTGTAGGAAGCAAACATAAATTCGTCGCCTGCTTTCAAATAGGTGCTCAACGTGTAGACGTCGCCAACCTTGCTCATTGTGGTTGCGGCGTTATACATATCTGCCCAGTTTGTGATCAAAGAACCTTTGATGTAGTAGTTGGTTACCACAACTTTTGTTACGAGCGGATCACCGTTGCGAACAAATTCGATTGTATCGAACGTTCCGACGTTGTACACTTCCTTGTTGTCTTCCGTATAGGTTGTGTCGCTTGTGTTGTAGGTGTCTTCGTTGGGATATGTCTTCAACGTGAGAGTGTAGTTGCCGGACAATGCAACTTTGATGTTGCGTCCTTTTGCAGTGACTTCACCCAAGCCGCCGCCTTCACCGCTGAACACCACTGTACCGTCGGCCAAAGAATCCGTTACCAAGTAGCCATAGCCGCGCTTGTTTTCCCACTTAGAGCTGATTGCAAATTGAAATTCGTCACCTTCCAACAGGTCTAAAGTTATGGTATACTCGTTTTTGCCTTCGACTTTTGTGAGTTTGTGACTGTCGTTGAGGTTTTTGCCCCAATCTTGCCCTATCAGCAATTCGCTTGTGCCGCTACCCACCACGTAGAATTCGCGCGTATCATCCGTGAAAAGAGTGAAACCTGCGAACACACTTACATCTTCCGTTATAGGTTTGGAAAAATCGAAAAGGTGTGTGTAGCTGGGAGTGGAAAACCAATTTATGAATTGGTAGCCGCCTTCTTTTTCCGGTGTGAAGTTTTCGGCAGTTTTGCCGTCCTCTACCTTAACTTCCTTGATGACGTTTTTACCATCGTAGAACGTTACGGTGTGTTTCACCGTGTTGTCGCAAGCAACGATTGCAAACGCAGACGCAACCAGCAACATCGCCAGCAAAACCGACAATAGTTTCTTTTTCATCTTAGTTCCTCCTGATTTTTGTTCAATCGCGCAAACTAATTTGAAGAAATTTTAGCACAAACCACGCTTTTATTTTGCGATTGTCGTGAAAAATTGCAAAAAATCGTTTGCTTAATTGATTAACCAAATTATAAGCCCGCTTTTTTGCAATGTCAATACCCATTTTTGATTTTTTTTGATTTTTTTTGAATATAGCAAACAACGACAGTGCAACTCCTCGCTTTCTTGTCGCATTGCAGCAAACTTACACAAACTATCTTAAACTTTTGAAAACATAAATCCAAGGGCATTTCGTTGCACGGCCTATATCTGCGAAAAACACTAAAAACGTGCACACGGCAAGGTCCGTGCCTTTTTCGTCACAAAAACTGCCGCTCCGCAAACAAACAACAAATTTGCCTCGCACCACACTCGCAAAACACCAAACCACACACACGAAAAAGAGTGCCGAACATTGTTCGACACTCCCAAAACGAGTTTTATATCTGCTTACTTGTTGAAAAACGAGATAATTCCAGCCAAAAGGTTGTTCAATTTGCTTTGCGCACACCCGAAACGACGTACATTTTGTCGTCGGAAAGAAGGACGTCGACATCGTAATACGGCAAAAACAACTTTGCTAAATCTTCCGCCTCGGGCAATTCCAACGATACGTGAGGAACTCTTTCGTGGTGAATTTTCAGCGCTTCACGGCTCATTCCGTGCGCGACGGTAAATCTTCCGCCGATTTTTGTTGCTTTTGCAAGACATTTGATCAATTTCTGCGGATTGACAAAGTGCGGAAAAGCATTGTAGATCACCACGGCATCGAATTGTTTTTCAAAAACACGCGTTTGTGCGTCGTCACAAATAACCGTCGTTTGCGGAAAGTTTTTTAAGGCAATTTCACACATTTTGGGAGAAATGTCCAGCCCTGTGACAGAAGAAACCGAACGTTGTTCATAATATGGAAACAACACGCCTGTTCCGCAGGCAACGTCCAAGACGTCGATGCCTTGTTTTATTCCGGCGAAATCCAAAATTGCATTCAAAATTTTGTCGTCGCGCACCAAATGTTCGTCCCAGTGCGGTGCACACGCATCAAAAAAATCGATTATATCCTTGTTGTTCATTTGGTCACCTTTAGTTGTGATATTTTGACGGTGCAGAAATTTACTGTGTCTACAACTTTGGCGGCTTGGGGCCGTTAAACGAGTAGTAGCTGCATTTTATGCCGGCATTGAACAAGTACCGCTTTTTGTCGGCACGACGCCCGAAATGCCGTTCAAAGTCTTGTAGGGGCGAAAGAAAGTAGAAATTCCACTTGTCTAGCGTTCGATACAGTTTACCCATGTTGGCGGCGATTTGACAAGCTTCTTCAACACTACCCAATCGCTCGCCATAGGGCGGATTGCTGATATTCACGCCATAGCTTTGTCTGGACACAAACTGTTCGGCTGCACGCAAATTGAATTTGACGTACTTTTCCACACCTGCTTGTTTTGCATGGAAAGCGGCAATTTCCAAGGCCTTTTCGTTCACATCGCCGCCGATGATGTTCAGCGGTCGATCCACTCGAACGTCACGAGCTTCTTCCAGTGCCAACTTGTGAACATTTTCTGCACACGGCCAGTTGCAGTAGTCAAACGTTCTGGTCAAACCGGGAGCAATTTTCAACGCCTTCATTGCCGCCTCTATCGGCAGAGTACCGCTTCCGCAAAACAAATCCGTGAAAGTTTTGTCCGGATTCCAAACGGAAAGGTCGATAAGTGCCGCAGCAGTTGTTTCTTTTAGCGGCGCCGTGTAGGGCAACGTGCGATATCCACGTTTGTGAAGGCCGACACCCGTTGTATCCAAATTTACCGACACCACGTTTTGAGTGATATCCAATTCCACCTTGTACTCGGCACCCGTTTCGTCTGCACTTCCGTACTTTTTGCAAAGTGCCGTGACAATAGCTTTTTTACCGATGGATTGAATGGCGTGATGAGCAAAGAGAACGCTATCCACGGATTTCGTCATCACTGTCACGCGTCCGTCGCGGTGGATAAAGTTGCACCAGTCCAACTGCACTATACCATCGAACAACATGTCAAAATCGGTGGCAACAAATTTTCCCAATCGAATAAGCACACGCTCGCCGCTACGCAAAAACATGTTAAGCCGAGCAACGTCCTGCCACGAACATCCGAGAACTTCTATTCTGCCGTTGACGGCACGCGTTTCCGCATAGCCCAACAAGCCGAGTTGTCTTTTTACCACCGCTTCCACGCCGGTTGCGGCAGGGATCAACAAATCCATAGTCTACCTCTTTTTCGCCGAACGTTGCCCGTTCGAACAAGACGAACTCGGCAGCAAACAGCCTTCTTGCGTTTGCGGCAACACTTGTGACGTTGCCGCATGTTTATTATAACACAAACCGTCGATTCTGACGAGTACCTTTTGACGTTTTGTCGGATAACGCAACGCCCGTTCGCCAAATAAAGCTTATTGAACTTGCACAAACGGCACAAATCGAACACGCCGACAATTGTTTTGCACACTTCGATATGTTTACACGTTTTCAAAACAACAATGGCATTTTGCACGGTGTTGCTTGCAAAAAAACGACGCAAGTTGACAAAAAAATCAACAAACGGTGCCAAGTTTTTCTGCAACAGGACAACAATTTTATCAAATTGAGTTTTTGCTATACGTTGCAAAAACGGTTACAAGCGGAGACTATCGGAACAGAGAAAATTTCACTTGTTGCATGAAAATCGACAGCAATCTCGTTGCTCTTTCGGTGTTCCGCTTGACAACATAAAATGAGTTCGGCGCAACACCGAACTCATTCGCAAACAATTTTATGATTTTTTGAATTTCCGGACAATTGTTTTCTGTTTGGCTTTTGCCTTGCAAAACAATTGCCGATCAAACGGATTTTGATTTATGCTTCGCCGCTACATTTACACCACCGTTTTTGTGCAAATACATTGTTATTCAGTGCGAAGGGCAACGACGGGGTCTTTCTTGGCGGCGCTTGCAGATGGAATGATACCTGCAACAAGCGTTAGCAACATGCTGATGCCCACCATAAGTGCCGCAAACCACAACGGCAACGTAGCGTTCAGCGTCATGATGCCCGTCAAGGCGTGCAAAATAACGTTTACAAGCATGGAAAGCAAATACGTTACCGCAACGCCCAGCACACCGGAAGAAAATCCGATGATAACAGTTTCGGCATTAAACATACCGGAAACGTTGCGTTTGCTTGCGCCTATTGCACGCAAAATACCAATTTCCTTGGTGCGTTCTTGCACGGAAATCAGGGTGATGACACCTATCATAATGGAAGACACAATCAGCGAAATGGAAACAAAACCTATCAAAACGTAGGTGATAGCGTCGATAATGGTAGTTACGCTACTCATTATTATTCCAACGTAGTCCACGTACTGAATTTTCTTTTCCTGTTCGTCTTCCGAAAGAGAATCGTTGTAACGAGCAATTTCCGCCTCTACGTTTTCTTTGGAAGCAAAGGAAATTGCATACAAACTGATAGACGACGGCGAGGCAACGTCCAAACAACCCAGCGTCACAAGATTATCTTCGTAGGAAGTGGATGCGAATTCCACAACTTCGTCAAAATACTGTGCACGCTGCTCGTCGGTGTAGGTTGCCATGTCCGCAACAAGTTTTTTCGCTTGCTGTTCCGGCGTAAAAGTCTGTTGCAACGCATACGCCTTGTTCATTTGAGCATAAACCGGAGCAATAGTTGGAATCATGCCTTGCAACGTTTCGAGCGACATGCCGTCGACATAATTTCCGTATTGCGGCGATTGCGACATGGACAACATTTGTTTGACGGTTGCTTTCAAAGCGTCTTCTTCCATTGCATACAACGCCCTCGATGCCTTTGCAATTTCCTCTTCCGTCGGAACGCTGTTAATCGTCAAAAACACCGTGGCTTTTCCCGCCGTATCCAATCCGTTAACGTATTCACGGAAGCGTTCGGCCCTTGTTGCCGTGGGCAAGTTGTTGTTTTGGAAGTACTTCCCTGTGAACACGTCCACGTTGGGGTTTGCCTTTTGTGCAAGCACGATTTCGGAAC
>CAZRBI010000041.1:0-11589 GCA_964598315.1 uncultured Oscillospiraceae bacterium
TCCCAAGCGACAAAAACTGTCAACAATTTTTTGATAACATTTTTACTAAAAATTTCGCAAAAATTTCCCCTGTCCGCATCAAGCCATCTACCACTTCAACTTTTGTTGCTTTTGCAGCCGCATTTTGCAAAACTTTCGCCCCAACTTCACAGTAAAATCATTTTCACTTGCAGGTTTTCATTCAACATTCGTTGCAATGCCGCTGAAATCTTTTGCCAATTGCTTTTTTTTCATCGCCACCACATCGAACAGGCTGCAAAAGTGCAAATTGACATTTTGCGATAATTCAAATTTCCACTTTTGCAAACAATAACCTTCGCTTTTGTGAAATATAGACAATTCGCTACGCAACAGTACAAAACGAATGTGAAAAGTTTCGCCTTACACCAAATTGTTGCGATGCAAATGTATCAACAAATTTTGCTTTCCGGAAAAGGCGTAGAATTTCACTATCAGCTCGCCGTAGTCGTCGTATTGGTCCGTATCCTCTTTTTCGGACGGTTTTACGTAACTATCGGTTCCGCCTTGATTTTGCAATTTCAAATAGATGTCGTTGAAAAACTCGCCCACGTCGTCGAATAACGTGAATTGCGCATAGAATTCGGAATAGTTTTTAGTTTCGACAAAAATACCTTTTTCCAACTCGGCGTACAACTCTTCGTACAACGGTTTGGAATTGGGATAAAGTCTTAGCAAATTCAACGCAGTTGTTGCCGCTTTAACTGCCGAACCGTACCGCAAATAAGGATCTTCCGACGTCAAAGTGACATACAAAGACACCAAATCGGCCTGATACTCTCGCATCACTCCCTTTCCGTGTGCCATTTCGTGCGCCATGACGCTTGGCAAATACAACATGGTTTCGTTGCCGCTCACGTTGGCTTCACCGAAAGGTGCAAAAAACACGCCGCTTATGTGCAACTGACTCATTATCCACTTGTTGACAATGCGTTTCGCCTTGGGCGTATACGACGAAAAATAGTCGCTATCCAAACGCTTGTATTCTTGTGACAACAGTTCGGAAATTTCCGAAAAATCATAGGGATAGACGATGTTTCCGTCTTGGTTGTGCTCGGTGTTCCGATAGCATTCGTTTGCCAAGTCTACGTAAGTTTTTGCAATGGAATACACTTCTTCCAACGACACGTCGTCGGGATCGTACTCGGAATACACGTAGCCGGGCAACGGATCCCTGTTATAGGCAAAGGACGCCGTTGCAGTGTAGACGTTCAAAAAGCCGAACACCACCGTTGCAACAAGCAAGAACAACGAGAGCAACTGCTTCCACTTGCGTTTGACAGCATCTTTAACAAGCAAAACGACGGATGTTATTGCGCCGATTATTGCAACGATCAAAAACAGTTCGTAGAAACTGATCGGGATCCATCCAAGCACGTTTCCGAACAGAAAAATCCACCCGCGTGAAAAGGTTGTTGCAAAAAACTCGCACACCGATTGCACCGTTTTTAGAATACACAAAACAGCGAAAAGCACGACGAAAACAATCAAAACTATCAACCGACGTTTGATTTTGTTTTCAACTGTCACTGCTTTTCGCTGTTTTCTCAATTATTGTCACCTTTCAGGAAAAAAGTTTGAATTTTTTGTCCAAATAATCTTGGTTTCTTTCTATATACGTGATGACGTCCTTGGCATTGGCCGAACGCTCTATTCTGTTTTCCGATGCAGTCACTCGCTTAGAAATAGCGTTGGTTCCGCACGCCAAAATATTGGAAACTTCTTCCATGATGCCCACGTTATACACGCACGGCGTGCCCGGCTTGCAAAAACCGACGTTTTCCAGATTTTCCGTCATGTACTTTTGACGATACATATAGTAGGGAACGTATCCGTATTCGCGCAACTTGTTGTGCGAATACTCCACCATTTTTGCAACTTCGCTTTGTTGCCCCGAATAGTTTTGCAACTTCAACATGCTACCGTGTTTCAACGCCAAAGTGTGCACCGTTATGTTTTCGGGAGAAAGTTGCACGGCACAATCCACGCTGTGACAAAACATTTCGTACGTTTCGGTGGGCAACCCGGCAATCAAATCCATGTTTACGACAAATCCGAACTTTTGCGCCAATCTGAACTTATCGTAGATGTCTTCCACGCTGTGTTTGCGACCGATGACGTCCAACACACTTTGATTGAACGTTTGAGGATTGATGGACACACGATGCACGCCGTGATTTTTCATTACCGACAATTTTGCCTCGTCGATGGTATCGGGACGCCCTGCTTCCACAGTGAATTCTTGCGGTTGAAAATCTATTTCCGAAAGCACCCTGTCCAACTGCGCTGCGTTCAACGAAGTTGGTGTACCGCCACCGAAATACACGTTGCGCAAAGTTATGCCTTTTTCGCGGGCAAAATCAATGGTTTGACGAATATCGTTGCACAAACTTTCCACGTAGGGTTCAACGTACTTTTTCATACGTGCGATTTCGCCGCTAGTGAACGAACAGTAACTGCACCTTGTGACGCAAAACGGAATTCCAACATACAAATCTGCCGAACTTTCGTTGAAATTTCGCAAATTGCCCTGAACACGCAAAATGTCTTCCACCAGTTGCGTTTTTTCGGAGGAAACACCCAAAACGTCCGTGAACGTTTTTTGCCAATCACAGCCTTCACTTTGCAATTGGCACGCCAACTTTGTAGGGCGAATACCCGTCAAACTGCCCCAAGGCATGCGTTTACCGATGACTTCCGCCAACAAATTGTACAAACAAAGTTTTGCAAAACGCTTTTTCAGACGTACTTTTTGCAGTTCGTCCACGTCGGAAACGTCCACAGTTTCGGTGTGCGTTTTACCGTTAAACTTGGCAACGTAGCAAAAAACTTCGCCGCTGCAACTTTCCGTCAAAGAAAGTTCTGCGCCGTCCGTCATTTGCACGTCGTCAAAAAACAGTTTTGCAACGTCTTGTATTTCCGTAGGATAGAAAAAGTTTGTGTGTAGTGTCATTGTTATTCAGCGCAACTGCGCAAATAGATATTGTGTGTTTTCTCGTCGTTCAACGTAGTTTCGGGGCCGTGTCCGCAAATGACGCGATAATTTTCTTGTAGCGCTGCTACTTTTTTCAAAGAGTTTTTCATGACGCTCTGATTGCTTTCGGGAAAATCGGTGCGTCCCACACTGCCATGGAACAACGTGTCACCGCTAAGCATCACGCCGTCCTCCGTCAAAAACGCGACGGAACCGTCGGTATGCCCGGGAGTTTCCAACACGTCAAAAGCAAAATCCTCGATTTGCAAATGCCCCTCTTGCAAAAAGTGCGTTGGATAGCAATTTTTGCAAACAACGCCCCACGCGTTTAGTGATGCCGTTTTGCACAGTTCGGCATCTTTTTTGTGCACGTAAACGGGTGCGTCGTTGCAACTTTTCAGCAAGTCGCTAACACCGCCACAGTGATCGAAATGCCCGTGCGTAAGCAACACTGAAACAACGTGCAAGTTGTGTGCCACAACGTAATCTGCCACCTCTTGGGCGCCGAAAGGCACATCAACAACCACACACTTCGTGCCGTTTTGCACTACTATGCTGTTGGTTTGCAATTGTCCGCACGAAAAAACAACGTACTTCATCAGCCTTTGGTGCGATATGCGCTTATAACGGCAGATATCGACTTCACTTTGGCAATCAATTGATTGACTTGATCGTGGTTGGAAATTTCAACGGTAACGCTAGCTATTGCATTGCCTTTTCTGTCCTTACGGGCATTGATGGCAACCATGGGAAGCCCCTCGTTGGCAATAACTTTTGTTATTTCGGCAAAAATATCGCCGCGATCTTCGGAGATTATTTCTATTGTTGCGGGGAAAGTAGTTTGGCCGTTGACGTTCACCCATTCGGCAGGAACTATGCGTTCCGATTCCATGTTTTTCACGGCCGGGCAATCGGCACGATGCACGCACACGCCTCTGCCACGCGAAATATAGCCGACAATTTCGTCACCGGGAACAGGGCTACAACAACGCGAAAAACGCACGAGCAAGCCTTCTACGCCCTTGATTATCACCGACTGCTCTTTCGACGACGTTGTTCTTCCCCTGCGCGCGGTTTGTTGCGCTTTCAACACGTCGGAAACTTCACGGTTGCTAGTGATGAGTTTCAACATCACTTGCGTCAGAGATATGCTTCCGTACCCAACAGCGGCATACATTTCGTTAACGTCGTTGAACATGTAGCGTTCGCAAACGGCCGCAACGGCATCACCGGTTAGCAATTCCGACGGAGCAATGCCGCGATGCTTGGCATCACGTTCGATCATGGATTTTCCGGTTTTTATATACTCTTCGTTCAGTTCCTTTTTGAAAAACTGACGAATTTTGGCTTTTGCCGAAGGTGTTGTGACAATTTTCAACCAATCGCGCGAAGGACCCTTCGCATTTGGGTTGGTCATCACTTCTACCGTGTCGCCCGTTTGCAAAACGGTGTTCAACGGAACGATTTTGTTGTTGACTTTTGTTCCTACACACTTGTTTCCCACCTGACTGTGCACTGCATAGGCAAAATCCAGCGCATTGGCACCGGCGGCAAGTATTTTCACGTCGCCGTTGGGGGTGAAAACGTAAACTTCGTTGGTGTTGGAAATGTCTTTGCGAATAAGATCCAAAAATTCCGTGCTATCCTTAAAATCCTTGTCGTAGGAAAGCACTTCTTTAACCCAGCCGAGGGTATTGTCCATATCCGTTTTGGCCGTGACGCCTTCTTTGTACTTCCAGTGTGCGGCAACACCGTATTCGGCCACTTTGTGCATTTCGTGCGTGCGAATTTGCACTTCGATGGGATAGCGGTGATTGTCGTAGTCCAAAAACACGGTTGTGTGCAACGACTGGTACATGTTTGGTTTGGGAACGGCAATATAATCTTTGAAACGTCCGGGCATAGGCTTCCAACGTGCGTGAATAGCCCCCAAAACGGCGTAGCAATCCTTGATTGTGTCCACAATCACACGAACGGCCGTAAGGTCGTACACCTGCTCGATGGTTTTGTTTTGACGCTTCATCTTTTTGTAGATGGAATAAAAGTGTTTTGTTCTTCCGTAGATATCGAAGTTGCCTATCGTGGACGAACTTAGTTCCTTTTTCAAGTGGTCGATAAACGTGTCGACAATCACTTCGCGTTCGCTCTTTTTAAGAGCAATTCCCTCGGAAATTTCGTCGTAGGCAGGACGATCCAAGTACTTCAAGCACAAGTCTTCCAATTCGCTTTTGATGGACGAAATACCCAGTCTGCCGGCGATAGGTGCAAAAATATCCAGCGTTTCCTTGGCTTTGATACGCTGTTTTTCCGGCGAAACATACATCAACGAACGCATATTGTGCAAACGGTCGGCAAGTTTTATCATCATTACGCGCACGTCTTTTGCCATTGCAAAAAACATTTTGCGCATATTTTCCGCTTGTTCCTCTTCCTTGTTGTGAAATTGAATTTTGTCCAGTTTTGTGACGCCTTGCACCAAATCGGCAATTTCGTCGCCGAACTTTTGACGCAAATCGGCATCGGTGATATAGGTGTCTTCAACGGTATCGTGCAAAAGCGCGGCACAAATGGTAGACACGTCGAATCCCATGTCCACCAAAATATCCGCAACTATCGTAGGATGCGTGATGTAGGGGCGTCCGCTGGCACGAAATTGTCCCGCATGGGCTTTTTGGGCCACGTCAAACGCTTCGGCAATCCTTCTTTCCTCTGTCGGATGATAATAATGTTTGATTTTTGTCAGAAAATTTTGCAGAGTTACTTCTGCATTTTCCTTTTCACTGTACATTGTCCTATCCCTTTGTTTTGGTCAAAATCATTGTGCAAAATATTTGAAAATGGAAGAATTTTCCAAGTCATTTTTTTGCGAAGGAAGAAATTCCAACGTGAACTTATCCACAATTTTGATAAAGCCCAATTGTTTGAACACTCTCAGCGCCACAACGTACTGTTCGTAGTCCATAGAACCTGTCAAATACTTGTCGAAAACGCTTTTTATGCTTTCAAACGAACCTTTCTTTTTCAACTTCGAATAAACTGCAACGCAAACTTCACGATCGAGCCGTAACGAATACAACTGCTTGTTTGCAGGACGAACGGCAAAATACACGGTGTTTGGAGGCAAATCGCGCAAAGCACCGTCGTTACAAAAGTACACCACTTTGTCGTATTTTCCAAAACCGTAGTCGGAATTTGGCGAAATTGCCACAGTTTTTGCAAACGGACTGCTTTCAAAAAATATGTCGACGAAAAAGTCGTCCAAACGGAAAACTTCACACTGTTCAAGGTAGGTTGCGTAGTCGTCGAATACAACCAAAACGGAATCTTCGCGCAAAACATTTTCCAATTGTGCTTTTTCGATACATTTTTCGTTTTTAGCCTCGAAATTCTGCAAAAAATTCAGTTTGTAGAAACGATCGAAGCACACGGAATTCAGCAAATGTATATCTTCTAGTATGCCGTAGACGCGCTTGGAATAGTCGTCGTATTCCAACGAAATCAACGCTTCCACGTTGGCTCCGTTTTTCACAAACGGAGCATATTCGGAATTTTTGTAAAAGCTTTTCAATTCCAAACCGCCGTTCAGCACAACGGACAGATGCTGATTGTCCTTGCCAAACGTCGACGAAAACTTCACGGAATCGCAAACACGGAACAGAATTTTGTCTTGCGGCAACAGCGGTTGCAAAGTTTGAGAAAACTTGTAGCAATCCTCCACCGTTGACATATCGTCCAAAGCCACGTCGTAGAAAAACTTCTTTTCGAAACAATCTTGCCCCAGCGAGCACAAAATTTCAGAAAGACGGCTGTTCAACCGTTCGACGTTGTCTTTCGAGACGGAAAAGCCGACAGACGCCTTGTGTCCGCCGAATTTTTCCAGCAAATCCGAGCACGCCGAAAACACTTCGAACAAATCAACTCCGTCCACTCCGCGTGCGGAACCCACAAAAACATCTCCGTCGCGCGTAAGTACCGCAGCAGGCAAATTGTACTTTTCCTTATACCGTGCGGCGGCAATGCCCACAATTCCGTGAGGCCAATCGCCACACAAAAACACCAAACGTTCACGGCGAATTTTCAATTCGTCCAGTTGCGCGTCGGCATCCGCAATAAGCGCATCCACAAGCCCTTTGCGTTGTTCGTTCAGTTTGAGCAAAGCGTTGGCCGTTGCCGAATCGGTTTTATCGCGCGACAAAAGCAATTTCAAAGCAACTTGCGGTTCCCCCACACGCCCCGCCGCATTGATTTTCGGCGCGATGCGCATGGCAACGTCGTTGACGGTGAGTTTTTCCGGGCAACGAGAAAGTTCTGTGAGTTTTTTCAAACCTTTGTGGTTGCGGTTTGACAGACCCATTTGAACAAGACTTCTGTTTTCGTCCAGCATCGGCATCATGTCGCCAACGGTGCCTATCATGGCAAGTTCACTGTAGTTTGCGGCCACTTCTCGCCCAGCCAAAGCTTCAACTAGCTTCCAAGCAACGCCGGCACCGGCAAGATTGGGGAAAGGATAGCCCATTTTGGGGTTTACGCACAAACAATCGGGCAAAACTTCCGGCAATTCGTGGTGATCGGTGACAATTATTTCCGCATCCAGCTCCTCGACTATTTTGGCAACTTCTTCACGATTCGAAATGCCGCAGTCGACAGTTATTATCAAATCGTAAAACTTCTTTTCAAACGCTTTGAACACCAAATCGGCATGCAAGCCATAGCCCTCGTCACGCGTTGGGATGATAACGTCGTTGTCCACCCCGTTGTCAGTGAAAAACAGCGACAAAATGCTGCTCGCCGTCAATCCGTCGGCGTCGTAGTCGCCGCAGATAAGGACACTGCCGCCCTCTTCCAACAAAAAGGAAATGGTTTCCACGGCCTCGCGCATGTTTTTCATTTCAAACGGAGAATGAAAACTTTCACCGAAAAACGATTTGTGGTTTTGTTCCGTCACACCGCGCGCACAAAGAACCTCGGCAAAAGCACGGGGCATACCCTGCTCCGTGAAAAATTCCACACTATTTGTGTCGTCAGATTGTCGTTTGGTGTATTTTTGTTTCATAATCTCGTCAAACAATGCGTAACATTGCTTAAAAACATAACAGCCTTCTAAAAAAACTAGAAGGCTGCTTTGATAATTGTTTTAGAACTATTTTGCAATTTTTTTGCTTCTCGGACGTTCCAAGCCCAAATTGAAGGAAGCAAACAGCCTGTTGAGCCCCATCGTAACGATGAAAGACAACACGACGCCGTACACAAGTGCGTTGCCCAAAGGAGCCGTCACGCCTGTGGGAATGAGCCACAAAACAACGCCCAACACCAACACGATTGCGTGAACGATGCAGTTCAATTTGTTGAGTTCGGTGAATGCTTTGTATCTTGCCGCAGAAACGGTCTTTTCTTGCAAGTAAGCTTTCATGTTGTCGAACACGCGAACAGAGAAGTAGGACATCAACACGTAGCTCAACACAATTCCGATTGCGGAAGCAATGTTCAACAAGTTGAAATACACAACGCCTGCAAACCAAATGAATGCAACGATTGCAACAAGTTGAGAAACAATGGGAGCCACTGCCAACTTGCCGTATCTAACAACGTAGAAAATCCAGCTCCCCAAAACAATTGCTGCAAAAACAATTGCGAAAATCAATCTGCCGAACGAGCTGATTTCGTTAGTGTCCAACACAGTGAGTTTTGCACCCAAAGAACCGCTGTTGATAAGGCCTATGACGCATTGAGCATCGTCTTCACCGTTAGCATACACTTGCAACACACCGTTTGTGGAGTAGGCAATACCGTGAGAGACGGTGCCGTCAATTGCAAGATAAGCACTCCCCGAAGACGTGGATGCGGAAAGTTTTTCTTCGGCAATTGCTTTGCCTTCTTTGTTGAGGTTGACGTTGATGATGTAGTAGGTGTTTCCGCCGGATGCATAGCGACGCATAGACATGCGAGAAACGTGCTCTGCCGACAAAATAACTTTGTCTTCAGCATAGGTAGAATCCGTCAAAACTTCAACCTTGCCGGTTGCAGTTACGTTGGAAAGGATCGATGTTTCGCTTGTGTTGCCTTCATAAGCCGTTTTGGGAACGGTGATTGTGATTTTGTTGTTATCTTCTGCAACAACGCTGCAGAAATAACGACCATACATATCGCCCAAACGAGACTTCAAAACGGAAACAACTTCGTTGATATCCGCTTCATCATCGAGTTTAACTTTGTAGGTGGTAACAATGCTATCCGCAAACAAAGAATCGCCTTGAACAAGGCTTGCCGGAGAGTTATACACGTTGTAATCGCCGTATTCAAGTCCACCGGGCAAGAACGCAAACACACCCAAAACAAGGGCTATTGCGCAAATAACGCTCAGAATTGCGATGGACGCAGGTTTAGTCATAATTGGCCTCCTTAACTTTTGCCTAACTTAACTAGTCTATTATAATAGCACTGTCAAAAATAGTCAATTATTTTGCTCGTTTTATATTCCACAATTTTCAACAAAAAGCACTTTTTTGCCAACGAACGCGCACAAAAAGCAGATTTTCAACCCCTTTACTTGCAAAATCGTTTTAAAACTTCAAACGTGCAACGAAAATTCATTGACACAACGAACTGCACCCCAAAAGCGTTTGGCTTTTGGGGTGCAGATAAACCTCATTTGTTCGTTGCTGTTGAAAAACGTTGTCCTCGGGTTACGCTGTGTAGCCCCACACCACCAAACAAGCAGACTCAGATGACCAAGCAGATGATTGATTCCACCATGAGCTCCAATCGCTTGGCTTAGATGTTGCCCTGCAATAGATTGTGAGGTAGACACAACTACCGAAAGCGCCATCGCCTATCGATGTAACACTAGCCGGAATCACAATGCTTGTAAGTTTGCTACAATTGCGAAATGCATATTGTCCTATCGACGTAACGCTGTCCGGAATCACAATGCTTGTGAGACTGCTGCAACCGGCGAAAGCATCTTCGGCTATGGATCTTACACTGCCATCCGTCGGAATAACACTGTTTTTGCAACCGGCAATCAATGTTTTTGTTGCTGTTTCTATCAAACAATTGCCGTCACTGTGATAGACGGTGTTTCCATCCGCAACTGTGATGCTTTCAAGGTTGCTACACTCAATGAAGGGGTTCACTCCTACTGATGTGACACTAGCCGGAATCACAATGCTTGTAAGTTTGTTGCAATTTCCGAATGCACCGTCACCAATCGATGTGACACTGGAAGGAATCACAATGCTTGTAAGTTTGCTACAATAGCAAAATGCATATTGTCCTATCGACGTAACGCTGTCCGGAATCACAATGCTTGTGAGACTGCTACAACCGTAGAAAGCATTGTCGCCAATCGCTGTGACAGAATAAGACGTTCCCTCGTAGGTCACTGACGACGGAATTTCCACTGAAGTGCTGTTGCTTTGGGGTTGACAAGCAACCATTGCAACACCGTCTTCTTTCAATGCATAGCGAATGCTGTCAATCACAGCATAGATATTGCCGTCGGTAGCAACATTATTGTTTCTGCAATTCCACACGACAGGACAATTTGAACCCTTCCAGTTAGAAGACCAATCACTTGGTTGCGATTTTGTTTCGCAGTAGATTGTGAGACCAGTGCAACCATAGAATGCATAGTCCATTATCCATCCAACACTGTACGGAATCACAATGCTTGTGAGACTGCTGCAACCGGCGAAAGCATCTTCGGCTATGGATCTTACACTGCCATCCGTCGGAATAACACTGTTTTTGCAACCGGCAATCAGTTTTTTTGTTGCTGTTTCTATCAAACAATTTCCGTCGCTGTGAAAGACGGTGTTTCCTTCTGCAACAGTGATACTTTCAAGACTGCTACAATACTGGAAGACAGATTGGCCGAGAGATGACCAAGAGTCCCCCATGTGGCTGACGCTTGATGGGATTTCTATGCTTGTGAGACTGCTGCAACGGTAGAACGCACTGGATCCTATCGATGTGAGTTGACTGTTTTCTCCAAACGTTACACTTGCCAGACTACTGCAACCACTGAAAGCCGAAGAACCAATTGATGTTACACTATCGGGAATTGCTATACTTATGAGATCGCAATCGCAGAAAGCGTAGTCTCCTATCGACGTGACACTGCCGTCCGTCGGAATAACACTGTTTTTGCAACCGGTAATCAGTTTTTTTGTTGCTGTTTCTATCAAACAATTTCCGTCGCTGTGAAAGACGGTGTTTCCTTCTGCAACAGTGATACTTTCAAGACTGCTACAATACTGGAAGACAGATTGGCCGAGAGATGACCAAGAGTCCCCCATGTGGCTGACGCTTGATGGGATTTCTATGCTTGTGAGACTGCTGCAACAGTAGAACGCACTGGATCCTATCGATGTGACACCACTAGGAATTGTGATGCTTGCAAGACTGTAGCAATAATCGAAAGCGTTGTTACCTATCGATTCTAACTGACTGTTTTCTCCAAACATTACACTTGTAAGACTATAGCAACTGGAGAATGCACCGTCACCTATCGACGTGACACCACTAGGAATTGTGATGCTTGCAAGACTGCTACAATACTGGAAGACAGATTGGCCGAGAGATGACCAAGAGTCCCC
>CAZRBI010000041.1:11689-13084 GCA_964598315.1 uncultured Oscillospiraceae bacterium
TGCACCGTCACCTATCGACGTGACACCACTAGGAATTGTGATGCTTGCAAGACTGTAGCAACTACCGAAAGCGTTGTGACCTATCGACGTGACACTGCCGTCTGTCGGAATAACGCTGTTTTTGCAACCGAGAATCAATGTTTTTGTTGCAGTTTCTATCAAACAATTTCCGTCGCTGTGATACACGCTGTTTCCTTCTGCAACAGTGATGCTTTCGAGACTACTGCAACCACTGAAAGCCGAAGAACCAATTGATGTTACACTTGAAGGAATTTCTATGCTTGTGAGACCATGACAACCGGCAAATGCATATTGACCTATCGACGTGACAGAATAAGACGTTCCCTCGTAGGTCACTGACGACGGAATGGTTGCAGGAACACTGCTCGAGATTTTACGAACGACTGTTGCCGTTCCGTCTTTCAGTGCATAACGTATTCCATCAATGACAGAATAACTATTGCCGTCCGTAGCGACATCATTGTTGTTACAATTCCACACAATCGGACACTCCGGATCGGTTTGCCAAGAAATCCAAGAGCTCGACACTGCTTCGCAGTAGATTACAAGGTTGTCACACTCATAGAAAGCATTGTAGCCAACAGAAGTGACACTAGCAGGAATTACAACGCTTGAAATATCTGAATATGCAAAAACATAAATACCTATCGCCTTTACAGGCAAATTGTTGTAACTTGAAGGAATAACAATGTCCAAATCCGTGCAAGAACCCCGATAAACGGAATAGTAAGTTCCGTCTTCGCTCAACGTGTAGTAAAGCCCCTTGGAGACTTGTCTTACTCCACATACAGAACAGAAACCGTCCACAAAATTATGATCTATTTTTGGAATTTCTGCGTAAGTTGTGTGATCGCAACGACTGCAAGTTTCGTAAGCTTCCCAACCAATTGCCGTACATGTTGCAGCTTTGGCATTATGTTGAATAGCATCATGTCCCAATGCCGGCACCGTCACAATTCGCGCAAGTCCGCAATCGGCACAAGAATAAAGTTCTTTGCCGTCCGTGACGCAATCCACTTTAACAAGCGTATAAGCCTTTTCCCAGTTGTGTTCGATTTTTTGGGTCGAGCCGTCGCTATAGGTGATGACGGTGTTGCCATTGGAATCGAACGCAGTGCTGACAATACTCACACCGGTATCTCCCTTGTCACCCTTATCGCCTTTTTCTCCGGCTACTGCGCCGTTAGCATTTACACCCAAATATGTCCACGTTGTGCCGTTATCATAAGAGACGTACCAAGCACTGTTTTCATTAACCATGAGTTGTGGGGTTACACCATCGACACCTGTAGCCTTAACATCGAGACAAGTCCAAGTTGCGCCGTTATCGTAGGATACGTACCAGAAGTTATCTTCGCCGACTTTAAGTTGAGG
>CAZRBI010000042.1:0-13068 GCA_964598315.1 uncultured Oscillospiraceae bacterium
TTGCTTTGTCGCCGTACCACACGTCATTGTCGTTGCCGTTTGCACGAATAACAACGCACTTAACGTCTTCGGGAACTGTGCCCGTTGCAACGACTTTCAATCCACCCTCTGTGCTGACTGTTACATCTGTGACTATGAACCTGGGCATAACATGCGCGCTGAGAGCAAGTCCGTCGCCAACGTCGTTCCACGCTTGAATGACATAGCGGATGCCGTCGTGTTGGAACTCTTGTTTGATTGTGAGTGCACTGCCTCTGTTGAGGTCACTGTCCTGCTTGCCGGAAGTGTTGTCTGTGGGATTGGCTTCTTCGTAGGTATAAATGTGGAACCAGTACCAATCGCCGTCGGACATGAGTTCTGTCAAATCGATGCTGAATGAAAGTTTTCCTTCTTCTGTTGCAAGGTTATTCCAGAATTTACTTTCGGAACTGTTGTTTGCATGAATTTTGATGCAAGGTACGTTTTCGTAAGTACCAGTCACAACCAATTTGATGCCATCCGTTTCGTCTACCGTTACGGAAGTGATTTCGATTGCAGCGGGAACATACGTGGGTTGAATGACAAGTTGTCCGCTGTCTTTGTCGTTGATAACAGTGTAGCGGATTCCGTCATATTCGCGAACGTCGCCGTAGTTGATGGATCCCAAAGGAAGATCTTGATACCCTGCAGGTTTTGTATCGTCAGCAGGTTCAACTTCTGCGTAAGCATAGATGTGGAAGAACCACCAAGGTGTACCGTCTACGGGAAGTTCGGTGAGAGGAACGATAAATTTGTAGACGTCGCTTCTGTCGGAAACATTGTCCCAGTACTTGTGAGCACCGTTGCCTTCTGCGTGAAGTTTGATGCAACCTGCTTGAGCAAGTTGACTGTCGATTCTGCCGACAACCACCAATGCGGGAACACTTTCCAACGCTTCGAGTGCGATTTTTTCTTCGACAGGAAGAACTTCGTTCAAAACAATGGCATCTGCAGCACCGTTTGCAATAACAAGAGTTGCAGATTCGAATTGCTTTGCACCGCTAACGGACAAAGTGTAGGTGCCGTCTGCGGCATTTTTCCACACGATTTTTCCGTTTTTGATGGTTACGATTTCTGTGACGGAACCGTTTTTGATTGTTGCGGTGTAGCCGTCCAAAGAAACGTCTTGGCCGTCAGTGCCTTTACCACTGATTGCAACGTTGAACGGAATTGCCATTGCATGACCGCACACGTCGCATTTTCCGTTGAGATCATCGTCGACGTGACCGCCGATAGTGTCTTCGTCCTTTTCGTTATCCTCTGCGCAGTAGTACCAGTGTGTTGTTTCGTCACTGCCGATTTGGTCGTACACGTGTTCGTGCGGCGTGCACGCCGTTGCGCACAAACACAGAACCAAACACAACACTGCCAGGATAGCAATTTTTGCTTTTTTCATGGTTTTTCTCCTTTTTTAATTATAATTTTCAGGATCGTCGTCCTGTAAAATTTCATTTGATTGTTCGTCGTCCAATTCCCAATCGTCCTCTTCTTCCTCGAAATCCCCTTTTTCGGTATCTTCCAAGGCGTACAAGCCGAAGTTTTTGCGGAAAACGAACAGTAACGTTCCGCCTATTGCATAGACAACACCCAAAACGATTGTAAAAACAGGAGTGAACCAATCGGTTGTTTGGGTGGAAAGCGACAGCGGATTGTCGGTGTAGCGACATTCCAGAACGGTGCCCAACTCGAACGAATAGGGGAAGTCGGCCAGTGTTGCCACCACGCTTTCACCGCTGTTGTTTGTGTAGGCCACCGAAATGGATTTCACCGTGTAGTACTCGTCGCCATCTTCGTTTTGTTGCTTTTCCGTTTGAATTTCCGTTATTGTTGCCGTTACGTAGGTGTAGGACTTTTCCGTTGTGACTGTCCAAGACAACAACAGTGCACCCGCAACAATTTGAAACACAGCCAAAACGGCAATGATCACAAGCAACGTTCTTAGGCGTCTTTTCATTCGATCACCGTCACGATTGAGTGTTTTTCCAATGTCAAACCGAAAATTTTGCCGTCCACGTCGACGTTTGTTTTCACGTCGTTGTCGCCGGTGTTGAGCAGCACAACAACTTTTTGTCCGTTGGGGTTGACGTAGGCCGTTTGGTGAACGTTATCCGCACCGCCGGCACAGAAAACTTTTTTTGCACCGGGTTGAATGAACTTCGAGAAGTGAGCAATATGCCAATAGCTGGGGTTAAGCACTACGCCGCCTTTGCCGTCCAACATGACGGGAGCTTCGCAGAAGTTTGCCGCATGATTGGGCCCGCCGTTTTCGTCCACGACAAGGTTCCAATCGATGTAGCCTTCCGACCAATTGTTCAAGTCGCCGATAATTTGCATTGCGTAGCGTTCGCCGTTGTGCCACAAGCCGCAACTCACCGCTTCGCCCGTCGTGGAATCGTGTGCGAGTTCCACACAACATTCCGTCAACAAAATGTGCAATTCGGGAAACAATTCGTGCAAATAGGATAAGTTTTCGTACCTTTTGCAGCAATACCAGTGATATCCCACGCCCCAAGTGTGTTCTGCAACTCCGGGAACGGACATTGTGTCTATCGTGCGACGAACAACTCTGTCGCGATTGTGATCCCACAAATAGAATTTCACGTCCAAGCCGTGTTCTTTGAAAGCGGGTGCAAGGTAGTCGACAATGTCGTGCCCCTCTTCGAATGCATCCACTTCGCGAGATTCCCACGTTTGAATTGCTTCCGGTTCGTTTTGAACACTGGCATAGGACACCACTATTCCGCGCTTTTTGAGTTCACACAGATACTTTGCGTAGTATTCCGCCCAGAAAGAGCGATATTCGTCTTTCAACTTGCCACCGTGATACATTTCGCCGTTTGTTTTTGCAAAAGACGGAGGGGACCAAGGTGCCGCAAAGAAAGTTAGACCTTGTTTTGACGCTTTCATACATTTTTTGATGAAAGGCACACGTGCGGCATCTTCACAAGAAAAATCAAAAGTGGAAAGATCTTCGCCTGTGGTGTAGTTGTAACTTTTTTCGGAAAAATCCGAAGAGTGAACGGTGAGTCTTGCAAGATTGTAGTTCAAGCCCTCTTCCGAGAAGTAGGCATCAACTATTTTTTTGCGATTTTCTTCGTCGCAAGCGTAGTAGCACGCCGTGGCGGTATCGGTGAACGCACCGCCGAAGCCCATGTGCGTTTGATATGTTTTGTTTGTGCGCACGACGACGTCATTTACGACGCCGTCGAACGGAGAACCGAAGGACGCATCCTCCAAACGTGCTCCGCTATACGCTGTTTTGATAATTTTTGTCATAAATCTACTCCTGAACAGCTTTTGTAGAAATAGCAAGTCCTGTGCCGACGTCGGAACCGTCCGTCCATGCTTTGACGGTGTAGACAACGCCGTTATATACAAATTCTTGGTTCAATTTCAGCACTCCGCCACGTTTCAAATCGCTTTTTCCGGTGGGAGTTGTGCTGTTAGACGCATTTGCAACGTCATAGGCATACACGTGGAACCACGACCAAGTTTCGCCGCTTACCGGAAGATCCGTCAACTTAACACGGAATTCGAACTCGTTTTTGGCAGTGGAAACGTTGTTCCAATATTGATGATGTTTGTTGCTGCCGCTGGCATCTTTGGGGCCGTATTCGGCATCGGCGTGCAGTTTTACACATTTCACGCTATCGTTGGTGTTGCCCTTGACAATCAACGTGGGTACACCGTCCACGGTCTCGATGTTAACGCTGGACACGACGAAATCCGCGCCGTAGCCATAGTTGACTTTCAACAAACCGCTCCATTCCTTAAATTCGAATTTTGCGCCCTTGCTCAAAATCTCTTGCATCATGTCGGCACTTTCGGTGTAGACGTCGAACACTCCGAACGACGAAGCAATTTTAACGTCGTACCAGATGCCTGCGCCCACTTGGCCGTTCAAAATTTTGGAAACGTCGATGGTTGCCGAGAAGGGTTGTCCTGCGACAATATTGACTTCGTCGCCCAAAACTTCCACCACTTTGCCCAAAGTTGTGTCGGCACTGTAAAGTTCAACCGCCAAAGTTCCGCCCAACATACTTGTTCCGCTTATTTTGAGGGAAGCAACGCCGTTGACCATTTCCAACGATGCATTCATGTCGGAAAATGCCTTTTCAACGCAAATTATGGGGGTTGTGACGTAGGTTACTATGCCGTTTTTGGCCGAAAGCACCACATAGTAGTAGGGCATGTCGTCGCTTGCGGCAATATCTGTTGTGGAATCGGCATAGGCAATGGCGACGTTTTTAGCAACGAGCGTGGCCGTTGATTCGTCGAAAGTGTCTTTGGAGCTTTTGTACACGCTTTTGCCTGTGGGATCACAGAAAGAACTCCAAGACGTACCGTTGACGAAGTTGTAACTCAAAACATTGCTTGTTCCGTTCGCGGTGAGCGTCGGCGTCATTTGCGGACGCGTCATAGGCAATACTGCCGTTTTTTCGCCGTCCACAACGTGGATGTAGTAGGATGCAAAGGACACGTCGGCATCGAAAACGTAGTTGCCGTTTTCTGCGGTGTAGTCGATTGCAACGGAATCCGAAGTTATTTTATCGTAACGCGTGATATACACTTTTGCGCTGTTGCTAGGTGCAATATCGCAAGTAACCGTGTAGTTACAAGCCGTTCTGTTTGTTTGAGTGATGTTAACCTTTGTGATTTCGTATGCCGTGTAAGGCGTGAATGTGTAGGTTCTGTTGTACTCATTGCAAGCCGCCAAACAAACAACGGCCAGCGTTGCCAACAAGACGATCAAAACTATCTTAACGTTCTTTTTCATCACACTGTCCTCCTTAGCACACAAAAGTGACAACACTTTGCGGTTGAACTTCCAGCGACACTTTCTTGCCGCCCAACACGATGTGAACGGTTTCGCTGAGTTGGTCGTTGACGTTGACTACCGTCACCACCACTGCACCGTCGGCTCTGTAAAGTGCCGTTGCAACAATCAACGAGTCGTTGGATACGCTTGTTTGAACGGAAACGGGATATTTGCCGTCAATTTGATAAGCAAACTTGCCCACGTGAGCCATTGCGTACCAAGCACTGCGTTTGAAATAACTGTAGTTGCCGTCGTCATCGCAATCGAAGTCGATCACTCCGTAACAAGCGGTGTTGTGAGACACCGGTGTCGGCGTTCCGTCCGAACGAAGCACAAGGTTCCAGAACATGGAGCCGTTCAAGCCGTAGTTCAACGGATCTATCGTTGTGTAGCGTGCGGCATAGGCAAGGTTGCTTGCGAAGTCGTTACTGCCGGAGTGTTCGGTGATTTCGGTGAGGAACATATCTTTTCCTGCATAATTTTCCGACACGTATTGACACATTTCCGCAACGGTTGCGGTTTTTACGTCGGCATAGCCGTGGAAAGCAACACCGTCGAGATAGTTTGTTTTGAACGTCATATCCACGTAGTCCAGTGCGCTGTCGCCGGCGTTGTGTTCGTAACCCAACAATTTGACGTCCAAACTCTTTTCGGCAAGTTTTTTGCTGATTTTGCGGCTGACGTCGATGGCATCCAATTCGTTGATTTCCATGCAAGGATATCCCACGTTACCAACGAACGGTTCGTTGACCAACGACAAATAGTCGATTTCGATGCCCTCGGCCTTGTACGCTTCAACAAACTTCACCAAATAGTCGGCGTAAGTGTCGAAGTAGTCGGGAGAAAGTTCGCTTTTTAAGATGAGGTTGTGCCCCGTCTTCATCCAAGCGGGTGCAGACCACGGACAAGCGAAAATTTTCACATCGGGATTCAACACAAGTATTTTTTTCAAAACGGCAATGATATTGACGTCCTTTGCAATGGAGAAGTTTGCCAAATTTTTGTCTTCGCCAAAAACATCGTCGATGTCGCAACAGGTGAAAAACGTGTCGCCTTCGATATAGTCGCTTGCGCCCACTGGAATACGCACAAGGTTCAATCTTGCGCCGTTTTCACCAAAAAGTTCTTGCAAAATTTCGTCGGCAGTGGCTTCTGCCCCCTCTTGCATCAGCAAATACGCCGAAGCGTGAGTAAGTGTTGCGCCGTAACCGTAGAATTCTTGGCTTTGTTTGCTTACGTCCACCACAACGCTTGTTCCGAAATATTCGTCATCTTCGGTGTAGTCGGTGAACTTCAAAGAAGTTTGTCTTGCCAACAGTTTTGACATTGTGCCCGTCGTCACGTAGACGTCGGCGTATTCCGGGGCCACGTAGTTGCAACCACAAAAAATTGCCGAAACCAACAATACGACGCACAACACCAAAACAACAGGTGCTAGTTTTTTAGTTTTCATTGTTTCCTCCGCTAGAAGAGTATTATATCCGAATTGGCAACGCCCACGCGAACGTTGTCTAGATCGAGTGCCAAAGTTACAACTTCTTCCAAGGGCAATTTGCCTTCTACAAGCAAACTGCTGCTATCGCTCAATTTGACAGAAGAATATTGTTTTGTGCCGTAGTCTGCCACGCTTTGCACTACACCTTGAATTGTGGGGTATGGTTCGTTTTGATGGGCAAGTCGAACATTCTCGACAGAAACGTACATCGAGTAGCGTGTGTTGAAAATACTTTTGCCCAAACGATACATTTTTTTGTTAAATTCGTAGAAACTTTCCACTTCTACGTCTTTGTTGAGCACGCAAAAATGTTTGTCGATAGTTTTTCCGCCTTCCGAACATCTGCATTTCTCGAAAATAAAGTTTATTTTTGATACTTCGTTAATGGCCGAAACGGTTTGTGAGCCGATGATATCCAAACGACTGGCATCCAAGCCGAAAGTTTTTGTTTTGGCAAAATCACCCAAAGCATAAAGTTTTTGTCCGTCGATTTCCACCAACGAAACGTTGCCGTTCGGCGTGGAAAAAGTTTTTTCGCAACTGACGGGTGCCGTGCCTTCGCAGAACGCATCGGCAAACACCGCAACTTGGACGTTGCCGTCTTCCAAAGCGGCTTGTTCCTCGGAAAGAACCACGTCACAGCCCAAAACGTGCAGTAAGTTGCCGTTTTTGACACCTTTAACTGTCGTTTTCGACGCATATTGCGGCAACAGAGATTGCTCGTTTTCGTCGAACAAGTGAATTTTGTTTGCATTTGCGAACAACGTCACTTCACCGACTTCGCGGCCAGAATCACCGTACGCCACAATGTCTTCTTCACCCAAAGTTCCGTGCAAAACGCTGTGCGTGCACAGTTCCTCCACCACGTCTGCATAAAAAGTTACCTGAACGTCGGTGTCGTAAACTCGTTGGGCGGAAAAGTCTTCGGGACGCAACCCGACGATAACTTGCTTGCCCTGCACAAGCGCGGAACTATCCAATCGCAGTGCCGTTTCACCGGTCAGAGAAATGTCTCCGAGTGTAGTTTTCACTTTGATACCGTCACTCAAATCCATTTGCCCTTTCCAGAAGTTCATTTGCGGAGTTCCGATGAAACTTGCAACGAATTTGTTGGACGGATAACGATAGAGCAAATCGGGCGAGCCCACTTGCATCACTTCGCCGTCACGCATGACAACGATTTTGTCGCCCATGGTCATTGCTTCCGTTTGATCGTGCGTCACGTAGATAAACGTTGCGCCCAATTTGCGATGCAAAGCCAAAAGTTGATTTCTCATTTTGGTGCGCAGTTTTGCGTCGAGATTGCTGAGCGGTTCGTCCAACAAGAACAAATCGGGATTGCGCACTATCGCGCGCCCCAACGCAACACGCTGCTTTTGTCCGCCGGAAAGTTGCGACGGTTTGCGTTTTAAGTACTCCGTAAGATTAAGCATCTCTGCAACTTCTTCCACTTTTTGGCGGATAACTTCCTTGTCCTCGCCATGCATGCGCAATCCGAACGAAATGTTGTCGTACACACTCATGTTGGGGAAAAGCGCATAGCTTTGGAACACCATGGAAATATTGCGTTCTTTGGCAGTCAAACCGTTTACCAGTCTGTCGCCAATGTACATGTCGCCGGAGGTTATTTTTTCCAAACCGGCAATCATTCTGAGCGTCGTGCTTTTGCCGCAACCGGACGGTCCGACAAACACGACAAATTCTTTGTCGTTTACGTCAAGACAAAAATCTTTGACGGCATGTGCGCCGTTGTCGTAGATTTTGTTTACGTGAAAAATTTTCAATCCTGCCATAACTCACCTTAACCTTTGACGGCACCGGCCATGGTGCCACCCAAAATGTACTTTTGCAGGACGAAGAACACGATTATCATGGGTGCAGAAACCATGACGGCGCCTGCAAGCATGATGGGATACATCGAAGAATAAGATGCTCCGTTTTTCATCAGTGTTCCCAACGAAATGGACAAGGTGAAGTTTTCGGGAGAATCCAACACCAAAAGAGGCCACAGGTAGTTGTTGTAGTTCCACATGAACGTGGAAATTCCCAACACTATCAACATGGGTTTGACAATGGGCAAACACACGCTGAAAAACACTTTGAAGTAGCCGGCGCCGTCGATGCGCGCCGCCTCTTCGATTTCCCTCTCCACTGCCAAAAATTGCTGACGTAGCAAGAAAATGTTGTACACGCTCATCAAAAACGGCAATATCAACGCCAACAAATTGTCGTAGAGATTCAACGAGTTGATGATGATGAAGTTGGGGATAAGCATTACGCATCCCGGTACCATAAGAGACGTGAGCGAGAACATGAAGATTTTGTCACGCCCCACAAACTTCATTCTCGCAAAAGCGTAAGCCGCCAATGCATTCAGGAACAAGTTGGCCGCAGTATTGACGACACACACCAAAAGCGTGTTCAACAGCACGGTGGGAATTTCCAATTCTTTCCACGCTTCAACGTAGTTGGAAAACTCGAAGTGAATGTGCCCGTCGGCATCTCTAGGCAACAGATTGAACGTGGGAGAAGTGAATTGGTCGGGCGTTTTGAAGGATGAAAATATCAGCCACAGATAGGGCACGATGAACATTGCCGTTATCAACGCCAGCAAAATGTAAACAACCACTCTGCTCAAAATGTAACTTGTGCTGTAGCGCTTTTCAAAACGCAATTTTCCGTATCTTACGGGAGCAACCGGTGTCGCAGAATTGAAATTGTTCATGCTTTCGCCCTCCCTTTAGATTTTTTGCTCGGTTTTGTTGCCGAATCTTTGGGCAAACCGCGGAATTGCACCACCGTAAGCCCCAAAATCAGAATAAACACCAAGAATGACATTGCCGAACCGGTACCCAACTCGCCGTGAGTGATGGACAACTCGTACACACCGTAGATGATTGTGTAGGAGCTGTTGTTGGGGCCGCCGCCCGTCAACAAATACATGGATTCGAATGCTTGGAAGCCGCCGATAATGCCGGTTATCAAGAAGAAAAACACCGTGGGCATCACGCCGGGCACAGTTATGCTCCAAAACTGTTTGAATGCACTTGCACCGTCGATACTTGCCGCTTCATACAACGATTGATCGATGTTTTTCATTGCAGAAAGCATTATCAACACGTTGTAACCCAATCCGCCCCAAATGGACATGACGGCCAACGTCACCAAACTCAGTCCTTCCGTTCCCAAAAAGTTGATGTTTGTGCCCAAAAGTTGGTTTATCAAACCGAAAGTGGGGTCCAACATGTACTTCCACATTGCCATGATGGCAACGCCTACCGTAACGGACGGAATGTAGAATGCCGTTTTGAAAAATCTTTCGCCTTTGATTTTGGTGTTCAGCAATGCCGAAACAACCAACGACAGCAAAATGTTGGCAGGCACGGTGAGCAAAATGTACTCCAAGGTTACCAACAGCGATTTCCAAAAGAGAGGATAGAGGTTATCTTGATTGGTGATGATTGCAATGTAGTTTTGCAATCCCACCCACTCGATTTCCGTCAAACCGTCGTATTTGGCGAAACTGAGCACAAACGCAATCACCATGGGGGCCAGTTGGAACACCAAGAAATACAATATCAGTGGCATCACAAACAGAAAACCGTAGAGGTTGCGTTTCAAAACAACTTTTGTTTTTTGTTCCATATTTTGCCTCAGTCGAACTTAATCAAAGCAGTGGCTTGCTTTTGAGCCGTGTTCAGCGATTCGCGAACGTCACCGTTGTTATCGACGATATTCAGCAGTGCAGCCGAAAGATATTCGTCGTTTACGCGCATCCAGCTTTTAACTTGGGGACGAGCGGAAGCATATTGAAGTTGTTCCAAAACAACGGACATAACTTGTTTGAAAGTGTCGGAATAGGCTTCGCCGGTGATAGGATCTGCTTCACGAACCTTTGCATAAGCTTTGATGGCCGAGAAGTTGCTGCTTATTGCTTTGTCGCTGTTTTCTTCGCGAAGAAGGAAACGAACAAGTTTTTTGCAAGCTTCGATGTTCTTGGAACCGTTGTAGATGGCAAGATTTTCGCCACCGATGTTGGAGTAGGACGTTCCGCCTGCGTTTTGAGGAACAAAGAGCATTGCTCCGAGTTTGCTTTCGCAGAAACTAGAACTGCTTGTGAACAAGTTGATTATATCTGCGTTGTGAGCAAGCGTGAACAACACTTTGTCGTTTACAAAGGCATTTGCCGATTCACGAATGCTCTTGGGGGATTTTTCGTACAATTTTTTCAACATTGTTGCAGCGGCAACGCCTTGATCGTTGTTGAAAACGATGTTGTTGTTGCTGTCGATCATGTCACCGCCGGCACTCTTCAAAAATGCTTGGAAGTACCAAGATGCGTAACCGCCGGAACCGATTCCCGCAAACAACGCTTTGCCGTCGGGAACGTTTACGTTAAGCCATTCGTCCCAACTTTTGGGAGCAGAAGTAACGATGGACTTGTTGTACAACAAAATGCTTGTCGTTAACGAGAACGGGACGGCAAGAATGTCGCCTTTGTACTTGACGGTGTCCATTGCAACATCGAAAAAGTCGCTTACGTGCAAGCCTTCTTTGCCTTCTTCGGCAAAGAATCCGCTGTTCAAATTCAAACAGAAGGATTCGTAGTCGGCAAGCATGGGTTGGTCCAGAATGAACACGTCGGGTTTTTCGTCCGTTCTGAAACTGGTTTTCAGTTTGGAGTTGTATTCGTCTTTGGCAACGAATCTGACTTTGACTCTGACGCCCGTTTCTTCGGTGAAAGCCAAAATCATTTGTTCATAAGCCGTTTTTGCGTTGTTGTTGGCCGGTGAATAAACCATCAATTTGATGTCTCCGCCGTCATTGCCGCAAGCGGCAAACACTGTGCTCAATGCGCCGATAAGCAAAACAGCCACCAGCAAAATTACAATTTTACGTTTCATATTTTCCTCCATCAAGCCGATTCGCCCTTAACAAGCGTCGGCAAAATTTTTATTTTTTGCGGTTCTTCGTCTTCCAACAAAGAAACTAAAACGTCGGCAAGCTTAAATCCGACTTCAAACAACGGCTGCTTCACCGTCGTCAATTTGGGTGTGATCAACTTTTCGCTTCCGAAACCGTCGAACCCAACTACGGAAACGTCTTGCGGAACGGATATGCCGTGTTCTTTCAAAGCACGAATGCACCCGATAGCCATCGTGTCCGTCGCGCACACTATCGCATCTATTTTCTCGCTGCCGTTCAACAAACGATTTGTGCAATCGTATCCGCCTTTTTCGTTTGCTTCGCCAACCGCAACGACGTTTTCACTTGCTTTCAATCCGTAGCGAGCAAGACAATCGCAATAGCCGTGCAAACGCTCTTCCGCGTAGTGCATTTTTTGCGGAGCACACACTGCGCAAATGTTTTTGCGGCCTTGTTGCAACAGATATTCCGTTGCCAACCATTCGCCGGAATAGTTATCCACGTCCACCCACGAAGAAAATCTTTCGCTGTTGCCGTAAAGCACCACCGGCTTGCCGCTGTTTTGCGCTTCGGCAATATCCATTTCTTCGTCGTGAGAAAGCCCCATCATTATCATGCCGTCGAAACTTTCGCCTTGCGGCATTTTTCTGCTTAACAAGAACGAATATCCGTGTTCGCCCAACCGTTCGCCTATGGCTGTGACCGTTTGCGAAACAAACTGCTCGGTGGCCGATAATCCCTTGGGAATGTAGACGAAAACAATGTTGGTGCATTTTCGCGCCAGTGAACGGGCTACGTTGTTGGGATGATAGTTCAATTCGGCGGCGGCATGCTGCACCGCTTCCAGAGTTTGCGGCTTCACCTTTTCGGGAGTGTTGAAAACGCGCGAAACGGTCATGGTGGAAACACCTGCCTTTTTTGCAATATCCGTTATCGTTGCCATTTTCTACCCCTTGTTCCTCGATTGTTGCCAAAACTTTTGCACTTTGTTGCGTTGCGTCTTGTTGTATCTGCCAACACAAAGACTGCAACTCGCCCGCAGAAACTTGCAAAGCTTCTCTCCAGACGGCCTTTTGTTATTTTTCCGAACGTTCTTCCATCGACACTGCATTCGCCTGCAAACAAACGCAAATTTCATAATTTTGTATCTTTTGCGGCGAAATGTTACCGCTAACATTTTTAACTAAAAAATTTTCCCCTGTTTTTCTAGGGACAACTCTTCACGCTAAAATTATACGACCGAAACCCGGCATTGTCAATACCGAATTTTAATTTTTTTTGCTTTTTTAGCCCAAAAAACCAACAATCGCACATTCGTGAAAAGTGCTTGTGTTTTCGGCGACCTTATGATTGATATGCACCCCGAATGTCCAACTTTTGGGGTTCATATCACTTTTGCAGTGCAGTTCATCTACCGTTTTTTGTGTTTGCATTACTATTTTGATACAAACGACACCCCTACTTAAAAATTCCGACACCCCCTGTACCCAAAAGCGACACCCCCTAAGTGTTAGAACGATTACTTTGACACCCCTATTTAATATATTTTTCAAAGTATCCGTTACCCCAATCGTACCCGTATGGAGTATTTTTGTTTTGTGTTATTTTTTCGGGAAGTTTTAAGGAAATTGTACCTAAGACAATTCCGCAACCTATTCCGACAAGCCAATGCCACCAAAACGGAGCAACGTCAATCACAAATGAAACAATGATTGCTATCGCAACAGGTAAGTACCCAACAACAGTAGTAAAAAGTCCGGGATTATATATTGTTCTTTTACCTTTTTCCTTGAATCTCTTATAAGAAAAA
>CAZRBI010000043.1:0-13031 GCA_964598315.1 uncultured Oscillospiraceae bacterium
GCGGAACGGTGGCAACGGAGTTTGGCGAAACTTTGTCGTGGCAATATCTCAACTATGTGCGTACGAATCCGGTTCGGTGGAACGTTCCTACCAAAATTTTGTACGGCGAACACGACCGTTTGACGGATAAGGAAACAATTGCGGCGTTTGCAACCGAACACGACGCAACGCTAACGGTTATGAATGGCGGCGAACACTGGTTTCACACCGAAGAACAAATGTCATTTTTGGATGATTGGATAAAAAACGACGTGAACTAGACTTGATGCAATTAAAACAATATTTGCAACACTGTCGCAAAAACGCATGGTGTATCAAAGTGAATAAGGGGCGCGGTAGAAGCTGCAGTAAATTTAACACTTTACATATCTTATGCTACAAGTAATATTTTGACAAAAACAAGGAGGAATTTACAATGAAAACACTCAATACAATACAAAAACTTTCCAAAGTCGGCAAGGTGTTCAGCAAAATCATTTATATTTGTTGCATTGTGGGTATTTGTGGTTGTGCTGTCGGCATCGTTGCCATGATTGTCGGCGAGGAGATTGTTAAACTCGAAGGTTTAACTCTCCACGGTATTCTGTCCGAAGCGGATATGTCTGTCGGCACGATTTGGGCATCGATCGCTGTCGGGATGATTTTGTGTGTCGGAGAATTTTTTCTTTCTCGCAAGGCATATCGCTATTTTGAAAACGAATTGAAAGCAGGCACGCCATTCACGTTTGACGGTGCAAAGGAAATGTTGAATTTGGGTATTTCTTCCATTTGGATACCGATTGTATCCGTCATCGTGGCGCAAATTGCGCAAAGCATTTTCGCATTGTGCATGGAAAACGTGGAAAAACTCAGTTTGGATAATTTCGGCAGTTTGGCGCTGGGCGTCATGTTTATTATTTCATCGTTACTGTGCAAGTATGGCGCAGAACGCGAACAATCGGAAAACGGCTCGAAAGTGGAGTGATACGAATGAAATCCAGATACAAAATTGCCCGTCGTTGCTTGATTTTTTGGACGCTATTTGTCGGGTTGGGGGCAGTGGCAGGTGCATTGGCAATGATTATCGATCCAAGTGGCAAAGCATTGGGAATGGATGCAATGCTTCCCTATTTTCAAGTGCTACCGTTTGCCGAAGTGTTGTTTCAAAACTTCACTTTCCCCGGCTGGGCGTTGCTAGTTGTAAACGGATTGACCAATCTGGTTGCAGCGGTCTTACTGTTTGCAAAGAAAAAGAGCGGTATTGTCTTGGGCGGAATTTTCGGCATTACACTCATGCTGTGGATATGTATTCAGTTCTTCATTTTTCCTTTCAATTTTATGTCGACGGCCTACTTCGTGTTTGGTTTTTGCCAAGCAGTAACCGGGTTTGCTGCATTTGTGTTTTGCAAGCAGGAAAGTTTTTGCTTTGACGCTACGGAATACACAAACATGGGTACGGATAAAAGCAAATTGGTGGTGTACTTTTCCAGAATGGGATATGTTCGGAAGGTAGCACATGAAATTGCCAACAAATCCGGTGCGGATATTTACGAAATAAAAGCAACGGAAAGAACCGAAGGTACGTTGGGTTTTTGGTGGTGCGGACGCTTTGGCATGCAACGCATGGAAATGCCGATAGAAGAACTTTTCGTCGATTTGTCGGCCTACGATGAAGTAACGGTATGTTCGCCCATTTGGGTGTTTTCGTTGTCTGCGCCAATTCGCACTTTTTTGCGGCAAGCAAGGGGAAAAGTCAAAAGCGTCAACTACGTTTTTGTTCACTACACCAACGGGAAGTATAACGGTGTTGCAACTGCGGCTGACGAAATTTTGGGCATAGAACACAAAAATCTTGTCAATGTGCGGTGTCGTCAGGGAAAATTCAAACAACAGTAGTGCAAGAACATAAAATGTCTGCAAGCAAATTTAAAATTCACACGTTGTGTGCTTATTTCTATCACATGGAGAAAAAATGGATATCAAAGCTGAAATTTCACAATTTTTGGATAGCGTCGGTAGATTGACAGCGCTGCCTTCCAAACACAAGAAAAAACTTGTTGCGTTGTGGTACTTGTCGGAAAAGGTACAACCGAACATTGTCTACACCGAGCGGCAAATCAACGATTTGCTAAACGAGTGGACAACGTTTGGCGATCCTGCAACGTTACGCAGGGAAATGTACGATAAATATTTGCTGAATCGTACGTCCGATTGCCGCGAATATCGCAAGGAATGTAAGTTTTCGTCTTTGGAAGAATTTGTCGAACAATATGTTTGATCTTGGCTGATTTTCAAACAGTTTGCCGCAAAAATGTGTTAACTGCAAAAGCAGTGCACAAAGTTGTGATCTGCGGCCGTTTTTCGGTCGTTTAGTTGTAAGTAAAGATTTGTGGTTAAATTATCAACCGTAAAAATCTTTTTGACATTTAAATTTGAATTCAACTTTACGGACAAATTTTGTAAAACAAAGGCAGTGCTTTCAATGGTAAATCGAAAGCTATTTTTTCGACAATTTTGTTGAAAATAAGTTGCCATTATGCCGTATTTTTCAATAGTTATAGTTAAACTTTCGACACCAAAATCAAAGCTAATGCACAAAGCAAATGCCGACGGATCTGTAGAACAAGTCCGTCGGTTTTAGTTTGAATTTTCTGGCCATATGCAACTTTGCCTATAGTATCCGGTAAACGATTTTTTTGAGGCAACAACTTTTTGCAGACTGGATTTATATTGCTCTTGCGGCCGACCAACAAAAAAACGCACCTCAAAGTACTTTGAAGTGCGTCACTTTTTTGAACTATTTTTGGAACAACGCAAACGCTCCGTCCAATATGAACACAACGCCTACAACGATGAAGAACCAATCGACAACCAACCATTTGCTGACGATAAGCAACACGCCAAGAGCAATTGTGATAACGGCAACAATAATTTTCAATGCATTTTTGTGTCCTTGCAGTTGCTTTACAAAGTCCACAACTCCCTGAACGATCAGCAGTGCGCCAAGAACAATCAGAATGATTTCAATAAACAACCAACCGCCCAAAATTATCACAATGCCGATAACGGCTTCTATGATGCCGTTGGTGTATCTGTTGTGAATGATGTCAATCACACCAAGTGCAATGAACACAACGCCCACAATGGTCATAAGCCAGTTCAAAATGGAATTTTTGAATACGATGAACAACACGCCTACCAAAATGTAGAGCAATGCATAAACCACGTTATTGCCGTAGTATTTTTTTGATTTGGATTTAGCCATAAAAATTTGCCTCCTTTACGAGTATCGTTTTTTTTGTCTGTCTTTTGCAACTCGTATTCTAGCACAAACATCACCGATTAACAAGCAATCAAAACTCAAAAATCAAAGAAAATTTCCAAGAAATTTCAGTGCGTTTAGTACCGAATTGCGAGTTGTAGGCAAAATATTATAAACATTGATATAAGATGTCAATCTTCTTTGTGATCAAGCTGTTACAAACTATCATCACACCAAAAAACGTTAAGTGTTAATGCAATGAGTGTAGAAGTGTGAAAAAAGTTTACTTTTGACGCATAATATGGTATAATAACAATCACCAAATTGCCTCATGGGGGTGTTTTTAGATTCGCCCGGCGTTGAAGGTGGTTTGATAAGCGTGCCGAAGAGTCTGCTTCGATAAAAAGACAACCTTAAATTAAACGCTAATAATAGCACAAGCCGTTCCTTCAACAGAATGGCATACGCTGCGTAATTTAGACGCGCGCATCGACTTTTGCAACTGTCTGCGGCAAAATGTTCGGTGTCAGAAAGCAGACATCGCAAGCAGCCGCTTGGTTTGACGGTTGTTTGTTAAATTTTCAAACCTCGATTGAAAATTGCCTGTTTGTCGGAAATTTTCAGTGACACTTCAAAGATAAACTTCGCACGGAGAAAGTCAAACGGTCTTGCGTCGGTACGCGGGTGCAACTCCCGTCACCTCCACCATAACACAATCAAAGGTTTGATACGATAAGTGTCAGACCTTTTTTTCTTTACATAAAGGAGCAAATTTCCTATCTGTAATGTAAGCAGTTAGCCTTGTAAGAGTATCATTGGGTATTTTTATAGTGTTTTTTTGTGCACAGTATTATGGAACAAAAGGTATATTGGGACATTTTTAAAAATGTTGTAGCCGTGGCAGGTGCATATATTGAAAAATGTTGGATTTTGTGGTACAATCAATTTTAAATAAAAATTTGTCGGGAGAGTTGAGATGGTTATTTTAATCATGGGAGCATCGCACACCGGTAAAACCGCTCTTGCGCAAAGGCTGCTTGAAAAGTACAAATACCCGTATTTATCGATGGACCATTTGAAAATGGGGTTGATCCGTAGCGGAAGCACAGACCTTACTCCGATGAGTGACGATGGCGATTTGACTGCATTTCTGTGGCCCATTGTTCGAGAAATCATCAAAACAGCCATAGAAAACAAACAAAATCTTATCGTGGAAGGCTGCTACATTCCTTTCCTGTGGTCAAACGATTTTGATAGTGAATATCTTGAGCATATCAAATTCTACTGCCTTATAATGAGTGAAAAGTACATAAGAAACCATTTTTCTGATGTGAAGAAATATGCAAATGTCATTGAAAAGCGTTTGGCCGCCGAGTGTACTTTGGAACGTGTGTTGAAAGATAATGCACGATTTTTAGAGTTCGCAAAGAGCCATGGTGTAAACTACGTGCTTATTGATGATAACTATGATATCAACATTGAAGTGTAGCAGCAGTTTTTAGTTCTGAAACGAGGATTTGTTTTGATGTGTGACAATATTCTTGCAGTTTTGTAAAAAGCCTAAAGTCGTCAAAACACAAAGAAATTCGGCTTGCAAACGCACGTGACATTTTTTTGACTTGAAACTCGCACGTCAAAATGGCGTGTCGGTGCTAGTTTACCTAAACAGTTGCGTGTAAAAACACAAAAATAGTACTAGTAGCGTCAATCAATATATTTTAGTTTCAACGACAATATTGTTTCGAAAAAACATGGGGGCAAAATGAAACATCCACAAAAATGGAGAGAAACGGAGAATCCGTATTCGTTACCATACAAGAATTTTACCTTGCGCGAAGTGATAGGGTATCCATGTGCGGGAAACGATGTTTTTCATGTCAAAGGCATCTACAAACAAAAAGAAATAGAGGCTTATGTCAAAGTCGCACGGCAATCCGGCGCCGATATTGAAAATGAAATAAACACAATCGATGCCATCAACTGCGAACTTGCGCCAACTATTATCGATTTTGACGATGAGAAAAAACATTTTTGCGTAACAATTGCAAAACAGGGAGAGCGACTTTCTACCATCGTCGGACACAATTCCAACAACGAGTCTTTGAACTATCTTTTTGAATATGGACAGACGTTGGCAAAATTACACGCAACGCAGAGTTCTTTTTCGGATGTGAAAGATCGCAGATTTTTTCATATACCAAGCAAAGAGTTCTTTTCCGAGCACGGCATAGAATTTGTCTACAATTATCTTGTGGCAAACAAGCCGCAAACAGTCAATAAATGCTTCTGTCACGGAGATTTTCACTATGCAAATATTCTGTGGCAAGGGAATCACATCTCCGCAATACTGGATTTTGAATTATCCGGCATCGGAAACAAGGAATTTGACATAGCTTGGGCATTGATAGTTCGTCAGGGGCAAAAATTTTTGACAACAGCTGAAGAAATTGCTTTGTTCAGGCGCGGTTATTTGTCAATCGGAAATTGCAATTGGGATTATGTGAAATACTATATGGTGCAAATATATTCGTATTTCTACAAACTCGGCGACAAAGACGACGAATACAAATCATATGTCAAAAACGTGTTTATCGATTGTTGTAAAGAATAAACCTGCAAACAACGTTCGGTTGGTCTGTCAAGCTGTGCGTTGATAAGTCAAACTTCGAAGCTATATGTTTTGTGAGTCGGAGAGTCAAACAATGAAAATCTACGATATTTCTCAAGAAGTGTTCGGTTGTCGTGTGTATCCCGGAGATTCGAGCCGAAGAAAAACGAGCTTTGTTCGATGGATAAAGGGGAGCCGTACAATCTAACTTCATTTTGCATGTGTGCTCACAACGGTACGCATGTAGATGCTCCGTGCCATTTTATAAAAGACGGGAAAGCCGTGGACTCATTGCCGCTGGAATTCTTTGTGGGCAAGGCCTACGTGGCAGAACACAACGGTATCGTAACAGAAGAAGATGCTTTGAACATAATTGAAAAAGCAAGAAGACAGAATGCGGAATCGGCAAAAAGAATTTTGATAAAAGGCGACGTCGAAGTATCGTTAGAGGCGGCAAAGGTGTTTGCATCTTCGAATTTGTTGCTTTTGGGCAACGAGCCTCAAACAATCGGTCCGCCAAATGCGCCAATGGCAGTGCATCTTGCGTTGCTTTCTGCCGGTGTTGTTTTGCTTGAGGGGATTTGTTTGGATGCGGTTGCGGAAGGTGTTTATTTCTTGAATGCGGCTCCGCTAAATTTGGCCGGTTCGGACGGCTCTCCGTGTAGGGCAATATTGCTTGACTATGAAGATTAAATTTCAATGTGGCATGTGTTGTGGATACGTCAAATTTATATCAATTGCACATGAATTTTCAAATTGTTCGTGCATTTCGCGTTAAGCAGACGGTGGTGCACCCCTAAACCAAAGTTCGATACGTAACGTGTCGAGCTTTTTTTTGTTAATAAGTCGTGATTTTTGCAATGTGCTAGTTGGGCGCAGAGTCGCCGACACCTACGTCAATTTTTTCAAAACAACATTTTTCCGCCTGCTGTTTCGTACAATAAAAACGAACAGTTGATAACGGAGGTGCAAAAGTGAAAATTCTTATTGTAGACGACGGTGTTGGTGTGTTTTCCACGCTGAACAAGCTTTGCCGTAGTTTGCCGGCCGATTACACGGTGCTTATTTTGAACAAACAATTTCCGCTGGGAGAGCAATCGCCAAAGCAGCTATTTGCGGTTGCTCACAATGTGCTAAGTCACGCACAACAGTACGATGCCGTTGTGTTTTCGTCGGTGGCACTGTCCATGGTCACCGCAAAGACGTTGGCACAGCAAGTAGGTGTTCCATTGTTTGGTTGTGATATTCCCCTTTTGCACGCAGGAACCTACACGGCATCGCAAGTTTTGGCCATCGGGGATGCTTTAGTGGTGCAACACGCAAGAAAGTATCCCAATGTCATTTCTTTGTCGTTGCCGCAATTTGCATATATGGCGGAAAACGGGGTTGACGAAAGGGAAATGGTCGATTACATTGCAGAAAATGCCGAAAAATTCAGTGGAAGTTTCGATTGTATTGCTTTGGGAAACAGCAGCATGATTTTGTACAAAAATTGTTTTTCGCGAGTTTTTCCTAATGCAAGAATTTTCGACGGTTTGGACGGCGTTGCGCGAAAAATTCGCAAGACTTTCAAAAAAAGCAAGAATACAGAGTCCACAGTTGCTATTTTTGACGAAAATTTTCAAAATTTATCGGAAAAATATAATTTTTTTCTTGAAGAATTGTTGTAACCCCCTTGAAAAATGATTTAGGATAGTATATAATAAATAACAGTGGTTTGCTTTTAGGAGCAACAAGAAAAATTTTTCTAGGAGTACTAAGAATGTCAGTTAACGCAAAAGATATCAGAAACATAGCACTTATAGGGCACAGCGGCGAAGGTAAAACAACTTTGGCAGAAGCAATTTTGTTTAATGCCGGCGCTACGGATAGATTTGGCAGAGTGGATGACGGAAACTCCACAATGGACTTTGACGCAGAAGAAATAGCACGCAAAATTTCTATCAGTCTTTCCGTTGCAAATTGCACCTACAAAGGCACGAAAATCAACATCATCGACGTGCCCGGCTACTTCGATTTCGAATGCGAAATGTTGGAAGCCTTGTCCGTTGCAGATAGCGCGGTAATTGTTACGAGCGCCTCCGGTTCCATGTCTGTAGGAACGGAAAAGGCCTTGGAATATTGCACCGAACACAAAATTCCCGCATTGATTTTCATCAACGGTGTGGATAAGGAAAACACCAATTTCCCCGCAACGGTGGAAGCTATCAAATCTAAATTTAGCAAGGTGACGTCTATTGTTGTTCCTCAACTCGAAGGACACAAATTGATCGGTTATGTAAACGTTATCAACGGCAATTATGTCAATTTGCAAAACGACACAGTATCTGCAGATATCCCCGCATCATTGCAAGGCGAAGTTGATGCCGCACGCGATGCAATTGTGGAAGTTTCGGCTGAAACGGACGAAGAATTGATGATGAAGTTCTTCGAAGAAGGCACACTCAGTGCGGAAGAAGTTTCCAGCGGTTTCGCTTCCAGTTTGTTGGCCGGTGCAACTGTTCCCGTTTTGGGCGGTTCTGCGCTTGCAAACAAGGGAATCAAGAGCTTGATGGATGCAATTGTGGATATGTTGCCCAATGCTTCCGTTAAGGTTACCGCAGCAAGAAAAGGCGAACAAGAAGTTCAACTTAAAGCAGACGAAAACGGTCCGGTTGTTTTGCGTGCATTCAAAACAATTGCAGATAGCTTTGGAAGATTGACGTTGTTCAGAGTTGTTTCCGGCACAATCAAAGGCGGAATTTCTTTGAATAACACAACTCGCGGCTCGCAAGAAAAAATCAGCACTGTGTACTTCGTTAAAGGTAAAAAACAAGAACCTGCCGACGTTGCATGTGCAGGCGACATCGTGTGCTTGACAAAACTGGCCGCAACTTCTACCGGAGATACCCTTTCCGATAGCAAAGATATCGTTATCGATCCCGTTGTACTTCCTAGCCCCGTGTATTCACGTGCAGTTTTCGCAGCAAACAAGGGCGACGAAGACAAGGTATTCGGTGGTCTTTCCAGATTGAAAGACGAAGACATCTCCTTCACGGTAAGCAAGGCCGAAACAGGCGAAATGATTTTGTCCGGCTTGGGCGAAACTCAATTGGACGTCATCTGCAAAAAACTCAAATCTAAATTCAAATGTGAAGCGGTTTTGTCCGATCCTCGCATTGCCTATCGCGAAACCATCCGCAAGTGCGTTGAAGGCGAAGGCAAACACAAAAAACAATCCGGCGGCGCAGGACAATACGGTCACTGTAAAGTTCGTTTTGAACCGGGCGCAGCAGACGGAACGTTCGAATTTGTCGATGCAGTAGTTGGTGGTACTGTTCCTCGTCAATTTATTCCTTCGGTAGAAAAAGGATTGCGCGATGCAATTCAAAAAGGTGTTTTGGCCGGATATCCCATGGTCAACTTGAAGGCAACGTTGTTCGACGGATCTTCTCACCCGGTAGACAGCAAAGATATCGCATTCCAAATGGCAGCAAAACTTGCATATAAAGACGGTTGCGCAAAAGCCGGCCCTGTTTTGCTTGAACCTATCTACGAACTGAAGATTGTCGTTCCCGATAACTACCTCGGTGACGTAATGGGCGATATGAACAAACGTCGCGGCCGCATCATGGGTACGGAAGTTGTGAACGGAAAACAACTTGTGACCGCCGAAGCGCCTCTTTCCGAAATTTTGAAATATGCAACCGATTTGCGTTCCATGACGCAAGGTCGTGGTAAGTACGAACTCAGTTTCGTTCGCTACGAAGAAGTTCCTGCTCAAAATGTTCCCAAAATCGTGGAAGAAGCGAAGAAATTGCAAGAAGAAGAATAATATTAAGCAAAAACATTGCAAACCCGAACAGTTTTGTTCGGGTTTGTTGTTTAATTGGCTTTTATGGTGGAAACTATGGAATACTGGGATTTATTTGATTCAAACGGAAAAATGGTCGGAACAATGGAACGGGGGCTGCAAACAGCCGCAAGGAACCTTTCGCCGCGTCGTGCATGTCTGTATATTTTCCGATAACGGAGCTTTGTTGCGTCAAAGACGCCAACCGTTCAAAGACGATTGGTGCGGAATGTGGGATATTTCCGTTGGCGGTAGTGTAGTATCCGGCGAGACGTTCGAACAGGGCGCGCGACGTGAAACTTTCGAAGAACTCGGGTTGTTGTTGCCTGAAGATGTTGTTCCTTCGCTCACGTTGTGGTTTGACGGTGGTTGGGACAGCTACTATTGCGTGACTCAAAATGTAGATTTGTTGCAATGCCGTTTGCAAGAAACGGAAGTTGCGGAAGTGGCATGGCTAACGCTAGAAGAAGTATTGCAAAAACTGCAGGACGGAGATTTTATTCCTTATCAAAAAAGCTTGTTGGAAACGTTGTTTTTCTTGAGAAATCACAAAAGCTCACACACTGTCGGATGGAGCGAGTTTTCCGGTAAAAAACATCGCGAAAGCGGCGTGTAGGGAAATACTTTTTTCAATAAGGTTGCATTGGGCTTGAATGAATAGGTTAGAAGTTTTGGAATTTTAATTCAGATCTGATTTGGATGAAAATTTCGGAGCGAGTGTTTGTACAATTTGAACAATGTGTCGGTACGAGATTTTATTTAAATATTGCTCCAAAGCATAGTGAACTTTTTGAGTGTTACATTTTGTCTTTGTTTAATTTTGGGCCATACGTTACGGCTTTTTCGCAACACAAGTGTCCGATTGTCGTTCAATATGCGGCGAAAACACGACATTTTCGTGCATGAAGCATCTGTATTTGTTTGCTCGTTTTGGGTGTTTTTGCTGTATCGTTTTTGCGGTGTGCACGTTGTGTTCATGTTAGTTTAGTGTCTGTTGTCAAACAAGAGTTGTGTCGTATTCGAGTTGACAATTGGTGTTTGATAAACTATAATCGAAGCTTGAAAAAGGTAAAAGTACCAAACTGTATTGTACGAAACGTATCGATAGTTTTCGTGCGTAATGTTTTGGTTGGAGGCAGTGGTGAAAAAAGTCAGAGTTTTTGCATTGATAGTTGCGCTTACACTAGTGGTTTTCACGGTGGTGTGTTGCACGTCCGGCGGCGCAGGAAGTGTCGACGACGATACGTCAACAACGCTAACTCCGATGGAAGAATCGAAAATGTTCTCAAAGCGGGATTTGAGCGGAGAATACGAAACGGACGATGCCGTGTTTGTGACACTTTCTACCGCAGGTTTCCGATGTGAGCCGTCAAAGTCCGTCACTATCAGCGATGACGTTTTAACAATCAATGGCGCCGGTGTGTTTGTTTTTAGCGGTTCCGTTCGCGGACAGGTTGTTGTAGACGTGCCAAAAACGGAAAAAGTGCAAATTGTTTTGAACGGTGCAAAAATCAGTTGTGAACATTCCGCTGCCATATATGTGAGGCAGGCGGACAAGGTTTTTGTGACTGTTTGCGGCAATGATAACACACTGGAAACCACGTCACAGTTTGTGGCGATAGATGAAAACAACATCGATGCTGCGTTGTTTTCAAAAGACGATCTCACGGTGAACGGCACCGGAAAATTGACCATAAATTGCGCAGAAGGGCACGGAATTGTAGGTAAGGACGATTTAGTTTGTGTTGGCGTTGAACTTAACGTCACTGCAAAAAAATCCTGTCTAAATGCAAACGACAGCATCAGAATTGCCGGCGGCACCTACAATCTTATTGCCGGCACCGACGGATTGCATTGCGACAACGACGATTCCAAACTCGGATACATCTATGTGGCCGACGGAACGTTCGATGTTCAAGCCGAATCGGACTGTGTGGAAGCTAGCGGAAATTTGCAATTGATGAACGGAGCGTATGTTTTGCGTAGCAGCGGTGCCGGTATCTATGCGCGCGGAGATTTGCTTGTTGCCAATGGAACTTTCGATATCACGTCAACTTGTGACACATTGCATAGCAAAAGCAATATTGTCATCGAGGACGGTACGATAACTTGCAGTAGCGGTGACGACGGAATTCACGCCGATGCAAACGTCACCGTGCGAGGTGGCAAGATTGATATTATCGATAGCTATGAGGGCATTGAGGGCCTCACTGTGGATATAGTCGGCGGTGACATCACGATATTCGCTTCCGACGACGGGATAAATGCTGCCGGAGGAAAAGATAAGAGCGGATTTGGCGGTGGTGGCGGAATTCGCCCCGACGAATTCAAGGCAAACGACAATTGTTATATCAAAATCAGCGGCGGAACTATTCGTATAAGGGCTATCGGCGACGGAATAGATTCTAACGGAAATTTATTTATGACGGGCGGAACGTGTTATGTGAACGGTCCCACCGCCAACGATAACGGTGCACTAGACTACGATGGCAATGCGGAAATAACCGGTGGAACGTTGGTTGCTGTCGGTTCGAGCGGAATGGCTCAAAATTTTGGCAACAAGTCTACGCAATGTTCTATCATGGTGACGTGCTCTCGTACCAACGGAGAAGTGGTTCTTTCCACACAAAGCGGTGAAGTTTTGTTGCAATTTTCTCCTTCGAAGTACTACACAAACGTTGTGGTCAGTTGTCCGCAACTGAAGGTTGGCGAAACGTACATTTTGAAGTGCGGAACGCAAAGTCAAACAATCAAATTGACCGGCGTTATTTATGGTAGCGGCAGCGGCATGGGCAGTGGATTCAATCCGGGCGGTCCCGGTGGTCCCGGTGGCCGCAGATAGTTCGACGTGGAATAAAACTAATTTAAATAATGACGTGTGTTCTATGCTACGGCCTTAAAATGCACGTTGTTTTATATAACTGGATATAACGTTGACTGTAAATAAAGGTTTGTGGCATATTCTTAAAAGAGAAAACACAAACGGTGTAAAACGTTTTGTTGTGCTGTTGGGGCTGATGTCTGTTGTAAAGTAGTGCACAACCAAACTTTTGCATCTAAACGTCTGCGAACAATAACAGCAATTGTGAAATCAACACTTGTTTTGTACGTGTGATCAATCAACGTGCATCAGGTTCTATTGCATTGGTTTTTGAGCGTGTTTTGGGGTTGTAAAAAGAATTACATTTGTTTTGCGGCAAAATAAATCCGCTCAAAAATTTATATACTAAAAAATCACGAAATTTTACGGAATTTTTTTGAAAATTTGCGTGAATTTTGTTGACATTGTTGCGTCGGTATAGTAGAATAAGAAAGCTGTATTTTGGAATACGGCATTGAAGCTTGACAAC
>CAZRBI010000044.1:0-12972 GCA_964598315.1 uncultured Oscillospiraceae bacterium
ATGTTGCCGTATTAGGAGGGTATGAACAATGAGAATTAAAAGAGGCGTAACAGCAATTAAAAAACGTAGAAAAATTTTGAAGTCCGCTAAAGGCTACTTTGGACTTAAATCAACGAACTACCGCATTGCTCGTCAAGCGGTTATGAAGAGCGGCAACTATGCATATATCGGCAGACGTTTGAAAAAACGCGATATGCGCAGTTTGTGGATTGCTCGTATCAATGCGGGTGCACGCGCAAACGGTTTGTCTTACAGCAAATTTATGCACGGTTTGAAAGTTGCAAACATCGATTTGAACAGAAAGTCTTTGGCTGAAATTGCAGTTAGTGATGCTGCAACTTTTACAAAGCTTGCTGAAACTGCAAAAGCAAACTTGAAATAACAAAATACGGAGTCTTTTTAGAAAGGCTCCTTTTGCTTGTTTGAGGTAGAACGAAAAATGATAATCACTTCGCAAGACAATCCAAAAGTTGTAGAAGCCGCCAAGTTGTTGGATAAGAAATTCCGCAAGGCCACCGGACGTTATCTTATTGAAGGAGAACGTTTGGTATCTGATGCTTTCAAGCATGGGGCGAATATTTTGGAAGTCTTTGTGAAAGAAAGCATTTGTTCGCAATTTCATTTTGACAATCAAATTGTCGTCAGCGACAAAGTTTTTACAAAATTAAGCGACACAGTCAATACGCAAGGAATTGTTGCTGTTGTTGGAAAAGAACGTGATACATTAACGGCTCCAAGAGGCAATTGCTTGGTTTTGGATGGTCTGCAAGATCCTGGAAACGTAGGTGCTCTCATTCGAACTGCAGCTGCATGCGGCTTTTCAGACGTTTATGCTGCGGGGTGTGTAGATGTTTTTTCTCCCAAAGTGTTGCGTAGCGCAATGTCTGCACATTTTTGCGTGAATGTTCAGAGTACGGATTCGATAGATAAAGTTTTCGACGTTTTGGGCGGTGTTGAAAAAGTTGTTGCCGACATGAAGGGAGAAAATGCTTTTTCTATGTCGTTTAACGGTGACGTTGCGTTGATTTTGGGAAATGAAGGCAACGGGCTATCTCGGTATTCGAGACTTAATGCAGATAAAACTGTTTCTTTGCCTATGCAAAATAACTTTGAATCGCTGAATGTTGCAGTTGCGGGAAGCGTTTTGATGTACAAGGTTTATGAACTATCTCAAAAATAATTTTATGCGGAGGAAAATTTATGTCCGGTCACAGCAAATGGAATAACATTAAAAATAAAAAAGCTAAAGGCGATGCCGCACGTTCGAAAATTTTCACAAAAATCGGTCGTGAAATTGCTGTTGCGGTAAAAGCCGGCGGTGCAGATCCCAATACTAACAGCAAGTTGTACGATATTGTTCAAAAGGCAAAGGCTAACAATATGCCTAACGACAATATCACGCGTAGTATCAAAAAGGCCAGTGGCGAGCTTTCGGCCGTTGACTACATCGAAATCGTATACGAAGGATATGGCATTGGCGGCAGTGCAGTTATTGTTGAATGTCTGACAGATAACAAAAATCGTACAGCCGGTGATGTTCGTTGTGCATTCGATAAAAACGGCGGCAGTCTTGGTCAAACTAATTGCGTCAGCTACATGTTCGACAGACGTGGTATAGTTGTTGCCGAAAACACTGTTAATCTTGACGACGACAGTGCTTTTGAGTTGGCAATTGAATCCGGCGCCGATGACGTTTCGTTGGAAGACGGAATGGTGGAAATGACCTGCGACACGGCTTCTGTGGGGGCAGTCCGTGACGCTGTCGTTGCAAAAGGGCTCAATCTTGTTTCTGCCGAAATGAGTTGGCTTCCTCAAACTATGGTCACATTGGAGGGGGACAACTTGGTCAAATTCCAAAGAATGTTGGATGTGTTGGAAGATAACGATGACGTTCAAAACGTTTATCACAACGTAGCTTTACCCGAAGACGAAGAATAGTGTGTTAAAATTATTATACAAAACTAGCGATCTTGCGGTAGATTTATTCGAAATTTCAGTTTATATGGGGCAGACACTGATGTGTGTTTGCCCCTTTGTGTTGCAACGAAAGACTATCGGCAAGGCTGATGAAATATCTTAATTTTCAAATTTTAGTTTTTGATTTATTATCATAATTATGGTGTGACCTGCTTATTAAAAATATAAAATCTATTGACAAAAGTGGTTCTAAGTACTAAAATTAGGTAGCCAAACTAACCGAATATTTGCAAAATTGGTGTAATTTTTCTTTAGGAAAGGTATATCTTTTTTTTGCATGGACAAAGACTGAATTTGATAAAATGCAAATTCCCACTTTGTCTATGCGGTTATGCCGATTTTTCAAAGGTTAGTTTGGCGACTATCGGGGTTTGCGTTTTGGTGCGTCTACTTCGGTAGGCGCATTTTTATTTTGAGGAGTGGGTAGAGATGGCTTGAGTTGTTTGTATACAATGTGCTAAAAATTGAAAATAAAGGAGAATAAAAATGTTTTGTAAAGTTTGTGGAGAGCAAATTGACGATAATTCTGAATATTGTTCGAAATGTGGGTCGAAAGTGGAACAAGTTAATTCAATTGTGGCTGCGTCGGAATGTGTTGAAGCTCATACTGTACCTGCCGACAATACTGCGCCGAAAGGTGTTCAAAGAGCATGTTTTATAGGTCAGATTGCGGGGATTGTAGGTGCAGCGATTTTCCTAATTGTCGTGTTGGTGGGACTAATTATTTATGGAAGAGTATATCTTTATGACGGTTATGACTTCACCAAGGTATTTGTGACAATCAGTATTGTGTTGATGGGAATAGGCTTTTTGAGCATTCTGGTTAAGTTGATTTTTAATGTGATTTACAAGGTTAATGTTAAAAGCGTATCGTATGCTAAAAGAATACTTGCCATGGTATTGTTGGTTGCCTGTTTGGGATTTTCAACATGGGGATTTGTCAGTTGCTTCAATACCAATAACAGTAGCAGTCAACATATAAGCTTCTATGATATCTATAACGATTGCAATTGTGCGAGCCCTTGGGCAACGTGGGGCGTTGATTATATTTCAATAGACACAAATCCGTATGATTATGATAGCGATTCGTCTTCGTCGACAAAGTATATGTATGTTGCGCTGGCAGCTATCAAAAGTATAAATACTAAATTGGGCTTGCCAACATATTTATACAACGAGATGATGTCCACTCGTGCGCTCGACGGAAGGCAGAGTTATTCGGGTGATAAAGTTAATGTGTCGTGGCGTTATCATCCTGATTCGGGATTGGAGGTCACTTATAGCAAGAAGTGACATTATGGTCTTGTTCGACAAATTATAGTTACTTCCACAATAAAACTCAAAATAAAATATAAAGGCTAACATTTTTGTTGGCCTTTTGCGTGTAAGGGTGAATTATCATTTAGGGCACCGCGCCGAATGTTGTCGTACAAGATATTTTTCCTCAAGGTGTAGCGTTTTTGAAAAAGTTGTATTTAGGTTAGCGGTCGAGTTTGCATGACAAATTGTTCTGAAAGCTGGTCGAATGTGTTTGGTGTTGTGCTTACTGCGAATGTTATTGCTTAATACTTACTATATCAATGGGCAAACGGCTACATGTTGGATTTGTTCCCGATTTTTTTGTCCGGATTATACAAGAACATAAAAACTGCAGCTAACGGCGACACACAAAATATGCTAAGTATTTTGGTTGGGAGAGAAATCGGTTTTGTATCATTTATGTGCTTAATGGCTTTTGTTGCAAGGCTTATGCCGATGCCGGTTGCAGCCCAAATAAGTAAAAGTATCAAAAGGCCATATCCGGCGTAAATAATTCCACCTGCACCAATGGTAAGTAACAAAGAACACAAACAAATGATCGCGTTAGTTATAACTGAAATGATAGTAAATACTTTTGTTAATGTTCCCATGGTTTCATATTTGTAGTGTGGACGTTTGCCTATCACCTTGAAACAGTTGGGGCAAATATAGGCGTCATCTTTTTCGATAGCTTTTCCGCAATAATTGCAATATCTCATCTGTGAAACTCCATTTATGTTGAATTTGTATCCCATTTTTACTGGTTGTTTTTGAATCGTTCGTAATAAGGTGACTTGTTCGAGTTGACATTCCTTTGTTATGTTGAGATTGAATTCGGTGCTCGATGTTAGTTCGCTTTTATTTTGTTAATATGCACTGATTTGGTTGCCCCGATAACTAACTTTGAAAGCAAATGTCTTTCTGCTTCATTTTTGCCACCATCGATGGTGTGTTGTCGGTGGTGGTCATTTTTGTGAAAAACGAGCGCTGTCATCTGCAATAAATTCTCTCCTTAGTTCAATTTGTCGGTAATCTGTGTTGCTGTTAAGATGGTGCACTAATTTTTGAGTTACGAAAGTAACCGGGTGTGTCTGTCGGGATCCACGATTATTGTTTTATACACGTTGTACACCGCAAATCCGGGCTTTGCTCCGTTGGGGCGCTTTACGTTTTGGCGCATGGTGTAGTCTACTGGTATTTTGCTTCCGTTTGATGCTTGTGAGAAAAACGCACAGATTTCCGCTGCAGTTTGTAGCGTCGATGGCTCGATATCTGTTTCGCCTTTCACTATAACAACGTGCGAAGAGTGAATTTTTTGTGCGTGGAGCCAGATATCATCGGCTTTGGCCAACTTAAATGTGACAAAAGCGTTTTGTAAATTGTTTTTGCCGACAAACACATCGTGACCGTCTATAAAATAGTGCAACGGACGCATGGGCGGCTCTTTAATTTTTTGTTTTGAGTTTTCTTTTATCAAACCGAGCGAAATAAGTTCCTCTCGAATTTGTTGAAGATCATCTAGTTCGGTGCAGTATTGCAGATTTTGTTTGATCGTCAACAGGTAGGCTAGAAGACTTTCGTTTTCGGCGACAAGTTTTGTGTTGTGTTCTTCTGCCGATTTCAATTTTCGGTATTTTTTGTAGTAATTCTGGGCGTTTTGCTGTGGCGAAAGAGTTTTATCGATAGGTATCGAAATATTTGTTCCGTCAAAAAAGTTGTTGCAATTCAGTTGTTCGCACCCTTTGTGTAACTGCCACATATTTGCGGTGATCAAATCTCCGAATTGTCGAAAACGTTCTTTTTCGGTCGATTCAAGTATGCATTGTCTTTGTGCGGCAAGTTTTTTTTCGGTACGCGAAATGGCATTTTTTACAATTGTAGACACGGATTTTGCTTTATCGTTGAACCTTTGTACTTTGTCCGTTAAATAATAGTAGGCATCGTGCGCTTCGTTCAGTGTGGAATAAAAAGTTCTTTCACCTTTCTTGGAGAGATAGTCGAATGGTAAAACTTCTACGGGTACGCCTTTTTGAAATATAACGCACGGTTTTTTGTTGTTAATGTTTGTTTTGTAACGTTCAATCCCCTCCAATACGCGCAAAATATTCAGTATGGAGTGGTCGTTTTCGTCCAGGCCGAATAGTATTTCATTTACGGTAGTTTGTGAGACGCCAAGGAGTGAATCGCAAAGCGTTTGACGAAGTGGCAAGTTGTAATTGTTCAGAAAATCGCGTATTTTGTCGCAATCAAATGGTTGGATCTTTTTTCTGGGAGGGAAGAATGTGTATTTTGCACCGGAGATCAAAACTCTTGAACTTTCCAAGTCTTGCGGAAGATGCTTGATACTGTCGATAATCACGTAGTTTTCATCTGTCAAAAAAATATTCGATGTTTTTCCCGTTAATTCGAAAATTAAGTGCAGATTGCTTTTGTATCCCAAATCATCGGTTGCGGAAAGGCTGAAATCCAACACGCGTTCAAATGGCATTTGGTAGACGGACGTGACAGTGGCATTTGTTACACGTTTTCGCAGTAACATGCAAAATGCCGGTGCAACCTTGGGATTGTCTCCTGTGTTTTCGGAAAGATGAATTCTGTTCACGCCGGCGTTGGCAGAAACTACCAATTTGTAGTTCTTTTTGTTGAACACAAACAATACAATTTCATCGCGCTCAGGCTGATAAATTTTCGTGATTTTGCCGCCGACCAGTGTTTCTGTAAACTCTTGTGCCAACACTGACAGGCTAAGTGCATCGAACGCCATTGTTTCCCCTCCGTTTGAATGCTGTTTTGTGGGTATATTATACAACGATATTCCCTAAAAGTGCAAGAAGATTACATTGTTTTAATATATCTACAATTTTTGCACCGCGGATTAAAAACAATTGATTATTTTAAGCAACTATGCTATAATATCAAATTGTGAAAAGCAGTAAACTGCTAATGAGTGTACAAAATTTTTCGGAGGATAAACATGAAATACACACAAAAAAGAGTAGAAAACACCTTGACCATCACGTTTAAGTGTGATTCTGCCGAATGGACGACTTTTGATAATAAAGCGTATGAGCAAAACAAAAGTAAGTATTCCGTTCCGGGATTTAGAAAGGGACACGTTCCCAGAAACGTTATCGAGAACAGATACGGAAAAGTTTTCTTTGAAGACGCACTTTATCTTGCTGCACAAGAATATTACACTGCATTTTTGGATAAAAATAGTAGCGTGTATCCCGTTGCGCGTCCTCAAATCGATGAGAAATCCATTAAAATCACTGAAAAGGGAGTCAGCTTTGCAGTAGTTGTCACAGTTCGTCCGGAATTTGAATTGGGGCAATATAAAGGTGTGACTGTTGAAAAAACTCAACCTCAAGTTGTTGAAGATAAAGACATCGACAACGAACTTCAAAGACTTCGCGAACGCAATTCTCGCATTATTGAAGTTACCGATCGCGCAGTAGCCGATGGCGACGAAGTCAATTTGGACTACTGCGGAAAAGTTGACGGTGTGGCATTCGAAGGCGGAACAGCAGAAAAACAAACACTTGTTATTGGTTCGCACACCTTTATCGAGGGATTTGAAGAACAACTTATAGGAATGAACATCGGTGAAACAAAAGATATCAATGTTACGTTCCCCGAAGAATACCATGCAGAAGAACTTAAAGGTAAACCGGCAACGTTCACTTGTACAATTAACGGTATAACGGTAAAGCAATTGCCCGAACTCGACGATGAATTCGCAAAGGACAGCAGTGAATTTTCCACTTTGGAAGAAATGAAAGCAAATATCAGAACGGAATTGCAAGCCAAGAATGATAAGATTGCACAAAATGCCGACGAGAGTAAATTGGTTGAAACAATCGTTGATAACACAAAAATCAATTTGCCTGTGGAAATGATCGACGAACAAATCGACGAGTACATCGAAGATTTCAAGTATCAGTTGATGTACCAAGGTTTGGATATCAACAAGTACTACGAATATACCAACACAACCGAACAACAATTGCGTGATACGTATCGTGATCGTGCAGAAAAAGCAGTTCGCACCCGTTTGGTGTTTGAGGAAATTGTTAAGGTCGAAAAAATCACTGCAACGGAAGTTGCAATTGATGAAAAAATCAAAGAATATGCCGAACAAATCAATAAGACATTTGATGAGTTTAAGGCATCATTACATGCAAATGAACTTGCTTACTTTGAAAATCAAGCTGTTACGGAAGCATTGCTTGCATTTTTGAAAAACGAAAATACTATAGCGTAACTTTTTGTGTCGTCGGGTGAATATAATTATCCGACGCACACTTTTTTAGGGAGGTTGTTATGTTGATTCCGATGGTGATAGACAGAACGGACAACGGAGAAAGAAGTTTTGATATCTATTCGAGGTTGTTGGAGGATAGAGTTGTTTTTCTGTCCGGAGAAATAACTGACGACGTTGCCAATTTGATTGTTGCCCAACTGATTTACTTGGAGTCTAAAGATCCGACAAAGGATATTGCATTGTATATCAACAGTCCCGGTGGCAGTGTTACCGCGGGATTGGCAATTTATGACACGATTAAGTATATCAGATGCGACGTCTCGACTATTTGCATCGGGATGGCCGCTTCGATGGGGGCATTTTTGCTTTCGAGCGGTGCAAAGGGCAAACGTTTTGCTTTGCCAAACAGCGAAATAATGATTCATCAAGTTTTGGGTGGGTCACAAGGTCAAGCTAGTGATGTGGAGATCCACACAAGACAATTGCTCAAGACCAAAAGAAAGTTGAATGAACTTTTTGCCGAAAATGTTGGCAAAGCAGTTGAGGCAGTTGAAAAAGACACGGATAGAGACAACTACTTATCTGCCGAAGAAGCAAAAAGTTATGGCATAGTAGACGACGTGTTCTACTCTAGGAAGTAGATGGTTAAAGGAGTGTAAATGATCTGTAATCGTTGTGCTTTTTGTGGAAAAAGCGATTTGGATGTAAAGAAAATGCTCGTCGGTCCGGACGGAATTTGCATTTGTAATGAGTGCGTAGAAATATGTTCTTCTTTGTTGAAGGCCGATTTTGATGTTAGTCAGGTATCGGACGACATACAGATCAGATTGCCCAAGCCCGAAGAAATTAAGCACGCATTGGATGAATACGTTGTTGGCCAGGATGATGCCAAGAAAACATTGTCAGTTGCTGTCTACAACCACTATAAAAGAGTGCTGTTTGCCCAAAACTCTGACAAAAACGATGTTGAATTGGAAAAAAGCAACATTTTGATGTTGGGGCCTACGGGTTGCGGTAAAACTCTGCTTGCCAAGACTTTGGCTAAAGTTTTGGATGTTCCGTTTGCTGTGGCAGATGCAACAACGCTTACGGAAGCCGGTTACGTTGGTGATGATGTTGAAAACATATTGCTAAAATTGATTCAGGCCGCTGATTATAACGTGAAAAGGGCCGAGATGGGCATTATCTATATTGATGAGATAGACAAGATTTCGAAAAAATCCGAGAATGTTTCCATCACTCGTGATGTTTCCGGAGAGGGTGTTCAGCAGGCTTTGCTGAAAATTATCGAGAGTACCGTGGCAAGTGTTCCTCCGCAAGGTGGCAGGAAACATCCGCAAGCCGAAAACATTTCTATAGACACAACAAACATTTTGTTCATTTGCGGCGGAGCTTTTGTCGGTTTGGACAAAATTGCCGAAAAACGTCAGCAAGGCGCAGGATTGGGATTTGGTCAAACAATCAAAAGCACGGAAGAGGTGGACCATGCGGAGCTTGTGAAAAATTTGCAACCGCAGGATTTCATCAAGTATGGACTTATTCCTGAATTTGTCGGCCGTCTTCCTATCGTCGTCGGGTTATCACCGCTTGATGAAGATTCGTTGGTTAAGATTTTGACTGAGCCGAAAAATTCGTTGATTAGGCAATATAAAAAATTGTTCGAACTGGACAACGTAGAGTTAGATTTCGACGATGACGCAATCAGAGCGGTTGCGCAAAAATCGATAAGACTAAAAACCGGAGCGAGAGGTTTGCGTTCTGTAATCGAGAATTTGATGCTAGAATGCATGTACGATGTGCCATCTATCGGCAATGTTGAAAGAATCAAAGTTTCCAAAAGATGTGTGGAAGGAAAAGCCAAACCGCAGATAATCAAACGTGCATCGTAATTGTTTGTATTTTTAACATAATGGCGCAGAAGACTATGTCTTGTGTGCCTTTTGTTTTGAATGATTCTAAAGTGTTGTGTTGTGGTGAGTATGTTTTGAAAATGATGTTAATCAGGCAAATTATTTACATCTGTGTGTGAACTTGCTTTAAGATTTGCCATGAAAGTTTTCGTTTTTGTACTTCAAATGTGTAAAGCGGGGAGTTTTGCCGAGGGGGCATTTTTTGTTGCAAGAAAATGTGTTTTAATTTATAATGTATAAGTCAAATTTTATAGAACTGCTCAATTTGCGTCGAAGACATCAGGCGTAGTGGTAGTTTGTTAACTTATGTCAATTGTATAAGTTTTTTGCTTAAATTTGTAAGAAATGGGCATTTAGAACTTTTTTCGCACTATTTTTGCGATTACGAATGGCGACAAAAAGACAAACTATTTTTGAGCGATATTCTCGTTTGTGAGGTGTAACATTGAAAACATATAGCAATCTTCCCCTGTTGGGAATGAGAGGAAATTTCTTCTTTCCTAACGTTAAGGCTAAAGTAGAAGTTGCCCGCCAAATATCTCGCAATGCAATCAAATTCGCACTGGAGAACGGTGGGTTATTGTTCATGGTAAGTCAAGTGGACGCAGCTGTTTCCACGGCAATTTCTCAAAATGATTTTTATGAAGTCGGCGTGGTTGCAGAGGTACTTTCTGTTGGCAAGAACACTGAAGAATCCTTGGTTATCACGGTTCGCACACTGGAAGCCGCAAGAATCACAAGATACAATGCGTCTGAAAATATAATTTTTGCCGATGTAGATACGTTGGACTTTACTTGTAAAAATGACACCGAAACTAGGGCTTTGTTTTTGAAAACTTGCCAATTGGTAAAAGAATTGCAAGAGATAAACAGTAATTTGAAAAAACTTGCTACTGAGGGATTTTTGAATGACGATATGCCCGATTATCTTGCATTTACAAACGTCATTGCCAACGAAGTTGTAACAAAAACTGCTGAACGCCAGCAGTTGTTAGAAGACACCGATTTGGAAAGCCGCTTGGAAAAAATCTGTGTTTATATTTTGACGGAATTGGATTTTGTAAAGGTTGAAAAGCGTATTGCAAACAGAGTGCGTCAACAAGTTCAAGATGGTCAAAAAGAGTACTATTTGCGGGAACAAATAAAAGCTATTTCTGCCGAATTGGGCGACGATGCAAATGAAAAGCAAGAGTACTTGGACAAAATTAAGGCGTGCAAAATGCCTGCAGACGTTGAAAATAAGGCACTAAAGGAATTGAGCCGTTTGTCGAAAATGGCTTCTACGTCGCCGGATGCCGCCGTCATTCGCAACTACTTGGATTGGCTGTGCGACATGCCATGGGATGTCGAAACCGCGGATAACAAAGATTTGGATTTGGCGCGCAAAATTTTGGATGAAGATCATTATGGCTTAGATAAAATTAAGGACAGAATAGTTGAATTCTTGGCCGTGATGCAACTGACCGGAAAGTTGAATGGACCAATTTTGTGCTTCGTCGGGCCTCCGGGGGTTGGAAAAACTTCAATTGTTCGTAGTATTGCACGGGCGCTGGACAGGAAATACCTGCGCGTAAGTTTGGGCGGTGTACGTGACGAAGCTGAAATTCGTGGTCATCGCAGAACGTATGTCGGCGCTATTCCCGGAAAAATCATTTACATGATGAAACAGGCCGGCTGCAAAAATCCGGTTTTGTTGTTGGATGAAATTGACAAAATGGGCAAGGATAACAGGGGAGATCCTGCAAGTGCCATGCTGGAAGTATTGGATCCGGAGCAGAATTTCAGTTTTACCGACCACTATTTGGAAGTTCCGTTTGATTTGTCGAAAGTTTTGTTTGTTTGTACGGCTAACGCAACAGATGACATTCCCGAACCTCTTTTGGATAGGATGGAAGTGATCGAATTGACGGGATACACCGAGTTGGAAAAGGTTGAGATCGCCAACAAATTTTTGTTGCGCAAAAACATGGCATTGCACGGCATTCCGGAAGGAAGAATTGTTATTTCTGACGAGACGTACGAGAGTATTGTTCATCGCTACACAAGTGAGTCCGGAGTGCGAAGCTTGGAGAGGATGATAGCAACTATTTCCAGAAAAGTGGCATTGGAACTTGTTAAAAATCCCGATGCCGTTGTAGAAGTTACTCCGGAAAATTTGCATGAATTTTTGGGGGTTGAAAAATTTAAAAACGAATTGCCGATGATACCCGATACCATCGGTAGTGCGCGCGGATTGGCCTGGACGCGAGTGGGCGGAGTTACGTTGAATGTTGATGCCGTATTATTGCCGGGCAAAGGTGACATTCAATTGACCGGGAATTTGGGCGACGTAATGAAAGAATCGGCTCGTACGGCCATATCTCTTGTAAAAAGTATGGCAGACGAATATGGAATCGACAGAAGTGTATTCGAGAAAAACGATATTCACATTCACGTGCCAGAAGGTGCAATTCCGAAGGACGGGCCTTCTGCCGGCGTAACAATGGCAACGGTAGTGCTTTCTGCATTTGCCAAGGTACCCGTGAGCGGTAGCGTAGCAATGACCGGCGAGATAACTCTTCGTGGTAAAGTTTTGCCGATTGGCGGTTTGCGCGAAAAGGCTCTTGCTGCGTACCGTGTCGGAATTCGCAAAGTGATAATACCTAAAGATAACGAAAAGGATTTGGAAGAAATTCCTACAGAAGTAAAGGAGCAAATTCAATTTGTGCCCGTAGAAAATGTTTCTGAAGTATTTGCTAATGCCCTTGTACGTTAGTTTGCCAAAGAATGAGGAGGGATCGTAGTGTTTACTATAAAAAAGGCGGCATATATCAAAGGCGCCGCCTCTTACGGACAATGTATTGTTTCCGATTTGCCACAAATTGCAGTTGCCGGAAAATCTAATGTCGGAAAAAGCAGTTTGATCAATTATCTTGTGGGTGACAGCAAACTGGCGCGCACAAGCAAACTGCCCGGTCGCACCAGACTCATCAACTATTTTCTTATCAACGGCGAATTGCCGGATGAGTTTTTGTTGGCAGATTTGCCCGGCTATGGCTTTGCAAAAGTGTCGGATGAAGAAAAATTGAAATGGGCGGACTTGTTAGAAAAGTATCTTGCCAAGGAAAAAATGTTGAAGCACATTTTCTTTCTGGTGGACATTCGGCACGATCCAACAAAAGATGATGTTGCAATGTATAATTATCTTTTCAAAAACAATGTTCCTTACACGATAATTGCAACAAAAGCGGACAAGGTGTCCAAAAGTCAGGTGAAAAATCGTTGCCGTGCTATTGCCAGTTTTTTGAAAGTTGGCGAAAGCAATATTATTCCTGTTTCTGCACTGAATAAGACAGGAAAAGAATTGATTTTTGACCGAATCGAAAAAGTTTTGGAGGCTTTTAATAATAGTTTTACAGACGACGAAGACTAAAATCCGTCACACAAATATTTTGCTTGATAACGTTTTTATGTGATATAAATTGAGGAGTGAATTGTCAAACTAAGTGCAACACTTAGAAAGAAAATTGTTGAATAAATCTA
>CAZRBI010000045.1:0-12941 GCA_964598315.1 uncultured Oscillospiraceae bacterium
CGCAAGGAAGTGTCTCTCACTTCACGTGCCTTTTCGGAGAAGATAGCGCGCAACAATCTTTCTTCCGGTGTAAGGTCGGTTTCTCCCTTGGGAGTGACTTTACCTACCAAAATGTCACCGGGGCGAACTTCTGCGCCGACACGGATAACACCGTTTTCGTCCAAATCTTTCAACGCGTCATCGCCGACGTTGGGAATGTCGCGTGTGAATTCTTCGGGCCCGAGCTTGGTTTCACGGCATTCGATTTCGTGTTCCTCGATGTGGATAGACGTGAATGCATCTTCTTTCACCAATTTTTCGGAAAGCAAAACTGCGTCTTCGTAGTTGTAGCCTTCCCACGTCATGAAGCCGATGAGAATGTTTCTGCCCAATGCAAGTTCGCCGCCGTCGGTGCTGGGACCGTCTGCCAAAACTTGTCCTTTGGTAACTCTGTCGCCCTTCTTAACGACGATTTTTTGGTTGATGCAGGTGCCTTGGTTGGAACGAACAAACTTCTTCAACGTGTAGTTTTGCAACGTTCCGTTGTCGCTTTGAACGATGATTTTGTCGTCGGCGGCTTTAAGCACTACGCCGTCGTCGGAGGCCATGATCATAACGCCGCTGTCCGATGCAATTCTTGCTTCGATACCTGTGGCAACAATGGGAGCCTCGGGTTTGATAAGAGGAACGGCCTGACGTTGCATGTTACTGCCCATCAACGCACGGTTGGTGTCGTCGTTTTCCAAGAAAGGAATAAGGCTGGTTGCAACGGAGATAAGTTGACGCGGAGATACGTCGATGTAGTCCACTCTGTCACGCGGGAATTCCAAAATTTCTTCACGGCGACGGCAAGTGATACGTTCTGCCGCAAAATATCCGTTTTCGTCCAATGGTTCGTTGGCTTGACCGATGATATACTTGTCTTCTTCGTCTGCCGTCAAATATTCAACAAAGTCCGTAACGGTGTGGTGAACTTTGTCAACTCTGCGATACGGTGCTTCGATAAAGCCGTACTCGTTGATGCGTGCATATCCTGCCAACGAAGTGATAAGACCGATGTTTTGTCCTTCGGGTGTTTCGATGGGGCACATTCTGCCGTAGTGCGTGTAGTGAACGTCACGAACTTCGAACGTTGCTCTTTCTCTGTTCAAACCGCCGGGGCCCAATGCCGAAAGTTTACGTTTGTGCGTCAATTCTGCAATGGGGTTGGATTGATCCATGAATTGAGAAAGTTGCGAAGAACCGAAGAATTCTTTGATTGCCGAGGATACGGGACGAACGTTGATAAGCGTTTGAGGCGTAGCCTTGGACGTTTCTTGCACGGCCATTCTTTCGCGAATGACACGTTCCAAACGAGAAATACCGATGCGGAATTGGTTTTGAAGCAATTCGCCCACGGAACGAATACGACGGTTGCCCAAGTGGTCGATGTCGTCGGTTGTTCCCACACCGTACTTCATGCAAAGGTTGTAGTTGACGGAAGCAATGATATCTTGGCGAGTGATGTGTTTGCAAATGAGTTCATCTTTTCTTGCTCTCAACGAATCCATCGTGTCTTTAATGGAGAGTTGGTCGGCAAGAATTTCACGCAAAACTTCGCTATCCACTCTTTCTGTGATGCCGCAAGCTTTGAAGTCGATTTCGGCAAAACGTTTGTCGTAGGCAATTGCAAAACTGTGAGCATCCACCGTACCGTTACCGATAATCTTCACTCTGGGGCAATCTGCGTCCAAAACGATCACGCCTGCAACGTTGCTCTTGTACACGTTGAAACCGTTTTCGAATGCAATTTGAGCAGCTTCTTGAACAGTGATTTCACCCTTTCTTTCGTCATAGGTTGCGTGAGGCAATTCGGTGATTACACGACCGCTTGCGTCCACAACTTCACCGTAGATATCCAACACGCCTTTTTCGGTCATCAAAACGCAGCCGTGATACTTGGCAAGAATTTGTTCGTAGTCGTGAGCATTTTGTGCAGACGTTGCATCGAACAATTGCGTGTAGGTGCATTCGTTGGTGTGAATGCTGTTGATGCCGCTGTGTTGAATGTCATATGCATCCGATTCCGTCAAAACCGTTCCGGCTGCAATAACACGAGCTATAGGCAACGTTACGTCTGCATCGATGTAGGCATCCGTTGCTTTTTGAATGAAGTCGGCACTGTCCACGGGCAGTGTGGATGTAGAACCGTCTTTTTCCAAAATTTTGATTTCGCCGATAACACCGCAATCTGCAATTTGTTGTGCTTGTTCGCTTGTCAGCTTCGTATACTTGGGATAGGTTGTCAAATTGACGGAAACGTCCTCGCCCAAAGCCAAGCCTGCAATGCGGCTTTCCAAAGCCAACTTCTTGTTGAACTTGTAGCGACCGACTTTTGCAAGATCGTAGCGTTTTGCATCGAACAACAAATCGTTCAACGTTTTTTGAACAGATTCGTCGGTGGGAATTTCACCCGGACGCAAACGTTTGTAGATTTCAATCAACGATTCTTGGTCGGTTGCAGTGTCGTCCTTTGCAAAAGTCAAAGCCAAAACGGGATCGTATTCCAAAATTTTGGAAATAAGGTTGCCGCTTCCGACATTCTTGTTGAGACCACTGTGCAAAATGCCACGCAACAACACCGTGACGGGAAGTTTTCTGTTACGGTCGATGTGAACGTACAAAATGTCATTGTTGCTGTCGTGTTCGATTTCCAACCATGCACCGCGACTGGGCATTGCCGTCGTGTTGTAGGTGGGTTTACCGTTTTTATTCAATTCCATCGAGCAATAGACGCCGGGGGAACGAACGATTTGAGAAACGATGACACGTTCTGCACCGTTGATGATGAAACTGCCCGTTTCCGTCATCAAAGGGAAGTCTCCCATGAACACTTCCTGATCCAAAAATTCACCCGTTGCTTTGTTGGTCAAACGAACGGTAAGACGCAACGGACTTGCATACGTTGCATCGCGCAAACGACATTCCGCTTCGGAATACTTCGGTGCGGAATCCAGATGATGATCCAAAAATTCCAAACGGAAGTGTCCCGTCATGTCCTCGATGGGCGAAAAGTCTTCAAAAACTTCGCGAATACCTTCGTCAAGGAACATTTGATAACTGTGCTTTTGAACCTCAATCAAATTGGGAAGAGGAAGCACTTCTGTCGTTTTGGAGAAAGATTTTCTCTCGTGGTTGCCGTATTTCACGGTCTTGATGTCTTGTGGCATTGACAAAACTCCTCAAAAAAAATTTCTAAAAATATTGCCGAAAAAAGTTGCATTGTCGCTTTCTTTGTGGTATGTTAATTTTACCGACAAAGAAAACAGACGGTAGTTTGTTTGCAAACGGTGGCATTTTTGCCGAATTTTTTGACGAAAAACAGCTGAAAAACAGCAATTTTTTCTGCAAAAAGGGCATAAAACACCCATAGGCGCAAACTTGTACTAATATATACTACCACTTATGCCGTCAATAGTCAAAGACTATTTCAGTGATAGCATCAAAAAATAAATATCAAAATATTTTTTCATTTTTGAAACATTCCCTTCAAACCGACAAGGGAATGTTTTTTGTTATCCTACAAAACCGCCGACACTTGCCGCAAAACAAAACGAAGCCGATGCAAAAAGCATTGGCTTCGTTGTTTTGTTTAGATTTTTTGTGTTGCTCATCGAATTTGCTATCTGCCTTTTCGCTCGAACGTTGCAGAATCATTTTTTCGTCCGTCGAAGCAATTCTGTGCACTAAACGTTTTCGCGCATTCGCCGCAGCTGTTTTGGTGGCGTTTGCACAACGTCGACAACACCACTTTCGACATACAACCGACACTCTCGCAGCCTAGGCGTTTTCTTCGCCCGCAGCTTCACTGTTTTTGCAGTTCCAAACAACAGTACAATTCGAACTGTTCCAGTTAGAGTTCCATCCGCTTGGTTGAGACTCCGCTTCGCAGTAGATCGTGAGATTGCTGCAATCTTTGAAGGCATAGCTTCCTATCTTTGTGACACTTGACGGAATTGTGATGCTTGCAAGGCTTGTGCAACCTCGGAAGGCACCGTAGCCTATACTTGTGACACTTGCAGGAATTGTGATGCTCGCAAGGCTTGTGCAACCATCGAACGCATAAGAACCAATTGAAGCAAGCTGGCTGTTTTCAGCAAACGTTACCGTTTTAAGGTTGATGCAGTCGGCGAATGCATAACCATATATCTCAGTGACACTTGCGGGAATTTCGATGCTTGTGAGGTTGCTGCAATAGTAGAACGCATCATCCGCTATGTTCGTGACCGAATAGCTCGTGTCTCTGTAGATCACGAAAGACGGGATTTTCACAGAAACGCTGTTGTTAAGTTGGCAAGCAACCGATGCAACGCCATCCTTCAACGCATAGCGAATGCCGTCAATCGTGACCAAGATGTCGCCATCCGGTTTTGCAACTACGTTATTTTTACAATCCCAAACAATGGGACGCCTGTAGGACCAATCGATGCCGTTCCAATCACTCGGTTGCGATGCAACTTCGCAGTAGATTGTCACTCTGTTGCAACCATAAAAGGCATAGCTGCCTACCGATGTGACACTTGAAGGAATTGTGACGCTTACGAGGTCGTTGCCTTTGCTGTAGAACACGCGATAAGCAATACCCGTGACAGTATAATCCACACCGTTGTACTTCACAGAAGACGGGATCGCAAGTTCGGAAGCAATATTTTTGGGTTGAAATGCAACCATTGCCTCACTGTCTTTCAGTGCGTAGCGAATGCCGTCAATCACGGCATAGGTGTAGCCGTCATGTGCCACTTCGTTGGTTTTGCAATTCCAAACAACGGGAAGCGTGTACGAAGAAACGGTACCAATATATGATTGATTCAAATTGGATGGCCAACCGTCAGGCTTGGATTCTGCTTCACAGTAGATTGTGAGGCTGTTGCTCTCGTAGAATGCATTGCTTCCGATTGTTGTGACACTTGAAGGAATTTGTACGCTTATAAGATTTTCACATTTACTGAACGCTTCTTTGCCTATGCTCGTCACGCTGCTTGACAATTCAACGCTCACCAATCCACCGTAAGCATAGAACGCCCTGGGGCTGATTTCCGTTGCGGTTGTGATTTTCACGTCCGTGACAGGTGCGTTGTTGATGTACAACAGAGTACTTCCGTTCAACGGATTGGAAGTCGAATCTCCAAACTTGATCTGCGCCCATTGGTCTATCGTTCCGAGATAGTTTACTTTTGCAAGACTGCAACCGTAGAACACATATGAACCCATTTCCGTGACACTTGCGGGAATTGTGATACTTGCAAGGCTGCTACAATTTGCAAAGGCGCTTCCGTCTATCTTTGTGACACCGTCGGGAATTACAATGCTTGTGAGACTGCTACAACCGTCAAATCCTGTAATTAAGGAAAGTTTGCTGTTTTCAGCAAAAGTTACACTTGTAAGACTACTGCAACGATAGAAAGCCTTAGCACCTATCGACGTGACACTTGCGGGAATTTCCACGCTCGTAAGACTATTGCAATCGCGGAACGCGTAGGAATTTATTGCCGTTGCAGTCGTCAATTTAACTTCTGTCACCAACTTGTCATCAATGTACAACAATCCGGCACCCCAATATAACGGATTTGAATCATCAGATCTAAAATCGATTTGTGCCCATTGGTCAATTGTTCCAAGGTAGTTGACTTTTTCAAGAGACTTACAGTTTTTGAAGGCATTTTGATCGATTATTGTGACACTTGCAGGAATTGTAATGCTCTTAAGGGAAGTACAACCGGAAAATTCCTGGATGCGCTTGACACCATTAGGAATTACTATACTTTCAAGACTGCTGCAATTCGCAAAGGTGACCCCACCAAGTTGTACGTTTGCAGGAAGCGTCACGCTCTTAAGACTGGTACAGTAGCGGAAAGCATCCATTCTGATTTCTGTTACACTGGAAGGAATTTCGATGCTCTTAAGACTTGTGCATTTGTAGAATGCAGCGAAAAATATCTGCGTTAACCCCTCGGCAATTGTCACGCTTTCAAGGTTGCTACAACCATAAAATGCGCATTCCCCGATTCGTGTTACGTTTGACGAAGTTTCCACGCTTGTGAGGCTCGCGCAATTGTAGAAAGCATATTTGCCAATTTCCCATGTGTCGGTAAATTTTGCCACCGTCACCAACACATCGTTGATGTACAAGTTCTTTGCATAGTACAACGGGTTGGATTCTTGGTATCTGAATTTGATCCATGCCCATTGATTTATCGTTCCGAGGTAGTTTACTTTTGCAAAACTTTCACAACCTTCAAACGCATTCCAGCCCATTTCCGTGACACTTGCGGGAATTTCGATGCTTGCAAGACTGCTGCAATTGTAGAAAGCATAATTCCCGATTTTTGTTGCCGTGGTCAATTTTACTTCCGTCACCAACTTGTCGTTGACATACAAGTTCTTGGCATAGTACGTCGGATTAGATTTTGCAGTCGAAAAACCAACTTGCACCCACTGCTCTATCGTTCCGAGATAGTTTACTTTGGTGAGACTATCACAATCGGCGAAAGCATCTGACATTATGGTCGTGATGCTGGCAGGAATGGTGATGCTTGTGATATTTGTGCCTTTGAATACAGATTCGTCTATCGCCGTCACAGGTTTTCCGTCTGCGTTTGCAGCAGGAATAACGACGTCTGTGCCGGTGAACGTACCAAGTCCAACAACAATGTATCTATCCGACGACAGTTCCAATTCCAAACCGCTTTCAAAATAGCCGCAGTGTTTGCACTTTTCGTCTTCGCCCATTTCGTGCTCTAGCTTTGCAATTTCCTGATAGGTTGTGTAGGTGCAACCTTCACGCGTGCATGTGTCATACGCATTCCAACCAACGCCTGCACACGAAGGTGCTTGTGCTTCGTGATGTTCCAACTCGTGCTGGAATGCATCGATTTTGAGATCGGTCAGTTCGTCATAGTAACGGTCAAAGTCTTTTTCACACACAGAACAGTGATAATGTCCTTTGACGCCGTCGTCTTCACAAGTGGCAGCTACTTCTTTTATAAAATTGCCATATTGGTGGCCGCTTGTTGGCACTTCGCGGAAAGTGGTATAATCGCAACCTTCGCGTTGGCACTCGACGAAAGCCTCCCAACCGTCTTTTGTACAAGTGGGTTCTTTTGCTGCGTAATGTTGGAGGTCGTGATCCAATGCAGGCACTTCTTGTTGATCAACAAGCACGTCGCCACAAAATTCACAATGGCTACCTTCCGTTAAGCCGGACTCTGTGCACGTAGCAGGAACGGCTTCGTCCGTAACCACCGAAAAGTGCGACGTTTCGAACGATGCGTAGAAAGTAAGATCGGAATTGACTGTTTGTTGGGTATCCATCGGCACGTTATCCACCGAGAACCATCCGACAAACGCTTTGCAAATGGCAGAAGGCTCTTGCGTCGGCACGTCTATTTGCGAACCGGCTTCGGCAGAGTACGAATAGTGCGTTTGGCCGTTAGTGATAAACGTCACGGTGTATTCCACTACTATCGGTTTCCACACGGCATAAAGCTCCACGTTGGAATCGATCGGTCTGGTGGCATCGAACGGTTGATTGCCGTCGACGTCGTAGCTCCAGCCGACAAATTCGAAGTCGTTCTTGGATGGCGATTTGGGCAAATTGAAGCCGTTGGTTTTCACGGTCATTTCGTGATAAAGTTCACCATCGACGACAAAGTGAATGCTGAACGCCTGTTCGGGCACAGAAACGTATATATTCACGACTGTCGATATGCCGTTATACGTGACGGTGAATTCGCAGTTGCCTTCGTTCAACGTTCCGTTCAAAGTAAAATCCGTCACGCGACCGGAATTGCCTTGGGGATCGGTGTAGGTGACAATCAGGTGGTTTTTCACCGTTTCCAAATCATCATCTACGTAGATCGTGTACTCGTCAAACCTGACAGAAAGCGAAGCTTCGCCGTCAGTGTCGCATGCGCCAAGCGCAAAAGTCAAAACAAGCAGACTTATGCACATGACAACTAGCAATGTTTTGCACACTAGTTTTTTCATTTCTTTTTCTCCTAATTAAATTTTTTACTGATTATTTGTTGATTTTGATTATACCACGGCACCCCCCCCCCGTTGTCAAGAGGATAGGCAAAAACTATTGTTTATTGCCCATAATGTTGCCGACACATTTTTCCTTGCCCTTACGTGCAAGCTAGCGAACTTCCACGTTGGCATCGAGATAAGCTTTGAAACGAGCGTACTGCTCCGGCGAAATCTGCTTTTTGTGCGACAAAACAAGCATCGGCAAATCGGGATCGCCAAGATGATAATGCGCTTGAATGTGCGAATAGGAGTTTTCCACCATGCCATTACGCTTGTAGAATGCAACGCGGCGGCGTGTGAGATCGTCCGTTGGCAATTCTGCCTCCAAAATGAACGGCTTTTGCAAACCGTCGGTTAGCACAGCAAGCGTTTGAGCGCCATACCCTCCGTTGCGCAGGTTGGGTGCAATGCAGAAATTCTCAAAATACAAAAATTCCGCCGTATCCCAAAATCCGACAACCCCCACAGGAACGGATCCGTCCATAATTGCGCACAAACGGTAGTCGGCGTGCGACATGGTTTTCAATTGTTCGGCATCGTCACGACGTTCTGTTGCAGGAAAACTTTGTTCCAACACGCCCAAAGCCCAACGATAAAGCTCATCGTTTGTAAAAATACGTTTTAATGTTATCATAATGAAATCATTATACAGTAGATTTGCATTATTGACAAGTGAAAAACCAAAATGAAGTTATCACCTTTCGAACACCGCTGCATTTTGACATACACAAACACCTTTTTTACACAACATAGCAAGCAATGCGCTTAAATGCGTTTCCACGGTGTTACGCAGGCAATTTTGAGACAATACCTACTCAAAAACTAACACAAAACCACGATTTTTGTGTCGAAATTGAAGTATTTGACTGCAAAAATTCAATCACTTTGCCACTTTTCGGCCCAAAATACTTATGCGCTTTGGACTTTTATCTTTCGCAAAACTCGCTCTACCGAAAATTTAGTAGAAATATATTTTTAGGGACGAATACCCTTCGAAATTTGCCGAAAAAGCAACACCACTCGACACCCTTTCGGGTGCCGAGTGGTGAATTGTTCCAAAAATTATGTTTTTGCTATATTTTATGACACTTGCCATGTGTGTATCGATGCGGCGTCGCTCCACACATCTTGCCATAAAAACCTCCGAATATGCTAGTCAGCCCAAACGACCTGATATTCGCAACCTACCATTTGAATTCCGTCCGTGCCCTTAACTTCCGAATAATCAAAGCATTGCATGCATGCTTGGTTGTTTGAGGCAAAATTACAATAACCGCCACTTCCGCCGTAGTTGCCACAACCGGCGTTTTCGTACTGTTTTTCGCAAAAACCATTTGTGAAAACAAACTTCGCCAGGGCGTTACCTCCATTACCGCCTATTCCGCCGTTACCCGGCGTTCCTTTTTGATCATGCTTTTCAAACAAAGAAGTATAATAATTTGTAAAAGAAGATCCACCGTCACCACCTTTTCCGCCGGCGCCTCCGACAGTCCCGTAACCACCGTTGCCGCCTTGACCGCCATTGCCTTTGCCATCGGGTTTACAACCATCGCCACTCCACACAGCATCACCACCGTGGCCTCCGTTACCGCCATTACCACCATTGCCGTATTGCAAACATAATGTAGATTTGTCAGATAGCATTAGTTCACAGCCCTTGTTTGTGTTTTTAACTATTAGCGGGGCACCGCCATTACCGCCATCGCCGCCTGTAGCCCCATCCGGCAAGTCGGCACAACCATTGTAGCTTCCGCCCTTTAATTTGTTGCCCGACAGATCCTTGCTATACTTGCTTTCATAATCACCAATAACATCTCCGCCATTGCCACCATCTCCGCCATTGCCACCGATGAAAACAATTTTTGCATTTCCACTTACACCCACGACTTGTTTGTCAGAAGCAATGTCATCGATAATTTGCAATGCACTTCCGCCGTTGCCACCACAACCTCCGCTCGTCGTGGTTGTCTGGGGCGCAGCAGTTCCTTTTGTGATATGTTGTTCACGACCGTTCGCCCCATTTCCGCCATTACCACCATGCACTTCTAAGAATCCGTCCATTACGACGGCAACATTTTCAGACACAATTCCAGCGGCACCGTCAGCACCGTTTTCGCCGACTTCTTCTCCGTCAACACCATCTCCGCCATGCACTGTCAGGTAGCCGCTGCCATCTAGTTTCAAATTGTTGCAAGAAATGGCAGGCGCACCAAGATTGCCATTTAAGCTTACTGTACCTTTTATGTCGAGAATTATCTCGACATCTACGCCATTAGCAGATATGCACATACCGGCATTGTTCACAGAGTCTCCGATAAACGAAATACCTTCCAGATGAATTGTCAGCGGTGTTGAACGTGGCGCAACGGCTATCCCCAAATCGGCGTATACAATCTCGTGTCCGTTAACGTCGTTAGCACCTTTAATGTAGAAATCCTTAATGTTTTGCGGGATTTTTATCGTGTTTTTAGCATTATTGTCGGTATTTTCCGGATTTTCCCAATCAAACATTGCCGTAAGATCCAATTTGAATGTTTCAATCTTTTCATACTCTCCGGAACTTTGCAAATCGGTAAGCTGACTCCAATTTACCAACTTTTTGGGATTGTAAGTGATGTTTTTCACTGTGTATTCGTCGCAACTTTGAATTTTAACAAGGCTTCCGCTCAAATCTCTGAGAGTATACGATATGGGCAAAGCCCCTTCACCGTCACTGCCACCGTTAAAAACAGAAAAAACATTTTGAAGACTTTGATCGCCAATATTTATTTCTTCCGAAGTTTTCCCGCCATAAACAAAGCAATTAACAGTTGTTTCAGCATCTTTTGCAATGAGACTCAACGTATTTTCAAACGCCGCGCTAAATTTTTTATTAACAGCACTGCCCGGATCTTCGCTCATCTTGCCCCACGACAAACTCAACGCATTTTCTATGTCCTTTGACGAATAATTAGACTGAATAGAAATTATTGCAATTCTACCATAAGCTACCGACGATACATATGCCGGGATTTTTCCGGCAAGCGCTTTGTTGATACTTGCGTTCGACAAATCTTCGTCAAAAAATCCCCTTGCGCCGATTTCGGGATAATCAACGTCTATTGTATAGTAAATTTGTTTTAGTACAACTACCAAATTCGTTTGGCGGTTCATTTTATCATATGAAAAGTTTTCGGACAAAGCAAATTTGCTTACTTGCAATCCAAATCCAAGATTAAGTGCAAATTCATTTTCGTGCGTCACCTCGTGAATTTCCATTGTTAAATTGCTAGGCATTCCGATAGACGATGATATATTATCATTGACTATACTGTTAATGCCCATGCGAACGCTACTGAGCGTAGGCTTTTCAATGGTTTGGGGTTGCAACTTTTTCCCCGTTAATGTTTCCAAATTTGGAGAAATAGTTATCGCTGCACGTTGCAAAGCAATTGGCGTGTATGCATTATTACTGATATCCACTATCGCACCCGGCCACAAAATGGCATCATTTGCACCATACGAGCACAAATCCGTATAAGAACTTGTTGCAGTAACCGTTTCGTAACTTACATCGTAATCTTCACTTTTTTCCAACTCAAAATCACGAACATCATCTGAAACAGACTCTTTGTTAACCTTCTTAGCACTGCGCTTAAAGCCGTCGCCGTAACTTGCATATTGCGGTTGTTCAATGACCAATTGTTCATCGTCAACAGGAGTATCCAACAAATCACACGCACAAAATGACAAGATGACAATGACTAGTACAACAGTCAACAACACCAACGTTTTATTTCTCTTAAGCATTATCCTTTTTCCTCCGCAAACTTTAATAACAGTCATGTTACATATTCAGTATAATCTCTGAAAATAGTCTTGTCAAGACTATTTGAAAAATTTATTCCGGGCAAGACTATAATTTGAGTATGAAAAACAAATTTGCCGAAAGATTGAAAGAAAGTAGAATTCAAAATAAGTTGGGGCAAGTGGAACTTGCGGAACTTTGCAACGTAAAGCAATCTTGTGTTAGCAAATGGGAGCGCGGCATAACGCTGCCTGATGCAGAAACCATTTGCATTCTTTGTGAAATTTTGCACGAAAGCGCCGACTACCTACTTGGAATAAAAGATTATTGAAACGGTACGCGAACACCACTTTGTGTACACCAACAAAGTTGTTGAGTACTACGCTGCAAACGATTTCGCACCGCGAAACAGACTACACGGAATCGTCGGTGGACCAACTGATTGCTTTGGCAAATATTTTTGAAATTTCAATTGACGAATTGGTCGGGAGAACAATACTTTGACGAAAAAAACATAAATAAATTTAGCGGTGCAATTTGCACCGCTATTTTTTTTGGATAAAATAATACAAAAAATTCTCAAACATAAAAACATTATATTACTATCTTTGCTGAAAAAAAACATCTTACGCACAAAGCATGAACATCACTACACTTCAAAAAACTGTCTTACAAACAGCATATCGGCACACACGCCACTAAAATATTTAGTGCAACATCAATTTTCAACAGTTATCCTTTAAATTTGCACAAAACAAAATATTGCTAAACAACACCCGTTTGTATTAGAATTCAGTTGCTTAAAATTAAAAACATAAAATACGTTGTGTCGCATTTATAAAATGAAAAACTTTTCAACAGTTTGACGTTCAATTTTTTGAAATTTTGGAAAAACATTAAATACACTGCACAACACTTTGAATCCCTCACACTAAAATGGAAAAAGACTTTAAACGATTTGATATTCAACACTTAGAAATTCAAAAAGAAAAGATAATACACACGCAGTGTAACATAAAAAAAACCTTTCAACGATTGTTGAAAGGTTTTTAGTGGATGCGGCAAAGCCATACTCTCCCGGGCCGTGTCCAGCCAAGTACCCTAGGTG
>CAZRBI010000046.1:0-12158 GCA_964598315.1 uncultured Oscillospiraceae bacterium
TGCGTTCGGAAATTTCCAAGTTGCACCACAAATTGCAAACAACCTTCATCTACGTCACGCACGACCAAGTTGAAGCAATGACAATGGGTACTCGTATCGTCGTTATGAAAGACGGTTTCGTGCAACAAATCGATACCCCCAGAAACTTGTACCGTTTCCCCGGCAACAAATTCGTTGCAGGCTTCATCGGAACACCGCAAATGAACTTCTTCAACGGCAAGCTCAAGTTGGAAGGCGAAAACGTACGAATCACCTTCGACAATACGCCTGTTGACGTTACCGTTCCTGCAGACTACTTCAACAAAACAAATCGTTGCTATCTCGACGGACAAAAGGAAGTTGTCATCGGTTTGCGTGCGGAACACATTTCCGTCGATCCCAACCGCTATCCTTGCAAAGCTAAGTGCCGTGTTTCTCACACAGAAGAATTGGGTACCGATTGCCAAGTTTATGCCGATTTCGACATCAACAGCATGGAAACAATTGCCGAAAGCCCCACAAGAGTTATCGTCAAAGCACCCGCAGGCAGCTACTACGATGTTGACGAAGTTATAGAAGTTTCGTTGGATATGTCGCACGTTCACGTGTTCGACAGTGAAACGGAAAACACAATCATGCCGCGTATTCCGCAAGAAATTGTTGTCGACGGCATTGTGAAAGACAACAAGTTGGGCATTTTGGGCCAAAACATTGCATTGCCCGCCGCTATCAGCGCAGTCGACGGTGCATATCAAGTGTCCGTTCCTACGGCAGCTGTTCGTTTGGGCGGTTCCATTCCTGCCGTTGTTGCCGACGAAGAAGACGTGAACGGACAACGCCTTGTTCACTTGAGAGTTGCCGACAGAGTTCTGTTTGCAGTTGTAGATAAGGATGCAGAACTTGGCAAAAACGTTAAAATCGATATCGACCTCAAACAAATTGCTTTGTCGCAAAACGAAGAAGTGGTTGCACCTCTCAGCTGCAACAACGTGCTGCCCGGAAGACTTTCCAAACACAAAGTTGTTGTACAAAAGGAAATCAACGGCAAAACAAAGAAGTTCAACGACCTTGCCTTCACATTGGATGTTGGCGGAGCATCTTTCGATTGCCCCAAAGCACTTGCAATGCGTTTGGTGAACGGCGGCGGACAAAACGTTTTCGAAAAAGCGTTGGATTTCGGTTTCGACGTGTATCAAGCAACAATCGGCGAAGAATCAGGCATTCAAGCTGTTGTTGAAAACGTTTTGGACTACGATTCCGAAAAATTTGCAGTTTGCCGTGTCGGCGAAAAGGTCGTCAACGTTGCAGTAGACGCTGAATTTGCCGCAACCCTTGCCCAAGGCGCAGAAATTCGTCTTGTTTTGGACGTAGAAAAACTTGCCATTGTGGAAGTTGAACGCGGAATCCGTCTTGCCTAGTTGCATGCGGCGGTTTGCCTCAAAAAAAAGCAAAAAGTAAACGAAAAACATCAAAAAGCCACCCGTTCGGGTGGCTTTTTGCGTGGTGGTGGATTGTTTTGTGTTTCAACTAATAACTGCTGACTGAAAGGTAACAATAATGAAAAACACAATATTTTCCGGTGAAATTTTGGAGCTTTCCAATATTTTGCATGTGACAGCGTCAATGTTTTTCGTAATGCAGTTTGTTAGTAGTGTCTTTGCAACCACATTTCCCGCACCCAAGAAAACTTTGATCAAAGCTTATGTTGGAAAAGAAAGTTACCTGTTCCTTAAAATATTTTCCAATACGTTGTCGTTGCTTTGGTGTTGCTTGTATTCCGGCTTTCTCGTAAAAGGCTTTGTCGAGACAAAAACTTTGTGGTTTCATTGCTTTTATTGCGTTTAGTACATTGTTGTAGATTAGCTGTTCGTCATAAGTTAATTTCATAGTATTATTCCTTTATTGTTTAATTATTTTGATATTGCGATGTTCGTACAGCTAATTGTGTACAAATTGATATTTAAGTTTCAGTTAATGGTTTTGGTGGCATAGCTTTTTCTCCTTTGTTTCTTATTTTTTATACCAGTAGTAATCACGATAAGTATCGGTGAATAGTGTGGCGTTGTTGGATATATTTGTTACGCTTGTTTGTGTACCATCAGTTCTATTTTCCCAGTTGCTTGAATTTGTTGTGCGGTACCATGTTGTTGTGTCTTCAAATTTGATGCTAGTGAGGCTGCTGCAACCAGAGAACGCATATTCGCCTATCGACGTGACACTGTCAGGAATTGTGATGCTTGCGAGACTGTTGCACCCGCAAAATGCGCGATTTCCAATAAACTCGAGCGAGTTATTTTTACCAAACACTACACTTGTAAGACTGCTGCAATTGTAGAAGGCATCTTCCCCTATCGACGCGACGCTTGACGGAATTGTGATGCTCGTGAGCCTGCTGCAACCACTGAAGGCATAGTTGCCTATCGATGTGACACTTGATGGAATCTCAATGCTAGTGAGACTGCTGCAATTGTAGAAGGTATAGGAGCCTATCGATGCGAGTTGGCTGTTTTCACCAAACGTTACGCTTGTGAGATTACTGCAACCTTCGAAGGCACGATAGCCTATCGATGTGACACTATCAGGAATAACAATACTTGTGAGACTACTGCAATCGTAGAAGGCATAGTTGCCTATCGATTCCAGTTGACTGTTTTCGCCAAACATTACAGTGGTGAGACTGCTACAACCACAGAATGCAGAGGAGCCTATCGCTGTGACACTGTCAGGAATTGTGATGCTTGTGAGACTGCTGCAATTGTAGAAGGCCTCGTAGCCTATCGATGTGACACTATCAGGAATAACAATACTTGTGAGACTACTGCAACCTGTGAAAGCTCCGGCTCCTATTGATGTGACAGAATAAGACGTTCCCTTGTAAGCCACTGACGACGGAATAGTTGCGGAAACAATGTTAGTTGGTTGACCAACAACTGTTGCAACTCCGTCCTTCAATGCGTAGCGTATTTTGTCAATAACTGCGTAGATATTTCCGTCATTTGCAACTTCATTGTTGTTGCAATCCCACACAAATGGACAAGCGGAACAGTAAGAATTCCAACTGCTCGGCTTAGACTTTGCTTCGCAGTAGATTGTAAGACTGCTGCAACCATAATAGAAGGCGTAATTGCCTATTGATGTAACACTATCAGGAATAACAATGTTAGTGAGACTGCTGCAATATTCAAAGGCACGTGCGTCTATACTTGTAACACTATTCGGAATTTTAATACTTGTGAGATTGCTGCAATTCTTGAAGGCCCCTTCACCTATTGATGTGACACTGCTAGGAATAACAATGCTTGTGAGACTGCTGCAACCGTAGAAAGCATAGGCTTTAATTTCTGTTACAGTTGACGGAATTTCCAGTTCTGTTACAAGTTCACCATTCAAGTACAAATTGTTTGCACAGCACAAGGGATTAGCGTGGGAGTCGCTGAACGCAATATTGCACCAAGCGGCAATGCCTGTTATATGCACTGCGGTGAGACTGCTGCAACCAGAGAAGGTCCATTCGCCTATCGATGTGACACCGGACGGAATTTCAATGCTTGTGAGACTGCTACAGCCACAGAATGCAGAGGAGCCTATCGCTGTGACACTGTCAGGAATTGTGATGCTTGTGAGGCTGCTGCAATTGTAGAAGGCATATCGGCCTATCGAAGTGACAGAATACGACGATTTCTCGTAGGTCACTGACGACGGAATAGTTGCGGAAATAATATTGCTTGGTTGACGAACAACTGTTGCAACACCGTCTTTCAATGCGTAGCGTATTCCGTCAATAACGGCGTAGATGTTTCCGTCATCTGCAACTTCATTGTTGTTGCAATCCCACACAACACAACGAATGCCAGGTGCCCAGTTTGAATCCCAATCGCTTGGTTGCGATTCTGATTCACAATAGATTGTAAGACTGCTGCAATCTTCGAAGGCATATTCGCCTATCGATGTGACACCGGAAGGAATCACAATGCTTGTGAGGTTGCTGCAATCATAGAATGTACGGTAGCCTATCGATGTGACACTGTCAGGAATTGTGATGTTTGTGAGACTGCTGCAATTGTAGAAGGCCTTATTCTTTATTTCCGTTACGGTTGACGGAATTTCCAGTTCTGTTACAAGTTCACCGTTCAAGTACAAATTGCCCGCATATGACAATGGGTTAGAGCCAAACTCAATATTGCACCATGCGACAATGTCTGTTATATGCACTGCGGTGAGACTGCTGCAATCATCAAAGGCATATTCGCCTATCGACGTGACCCTGTCAGGAATTGTGATGCTTGTGAGACTGTTGCAATCGTAGAAGGCATATTTGCCTATCGATTCCAGCTTACTGTTTTCGCCAAACGTTACACTTGTGAGACTGCTGCAATTGTAGAAGGCCTTATTCTTTATTTCCGTTACAGTTGACGGAATTTCCAGTTCTGTTACAAGTTCACCGTTCAAGTACAAATTGCCCGCATATGTCAATGGGTTAGAGCCAAACTCAATATTGCACCAAGCGGCAATGTCTGTTATGTACACCGCACTAAGGCTGCTGCAACCACTGAAGGCATATTCACCTATCGATTCCAGTTGACTGTTGTCTCCAAACGTTACGGTGGTGAGATTTCTGCAATTGTAGAAGGCATAGGAGCCAATCGATGTGACACTAGTGGGGATATCGATACTTTCAAGATGGTTACAATATGCAAAGGCGGATTTGCGTATTGTCGTTAGAGCATGAGGAAGAACAATGCTTGTGAGATTGCAGCAATTATAAAAAGCTCCAAACAATATGTTTCCGCCTGTCACCGTTACGGATTTAAGAGATGACGGAATGTAGTAGTAATCATATGTCGTACTAGACGTTGAACTGCCGCAGTAGTATTGCTGTGTTTGAACTCCGCCGGTATAACTTGCCGTTCCAAAAATGTAGCCAAACGGATATTGATAGGTATCGCTGCTTGTCACACCTGCCTTTGCGCCGACAAAAGGAATTGTCATTTCTTCCAACGAACTACAACCGGAGAAGGCACTGTAGCCTATCGATGTGACACTATCAGGAATTACAATGCTTGTGAGACTGCTGCAATCTTCGAAGGCATAGTTGCCTATCGATGTGAGCTGGCTGTTTTTGCCAAACGTTACACTTGTGAGACGGCTGCAATAGCAGAAGGCCTCGTAGCCTATTGATGTGACACTAGACGGAATTTCAATGCTTGTGAGACTGTTACAACCGTAGAACGCATACTTCGCAATAACAGTTGTTCCTTCTTTTATCATACAAGTTTCAATTGTGGTTTTTGCTTCTATCAAGCAATTGTCAATGTAAAGAACTTTGTTTTGCCAATTGTCTGCATTGTCGTAGTATGCTGTGCTCGCAAACGCATTTTTACCGATTTGCGGTGTTCCTTCTATTGTTATATTTGCAAGCTTGCTACATTCTTCAAAGGCACTAGAGCCTATCGATGTGACACCGGAAGGAATCACAATGCTTGTGAGGTTGCTGCAATCATAGAATGCACGGTAGCCTATCGATGTGACACTGTCAGGAATTGTGATGTTTGTGAGACTACTGCAATTGTAGAACGCACCATACAATATGTTTCCACCGGTCACCGTTACGGATTTAAGTGAAGACGGAATATAGTAGGAGGTGGATGTTGTGGATGACGTTGAATCGCCGTAGTAGTATTGCTCTGTTTTGACACCACCGGTGTAACTGCTTTCTCCAAAAATGTAACCAAACGGGTATTGATAGGTATCACTACTTGTTACACCTGCTTTTGCGCCGACAAAAGGAATTGTTAGTCTTTCCAATTTGTTACAACCGCTTAATGCTCCTGCGGAGATTGCTGTTATTTCCTGCGGAATTTCAATTTCAGTGTAAGTTTTGCCGTAATCTGTCAACCCTGTAAGAGTTGTGCCTGAAGTAACGAAAATGCTTTTCCACTTGGCGTAAAGAGTGATATCGCCGTAGCGTTTAGCGGAAATCATCGTTATCCGCGATGTTTTTTCTTCGTCTGTGTACCACCCCAAGAATTCGTAGTTAACAATCGTCGGCGCCGTCAGCGTCAGCCCTTCACCGAATTTGTATGAAGTCGGGTTATCGTTCGTGACGTTATCTAACTCCAAAACGTAGGTGATGGTGTAGGTGTCTTTGCAAATTGTAAGCGTTGCCGTCAACGTCAACGGGCGGTAACCGTATTTTGTTATGGTTGCAGTAATAACGTGTTCGCCTATTTCCGTTTTGCCGTTGTTTTGGTAGGTGACGGATGCGCCTTCCGGCATTCCGTCCACACTCAAGTATTTTTCCGTGCCGTCGTAGACAACGACGACGTCGTCGAAGGTTATGCCTTCGAATTCGCGAAGTTTAACTGTTATTGAAAACGTTTGTGTCAAGTCGTCGCACGTCACTGTAAACGAGTGTGAGCCTTCCGCAAACAATTCTTGTTGTTCTTGTTCGGACAAATAATCTTTAAGTGGATATTTTTCAACTGTTCCGTCGGTATGATTGACGTTCACCGTGTAGTTTTCAACGTCCAATTCGTCCAAATAGAGCGTCTTGGGGCCTTCCAAAGAAAGTTTTTTCAGCAAGAGCACGTCTATGCTGAAAGTGCTGGAGACAAGTGCCTTTGAAGAAAGGGCAATGTTTTGATTTGTGATTGTAAGTTTTTGTAGCGAAACGGTTGGCGTGCTGTACAATGTCATACTCCAAGTTTTGGGCTTTTGGCAGTATACGCCAACGGTGACGTCGTAATAGCTTTGATAGGACGTTACTTCTATAGGAGTGTTATCGTATTTGTAGTAGACGCCGTTGACAGTCATTCCTTTTCCGTCGTAATACCAATCGGCGTCGTCGGCGGGAAGCCCGAAAACACGGTTTCCCACTGTGTAAGATGTCACCTTGCTTGGATAAAGATTGTCGGAACCGGAACCTTGATATATGTAGGTTTCGCCATGTACACCAAAGTAGTATTCTGCAAAGTTTGCACTTTCGTTTACGCGCGGCAACGTCAAAAATTGCAACGAAGTGCAACCCTTGAATGCGTTTTGCGCAATTTGCGAGATGTTTTCGCCGATGACAATTTCTTGCAAGTAGGTGTTGTTTGCGAAAACGTTGGCGGAAATGCTTCCCGAATTCATTGTAACTTTTGTGAGTGAAGTACATTGATTGAACGGATTTTCGCCAATGGAAACAAGTCCGTCCGGCAAGGTTAGTTCGGTAAGCGTCGTGCAACCGAGGAACGCTTCGTCTTTAAGTCGAGTGCAAGATGGAATGTCGATTTTTTTCAATGCGGTGCAGTAGCCGAACGCTTGATTGCCAATTTCCTTGATTGTGGCGGGCAGTTGAACCGTCGTGATAAAAGAGCAGTCGTAAAAAGCTCGTTCGTCAATGATTGTCACGGATTTTCCTTTGTAGGCGGACGGAACGGTAACGGTTGTGTCACTGCCCAAGTAGGCCGTCACTGCGTAGGCATTGCCAACAAGTTCCAGTTGGAAGTCGGATATGTCAACGAGTTCGCCGTATTCGCCGTGACAGAAGGAGCAAATTGCTTTTTGTGTTTCCGTCGCTTCGCCTCCCGAACAGTTTTCGGTCACCGTGTGCGTACTGTCGTTTGCGCAAGTTTTGGTGTGCGTGCCGTTACCGTTGGAAATCCATTCGCCGTAGTTGTGTCCCAGTGCATTGCCGTAGGAGAACGTTTCTGAACCTTTTTCACCGCATTTACAAGAATAGTAGTACACCGCCTGCGTTTCGCAAGTTGCCTCCGTTTTAATATAGTAACTTGAAGTGTTTTTCTGATCGTAGGTGTGAGTGGTGTGGGTGTATCCCAGTGCCGGCACGATAACGTAGTTGCACTTTGTGCAATATTGATCGGTCGTGGCCGTTGCCGGTGCGGAGGGAATGTGATTTTCCTCGCCTCTTTTGGCACCGCAATCACATTCGTACCAGTGTTGTGTTGCTGAGTACTTCAATGTAAAGTACTTGTGAGGCGCAAAGTCGCCGAATTCGAAAGTCTCGTTACTTTTTTCGCCGCAAGAACAAGATTTGTAGTACACGGCTTTTTGCGTACAAGTGGCTTTCGATTTCAAAAATTGTTCATCTGCGTTTTCGGTGAAAGTATGAGTGTGTTTGCATGCTGTAAGCGTCAAACACAAAATCATGCAACAAAAAAGAGCGATGGCTAACAGCCTTTTGCTTTTCATAAATTTTCCTCCGTTTTTTTGTTTTCGCTTTTTGCAACAAAAAAGTGCCGTCCTGAAAACAAGACGGCACCTAGCAAAGTGTCAGTTGTTTTGCAGGTTGCGACACCAACAAATATTATCTTCACCAAAGATTTGTAACGCAAAACGAAGTACACTTATGCCCGTAAGTATACTTTGGTGAAAATATTTAGTTGTGTCGCAATTTGATTTTAGCACTTGTAATCAAATTTTTCAATAAGATTTGATAATTATTGTTAAAAAATATATTATATAAATATTTATCATCAAAATTGCAATTCGAGGATTCGTGTTGCTTGTAGTTGTTTTTTGTGCGCTTTTGAAACCCATTTTATCAAAAAACACTTCCCGTTTCTCTTCTTCTCGTGCTTCATTTCAGCAAAATGCCGTAAAATATTTGTGTGAAAAGTGCGGCGAAAGTGAAATTGGTGCAAGCGGGCCGCAGTTGCAAAAATCGTTTGAGTTTTTAAACGCGGCGAAAGTGTTCCGGGGCTGAAAACGTCGGCAACAAGTTTTTTGTGAAAGTGTTGCGCTTATCCTCGGATAATCTGCCCTGTAACCTATTGCAAAATAGTGCAATTTTTGCTATAATATGCGCGAGGTGAAGAAGTTGGTTCGAGCATTATGGAAAAAAACCAAAGAATCTGTCTTTTCGGTACTACCCGTTGTGGCGTTAGTGCTTGTTTTGTGTTGTACACCGTGGGTTAATCTTTCCACAAAGGAATTGATTGTTTTTTGTGTCTCTGCGGTGTTGCTTATTTTGGGCATCGGTCTGTTTAATTTGGGCGCAGATATTGCCATGACTCCTATTGGCGAGTACATGGGCGCAGGGCTTACAAAATCCAAAAAACCGGTGCTGTTGTTTTCCGTATGTTTTGCAATGGGTGTGCTTATAACCGTTGCCGAACCCGACCTTTCCGTTTTGGCTTCGCAAATTGCCGAACGTGTCACTCCGATGGTGCTTATTGTGTCCGTTGGTGTTGGCGTAGGTGTATTTTTGGTGTTGGCCGTGGTGCGCATAGTTTTCAAAGTGTCGCTTTCGCGCATGCTGATGTTTTTCTACATGGTGTTGTTTGCGCTTGCTGCACTGCTGATTGAAACGGGCAATGCGGAATTTATCGCGTTGTCTTTCGATAGCGGCGGAGTGACCACGGGCCCCATCACCGTGCCGTTCATAATGGCACTGGGCGTGGGCATTTCACAAACGTTAGGCGGCAAAGATGCCAACGAAAACAGCTTCGGCCTGATAGCGATGTGCTCCATCGGTCCCATTTTGGCCGTCACCATGTTGGGTATTGCCACTGCGGATAGTGCTGGTGTAACTTTCGTGCCCGACTATTCTCTTGGCGAAAACGTCGTTGCGTCGTTCTTTTCGTCCATGTGGCAAGTGGTGAAAGAAGTTGCACTTTCTATGGGGCTTATAAGCACATTCTTCTTTGTTTTTCAATTTATCTGTCTGAAATTGCCCAGACGCACGTTGGTGCGCATTATTGTTGGCATTTTGTACACGTTTTTCGGATTGGTGCTGTTCCTGACGGCAGTTTCGGCAGGATTTATGGCTATCGGCTATAAGCTGGGCACGGAATTGGCAAACAATTCGCCGATAATTTCCGTTGTGTTCGCATTTGTGTTGGGCGCAGTTGTTGTTTTGGCAGAACCGGCCGTAAGCGTGTTGAACCGTCAGGTTGAAGAGATAACCGGCGGCACCGTAAGCAAGAAAACCATGATGATTGCATTGAGCATCGGCGTAGGAATTTCCATCGGACTTTCCATGTTGCGCGTGTGGTTGCAATTCTCGTTGCTGTACTATCTTATTCCCGGCTATTTGCTGTCTTTGGGGCTTAGTTTCTTTGTTCCGAAGTTGTACACGGCAATCGCATTCGATTCCGGCGGAGTTGCCTCCGGACCGTTGACGTCAAGCTTTATTTTGCCGCTGTTGATAGGCGCATGCGTCGGTGCCAATGCCGGCGGTGCGGATAGAATTTTGACGGATGCTTTCGGCGTTGTGGCAATGGTGGCAATGACTCCGCTTATAACCATTCAATTGTTGGGTTTCCGTGCGGTGATGGCCAAGAAGGTGCGCGATAAGATTGCGATGAACCGCATTTTGAGCGCCGATGACGAACAAATCATTGATTTTATGTAGGGAGGTGGTGAAGATGGCAAGATCGGCAAAGTCTGTCTCAACAAAGTTGTCTGCAAAAACTTCCGCCAAACAAAAAACGGTGGCACCGGATAAGCTTGTGTTGCTTGTGACCGTTGTCAATCGTGAAAAAAGCGAGTACTTTTTGGATTTGATACAATCTTTCGATTGCAACTTCCAATTTTCCGCGTTGGCAGTGGGCACGGCGCAAAAAGCGTTGGGATTGCTTACCCCGGACGAAGAAAAAGCCGTGCTGTTCAGCACTTTGACGCAGGAAAACGCAAAAAAAGCACTTGCTGCGTTGGAAACGAAGTTTTCCACCATTCGCGGCGGCAAGGGCGTGGCGTTCACCGTTCCCTTCACCAGCACGATAGGTGTGCTTATCTACAGGTTTTTGAGCAATAAGGAGTGATAAACATGAAATATAAACACGAAGTCATTATGTGTGTTGTCAATGCCGGTTTTTCCGAAGCCGTGATGGAAGCTGCGCGCGAATTCGGTGCTCGCGGCGGCACGGTTATTCATGCCAGAGGCACAGCCAATGCCGAAGCGGAAAAAATATTCAACATTTCCATTCAGCCGGACAAGGAACTTGTGATGATATTGGTTGAACACGAAATTCGCGATGCAATTTTGAAGGCAATCTACGAAAAGGTTGGTTTGCAATCGGAAGGCAAGGGCATTGCTTTTTGCTTGCCGGTGGAAGACGTTGTCGGTTTGACGGTTAAGCCGGAACAAAATGCAGAGCAAAACAACGAGAATGAGGAGGAATAGTTATGAGTGAAGAAAAAAGTTTGATTGACGTTTTATGCGACGAAGAAGATAGCGAAAACATCGTTTTGCAATCGGAAGACGGTGTCGGTATCGAGTTTGAGCAAATTGCCACAATTCCTTTCCAAGACGATTTGTATTGCATTTTGCGTCCCGTCACAGAACTGGAAGGCTCGCCTCTGGAAGAGGACGAAGCGGTAGTGTTCCAAGTTGTCGGTGACGAAAACGAAGGTTATTCGTTGTCTTTGGTGGAAGACGAAGGCTTGGGACAATTGATTTTTGAAGAATACTACAAAGCTTGCGATCTTGACGAAACGGAAGAATAACCGATTGTTTGCGAAAAGTTGATTAATAAGTATGATAAAAGCACCCTGGGAGTTATACAAACTTTTAGGGTGCTTTTGTGTAGTCTGTGTGGAATAGTGATTGTGAAAAACAAGCCAAAGCGACTAGATGGGGCGGCTTACAAGGGGCATAAGTTGCGCTAAGGTGTAAACTTCGTAGTCGTCGTAGCTTTTTGCTAAAATAATTTCAAAGTTGCCGTCGCAAAATTCAGTCATAACTTGGCGGCAAACTCCGCACGGCGGGCAGAAATCTCCTTCCCCTATCGGGGTGTTTGCATCATTGCCCACAATGGCAATTGCGGCAAAGTTTCTTTCCCCTTCCGAAACGGCTTTGAAAATGGCCGTGCGTTCTGCGCAGTTGGTGGGGGAGAACGTGGAACTTTCCACGTTGCAACCGCGGTAGATTTTGCCCTCTTTGGTGAGCAACGCTGCGCCAACTTTCCAGTTGGAGTAGGGCGTGTAGGCGAATTTTTGTGCTTCGTAAGCTTCTTTTACCAAAAGTTTGTAGTCTATCATTGTCGTTTCTCCAAAAATAATCTAGCAGAAACCGCACTTTCGCACGGGTGTATATTATATTGTTTTTGCGGCGGAATGTCAATAGTCATTTTCAATTTTTGTCCACGAAATGTCTGTTATTTCGTTGACATCGCGCCGTAGTTGTGGTATCATACTCTTGCACTTCTATAGGGGGTGTAATTTTTTGCGTGCAA
>CAZRBI010000047.1:0-11513 GCA_964598315.1 uncultured Oscillospiraceae bacterium
TCGGTAAACCTCCATGGAACCACCGGACTATCCGGTGGTTTTCTTGTAGACACAAAAAAGTCCGCACACAACGTGCGGACTTTTTGAATTTGTATTTTTCACTTTTCGTCATGCAAAAACTCGAACAGTTTTTGTGCAACGGGCATTGTCATACCCTTGACGGAAGCAATCTCTTCGACTGTTGCCGCGCGCAAATTGTCCATAGATTTAAAGCGACGGTGCAACTCGATTCTGCGTTTTTCGCCGATTCCGTCCACGTCTTGCAAAACCGATTTGACGCTGTTTTTGTTGTGCAATTTGCGGAAGTAGGTGATGGCAAAACGGTGCGATTCGTCTCGAACGTTAACCAGCAAATTGAGAGCATAACTATTGCGCGGCAAAAATATCGGGTCGGGCGAATTCAACGTGTACACCAATTCCTCGCGCTTTGCAAGAGACACTATTTGAACGTCGACTCCGCATTCTTGCATGGCTTGTTTTGCATATTCCAACTGTCCCGGGCCGCCGTCCACAACTATAAGATCGGGATTTTTCCCAAAAACGCCGTCGTTCTGTTTCATTCTTTCGAAGCGACGCACTAAAACTTCCTTCATGGCTGCAAAGTCGTTTGCACCATGAACGGTTTTTATGCGAAAACGGCGATACTGCGACGAATCCTTTTGTCCGTTGGTGAACACGACCATGCTTGCAACCTGATCAACCCCGGACACGTTGGAAATGTCGAAACACTCCACGCGCGTGGGCAATTGCCGCAAATCCAGCAACTGTTTGAGTTGCAAAACGGCGCCTTGCGTAGAATTATACTTTTTGTCGATGGCCGTTTGACTTTTTGTGAGATATTCCACCGCATTGCGATAGGACATTTCCACAAGTTTGCGCTTTTCGCCCCTTTGAGGGCAGTTGACAGCCACGCGTTGCCCGCTCTTTTGTGAAATGACTCCGGCAAGTTCTTCGGCATCGGGCAAAACGACGTTGACAAACAACTGTTTTGAAAGACGAACAACTTGGCAGTATTCTGCCAAAAAACTGGATAGCGTTTGCGCTTCGTCCAACGCCGCATCGGACACCGCAATGTTATCGGAAAAATTCACCTTTCCGCCACGAATCATCGTGTGATTGACAACGCAATTTTTTCCGTTCGATGCAACGGCAAAAAAGTCGTAGTCTACCAATTTGTTCAAAACGACAATGCTTTGACTGTTGAGTTTTTCAATCAGTTGCACGTATTTTTTGTAGACAAGCGCTTGCTCGTATTGCATCTTTTCCGATGCATCCAACATTTTTTCTTCGAGAATTCTTTTCACGTCGGCAGTGTCGCCCTCCAAAAACGAAACAGCTTTTTCCACAATTTTTCCGTAGTCGCTTTTGGAAACGTTGCCTATGCACGGGGCACAGCATTTGCCGATGTGGTAGTTCAAACATGGCCGAAAGTTTTTGGGCAACTTTTTGAAATCGTAGTTACAAGTGACGGTAGGAAACACCAAACCCAAAATATCCAAAAACGCCTTTCCTCCGCCTTGTGTCAGAGGCCCGAAATAGCGACACTTGTCGTTGACAAATTTTCGAGTGGACACAAACTTCGGAAAATCGGCGTGCAAATCCACCTTGATGTAGGGATATTGCTTGTCGTCCTTAAGCAATATGTTGTAGGGCGGAGTGTACTTTTTGATCAGCGTGTTTTCCAAACTTAACGCATCCGACTCACTGGCTGTGATAACGTAGCGAAAATCCGCGACATGCGAAAGCATCGCCAACACTTTTTCCGTTTTGTTGGACGAAGCGTGAAAGTATTGTCGCACTCTGTTTTTCAATATTTTTGCCTTGCCCACGTATAGCACGTTGCCGTCGGCATCGTACATGATGTACACGCCCGGCTCGGCAGGCAGATTTTTGAGTTTGTTTTGAATATCCGCGTTGGTCATAGTCACAGTATAGCACACTTTTGGTCAAAACGAAAGTGTAATTTCCGCACAATCGGCTGCGGCTGAACGTTGTCGAGCAAAACATCTGCGTCCAAACACACTTTCGCCGCAAAATTGCAAACAACCTCCTTCTTTTGCCTCTTTTTTGCAAAAACAAAATGTCGGCAATTTGCCGACACTTCAGTCCTTTACTTTTGAGATTTTGCGGCATCTTTGGAATAAGCCTGAAGCAATCCGTTCAACGCCTTGTTGATTTTTTGCTGTTGTTGAGTTGTGCGGCAAGTTGAAGCGTTCCGACGCAACAAATCCGACACCTTTCCCAAAGCATCCTTTTCTTTGGAAACACTTTTGTTGTTATCGACGTTGTTTTGCGCCCGTTCCGACGCGTTGAGTTGTGCAACGAACTTGCCAAAAACACGTCTGGCACGACCTTCTTTCTTTTTGAACAAAACGTCGTTCACCAACACCACGACAACAAACGCCAACCAAAATGCTGCCTGAAAAACAACATATTCCCTTTTTGCCGCAAACAAGAAAAACAACGCAACGTACACCGCACTGACTGCGGCACATGCAACAAACAACGGCAATGCCGACAATTTCTTTTTGTGCGGAACAAATTCGAAAGTGAGCGAAGGACGCAACGCGCCGCTGTTGACGTAAGCTCGCCATTGACGCGAATATTCTTCCGACACTTTTGCCAAATACATGCTTTTGAATTGCGGCCGTGCCAACACGTTTCTTCCACATTCGTTTAGCATGGCGTTTTGTTTGGAATAGCCGTCGCAAAGCCAATTTATAGCCCCGAAACACCATGTGCCCACAAAAGCGGAACACAAAAATAACCAATCGTATGCAACAAGAAAGTTGCACACTGTTTGCAAATAGAACATATAGGTGATCCTCCCGAAAGAAGTGTTGCCACAATTGTTCTTGTTTTTGCAAACGGCGATGATTTTTTGTGAAAATCTTTGGCGAATAATAAGAAAAACTACATCTTTATAAGTTTGTTGTCGGCAATGGACAGTACGTAACATTCAACGTTGGATATTCCGCAAATATTTTGCACTGCCAAACGATAGCTCGCCAGTTGCGCCGCATAGTTTTTCTTGACATAATCACTGTGCGAAGTGTACTTAAAATCCACAACCGTTGCTTGATTTTCGCCGATAACAAGCAAGTCTATCACTCCTTGCAACATGACGTTGTCGGAATACTTTGCGTCCGTCGCCACACTGTTGTAGGGAACGTACAACATGAACGGCTGTTCGCGATACACTTGGCCGGAAGAAAGAATTTTTAGCAAATCCTCGTTGTGAAGCGTGCGGAAAATCAAATCCAAATCCAATCGTGCGGCATATTCTTCGGCGATTTTGCCCTCGTTCACCAAACCTTGCACCACTTGCCGGATGTCTTCCATGCTTGCGTTGCAACTTGCATATTGATACACCTTGTGATAAGCCGTACCCACAAAGTTGCGATCGTTATTTTCGGAAATGGCCGGCGCAAATTGCGAATCGTCGTCGGAAACAAATTCTCTGTCCAAGGCCGAACTTGCCAATTTTGTGGGCATTGCCGTTTGGTCGGCATAGGGATAGCGGTAGGATAACTGTTTTTCCAGTTCCGCTTCGGCATAGGATTGCTCACAAAGCAAATCTTGCTCGAAAGTGTCCGCTCCCAATAAAACTCTTTGCACGCATACAAGACCGTCCGTGCCATATTCAATCGAATCGTACTTTGTTTTCAATGCTGCCAGCAACCAATCCAAATGACTGTTTGCTGCCGTCGTGCGAACGTCCATGGAGACAAGTTTTTTCTCCGTGACCGTGCCCACGATGTTCAACACGCACTCCGCACGCGTCATTGCAACGTAGAGCAGGCGCATTTCCTCTTCTTGCAAGTTCAATCTGTTGAACAAGCCGCACGCAACCGTTCCCATGGTATCGGAAACACGCATTGTGTCGAAGTTGTGATATTTCACGGCAAGCCCCAATTCGGCATTTTTCACCACGGCCGGATGGTCGTAGTTGAAGCCTGTTTCCGTGGCAGCAATGATGACTATCGGAAATTCCAAGCCTTTCGATGCGTGCATTGTCATGATTCGCACCGCATTTGTGTCGCCCAACGCTTCGTCTATGCTTTTTTCTTCCGATTCGTCCAAGTACGACAAAAACTTTTCCACACTTTGTGCATAAGTTGCACCTTTCAACGAATCGATGAATGCGTAAAGTTTGCGCAACCTCAACGTACCGTTGGGCAGGCCTTGCACGTACAGGTGATAGTTGCGTTCGCTCAAAATTTTCAGCGCAAATTCGTCTGCGGTGGATGCGGCGGCAAAAAAACGCATTTTGTCCAAAAAATCGAACAATCTGTCAATTTTGTCACTTATTTCATTGTGTTTTTTGCTTGCAACGTACATTTGCATGCGCTTGTAGAACGGAACGCGATGTTCGTCGGTTGCAATTTTTATTTTTGCCAGTTCGTCTTGCGAAAATCCGCCGATACACGACAAACACGTTCCCACAAGGTAGATATCGTTGTAAGGGTTGTCCACGGCGCGCATCAAATTGATCACTTCGCGAACTTCTTTGTTTTCGTAACCTTTTGCTCTGAAGTTGGCAACGACGGGAATGTTGTGTTCCACCAAAGTATTGTAGATATCCACTGCGCGATCTTTCAAATTGCGCGTCAAAATGACGATATCGCCGTAGCCTATTCTGCGAGAATTGCCATACTTATCCTTGTAGGCCATCCCCACGTAACGTTCGATTTTGTCGGCAATCAATTCGCCTTGCGTTTCGTCATCCTCGTTTTCCGCAACTTGTGTCATGTCGTACACTTCTTCCGGTGCTTCTTCCGTCGAATCGTCTTTCACAATCAAATCTATCTTGACGGATTGTGCTTTCAACACCGGCTGTTTGTGGCCTACAAGTCTTGCCGTTTTGGCATAATCCACCTTACCGTAGTCTTCCGTCATCAATATGTCAAACACTTCGTTGACAAAAGACAGTATTTCCGAATTGCTACGGAAATTTTCGTTCAGTTCTTCCACGTGACCTCGGCCCGTTTTTTTGAAAGACAAGTATTTGCGCAAAAATATCGTGGGATCGCACCCGCGAAAACCGTAGATGCTTTGTTTGATATCCCCCACCATGAACAAGTCGGCATTTTGCGAAATTCCCTGAATAATGGCTTCTTGCACGGGGTTGGTGTCCTGATATTCGTCGACGAAAACATATTTGTATCTTTCAGTGATGGCATTTTTTGTTTGCTCGTCGCGCAACAGTTGCAAAGTTAAGTGTTCCAAGTCGTTGAAATCCAATCCGCCGCGCCGTTTCTTTTGTTGGAAAAATTCCTCCTCGAAGATCTGCATGATTTCCACCAATTTGTCGGTGTAGCCGACGGCTTCGGACATTTCTCGCCACAACTCGTCGATATTTTTTCCGCCAAACAGATTTTCGTACTTCGAACGATATTTTTTGAGGCTATCGGTGACTTCCTTGTAGTCAAAGCGAACTCTTTCCTCGACAATGACGTTTGCTCCGAAATCTTTGTTGGCGTTGCGGTTGGGCAACGATTGCAATTTGACCTTCAACAAGCCATAGGCCGTCGATTGAAAGTCTTCCCCCAAAAGCTTTTGCAATATCAAAGCGTTGTGCAAAATAATCGACGCAAAAGACAATCCGCTCGACGACGCATATTCGCCTATTTCTTGCATTCGAGCGACAAAATAGGATATATTCCTTTTCAAATCGTTGTGCAATACGTTTTGAACAAGACCGTTTTCACAAAGAAAATTCTTTCGCGTGGTGGCATACCACTGATCAAAATTTTCCAAACAACCGGCAAAATCAAACAAATCCAGCACTGTTTTTTTGAAATTATCGTCCATTCGGCCGGTTGCAAAAATTTTGTAGACTTTTTTGAATTCGCTATCTTTTGCCTTGAAGTACTTTTTGAACGTTTCGTCCAAGGCGGCGTTTTTCAGCGACGCAACCGTAGTGCTGTCCAAAATGGTGAAAGATGGATCGATATCCACAACGTAGAAGTAGTTGCGCAACAAATCGCAGCAAAACGAGTGCAACGTGCAAATTGCGGCATTGTCCAATTTTTCCAACTGTTCTGCCATGCCGGGAACGTTGCGCTTTTCCGAAAGCTTATCCGCCAAACGCTTTTTCATCTCTGCCGCGGCCATGTTTGTGAACGTAACCACCACCAACGACGAAACGTCTGTTCCCTCGGCAATAAGCGAAGCAATGCGTTCTATCATCACGGTGGTTTTTCCCGTACCGGCCGATGCCGAAACAAGCAGATTTTTTCCGCGATAGTCTATTACGTTTTGTTGAGATTGTGTGAATTGAGGCATTTTTCCACCGTTTTGTCGATTGTTTCTCTGCTTACTTTTTCTTCCACTTTTCTTGCAGGATATACCAGCACGTCGTCGTAGTCGCAAATATCCTTGTAGTCGCAGTACTCGCAACATTTGTCGTAGGGGGAAACTGCGGCATAGCCTTGTTGCATAAGGTTGCCGGCACGACGAATCATTTTCACCGAATATTCCATTTGATTTTCGAATTGATAGTTTTCCAGCAACTTGTTGCCCTTTTGCGACAAGTCGCCGTCCTTTTTAAGTTGAAGGCCAAGTTTTTCGCTCTTGCCCTTTTTCAATTCCTTATCCAACAAGCAAGCAACGTTGGCGTCGTTCAGCGTGCGTCCGTTGTACACGTACACTTTTTCGTCCTTCGCGTCGGTAAATTTGTTGTGCATGTTGAAGTAGTAGAACCCGACAGGTTCCAAGCCATAGACGTTTTTCACCGCTTTCAAATACACCAAAAGTTGCAATTTGTGGCCTACGTATAGGTCTTTTTCGGAATATTGCGATGCGGCCGAGCCGCTTTTGTAGTCGATGACAATGAACTTTCCGTCGTGCGTGTCCACGCGGTCTATTTTGCCGATAAGCAAAAAAGCACCGCCGTCGTAGTCCACCCGAACGGGCGGCAAATCGGCATCCGATCCAAAACTCATTTCCGTGCCAAGGTTGGTGAATGCGGAGTTTTCCAGTTGTTTTTTCACCACAAGACACATACGCACCGATTCCGCTTTCAACTGATCCAACACACCCGTCAATTGCACGTCGGAACGCATTCCGCGATAGAAATCGTCGGCAATGGCCTTTTGAAAAAATTCTTCCGCCTTGACGACAGTTTCGCTGTCGCTTTCTTCCTTTTGTATGGATTTCACGTAGTTTTCCAAAACTTCGTGCAAAATGTTTCCCAAATCCGCCGCTTTCAACTCCGCAACGGAGCGCGGTTTGATGCGCAAGCCGTATTCAAAAAAGAATCGGTAGGGACATTTGTAGAAATCCGTCAGTTTCGATACACTGGTTTCGGAATTTTTCAGGTAAAATTCTTTTCCTTTGGAAATCTTTATTTTTCCGTTACCGGTAAAATCGTACTGCTTGGCAATTTTGCCGTACTTTTTTTTCAACAACAAATACGTGGGCGTTTTCACTATTTGATTGTCTTTCATTTTTCGCGTATCGGAAATTATTTTTGCGATAGCTTGCTTTTCCGTGTACACGTTTTCGTCCGCCTTGCCCGTTTCCGTCAATTTTTCGCCCAACACGGTGAACAACGAGGACAATTCCGAAACAAACTGCGACGGCAGAAGGGAACTTGTTCCGTCCGTTGCGGTGTAGGAAACGTAAAGTTTGCATGGCTCTTGCAACAGCTGATACAAACTGAATTTTTCCCGTCTGTTTTCCGTTATTATTTTGGGTTCGACGTTCAAACCGTTTGCGGCCATATCTTGAATGTTTCTGTCGCTCAACAGCTTGCAATCGCTTTTCACAATAGGCATTGCGCCGTAGTTTGCACCCAGCAAAGCCAAAAACTTGATGTCGTGTTTGCGCGCTTTTGCCATGTTTGCAAAAACAACGCAGTCGTTGGCAACAGGAATGACGGAAATTTTGACGGAAGCCAATGCCGCGGTCAGTATTTTGAGAAAATCTTCCAACTTGAAATAGCGGCCGGCAAGCACCGTTTCCGCTTGCGAAAGCACTTCTTCGAACTTTTGCTGCACTTGCTCGGTCACTTTCCCCTCGAACGCAAAGCCCGCACTACGCTGTTGTTCGGCAAAGCGCGCATTTTTTTCGTTGAGATTGCCGACGGCAATAAGTTGACGAATTGTTTGCACGTATTGTTCCGTTGTGGCACTTTGCGGCACTTCCACGCTTGCATACAGCGAGTTGAATTTTTCGCGAAACCTTTCGGCATTTGCAAAATACGTTTCGTGTTTTCCCAACGAAAAACTGCAGAAGTTGTAGGAAACGTTGTACTTCAAACAATAGTTTTCAAAGTGGAAAACGTCCTCGTCCAATCGAAAATCTTCCGAAGCGAAATCGCCGCAAAAGAAAAAGTTTTTCACAAACGAAAGCACCGACGAAAGTTTTCCGCCGTTGCGGTAAGCCGTGAAATAGTCCACAACGTACTGCGCAAACGGGTGATTTGCCAGCACGAATTGCCTGTCGCAAAAATAGGGAATGTCGAATTCTTCGAATATGGTGGAAACTGCGTTGGAGTACTTTGAGACGTCGCTTGTGACAACGTAGATATCTCTAAATCGTCCGCCGTCGCGAATGTATTTTTGAATTTTACAAGCCAATGCATAAACTTCTTGCACACGCGTTGTGCCCTGAAAAATCTCCACTGCCTTGCCGCATTCCACAGGTTCGACGTCGCCGTAGCGATACATATGCTTGCCTATCTGCTCGGTGATATAATTGTCGTACGATTCGGTCGTGATCACTTGCGGCGTCCAGCCGTTGCGACGACAAATGTTCATCACGCCGTCGTAGATATCGTTGAGGTACAGATATTTGTCGCCGGGCTTGTCACTTGCACAGCATGCTACTGTCACACCGGCGGAATTTTTTGCAAGTTGTTCCACCAACGCCAATTCCTGTGCGGAAAAGTTGTCGAAATCGTACAAATAGAAGTAGCTGTTTTTGATGGTTTCGGAATCTTTTGCACTTTGACAAAGCAAATCCAATTTGTCTGCCGAATCGATAAATTTTTCCGAAGTGTAGTCGCAATAGGCGCGATAAAGCAACGCAATGTCGTGCGCCTTGCCCTCCACGCTTTTAGGCAACGACGTGCGGAGCAAATCGTCCGGCGAAATTTTGCAGTACTTCATCATGCTGATGGTGTCGTACATGTCGGAAACAAACCCCGGCGTTTCCACACCCTTGGTGTAGCACCGCAATTGTCCCTTAACGTCCTGAATTATCCCCGTCAGCGCCATGATACCCGATTGCTTGGACAAATAGCGATACTTGGGCAAAATTTCGTTGGCCAAACGTCTGAAAGTGCGCACTTGCACGTTGAAACTTCCGCCAACTGCGGCAAGCAATGCCCTTTCCGCCTCCAACGAGGCTCTGTCCGGCACGATGATTGTGCGCATCACGGACAAATTCGTCTTGTCCACCGTTTTCATGGTGTTCAACACGAATTCCGCAGCGTTTTTCATGGAATTTGTTTTGAAAATAGTTATCATAAGTGCACCTAAACAACAGTATACCATATTTTTGTACTCAAAACAACACCAATTTACAACACAAACAACAAAACAAGACAAGCCCGACACATCGCAACGCGCCTCGGTTCAAACCTTTTGAAAAACATCATCCACGTCAACGTTTTAGGGAACAAATCCAACAAAATCCGCGGCAAAAGTTCCCTAATTTTGAGGGATTGCGGCAATATGGCCGCGCGTCAACTTTTGCGACCACATTTTTTCACGTGACATGCACGGCAATGCTGCAAACACTTGTTTTCTGCACGTTTTTACTGTCGCCGAATGCTTGACAAACATCTTCATCTTGTTGCCACCCACACCGTTTCCAAACAACGCAACACACATATTTTTTACAACTTTTGCCTCACTCAACTTGATGCAAACTGAAATCAACAACTTGCCCCATAAGATTGATTTTGTTTGTGGGTTGTGGTATAATACGAGAATAACGACAACAATAATATTAACGGAGTTTCAGATAATATGAAAAAATTTGCTCTAGTTTTGGCGCTTGTGTTGTCTTTGACGCTTGTGTTTGCCGGTTGCGGCAACAATGCGGAAAAAACCAACGCCAGCGTGAGATGGAGAAGTGAAGAATACTTGTTCAACATCGGCAAGGCATCTCTCACGGAACAAGACATCACCGTGGGCAGCAAAACGTTCATGTACGAACCGGTTGCCAGCGGCTACGAACAATTGCCGGAAAATTTGGACGAAGTTTCACCCGAAGACATCAGCGGAACCTACAAAATGACAATAACCGTGCACGAAGCGGAAAAAACTTGCACATTCACAACAGTGCAAACACTCTTCTGCCAATATAAAGCAGAAACGTTGCAAAGCTCTTCCGCTTGGGATCAATTGCAAGAATTGGTTGTTGCAAACCCCATCGACGCACAAGAAAACATCACGTTGAAATCCGTCACCACGCAAACGGTAACGTTCAAAAACGAAGCATCTCAACGTCCGCTTTCGTCGGAAACACACGTTGACGGCTTCTACATCGGCAAGGAACACCAAGAACGCTCGGCCTACGACGTGGTCACCGTCTACGATTGGGAAAACAGCCTTGCAAAGGTAACCTTGAACGGAGAAACGCAGGAAAACAAACTCAGCGTAAGCTCTTCCGTCAACTTTATCGATTCCAACCAAATTTTGCTCTACACAAGAAGCTTGGAAAAATATTCCACCAGCTTCCAAGACAGCCCCTCCGTGCAAATCTACGTGCCGGCACAAAATGCTTTGAAAACGGCAAGCTTTGCATTCACGCACGATTGCAACACAGTGCTCAACGTGAGCGGCAAAGAATTGTACGTGACGGTGAACGCCCTTGCCGTGATTGTGGATAGCCACGCATTTGTCGTTCAACTGAACGTGCCCGATTCCGTCAACGACGTGGAATCGTTGGACAGCGTAAGCAACGCCGGCAGCGGCAATTTGAACAAGTACTCGCTGTTGCGCTTCCGTTCCGGAATCATTCGCTACGAATTGGCCGACTACACACAAATTGAAAACGGCGCAAAAATTTTGGACGCAATCAGCTACGACGTTCCCGTAGATGAAGAATAAACTTTTCGCCAATTGATTGAAACATAAGAACACTGCAATTCACACCGCAGTGTTCTTTTTTTGCACAAAATGTTACGTTGTTAAAATCTTTTTGGCGTTGCAAGTTTTTGTCTGTTGCGCATTGCCCGTTAACATTGAGAAAAATTGTCCGCAATGCCGACCGATACATTGCTCATCGCACAACTGCGGCCCGGGAAAAACTCTTTTGCACATTAGGTGTTTGAAAGCGCGAGATGCAAGGTGTGGTAGTATAGTTTTATTTGTTGTGCGAATATTTTTTTGCAGTGTTCGCAGCAAACCGTGTTGGAATAAAGTTGTTCGGCGATTGTGTCGAGCGTGGAAAAACAGGTATGGCAAGTGCATTTGGAAACAAAAAAGCAATGTGTTTTTGTGGAAATTGTTTCAAAAACACACATACGCACCACAGAAAAACGCACAAACAAGTGT
>CAZRBI010000048.1:0-9257 GCA_964598315.1 uncultured Oscillospiraceae bacterium
AGGAGGGTTTTACCCTCTAATGAAAAACCACCAGCTGGGCTGGTGGATTTTTATTTTTAGTTGTTTTGAAATAAACGTCTTTCAAAGGAGTCGTAGCTATCACTTAGTTTCATTATAGCAATGAGAAATGAACAAAAAGTTGTGCATTAACTGCAATTGATTGTATTTATCCTTCGTAATTTGTTATTTCATCTTGACGCAAATAGCGAATGCCCTCTGGTTTTGTAGCTAAAATATTTCCGTTATTCTTGCAATTTGTGAAACTTGATGTTGTCTTCTTATTACTTGTCCCTACTATGCCGGCGGCAGATGCATATCCGTGGTATACCATTGTCACAGCAGTAATGTTACCATTGTTAATGCATTCTGTAAATGTGCATTGTTGGTCTTTTGTTCCAGAACAATAGCCTACTATTCCGCCGACATGAGCAGAACCTTTAGCACCATATATAGTGGATTCATTTGTACAGTTGTTAAAGTTGCAAGAGTATGCTTCTCCAATTATTCCACCAATACGCGAACTTCCGCCATATGAGCCATGCGAATCAATTGTTCCGGACTTAACAGATATTTCGGAAATATTTGAGTTAGATGCATATGAAGCTAAAGTCCCGATATAATAATATCCGCCCTTATTGCCGACATTTGCACCTTTTATATTGACATTCTCAAAATTGATTTTTGAGATTTCGGCGTTGTTAATGGTTATGAATAATCCCCAACTGTCACCTCCATCTTTCATGTAAATGTCACAGTTCAAGCCTTTGATGGTTTTATTGTTGCCATCGATTGTCCCTTCGAAAAGCTGAATTGGTGTCCAAGTGATGCTGGTTAAATCAATGTCATCAATTAACATATACTTTCCGTTTTCTTTAATGTTTTGTAAATCATCGGCATTTGATATGTATTTGGGATTTTTCTTTATAAAGCCGCTTATCAAAGTAATTTTTTCGCCGACATATATCCAGCGTCCCTTCTCATCCGTGTAATTTTGTACGGATTCTAGAATTTCACCGAGTTCATTGGTTACTTTAATATAGTTATCGTCAGCATTAACGAACCATCCTGTGAAATTGTAGTATTCGCTATACTGTGTGGCGAAAGCAACATTTATTGTCTTTACGTCATACGACAATGTGGAAATGATTGTTCCATCTATTTTGTCTAATGATGCTGTAACACCTTTAAATTCTTCTTCACTTAAAATTCCGTCTTCATCAAATAGACAAATTTCGTCACTGCTATAGGTGATAGTTGTGGTATTCAGTTCCCAGTTTGCCGTTAGTGTTAAAGACTCTGCTGGCATTGTATCAGGAAGAGTTTTATCCCAACCATTAAATGTGTATCCTTCTTTTATAGGATTGTTTGGCTTTTCAACAGGTGTACCGTAATCTGCTGTAATGGATTTAATTTCTGTTTCGGCATCAATTTTAAATGTGATCGTGTATTGATTAATTTTCCACAGGGCAGTAATAGTCATGTCGCTCGCGGGCATTAAGTCAGGAATTGACTTATCCCACTTTTTAAAGTCATATCCTTCTTTTGTAGGATCATTTGGTTTTTTAATGGATGTACCTGCATTTGCTGTGATGGAATCGATAGAGGTTCCTCCTTGAGTATCAAATGTTATTGTATATTGTTTTTCGGAAATCTGGGATTGCCATATTGCGGTGATTGTCATGTCATTGTCAGGCATTGAATCTGGTATTTCAGTGTCCCATTTGTAGAATGTATCGTCAGATTTTGTTGGATGATTGGGTTTATTGATTTGTGTACCATATTCAGCCGTGATTGGTTCAATTTCAGTTCCTCCATTTGTGTCGAATGTAATGGTGTACTTATTGATTTCCCATTTAGCGTAAATTGTCAAGTCTTTGGTTATTTCAGAGTTGAAATCGAACTTTTTAGTAAATGCTTCGTCCGTAAACCACCCAATCAAGTGATAATGTGTTCGAGTTGTTGTCGGTTCAGTTACTTTCCATTCAGTAAGAATATTTACTGTTTCGGGAGCAACGGGCGTGCCGTCATTTGCTTCAAATGTGACAGTGTGGTCAATTCGTGTCCACTTTGCGTAGAGTTCAATGTTTTCGGTTAGTTTGGTTTTAAAATCAAATTTTGCTGTGCATTCTTCGTCGGTATACCATCCCTCAAACGTGTATCCTGCCTTTACCGGTGATTTTGGTTGTGTGGAGGTGTTCTCGTATGCTATTGTTTGTGAGTCAATATTATTGCCTCCATTAGTGTTGAAAGTAATGACAGGTTTAATTGCTACCCATTTAGCATATAACGTCATGTTTGAAGTCACTGAGTCATTTTCAAAGTCAAATTTTTCGCTTTCGGAACATTTGATGTCTTTGTACCATCCTTCAAGTATATAGCCACGTCTGGAGATTGTCGGTTCATTCAAGGAATAGCCTTCCAGTATTCCGCTTATTGGTTCAACTGTTAACTCGGATAGTCGTGTGTTGAAATGTACGGTATAGGTATTTATTATGTAAAGCCTAATTTGTTTACTAATCGAGCCGGCCGTAATGGTTACTGTTACGTATTTTCCACCATCTGCGGCAGAAGATATTGTGAGAAGTCCGGTATTATCAATTGTTGCCAATGATGTGTCGTCAACAGAAAATGTTTTGACATACTTATTTGCATTGTACGGCAAAACGTCGAATGACACTTGAAGTGTTTGTCCTGCTTTTACATGTACTTCTTGATTTTCGGTATAATTATTATGGTCGCCAACAGATATATTGTCGATACCGGTGGGGGCAACAGCTGGTGTAATGCTATATGTTTCGCACAGATTGTTATAGGATTCTGTACCGTATTCTTGGAAAAATGAGTATAATTCATTGTATCTATCTACAGCGCCTTCAACATTTAGGTCCAACAGATTCCAAATTGGATATAGTGAATTTGTATCTTTAATTCCTATAATAACCGGATATGTATCCAATGATTTTTGCCAATCGTAATAATTCTCGTACAACGTAGTTTCATTATTTATGCCAAACGAACCGCCGCCCGCACTAACGATTTTTTTGTCGATTTGTATTCCATACTGTCGAGCCAAGGATTCATATGTGAAAGTTGCGCTAAAAGAGTTTTCAGAGTCAGCTTTTGCGGAAAAACTTCCATAGGCTGCTTCTACGTTTGATTTTAGAGTGCGTGATACCTCGGCATATTTTGAGATTGAAACACTTTTATCATAGCTGTACATTGTGTAGTACATACAGATATTTCCGCCCATAGCGACGCTAGTCAAGAGGTGAGTACCATATTTCTCAAATAATTGTTCTGGTGTAATCGCAGAATTATATAGATCGGACTTGAATTCTTCGGATAGTATCTCTTTGTAACGTTGTTCTGAAGTTTGCAGAACAAGCCAATAGCTTTGATTCTCTGCAATCACTTCTAAAAAGTATTGAGATTCAACCATGTCGGAAGTTTTTGTGAAGCGGCGAGACAAACCACTTGAAAGCGATGCTGAAGCAGATGCCGTTACTCCGCTAATTTTCCCTTTAGCTGACACATTTGCGCCGGCGGTAATGCTAGACGACGTGCTCATGTTTTGGCTGAATTCTTCTATCGACGATGCTTCGATTGATTCAAACGAATTGTAGTGCTCATTGCTTTTCAACAACTTTTCGTTCATCAATTTGTCCATGTCAAAGATTGGGTAGGTCATCAAAACATTTTTACTGGCTATTGCGCTAGCGTTTATGATATCGATTCCGTATCCCAAAAAAGAGTTTTTTGTATTAATTTCGTCAAAAGCACCAAATGCTGCAACTACATCATCTTCATATTCATTTCCGGTGCTTGTTTGTCGCGTGTAGCTTATTGTGTTTGAGTATTCAGACGAAGTATAGGATAATCCATCCCCGTTTGCTTTAACAGATAGAGTATATTCGCCACTTTTAAGACCTTGCAACGAAAAACTGTTTGTGCTGGTAGTGTAAGTTGTTTCATTTGCAAGAACTGTGTATCCGCTGGCATATTCGACGCTGTTCCACAAAAGTGTAGTGTCGTCTACACGCAGATTTGTTGGTGTGTCAAGTTGAACCTTCTTTGGCGTGATTCCGCTTCCTGACCAGTCAAAGCCGTTGCATGCCGTAAACAATATCGAGCAAATAACAAGGAGTACGACAATTGCAGTTTTCTTTTTCATTTATTTGTTCCTCCAATAGGTATTTGCCAACAAAAAAGGCGCCAACCGAAGTTAACGCCAAAAAACGCAAACCCCAATTGTCGCCAAACAAAATTGTATAGAATATGTACGAACATGTATCCTACCAACGGAATTTGCGTTTTTGTCAAATTCGAACGGCAGAATACATAACAGCAAAAATAGCTATTATGTTCGCACTTTACTATACAATATGCAATTTTGTTTGGCGCTTAAATTTTACTATAAAATAATGATAATTTCAACTAGTTTTTGAAATTTTTTATTCAAATGTAATACCTTATATATAAAACTAACAATATCAGAGGAATTAATGTGAACATTTGTAAAAACTATTGGGTGATTTAAAGTAGTATAGGGCATTAATATGCACAAGAAACTAATTGTTTTTGTGCGTAGTCGATAAGAAGTTGTTATAATTTTCCCCTCTTTTCCCATTCGCCGCGCAGAATGCTGCACAAACAAATGTCAAAAAACTCACCGGAAGATGATTTGTAGTTATCTCGCATGGTTCCTTCAAGCGTCAAACCGCATTTTTGTGCAACTTTTCCCGAGCCCACATTTGGCGAGGCATATTCAATTCGTACGCTGTGAACGTTCACTTCTTCAAACATGAAGTCGATAACCGCGCTTACGGCTTCCGTTATGATGCCCTTGTTCCACAAGTTGTATTGCATGCAGTAGCCAAGTTCAACCCATTCGTCGCTATCGCGCCACCGAACAACACTTACGTTGCCTATCGGTTCGCTATCAAATTCGATTGCCCAGTTATAGTAATTTGTTCTTTCGTATTCTTTGCACCAAGCTTCCAAAAGATTTTTTGTTTCTTCACAGGATTGGTGCGGGCACCAGGTGAGATATTTTGTGACTCTTTCGTCATTTGCCCAGTTTTTGAACATCAGAGGGGCGTCGTCCACTGAGAATTTTCTTAGTATAAGTCGACGTGTTTTGATTGTCTGTGTTCCTTTGTGAGTCATGGTGTAGGGCCTCCTAACATATGTTGCAATGGAATGTGGCTTGTTTCAAGGCTTGCCATCGGTATATACTTAGCTAAGTAAATCTTTTGTCTAGTTGTAAAAAATTTTGAAAAACCGTCGTTTTGTACTTCAGGTATGTAAAATGGCGGCGTTCGCACTTCTTGCAAGCAAAGTGCGAATTTCTTGTATTATAACAATCGGACACATGGTTGTCAACGGGATGTGTGTGTACGTATCCCCAAATGCGTATGGCGTATGTTGTTTGGCTTGCACATTCAATTGAAAAGCATTGCCGAAAAGTGTCAGTCGGGTGTTGCAATACTGCACGCATAAAATGATCAAGTTGATTTGTGCTGTTCACACACGTGTTTTGTGTTTTATCTTGCTGTTCTGCGCATGCGGACAAAAAATGCGTTGCAAGAGGTGCAACGCATAAATACTGTTTTGTTTATTTTGTGCCGAACAATCTGTCGCCGGCATCGCCCAGACCGGGAACGATGTAGTTGTTGGGGTTCAAACCACGGTCGACTGTGGCGCAATATATTTGCACGTCAGGGTGTGCTTTTTGCAGTGCTGCAATTCCTTCGGGAGCGGCAATCACGTGCATGCATTTAATGTGTTTTGCGCCGTGTTTTTTCAGCAAATCTACGGCTGCAATTATGCTTCCGCCCGTTGCCAACATTGGGTCAAGAACAAGACAAGTTTTGTTTTGAATATCTTTGGGCAATTTGCAGTAGTATTCTTGAGGTTGGAATGTGCTTTCGTCACGATACATGCCGATGTGTCCCACTTTGGCGGTTGGAAAAAGTGTGTGCACTCCGTTGACCATGCCAAGTCCTGCACGTAAAATGGGAATAATTGCAATGGAATTTTCCGCAATAACTTGTTGCGTTGTCGTTTCCATTGGTGTTTCCACTTCCGTTTCGACGGTGGGCACGTCTTTGAATGCCTCATATGTCAAAAGCACCGAGATTTCTTCAATCAATTCTCGAAATTGTTTTGTGTCGGTGTTTTTGTCGCGCAAAATTGCAACTTTGTGAGAGATAAGCGGGTGATTGATAATGTTCAGATTCATAATTTCTCCAAAAAATAACGCTTTGCAAGTCAAATACAAACAAAGCGTCATCAAGTATTTAGAAAGGACAAAAAAGCTCTATTGTCGAGTTGGATAATTGTTTGAATTGTCTTCTCGAAATAGTCATAATCCCCTCCGTTGCAGATATTGTACACCAAAAAAGCAAAACGTTCAACTGTTTTGAGGCAATTTACCATTGTTTTATTTTTCTCGATGTGATATACTGTCCGTATTATACGTGCGCAAACTGCATTTGCGAGGTACTTATGAAAATAACAACTCACGGTAGGAAAAAGACTATGGGAATTTCAATTTTTCTGTTAATTGTCGGAATAGTTTTTTTGGCAATAGGAATTTTCGGCATTCGAGCCGCTGTTCACAAAAAAACTTCGTCGGAAGGGTACGGAGAATATCTGTTCAACAATGGTGAAGCCGAGTTTGATCTGGACTTGTTTCCGTCGCTTGTGATAGACAAAAATGCCGAAGAATTGAAAATTATGCAAATTGCCGATCCGCAAATTAAGTTCGGTTCTTTTCCGAACAGGGACCGCAAAACAATGAAGTTGTTGGAAAGGGCAATTCGTGCAGAAAAACCCGATTTGTGCGTTGTTACGGGCGATTTGACACTGTCTGTTTTCACGTATGATGCATTCAAGTATTTTGCCGATTTCATGCAAAAATTGAATGTGAAGTGGGCGTTCATCTATGGCAATCACGATTCGCAGTTTGATTGTAGCAAGTATACGATTTACAACTTGTTGAAAAGTTACGACAATTGTCTGTTTGCTGCAGGGCCGTCGGATATCTATGGCGAGAGCAACTACATTGTGAATGTTTTCAAGGGAGAAAAAAAGGCAGAAAACTTGGCTTATTCTTTGGTGATGTTGGATAGCGGAATGTACCCGGATTCGGCATCGGCAAGTTTAAGCGATTGGGTGTACGATTGGATACATCAAAGCCAAATGGATTGGTACACGTGGGCAATTGATGGCTTGAAGAAGGTGAATCCCGATATTCAAACAAGCATGTTTTTCCACATGCCCATAAAAGAGTTTGCCAACATGTACTATTTGCGCGAAGTGCAAGAGGGACGAGACGTTTCCGCCGTTGTGAAAGCACAACTGCCGAACGTCGAAATTCGCAACGTGAGCGGTGTGGTGTGTGAAACGGAAAAGAGTGCAAGTGAATGCGTTTTCGGGGACGAAGGCTACACTGTGGGGGTTTATTACCAGGGCAATGCCGAAGGCGTCGCCGATCATCCCGATGTGTTTCAATATGTCAAAAACTCCAATTGTACCAAGGCAATTTTTTGTGGGCACGACCACACAAACACATTGAAAGGCTACTACGACGACATCTACTTGGGATACGGTTTGTGTTGTGGATATCATACTTATCCGTATTTTAGCAAGGCTTGGTTCGGTACAAAGTGGTTGGGGCTTGCCGATAAAGCACAGTATAACGGTTCACTTTGGCAAGACGAAAACGGCAACGTTTTGGAAAAAGGTGTGACGCTAATTTCAATATCGCTGCAAACGCAAAGCTACGGCGAGTTGACAGTGACCGATAAAGGCGCAAGTCAGTTTTCCGATTGACGTTTCAATGCGCCGAAAAGTTTTGTAAAGTACAGCAACCGACTTGAATAGCAAAGACGGTTGCTCGCTGTTTGCTATTTAGGTTATCGACTGTGACGAATCGAAAACAAGCTGCAAGTTTGCGTGAGTTTTGCGTTTTATTGCGCAGCACGCATGCGTATAATGTGATAACTACAAGATATTTTGGCTTGTATTTTGTTTTGTTGCATTTGTATATCACGGCAATATGCGAAAATTGCGTGAAAGTTCGGCCTGTCATTCGTTTCTTTTTTTGAAGACAAAAAGTAGGGTGTTTTAAGGTATTTTTGCATCAATCAACCGTTAGTTGAGTGAAAAGTAGCTGTTTGGTTGAGTTGTTTCAACCGATAGTATGTGCAAAAGTTGTGTGAATTGGTGTAAAATGTATTCACAAGCAAGCCGATAGCGCGCAAGGTGAGTTTGAATTTACCGTTGCGAAAGCAACACAACAGGAGAAATAGAATGAAAGAAAGTTTTGGACAAAGATTTCAACGTTTGCGCAAGAGTGCAAATTTAACGCAAGAAGACGTGGCGAACAAATTAAATATCACGGTACAAGCCGTTTCGAAGTGGGAAAACGACGTGTCCGCACCGGACATTTCCGTGCTTTGCGAATTGTCGGAAATTTTGAACGTGTCGTTGGATGAATTGATGGGCAAGGAGTCGGGTGCCGTTCGTTTGGTGACTAATCGAGTAAAACCGGAAAAATTGTTCTTGCGCATTCGTGTGCTGTCATCCGACGGTGACAAGGTCAACGTTAATTTGCCGCTGTCATTGGTACAAACACTGACGGTTAACGGTGTGGAAATGCCAAAAATCAACGGCAACGACCTATTGAAAGGCATTGACCTAAAGCAGTTGTTTGCGCTGGTGGAACAGGGCGTAATGGGCAAGCTTGTGGAAGTGCAAAGTGCCGACGGAGATACCGTTGAAATTTGGGTGGAATCTAATGAAAATTAGTATTTGTGATGGCAAAAAACGGTTTGTAATTCGTTTGCCGCTATCATTTTTGAAAAGCAAATTTGTGTGTAACGCATTGAAAAAGTCAACTGCGTCCAAGTATTCATCGCACGAAGAAAACGTGGTACAAGATGTTGAAGAAAAACAGCGTTTGACGGATACTGCGACGCACGAACCGTCTGACAAGCAAGAATTTGTCCCCACACCTGCTTTTATGAAAGAAATCTGTTCTGTTTTGCGTTATTGTGTGAAAGAAACCGGACATTTTGTCTTGTTGGACGTGCAATCAGGCGACGGAGAAAAGGTGAAAATTACAGTTTAGCATCGCACCAATCACAAAAAAGGAAGGCTCAAATCGAGCCTTCCTTAATTTTTAGCGTTCAACTATTTGTTTGCCAAGTTTTTGTACTTTTCAACTCTTGCCTTTGCGTCGCATTCGGATT
>CAZRBI010000049.1:0-9025 GCA_964598315.1 uncultured Oscillospiraceae bacterium
TTGCATGTGTTAGGCGCGCCGCCAGCGTTCATCCTGAGCCAGGATCAAACTCTCTAAATCATTGTATCTAAAACGCTTCCCCTCTCGGTTCCGCGTCCCAAATCTTTAATTCAGAGCTTTGCTTTTCGCTAGCTTCCTAATTTACTCTTCTTAAAGAGCTCCGCATCTCTCGCTCCCCGTCACCTTGGCAGTTGCCGGATCTTCGCAATCAATGCAGACTTTTTTCTCAATTCTTAATTGACTGACTTTCCTCGCACTTTGTGCTTTGTACTTATCTTCGTTGTTCAATTTTCAATGACCCCGCCGCCGCTCTCGCGGACAGCTTTATTATTATACCGCTTTCTCCCCATTTTGTCAATACCTTTTTTCATATTTTTTTGGTTTTTTTTGAGTTTTTCGAAAAAAGTTTTTACCTTCTTTTGGCTTTGACGTATTTTTTAGGTGGCTTATGCGATTAAATTACATTTTTCGCCCGAAAAATATTTTTTCTTTTTGATAAAAATTTTTCCGCAGGTCGGTATTTTTTCGCATCGCGAAGACACACCGAACGATTTGGGGGCTTGTTTTTTTCTTTCTCATGATATATAATATATAATGTAGAAAATCGAGCTACCCAAAAAATCCCTCCGGCGGCGCTGTCGACACACTACCGCTCACCGTCGGGACAGGAGGTCGCCATGAAAAAAAGGATACTTACCGTCAGCAGTGCAAACATGGATTTCGTAATGAGGCTGCACCGCGTGCCCGACGCCGGTCAGACGCTGATCGACAACGAGGGCAGTTATGGCTTCGTTTCGGGCGGAAAGGGCGCAAACGCCGCCATCGCCGTCGCGCGGCTCGGCGGTGACAGCGTTTTTTGCACCCGCCTCGGAAACGACCGAAACGGCGACGCACTGCGCCGCCTTTACGAGCGCGAGGGCATAGACTGCCGTTTTATCGTCACAGATCGCGAAAATCCCACCGGACTTGCAACCGTCATGGTCGAGCCGTCGGGGCAGAACAGGATAGTGGTCTTTCCCGGCGCGAACTCCGCCGTTTGTCCGGACGACGTTGAATGCGCCATGCTCTGTCGTCCCGACGCGCTTTTTATGCAGCTTGAGATCTCGCACGAGGCGATACTTTTTGCCGCGCGTCACGCGGCCGCGAGGGATATTCCGATCTTTATCGATGCGGGACCCGCGTCGTCGGACTTTCCGTTCGAGCAATTGCCGCACCTTGAGGTCTTCTCGCCCAACGAGACCGAGACCGAGGCATACACAGGCATCTGTCCGCGCGATCCCGACAGCTGTCTGCGCGCGGCGATCTGTCTATCGCACATGGTGGACGCGCACTATTACGTGATAAAGCTCGGCGGGCGCGGCGCGTATATATATGACGGGAAATATTATTTCTGTCTGCCGGCTCTGGACGTCAAGGTGGTGGACACCACCGCCGCGGGAGACGCCTTCACGGCGGCGCTGACGCTGGAATATCTGAACACCGGCAACATCGAACACGCCGGAAAGTTTGCAAACCTCATCGGAGCCATGACGGTCGGACGTGCGGGCGCGGCGCCCTCTCTCCCGACGGCAGCCGAGGCGGACAGATTTATCAAAACATACGACATCAAGCTGTAAGACAAGGCGAGCATCGCAAGCTGCGGCCGAAACACCCGACCGCGAAAACTTTCGGCAAACCGCAGACTCTTGTTTTTGCCATGACCCCAAAAAGTCGCTTCGGCGACTTTTTTCCTTTCTCTTCTCTCTTCTCTCTTCTCTCTTCTCTGCCTTTCAATGAAAACGGGGGCTGTAGACAAAAGATATAAAATGCATAAAGTCCTCAGCCACTTTTCTCTTTGACACCACAGGCGCAAAGAGAAAAGGGCAAGGCACCACCGCACAATTTACGGCTAACGCCTTTTTTCATCCACTTGCTTGCATAAAATCCGTCATATTTCGCAAATTCCCTTCGCGTAGCATCAACTACGCGCGCGGAAATTTGCTGCATCTGACGAATTTTCCGACGTCGCAATTGAATAAAAAATTGTGCGGTGGTGCCTTGACAAAAGAGAAACGCCATAGGTCTTTCGCCGTCTGCGGACGGCGAGGAGGGCTACGCGCCCTCCACCGCCGTGGCTGTCTCGCTGAGCGAGCCAAGCCCCTAAAATCGAACTCGACGAATGAAATTCGTCGTTTTGGCGCCAAATAACATGAAATTTTGCAACATGAAGCGTCAAAAACGTTCGATTTTTCGAAAATGACGGTATCCCGACCGTCATTTTCGACCGGGCTGACACCCGGGCGAAAACTTTCGGCAAACCGCAGACTCTTGTTTTTGCCATGACCCCAAAAAGTCGCTTCGGCGACTTTTTTCTTTTCTCTTATCTCTTCTCTCTTCTCTGCCTTTCAATGAAAACGGGGGCTGTCTCACGTGCGTGAGACAGCCCCTTATTTATCAACCTATCGATCTATCAGTTCTTTACAAAGGTGCACTTTGCGTCGAACTCGATCGTGCCGTTATAGTTCTTGAGCGTACCGGTAACGGTGATGTTGTCACCCACGGCAAGCGCCTCGGCGCCGTCGCCGACAAGTCTGAAGCACTGAACGGTCTTATCCAAAATGCCCGCGACAACGATGGTGACGGTGACATTCTTGTAATCCGCGCTGTAGGGAGTGTCAATGGTGGTGATAACGCCGGTAAGCGTCTTCTCGCCGTCCATTGAGGTGTTCTCGGCAAGCTTATATGCCGCGATGACCGTCTTGACATCATTCATAAGCGAAGAATCGACAAGCAGGCAACCGGAATCGAATTCGATGGTGCCGTTGTAATTCTTGATGGTACCGTAAACGGTGATCTCCTGACCCACGGCAAGCGCCTCGGCGCCGTCGCCCTTAAGGCGGAAGCACTGAATGGGCTTCTCGGTCAGACCGTCGACCACGATGGTAACGGTGATGTTCTTGTACTGCTCGCTCCATGCGGTATCAACGGAGGAGATAACACCTCTGAGCACTACGGGAGCGGACATCGCCTCGCCCGCGGCGAGAGAGTAGGCGGCGTCAACGGTCTTGGACTGGTCAAGGATCTCGCCCTTGCCGATCAGTTGACACTTGGCGTCATATTCGATGGTGCCGTTGTAGTTCTTGAGCGTACCCTCAACGGTGATCTCGTCACCGACCGCGAGAGCCGCGATGCCGTCGCCGACAAGTCTGAAGCACTGGATAGGCTTCTCGCTGCGACCCGCGATCTCGATGGTAACGGTGATGTTATTGTACTGCTCGCTGTAAGCGGTGTCGATGCTTATGATCTTACCGAACAGGCGGTGAGTTCCGGGCAGGCTTGCACCCGCCTCAAGCGCATATGCGGCGTCAACGATCTCGGTGTAGCTCATCTCGGTGGCGACAAGTCTGATCTCGAACACCGCGGTGTCGGTCTCGGAGCCGCTCTTGAGTGTGGCGGTCAGCTTGACGGTGACATCGGAATCGGGCAGCGTGATGGTGAGCTTGCCGTCGGCAACGACTGCGGCCGCATTGTCGGATTCCCATGTGACCGAAACGTCGGTGTACGCCTTACCCGCGGCGGGAAGCTCGATAACGGTGTCGCTCATAACGGTGGAAACGATGGAAAGTCCGTCCTTCTCGAAGGCGATCATCTCGGCGTCGCTCTTCTTGGGCAGGCTTACATACTCAAAGGCGTCAACACTGACGGGAGTCAGATAGAATGCGCCGTTGTAAACGCAGATAACGCCGGTGACGTTGGCGGTCCAGCCGAGGTGCTCGGTGTGGCCGCTGATGAGAGTCTTCTGCTCGTCGCTCGTGATGGGGCAAACGGAGGAGGAAACTCTCACATAGGTCTCCTTGCCGGCAAGAGAGAACTTGTAGTAGCCGCCCGAGGTATCCTGGGTGGTTATCTCAACGCCCTTGATGGTGACCAGCATGCCCTGCTGAGCGACCAGAGCCTCGTCCTTGAGCGACTCGGCGTTCTGATATATCTCGGTGAAGTCAACGGGTGCGACCTCGGAGACCTTGCCGTCGTCAAGCACCTCGATGGAGCTTTCGATTATCTCATAGGTTCCGCTGTAGGTGTCGCGCTTACCGGTGATGCGAATGGTCATGCCGACCGCAAGACCGTTATCGGTGACGGGGTCGGTGGAGAGGTTGTAGGCATAGTAGCCGCCGTCCGCATCCTGGAAATAGAGGCAGTTGGAGCTGTTGCCCTTGGATTTTGCAATGATACCGGTGATGGTACCCTTGACAACGACGTTGGAGTCATCCGCCGCGGCAACATATTCCGCCCATGTGAACTCCTTGAATTTGGGGATCTTGTAGTTGAATTCAAGCTCGGTCGACTTGCCGTCGCCGCCGACGATGGTCGCCTTGAGGACATACACTACATCCTCGGAGGTCTTTTCGTCGACGTCGACCGTCACGGTGTTGCCGTCCTCGGAGGGAGTGATCTTCACCGCATCGGCGGAGCCGGAGGTGACGGTCGCGGTCCATTCCACGCTGAAGGTCTCGCCGTCAACGCTGAGCACGGCAAAGCGAGTATAATCGGATGCCGTTATCTCGCCGTTGTCCTTGTATACCGTGTAAAGGTATTCCTTTGCCTTGGAAAGAGGATCCGAGTTATTGCCCGCGTTGTCGCATGCCACCAAAGCGGCGCATGCACCCACGCAAAGAGCAAGCATGATTACAATTGAAATGATCTTTTTCATTGCATTTTACCTTTCGTATTTTTCCGAGACGAAAAATCGTTTTCGCGTCTCAATTTAAAGTGTCGATATTCTTGGCGGTCAATACCTTTATCTGATATTTTCCGTCATAGAGATCCACGATGCCGCGCACGTTTATCGTTTTGCCCTCATATGCCTCGGCTTTGATGACGTTTCCGTCGTCATCGGTCAGCACCGCGGTGCGTACCGAAACGGTCGCGCCGTCGGGAGATGTGCAGGTGAGGGTCAGTGCGCCCTTTTGCGAGCTTGCGTCCGAGGTCGTCGTGTAGACCGACGTGACCTTAAGCGAGCTCATCGATACGGTGGTGGAGAGCATCAGCTCGGCAGCGGAATATTCCCGCGCGTTGCCCTCGTTGTCGGTCAGCGTGACGCGCTCGTCGGAAAGCTCTGCCGCCGTGATGGCAGTGTAAGCTCCCGTGTGTCCGTCACTTATCTTTTTGATGTTTGAGGGGTCGTCGGGTCGCATCTGACGATAGGTGAGCCCCGAGACCTGATAGGTTCCGCCCGCCTCGTAGTACTGCACCGAGCCCACGATGCGGGAAAGATTGCCCACCGAAAGTATATCAAGTCCCTCTCCGGAAAGACCGTAGCCGTAATAGACATAAATGCCGTAGCTGCGGCCGGTCTCCTCGTCATAGCTTTCGACATAAACGCCGGAATTTGAATTGCTGGTGATGATACCCTCAAAGGCGACCTTGATCCCGTTATATTGCTCGATATTGCAACGCAGCTCCTTGAGCGTCAGCTCAACGGCGTCGCCATAGTAGAAATCGGGATCCTTTTGTCCGGAATAGATGTTGAGCTTTTGCGTCTTTGCCTGCGCTATCGCCGCCATGCAAATATCGCCGTAGCGATTGTTTGCCGAGGAGGACGCAATCGCCAGACCGTTTTGCAGCAGCTCGATGTTAAGGTTGCGGTAAGCGTCGGTCTCGCTCTCGCGATACCAGACCCACACCAGGTGGCGCGCCCCGGTGGAATCGAGATTCCAGCTGCCGTTATCCGATTCGATAACGATAGAGCTTGCGCCCTTCAGCTTCTCCTTGGTATAATTCGAAGCCGCCTTGCCGTATTCCTCTATCTTTCCGGTCGACTCGGGCGTATTCACGGCAAGATATCTCGCCTTGAGCACGCCGGTCTCGGAGACGCTTTTGGGAACGTTGAAATGCGTGGTGTCGCCGTCGATGTACGCATGCACGGTGACCTGCTGCTTGAGCGTCGCCGTCGATGTGAGATCGAGACTTACCTTTGCGGCATAATCGTATACCTCGGCATTCACCGATCCCGTCGTACCATCACCGCCGCTCGCCCCCGGTGTACAGGAGGCGAGGAGAAGGATGCATACGAACAGCACCAAAAAGCTTGTGATTTTTTTCATTTATTACCTCAAAGTGCGTAATGATGATTTGATCGCCCTATCTAACGGGAGTACACACCGGACAACAGCGCTGTTTCCAAGAGCCGCTTTACAATCCCTCCGCCCTCGCATTCGCTCGGGCACCTCCCTTTGCACAAGGGAGGCTTTGGTGCGGCGCGAACATGGTGCGCAGCCACAAAACAGAAATCTTGCCATCTATATTGCAACACCGTAGGGCGGTGACTCGGCATTATTATACGTCGACACTCCATGTTCGCACCGCACTCCGTAAGCCTTCCCCAGTGAGGGAAGTGACTTGCCTCGCTTCGCGAGTCAAGTCGTCAAAAGCGGCTCGGCGAGTGAGACTCGCCGTTTTGCAAGCAAAAACGCCGTTTTGCGGTTTGTGCAAGCCGGTGGATGAGGTGGGCTGTGCAGTGTGTTAGCATCCAACAATATTAGGTCATATTCCCGCCGGGAAGATAGAAATCTTGCGATCTCAACGGCTACATCGTAGGGGCGAACTGCGTTCGCCCGTCGAGATCGGGCGTTGCGGGCGACCACAGGTCGCCCCTACGGGAGAGTGCGAACATGGTGCACCTTATTCGTTCCGCCGCGCGATCCCAAACGCGTGAAACAATCCCTCCGCCCTTTGCACAAGGGAGGCTTTGAGTTTGTGCAAACATACCGTACAGCCGTGCAGACCAACCGGGGATAGCAAAAACAATATAACAATATATTATATTGCTTTCTGCATGTCTGTAAGACAAAGATTGAACTCTTGCCATGCCTCCCTTGTGCAAAGGGAGGTGGCACGGCGCAAGCCGTGACGGAGGGATTGTTAATATCTTACTTAAATCCTTAAGCAAAAGCTTCAATCCTTATCGGCATGCGTCTGCGGCTCAATATCATGTGCCATCAGACTCACCCGACGTTTTACTACAGTGTCGATATATTCACACACTTCTCTGAAATGATCATGAATTTCAGAATTCGGTATCCGCAAAACTTCAAGATCGTAGCCGGCGAGAAACTCGGTGCGCTTCAAATCGTATTTTTTACCTTTTTGAGTATAGTGTCCGGAACCGTCAAGCTCGATAACGAGCCTTGCAGCCGCAGAATAAAAATCAACTATGTATTTTCCCAACACCTTTTGCCTTGCAAAACGTATCGGATACCTTCGCAAAAAATCGTACCAAAGATGATTTTCTTCATTCGTCATTCTTTTTCGCAGCATTTTTGCCGTAGGGACCATTCCCTTGTTGTGTTTTCTCTGCACCGGATCGACTCCCGTTTCGATAAGAAATTATCGGCGCTCTATCAATATTCGCACTCGTCGATAGCGTCCGCGAATGCCTTTTTGATCTCGGCGTCAACGTCGGAATCGGCAGAGATGGTCAGGCACTTTGCAAGCAGCGCGCCGACCTGGTCGCGGGCAGCGGAAGAACCGTTGAATGCGGGGGAGGTGTAGTATGCGCTCTCCTGCTCAAGGCAGACCTTCGCGCTGAGGGCGGAGATGTAGTTGCCGCCGTCTGCCTTCTCAACGAACGCCTTGTAGACCTCGTTGTCGGCAACCGACTTCAGCACCGGAACGTAGCCGGAAGCCATCGAGAATTCCGCCTGGAACTCAACCGAAGTGGTAAGGAACTTAACGAACAGCCAGGAAGCAACGACTTCCTGCGGGTTGTCCTTCTTGAAGATGCAGACGCTGGGTCCCTGAGAGATGACCTTCTTGTTGTCGGCATTCGCCTGAGGGACGGTCGCGATTCCGACCTCAAACGGATAGTTTCCGTCGGCATCGGCGTCGGGACGCTGGTGAGTTGCACCCGCGGAGGAGCCGATCGACATATAGCTCTTGGTTCCCTCGGTCGCGGTAAAGAGGCCCGAGGTGTATGCGCCGTAAAGCGTCTGGGTGGTGAGGTAGCCGTTCTGGTACCACTCGCGGAAGCGCTTTACGAATTCGCGGTTCGTTTCGTTGTCAAAGAGGTAGTGGTCGCCCGTCGCGCTGGTGTAATCGGAATCCAGCTGCTCGCACATGGTGATGAACCAGTTCGCCTCGGAGTCGTAGCCGAGCGGGATGGAAGTGGGGTCAAGCGTCTTGATCTGCTTGCAGACAGCCTCAAGCTCGTCCCAGGTGGTGGGAACGGTCAGGTTGTTCTGCTCAAAGAATGTCTTGTTGTAGTAAAGAACCTCGGTGGACTTTGAGAAGGGCATGGTGTACATCAGTCCGTCGCCGAACTGACGGCCTTCCTCGTAATAAGCCTCGATGAAGTCGTTCTTCTGCTCGTCGGTCAGACCGAGTATCTCGGTGGTGCCGTCGGCACGGGTAACGGTCAGTTCGCTGTCGATAAGGTTATCAAGTGTCGCGACCGCGCCGGAAAGGTTGTAAAGAGCCACATGGTCGGGATAGCAGTATGCAATGTTGGGCTGGCTCTTGGTGGTGATCTCGGTGGCGATCTTGCTTCTTACGTCGTCATAGCCGCCGGCCTGCTGGTGGTCGATGTGAATGTTGGGGTAGAGCTTGTTGAACTCTGCGATATAGAGTTCGAGAACGTCGGAAAGGTTGGAGCCCATCGTGTGATAGAAGGTGATGGTGACCTCGCTTCCGTCGTAGCCGCCCTCGGGCACCTCAAAGTTGGGCATGGCCTTCTGGCTCTGACATGCCGGCAGTGCCACGACCGCCATGATCATGAGCATCGCCAAAATAAATGCTTGGATTCTTTTCATTTGATTGATCTTCCTCCTGAAAAAATGTTTTTTATATATAGTATAACAGATCATGTGAGGATCCGTTATAGACTATCGAATTTATTGTGTCGCCGTGCCGCTCACGCCGGAAGATAAAGATTTGATCTCTACCGTTATCATACGGCTGTGGATCATGTTCGCGCCGCACGATGTAAGCCTTCCTCAGTGGGGGAAGGGGGACCGCGCAGCGGTGGATGAGGTGGGCTATGCAGTGTGTT
>CAZRBI010000050.1:0-8955 GCA_964598315.1 uncultured Oscillospiraceae bacterium
CCGATTGCATTATATCACACATGACAACCACATTTCAATATATGTGAAAAAATAGTTTTTGATGTTCTCTGTTGAATTTTCGGAAAAATACGCGGCAAAATTCGTGATGAATTTTGCCGCATTTGATTTTGTTGAATTTTTGAGAAAAATTGTGCAGTGGGTTATCCCCGTTTACTGAACACGATTTCGCCGTTTTTGGCGTCTACGATGACGCTGTCGTTGTTTTGAATTTCACCAAGCAACAATTTTTCCGCAAGAGGGTCTTCCACTTTGCGTTGAATTGTGCGTTTAAGCGGACGTGCGCCGTAGTCCTTGTCGAAACCGCTTTGAGCAATGAACGCAATGGCGGCATCGGTGAACAGCAAATTGACAATGCCTTTAAGGCGTTTGTGCAAATTGTAGCACAACAGTTCGGTTATTTTGAGTGTTTCTTCACGTCCCAAGTAGTTGAACACCACAACTTCGTCCACACGGTTCAAAAATTCCGGGCGGAAAAAGTTTTTCAAGGCACGCTCGACGTTATCTCGCATGGCGACGTAGTCGTTGGAATCGCCAAAACCTATTTTGGCCGACTTATCCGTTACGCCGACGTTACTGGTGAGAATGATGACTGTGTTTTTGAAATCTACCGTTTTGCCGTGAGAATCCGTCAAACGGCCTTCGTCCAAAATTTGCAGCAGCAAATTGAACACATCGGGGTGAGCCTTTTCGATTTCGTCGAACAACACCACGCTATATGGTTTTTTGCGCACTTGCTCGGTGAGGTAGCCTCGTTCTTCGTAGCCGACGTACCCCGGAGGCGCGCCGATAAGTTTTGCCGTGGACTGCTTGTCCATGTATTCCGACATATCTATGCGAATAACTTCGCTGTCGTCGTCGAAAAGACATTCGGCAAGTGCCTTGGAAAGTTCCGTTTTGCCCACGCCTGTGGGACCGACGAAAATGAAACTGCCAATGGGACGATTGGGGTCTTTTAGCCCTGCACGTTGACGGCGCACTGCCAAAGACACTGCCTTTACCGCCGGATTTTGACCTATGACGCGCTTTTGCAGTTCCTCTTCCAAATGCACGAGTTTGTCTCGCTCTTCACGAGAAAGTTGCGTGACGGGAATGCCGGTTATTTGAGAAACAACCAATCGCACGTCGTCTTCCGTCAGTTTCAACTTGCGAGCGGCAAGTTTTTGTTCATAGGCCGAATGTTCCTTTTCGTACACGAACAGCAATTCGTTGAAACGCTTGTTGATAAGCTTCACTTGTTCGATATCGTTGCACTGCAATGCCGTTTCCTTTTTGCGTTTCAGTGCATTTAGTTCCGAAGTGATTTCTACAATGCGTTTTGGCACGGCAAACGCGTTAATTTTCAGTTTGCTGCACGCTTCGTCGATGATATCGAACGCCTTGTCCGGCAAAAATCTGTCGTTGACATATCTGACGGCAAGTTGCACCGCAGTTGCGATAGCTTCGTCCGTTATCTGCACACCGTGATGCTTTTCGTACTTGTTTTTGACGCCTTTTACTATTTGAATGGCAACTTCCGCAGAAGGTTCTTCCACCGTTATGGGTTGAAAACGGCGTTCCAGTGCAGGATCGGCCTCGATGTAGCGGCTGTATTCGTTGGTTGTGGTTGCGCCGACAATTTGCAACTGTCCGCGAGCAAGTGCCGGCTTCAAAATTTCCGCAGCGTCCATGGAACGCTCGGACGAACTTCCCGCACCGACCAAATTGTGAATTTCATCGATGAATAAAATTACGTCGCCTGCCGCAACAACTTGATCCACCACGCTTTTGATGCGCTTTTCGAAATCGCCACGATAGCAAGTGCCTGCAACCATGCCGGCCAAATCCAATTCAATAAGCCGTTTGCCTTGCAACTCTGCCGGGACGTTGCCTTCTGCCATGCGAATGGCCAAACCTTCCACCACAGCCGTTTTGCCCACGCCTGCTTCGCCCACCAACACGGGATTGTTCTTAGTGCGGCGAGTTAGCGTTTGAATTACGCGTGAAGTTTCTTCGTCACGACCGATGATGGGATCGAAACCGCCGGCAAGCGCACGCTCCGTCATGTCGAACCCGAAAGACACTGCATTGCTTTGATCGGCATTTTCGCGTCCTTCCATTTCGAAGTTGAGTTTGTCCGTCAAAACATCCTGTTCTCGGCTGATTTTTTTGGGGCTGATTGGCAATTCTTCCGACAAAGAAAACGTGGAAAGATTTCCGCGATTGGGCACAAGCTGCAAAATGCGTTCGTACATCATTTGCGGCGTTTTGTTTTGCTGTTTCAGCAACCAAACGATTTTTTCGTAGGCATAGCTATCCGACATGGTGAGAATAGCCAACAATGCGTGAATGCAATCGACGTCCTTTTGCCCCAATTTGTTTGCAAAAAACACTGCTCGAAAATTGAGGTCTGCAATTTCGCCGGAATCGGCCACCGGGCCTCCGCGTCCTGTCTGCTTGGGTTCAAGATTTTGGCTTGTGAGTCCGAATTCCCTCAGTACGCTTTGTGCGCTGCTGGGAACGTTTGCCAACTCGAACAAAACGTGTTCCGCTTTCAGTGCGGGAACCCGAAGTTGTCTGGCGAACAAATTGGCCTTTTCAAAAACCGTTTGTAGATTTTCCGTTTGCATTACGTGTTACCTTCCGACAATTTGTGGATACTATTGTACCAAATTGTTGGAACTTTTACAAGGGAATAAGACAAATACTTATCAACAAAAACTCATTTGTGCCTTTTTGGGCGCGCCAACAGCCCCATTTCCCTTGCCAAGGACGGAACGGCGGCAAGCAACACTGCCTGAACATACGAAAGCAAATTCAGTTGCGTCAATCCGAACATACGTTGAAACACGGGAACGAACGCCACCACCGCAACAAGTGCCAAAGAAATGAAAAAGCTTATCAGCATAAACACGGTTATTCCGCCTTTGAAAACGCTGTGATGACTGCGCATTTCCAAAACGAAAAACAGTTGTGACACCGAAAGCACCAAGTAGGCCATCGTGCATGCTTCTGCTTGCCCGTTTCTGTTGCCCAACGCATAGGCAACAAGGGTTGACGCCGCAAAAAGAATGCCGCCGAACGCAATTTTCTTGCCACTGCCATCGCTGAAAAAGTTGCCGCAAAATTTTTCCGGCGGACGCGACATAACGTCGTCTTCTTGTTTGTACACGCCAAGTGCCAATCCGGGCAATCCGTCCGTCACCAAGTTTATCCACAACAATTGCATTGCCGAAAGTGGCGAAACGTTCCAAACCAACAGTGCCACAAACACTGTCAGAACTTCGCCGATGTTGCAAGTAAGCAAATACGTTACCGACTTTTTGATGTTTTGATAGACACTTCTTCCCAAAGACACGGCATCCACTATCGTGGCAAAATTGTCGTCCGTCAAAATGATATCCGATGCATCTTTTGCAACTTCCGTTCCGCTACCCATTGCACAACCGATATCGGCATTTTTCAACGCCGGCGCATCGTTGACGCCGTCGCCTGTCATTGCAACCACGGCGCTGCGACTTTTCCAAGCCTTGACAATACGCAATTTGTCCGCAGGGGTAACACGGGCGTAGACGGATATTTGTTCCACACGCTCGGCAAGTTCGCCGTCCGACCATTCGGCCAGCGTCGTGCCGTCCACGGCGATATCTCCGTTTTTGACAATACCAAGATTTTGGGCAATTTCGCGGGCTGTGTCCAAATTATCCCCGGTTATCATGACGGGGCGAATGCCTGCCTTTTGACAAGTTTCCACGGCAAGTTTTGCTTCCTTGCGCGGAGGATCGGCAATAACAAACAATGCCTTGATGCACAAATCGCTTTCCAACGCCTTGCTACGCGGAAAACTGTGTGAGACCTCTTTGATCGACAATGCAAGCACTCGCAACCCCTTTTGGGTGAAAATTTTGTTTTGCTTTTGAAATTCGTTGAAATTTTTAGCACCGCGCATGGCTTCTAGACTGCCCTTCGTGACTGCATAGTACTTGTTTCCGCTTTTAACCACGACCGTCATCATTTTTCGATTGCTGTCAAACGGAATTTCGTAGAGGCGCACGGCAGGAACAATTTTTTTGATTTTGCAAACAACGGCAACTTCGGTGGGATCGCCCAACCAACCGTTTTCGGTGATTACGGCATCCGAACACCATCCGTATGCCTGCAAACAACTATCGTCTTCGATGTTTTGCGCAAGCGTGTAGGTTCCGTCGAACACGCCCAACAACGTCATTTTGTTCTGAGTGAGCGTGCCTGTTTTGTCCGAACAAATAACCGTTGCTCCGCCCAACGCTTCCACTGCCGTAAGCCTCTTGACAATGGCTTTTTTTGCCGCCATTTTTTCCAAGCCTTTGGCAAGCACAACCGTCACCACCGCAGGCAAACCTTCGGGAATGGCAGCAACCGCCAACGAGACCGACGTAAGGAAAACTTCCACAAAAACACTTGTCAACGAATCGCCCTTTTGCATGTGCTTGACACCTTTGACAAAACCCAAAACAAGCACCACAAAACAAACGGACAAGCATACCGTGCCTATCACCTTGGAAAGTTGTTTGAGCTTTTGTTGCAACGGCGTGAGCACTGCGCGAGAATCGGCCAAAACGTCGGCAATTTTTCCCAGTTCCGTTCGGCTGCCGGTAGAAACGACTTCCGCAACGCACTTTCCCTTTGTGACGAAACTTCCGCTGAAAATTTTGTTGCGACTGCCCGTGTTTTGTTTTTCAACAGGTGCACTTTCACCAGTCAACGCCGACTGATTGACAAACAAACTTTCGCAACCTTTCACAACACAATCCGCCGTTACCACGTCGCCCGTTTCGAACACGCAAACGTCGCCCACAACCAGTTGAGAACTGTCCTCCGACGACAAAATGCCGTTGCGAATAACCTTTGTTTTGGGCGAAGTGAGATGCTTCAGCGCATCCAGAGATTTTTCCGCGCGATATTCTTGGAATGCACCCAAAAATGCGTTTGCCAACACGATTGCAACGATAATGATAGGCTCGTACAAATCACTTTTGTCGCCGCTAACCAACGCCAAAACAAGCGATACCGCCGCCGCAACCAACAGAATGATTATCATCAAATCGGAAAACTGCCCCAAAAATTTCCGCACGAAACTACTTTTCTTTTTCTCCGCCGTGACGTTTTCGCCCCATTCCGAAAGCCGCCTTGCCGCTTCTTCCGCCGTCAACCCAAAATATTTTTGTTCCATTTGCCACTCCGCAAAATTACTTCCGTAAATAATATGCCAGTCCACCTTTATTTAGTAGTTGCGGTAATTTTTTCGACTGAACTCACAAAAGTCCTGCGGTTACACAAATTTTCGAAAAAAACGATAACGCACTGCAAAACGTTGCATAAAACTTGGTTATTTCACCTTTCGTTGCCGTTTTTTGTGCAAAAACGTTTTTGTGACACACAGTTCACAAGACAAAAACAACGCCCCCCCTCTTATTTGCCGATTTTACTTCCAAGTGCGTGCAAATTTGCCATGTTTTACGCACAAATAACATATCGTTTGTTAATTAAAAACAAAAATTCGTTTCAAGCTTCAACTGTGTACATTGCGGAGCGCTTTGCGAATACTTTACTGCAAAACGACATTTTTTCAGTTGCTCACACGTTTTGCTTGTGCGGCTAGTCTTCGTCCGGCTCCTCAAAACGAACCGTTTTGGTGTTATGAAAGTGTGAATTTACTTATTTGTTAACTTCATGTATTTTGGGGTACATTTCAAATGTTTTACCACCGTTAAAAATAACTCACATATTTTTTCAACCACTTGTATTTTTAAGAAAAAAGTGCTACAATGATTTTGCCAAACTAATTTAATATTGTAACGTGTCGGGTGCAGTATCTTCGAAAAACGAAGGTGCCACTGTTTTGTGTTACTTTCTCACGCAACGAATTTGATAAAAAAGCAAATTCCAACAGTGTGAGAAAGTGCACCTTTTGTGCGCGTTGCATATTGTAAATTAGTTTGGCGACTACCGGAGTTTGCGTTTTTTTAAGACGTCAACTTCAGTTGGCGTCTTTTTTTGTTTTGAAAATGCCACGTTTTACTCACAATCCCCAAAATTCTGTGTATGCCTCGGAAAAATGAGCTGCATACACCGTATAGATAAAATTAAATTAGGAGGAGAATTATGAAAAGAAAGCTCTTACTGCTGTTACTCGTTTTACTTTTTGCAGTTAGCGTTTGTGCATTGACAGCGTGTCAGCACGAGCACGTTTTCAGCGAATGGCAAACAGACCTTGTTCCAACGTGCACAGATGAAGGCATCATGTACCGCACGTGCGATTGCGGCGAAAGGGAAACAAAACCCATACCGGCCAATGGCCACCTTGTCGGCCAATGGGCAGAAAACAGCCCAACTTGCACGGAAGACGGAGCCAGATACCAACAATGTGTGAATTGCGGAGCAACGGTAACGTCGGAAGTAATTCCTGCAACCGGTCACGTTGAAAATCCCAATTGGATTGTGGACAAAGAAGCAACTTGTGCTGAAGAAGGTTCCAGACACACAATATGTTCCGTGTGTCGTACTACCGTCAAGGTGGAAGCGATATCCAAGCTTGAACACCACTACACACAACAATTGACATATCCCACTTGCACGGAACAAGGGCACACAACGTTCACCTGTACTGAATGCCATGACACCTACAAGGATAACTACACCGATCCACTGGATCACGTGTGGGATAACGGCAAAACCACCAAAGAACCTACTTGTACGGAACCCGGCGAGAAACTTGTCACTTGTGAGCGGTGCCTGGCAACAAAAACCGAACCCGTTGCCGCAAACGGTCACAGCTGGGACGACGGCACAGTTACGACTGCTCCCACTTGCACGGAAAAAGGTGAAAAATCGTTTGTTTGCACCACTTGTGATGTGACAAAGACCGAGCCCATTGCTGCAAAAGGGCACAACGAAGGCGATTGGATAGTGGACAAAGACGCAACTTGCACGGAAAAGGGTTCCAAACACACGGAATGCACCGTTTGCGACGACACTGTTAAAACGGAAGAAATAGACAAAATTCCGCACAACTACACCGATGAAATAACCGCGCCCACTTGTACGGAAAAAGGTTACACCACTCACACGTGCGATTGCGGCGACAGTTACACGGATACCTACGTTGATGCCAACGGTCACAGCTGGGACGACGGCAAAGTTACAACTGCTCCCACTTGCACGGAAAAAGGCGAAAAAACTTTCGCATGCAACGACTGCGACGCAACAAAGATCGAACCCGTTGACGCAACAGGGCACACCGAAAGCGATTGGATTGTTGATACCGCCGCAACTTGCGCAAAAGACGGTTCCAAACACACGGAATGCACCGTTTGCGGAGAAACACTTTCAACCGAAACCATCACTGCGGAACACACCTACGGCGAATGGATTGATAAAGTTGACGCAACTTGCACCGCTAAAGGCCAACTTGGACACTATCAATGTTCGACTTGCGGAAAGTACTTCGATACGGACAAAAACGAAATCAAAAACATCGTTATTCCGATGATCGATCACAAATTCGTTGGCGGCGAATGCACCGAATGCCACGCAAAGGAAGGTTCCGAAGGTCTTTCGTACACACTGCGTTCAAGCGGTTCAAACAAAGTATACTACGTAACAGGCATTGGCACTTGCACGGACACGGATATTATCATTCCAAAAATTTGCGAAGGATATGCAGTTGAGGGAATTGCCGAGAATGCATTCAAGAACAACACGACAATAACAAGCGTGACAATAAGAAACGGATTGACGCATATTGACAGTTCTGCGTTCGCAGGATGCACGGCGCTTACAAGCGTTACAATCCCCAACAGCATGCTGCGCATAAATTCTTACGCATTCCAAGGTTGCACGTCACTTGAAAACGTAACGCTTGGCACCTACCTCACGACTATTGACGGAGGAGCATTCAAAAATTGCACAAAAATCACAAACATCACGCTGGGCAAATACGTGAAAAACATCGGCAGTTCTGCATTCAAGAATTGCAGCAGCCTTACAAGCATTGAAATTCCTGCCAGTGTCACGTCGATAGATAACTCTACATTCTATGGTTGCAGTAGTCTTACAAGCGTTGTCATTCCGGATAGCGTCACATCGATAGGAGAGAATGCATTCAGAAATTGCACGGCACTTACAAGCTTGACTATCGGCAGCGGCGTCACGTCCATTGGCAACAATGCTTTCAACAATTGCACAGCACTTACCGAAATGAACTTCAACGCAGCAAACTGCGCCGATTTCACCAGCGACACTCATGCCTTTGACAAAGTGGGCGCAAACGGAACGGGACTGAAAGTAACTTTTGGTGCAAGCGTGCAAAAGATACCCGCATATTTATTCTACGTATACGACACCGACGACGCAAACTTCATCACTGAAATTACTTTCGAAGAAGATGCCGTGTGCGAAAGCATTGGCGACTTTGCATTTTACAAATGTACTGCACTGGAAAATGTTACAATTCCATCAAGCATTACTTCCGTCGGCTCAGCAGCATTTAATGGTTGCAAAGCTTCAGCAAACGTGTACTACACCGGAACAATAGACCAATGGGCACAAATCCCTTGGACGCAAACAGGCACTCCGTTATACAACAGAGCAGCACTGTACGTTAACGGTCAACTTGTGACAGAAATTAACATCACCACCGCAACGACGATTTCCCCATATGCATTCTACTGTCTCACTTCAGTTGAACGCGTTGTGATAGGTGACAGCGTGACGTCCATTGGCGACGGTGCTTTCGGCTCTTGCACAGCGCTCACCAGCCTGACTATCGGCAGTGGCGTGACATCCATTGGTAGAGCATTCGGCAATTGTTCTGCGCTGACGGAAATCAAATTCAATGCCACAAATTGTGATGACTTAAACTCCGATACGTTCAGCAATGCAGGGAAAAACGGAACGGGTGTGAAACTGACTGTCGGT
>CAZRBI010000051.1:0-8731 GCA_964598315.1 uncultured Oscillospiraceae bacterium
TGAAAGCGGATTTGTATATCTGGTAATGCTTTCGGGATAAACATTTTCGTAGTTGAGTGTCACATATTCTGTTATAATCCTGAATTGTATGGAAAGCTCCATCACATCAGAGGTAGCGGCCAATTCCTCTTTGTTCCATACCACAACGACATTGGAATCATGCTTGATCAATGACCTGTCCGCATTGGATGTACCTCCGCTGTATTCTTGACCGTCCGCACGATAATCATATACCAGCAATCCGATATCTTCTTTTGTGTCTAACTGTATGTGCAGAGCTATTTCATCATCAGCAGGCACATATTCCTCAGAGCGCATTTGGCTGTAAAGCATGAAGCCCAAAATCAATACAGCCGCTATTGCAATCGGTATCCATATTCTCTTTCTGCCCATTTTTGAAATGCTCCTTGCAACTGCTGCTTCCTCACAGTTTATTCGCCCTCCAACTGAAAGCGGTACTTCTGTGTGACTTGCGGATATTTTTCATGATCTACCTCGGATAGAAACGTTCCGATTTTTGATAGTTTTTGGATGGGGTTCAAGAGGCCGGAAGTTCGAATCTTCTCACCCAGACCATCGGAAGCGTTGAAACATAAGGGTTTCAGCGCTTCTTCTTTTTTTATCAAAAAGCCGATGTGTACAGTATGTATACAATAGAATTTCTGTGTTTTGCCGCGTTTTTTCGGTCTTGAACGATTTTCAAGAACGCTGAAAGAAAACGCGGCGTAAAAGTTTTGGGTCAAATATTGTTGGTTATGCACAAAAGGCTATTCAGGTCAGCCGACTGGTAGTATTTCGTCATGCTGGCATCGCTGTGCCCCATGAGTGCAGCCTTGTCAGTGTCACTGCCTGTGACCGCCTTCATGAGATTTGCGAAGGTATGGCGGCACGAATAAGGGACGTAGTATGCCGGATGATCTTTGTCGGGAATGTGCTGGATCCCGCATGCAGACAGTACAGGATAGAAGATTTCTTCGCGGAAATACCGCTCGTCCATCTGCTTTCCGTCCTCACGTGGGAACAGCCACGGGTCGGCACGCACAACGCGTTCCAGAACGATTTGCCGGATCTTTGGAGAGATGGTCATGTTTCGATCACGACCGGCCTCCGTTTTGGCGCCGCCAACAAGATACTCAATGTCACCATTCTTGTGGTAGGATTCACGGGTGAGGCTAAGCATCTCGGTCGGGCGGTAGCCGGTGTAGATCATGAAGTAGACATAATCAGCTCCCGGGATTTTGCCAACCGCTTTCCGAATGATTTCGACCTGCTCCAAAGAGAAACTGGGGCGTGTCCCCTTTTTATCATTGCCAACATACAGGAATTGCGCGTAGTTGGTACTGCAAATGTTGCGGCTGATAGCGTACTTGTACATGAGCGTACCCAGCGCCTTCATGTTCTCTTTGGTTCGCCTTCCGGCATGACAGTTATCAAGACAGTTCTGAAGATCATCTACGCCAAGTTCCGCAAAGCGAAGCCCCCAGACGGCCTTGTAATGGCCGTAAGCCGCCTTGTAACACCCATAGGTGGTATCAGAAACTTTCTGTTCATGCATCTCCATGAAGCGGTTGTAGAGATTCTGGAAGGTGATTCCGGCATCAGGATTGCGAGTAACTCCATTCTTTAATTCTGGAATGTATTCCAGCGCTTCCTTTTTGGTTTTGAATCCGCCCTTGGTTCTGGATTGAGGATGCAGAGAACCTTTATCATCAACCCACCATCCGAGGATGACGCGCGCCGTCCATGTTTTTCCACGCCGAAAGACGGTTCCTTCTCCGTTGCCACGTGTACGACCATTTGGTTTCTTTACAGTTTCCTGTTTGGCTCCACAGAAGTTACAGAACAAAGATTCATCCGTGATTTCCTTTTTACATTTGCGGCACTCCATAAAGCGCCCTCCTTTCATTATTGACAGGAACACCGCAAACCCTTATAATACTAACCATGCGATATTCCTTTGCATCGGTTTGCTGCCATGAAAAGGGTCGTTGGCCTTTCGGAGACTGCCATCTCTGGAAGGCTTTTTATTATCTATTCGTGAACGCCCAAAATGGAGCGTAATTCTTCTACAGTTTCATAGCGGATAGAGCCTTTGGTTGGATTGGCTACATCCCAGCGGAAATTCATATATACGGCCAGAACAGAGAAAAAAGCTACCATAAAGCAAACCGCTAATACCGTCCATGCAAGGGTGCTTGTGCGCTGACGTGCAATGCGGCGCTCACAATTTTCGTTCAAAAGGCGCTTGTTATCATTTTCGAGTGCCAAGATACGATCAAAGGATTCCCGCTGATAGGCAAGGGCTGTTTCCATATCCGTTGACTGCGGCTGATCCTCCGCGCCGACAAGATCGGCGATCTCGCAACCGAGCGATGCAACCAGCGCGTACAGCGTGGCGGTGCTGATGCTGGTACTGCGCCCATTGCGGATACGATCAATAGTACTGGTGGAAACGCCGCTATCTTCGGCCAATTTTGTGATGCTCAGATTTTGCTTGTCCATCAAGGCTTTCAGGTTCTGCCCAATCACGGATGATGCCATAAATGACGCTCCTTTGAGGTGAAATGAGGTGTACGGGCAAAGCTGCGTATATACAACACGGCCATAGCTGCTATAAAGTAGAAGCAGAAAGGACGTGAGGACAACGGAACGAATGGCATGCAGGCCGATGAAGCCAAAGATACGGTACCCAGCGGAAAGGCCAACGGGAAAACGTTTTGTTTTCCCACCTAACAGAGGGGCTTGACAACGAGAACAAATGTTCGTACAATAAGAACAGTCGATGTGGATGGAAGGAGAACGGGCATGAATAACGAGGAAGCTATCATCGTATTAAGCGAACTTACTTATCACGAGAAGCTGTTGTTGCGCGAGCTGCTTTTAGGCCTGCAACAAACGCGCGAACCTGCATAAACTCTTCCTGCGTTAGACCGACAAGCAAGCCAATTAGTTCTTTATCAAGCTCATCTTCTAAGGTGAGCTTTTTTGTGCTCAATTCTCCTTCGATTATCTCACTTTTAGGTATATTGAAATAATCCGCAATCTTTTGGATTGCACCCATGCGGGGGATATTTGCATCGTTCTCCCAAGTGGAAACTGCTTTGTCTGATACACCGGCGATTTCACCAAGCTGTTGTTGGGTAAGTCCAAAACGCTCACGAATGTTTTTGATGTTGCTTCCAATACTCAAATATATCACCTCTTTCGTCTTTACAATAATCCAAAACTAGAATTTTGTCAATATAACATACAATATTTTTTCGGAAAACATATTGACATTCTAGTTTTACTAGAGTATTATATAAATCGCAAAGGAGGTATAAGCATGGTATATTCGGTAAAACAAGCTAGAATGCTAGCGGAAAAAACGCAACGTGCATGCGCTGAAGCTATTGGCGTTTGCGAACAAACGTATCGAAAAATTGAAAAGAATCCGGAAACAGCAACCGTTAAACAAGCGCTGGCGCTGTCTTCGTTTTTCGGGATCCCATACGATCATATTTCATTTGCTTGCGGTTCTAATTAAACTAGATTATGACCATGATTTTTTCCTTCGCTGTCTACAAAGTAGACACGAATCACCGAAAGGAGGAGGGACAACACAATGGGACTGTGGGAACGATTTGGAAGGTATATTACTCTACACCCTTGGGCGGAGACTTTAACGGTCATTGTATCATCGATTATTGGAAGCCTGTTTGCAACCATTGTAATAGCAGTGATCCAAGTTCTTTCAGAATTGCTATAAGGAATGGAAGTACATGGTGAGTAAGAAAAGTCGTACCAACCGAAACAGCAGCAGGAAGCCAAACGCTGTGATTCAAGGTTGCGCGCCACTCATCGGACTTTCTTTCGAAATACGTAAAGCCAAGTCTGGTAATTCTGATTTTCCCACCGCTATGGTCACTTGAAATTGAAATGAGATCAAGATTCTCTAAGATTTTAAGAATGTCCATGAGATTGGGAATTTTTCGGGATAACGGAAGCAACTCGGCTATCGGAACCGCTTTGTTTGGAGTTTGGGACTGCTTTTCAAGGATGAAACGAAGAACCTTTTCTCTTTTGCGAAGACTGATCATAACAATGCTCCTTAAAAGTGGGACAAAGAAAGAAGAAAGGAGGGAGGTCAGTGAAGGACCTCAAGTATCCATGCGGTTATCCCAACGAAATGTTCAGCGATCAAACCGAGAAGAAAAGAGCAAAGAGCAAGTACTACCTGGAAAACACGCTCATTGCGTTTCTCTCGTTTCTTGCCGGATGCCTGGTGAAGCGCTTCCTGGCCGGCTGGTAATCTTCCGTAAGCCCAAAGCCCAGTTGGATAGTCCGATTCTACGCCGGGCGGAATCAAACAAACCCTTCTAAGCCATCCACCATCGACCAAATATGGCAGTAGCGATAGATCGACACCATGAGGCGAATCGTCTTCGGGGATAACGTCATTGAGCGGGAATGCACGAATGACATCCAGTGAGGCTTTCGACAGCATGGGGGCAACGCTCCTTTGCTTCAAAGTTAAGTGCTTTTTTGATTATATCACAGCAAATCAACAGAAAGGAGCAGCATCAAATGAAGACACCCAGTTTCATTCTAACGGCCATGGGCGTTTGTTCCCACATTGCGGCAATGATTCTGCTTTATAAAGCAGGATGCATGGCGATTGATACCAAGTACACCGAAAGCATACAGGACGCAAGACAGAAGGCCGGAGAAGGGCAGATGCTGATCTTGACAGGTGCAACGGTAGCGTCGTTAACGGTGGTGCTGTTGGCAGCAGCTATCGTTATCGGAACAAGGCAATGATTGCAACCACGAGCGCGGCAACAGCCAGCACAGTGGAAACAACAAAGGCTGTTTTCCAGTGACGGTTATCAACGGCGCGTTCGGCGGCATGCTGGACAGAATCTTGCACGTAACGTTCGGCCTGCTCGGCCTTGTAACCGGTAAGCTCCTGTCTGGTTTGTTCTAATTCAGCTTGTACTTGCGCAAGTTGGGCGCGAAGCTGCGAAACCTCGCGAACGGTTTCGGCTGTGTTCTGTGCGGTTTTCTCCGCTTCCCCCAACTGAGCGCCGGTCATGCTGATGAGGGTATTCATATCCATTACGACCACTCCTTACTGAAAGAGGTGAGAACACGCTCAATGAAAAAACGCGGTGAATTTGGGAAACAGGTCTTCAATCCATGCAAAAGCTTCTTTCGGCGTAAAGCCGCCAAGGAGCCAGCCGATGAAAAGGCCAACAAAAAATTCGATGCGTCTCCAGATATACCGCCTGTGATCCTTGGCGTTCTGCTTGGCCTCGTGCTTCGCTTGATCGTTGGCGGCTTGCAATACTTCCTTGCCGGCTGAATCGATAGCGTAAGCCCACAGACCGTGCGGGTAATCCGGCTCCATGTTCGGCTGTAAGACGCTGAATTTCTTCACCCAATACTTGCTTACAAGGAACGGGAGAAGCGCCCATTCGTAGCCAGAAGGGAGATTATCCTCTGGCACTGCATCTACGGTGCTAAGGTACTCTAAAATCTTTTTTGATTCGCTGGATATAACATCCACGATAATCACTCCTTATTACAGACGATATTCCATTATACCACACGACCACTTTGGGCAGCAAACCGAACGACCATAACAAAAAAGGAGACGAGGGAAATTGAACAAGAAACTTGCGGCGCTGGAAGATCTGAAACAGTCCGATGCGGTGATGATTACACCGGCGGAAGCGGCGGCGGTACTGGGATGTGATCCACATTCCATCCGTGTGCAGGCTGCTAACGACCCGAGTAAACTTGGTTTCCCTGTATGCAGGAAGGGGCACACAACGCTGATTCCACGGTTGCCATTCCTGTACTGGGTGACGGGCGCTTAATGAAGCAGCAGATCATTTTCGTGAGGTCACGAAGATGATAAATGAAAGGAAGGAAACCATAATGGAAACAACGAGAGAAAAACGTACAGAGGTTATCAGGCTAAGCAGAGAACTGGGCGAAAAAATTGACAAAATCGCCATCAAAACGAACAGCACTGCCAGTCGTGTAGTCAAGGAACTACTGGAGTACGCACTGCAGCACGTGACCCTACAGATCGTGCCGAAGTATTATTACATTGTTTTTGATGATGAGGAGGAAGAAGCATGACCCTGTATGAGATCGTACCGGCACACAAGAGGGAGTACCAAAGGGAGATCGCACGAATGGGGCGCGGGGTGCTTCCGGCTAATCCGATTCACACGGCGCTGATCGAGATCGCCTGTGCAGCCGTTGGCGGGTGTTTGATCGCCGCCTTCTGCGTGATGATGGTCAGGTGGTGGCTGTACCCATGAGGACGGATAAAGCGTTGCTAGCGGTGAAGCTGCTGCTATTGCTTGCGATCCTGTGCATAGCGTTCTCGATGGCCGCAAGGGCTGAGGAATCGCTAACCGTGATGCTCGTACAGGCCAGAGGCGGGCTGAGGGTACACGACGCACCCGACATGGACAGCCCTGTGCATTACCTTCTGGACGATTGCAGCACGGTTATCAAGCTGGACGAGGCAGAAGGCTGGGTGCTGGTCGGATGGCCGAACGGGAGCCATGGGGCTATTGGATGGGCGGACAGCCATTATCTGAAATGAAAAAGGCCTGTGACGGAGGCACGTCACAAGCCGAGGGCAAAAACAACCATGGATATTATAACACGAGAAGGAGAGAAACGCAATGAAGGCCTACAAGGGGTTTGACAAGAACATGCAGTGCAGAGGCTTCCAGTACGAAGAAGGAAAGACGTATGAGACAGGAAGCGCGAAACTGTGCGAGAGCGGTTTCCACGCGTGCCTTCGCCCGATTGATGTGCTTAACCACTACGCCCCAGCAAGCTCCGTGTATCACGAAGTAGAGTTGGAAGATGTGAGCGAAGAACGTGATAGTAATGACAGCAAGGTTTGCGGAAAGAAGATCACGATTGGAGCAGCGCTCGACGTTGCTGACCTTGTAAAAGCACAGATTGATTACGTAAAAGCAAACACGACTACAGCGAACACAGATCCAAAGACCGCTACGGCTGGCGACAGGGGCGCTGCTACGGCTGGCGACAGTGGCGCTGCTACGGCTGGCGACAGGGGCGCTGCTACGGCTAGCGACAGGGGCGCTGCTACGGCTGGCGACTGGGGCGCTGCTACGGCTGGCGACAGGGGCGCTGCTACGGCTGGCGACTGGGGCGCTGCTACGGCTAGCAACAGCGGCGCTGCTACGGCTGGCAACAGCGGCGCTGCTACGGCTGGCGACTGGGGCGCTGCTACGGCTGGCGACAGTGGCACTGCTACGGCTGGCTGCAGTGGCATTGCTACGGCTAGCGACAGGGGCACTGCTACGGCTGGCTACAGGGGCGTTGCTACGGCTGGCGACAGGGGAAACGCGATTTCAAGAGGGAAGGCGCACGTCGGGGAAAACGGCGTTTGCATTTCACGAGGAAATGACGTGCAAGTCAGAGGCGGTATTGGCTCGATTCTCGTAATCGCGGAAGAAAGCGATGACGATTGCAAAATTGTGGATTGGAAAGCCGAGATTGTTGACGGAGAGCGTATTAAGGCGGACTCGTGGTACCGATTGGAAAACGGTGAATTTGTAGAGGCGTGACACAGCTACCGCTTACGATGTGAGAAGGAAGAAAAGAACGATGACGCAAGAACAACGGGAAAAACTGATCCATATTCAGGGAACCATTCGAGGGCTGGCCTACACTGAAAACGACAGCTTAAAGGCAGACTGCTTCGACACGCTTCAGGAGGAAATTGACGAGCTGCTAAAGGAGGACAAAGAGGAATGAAGATTGGTGAGATCAGGCAGGCTCTGTTTGAAGTGAAGAAGTTCTGCGAAAGGAGCGCCTGCTGCATGTGCCCACTGCACAAGCACGATGGGGCTGTAGTGTATTGCCCACTGAATGTAGGATGCGAGAAAGAAAACGATCCCAACAAATGTGAGATTGAAGATTGGGGCGAAATTGGGAACAGCGAAACGAACGCCGATAATGGCTGGATAAGCGTGAAGGACAAGCTTCCATTGACAGAAGAAGAAGTGCTCATCTATACAAGCTTTGACTTCTGTGATGTAGGGCGCTACAAAAACGGCGTTTGGGGATCCGAATTTATAAACGAGTATGAAGACGGTACTGTCACTCACTGGCAGCCGCTTCCGAAACCACCGAAGGAGAGAAAACAATGACTGAATACAAGCCCATCGTGGGCGGAGAAGCCTTGCAGATGCAGTTTTTATATAGCCTTTACCGCTGCATGAAGGATGATGAATCACTCAAGCCACGCTTGCAGAGCATCGGCATGTGGTGGCGGTATCGCGGCGCCATTGGCAATCTCCACACGCTTTTCGGGGCGTTATGGGGCACGATTGAGCCGGAAAAACGGGATCGGCTAAATACCATATGGCAGAATCAAGAGCTGCGCATCACCAACAAAGCGCAAGCCGTTGACCCTACCGGCGATATGATTATGATACCGAAGTCGGCCATTGTGAATATGGCCTTGGAATTGCAGGACACAAAGTGCGCTATGTGCTTCGGCGGGAATGGCGACCGCAAAGAATGTGCGTACAGGCGTGCGCTGCTTGATCTGGCTATCCCAGATCTGCGGCGCGAAGAAAAGAAATCAGGAAAATGCGTCGGGCATTTATTCGATTGGAGGAATCAGGAATGATTGGAATTAACGAGGTTGCGAAGCAAATTCACGAAAACGCCGTTGAACACGGCTGGT
>CAZRBI010000052.1:0-8625 GCA_964598315.1 uncultured Oscillospiraceae bacterium
GCTCATGCTTTGGACAAGGCAAAATATGATGTTTTGAAAACGAAACTTTCCGGAATTCAAGCAACTGTTTTCGAAGCTACTAACACTGCATATAATGCAGCCGTAACCGCGTTGGAAAACGTTCGCAACGAATGGTTTGTTTCCGAAAATTCTTTCTATCAAAAGGCACTTGCCACGCTTCGTCAAAAGAAAACGGAATATCTCAATTTCCTCAACGAAGTTTCGCAAATGGAACAATCGGCGGTGACGGAAGCGGTGACAAAACAACTGGAAACTTTGAAAACCGCTCTCGATGCGGCAGAAGAAGGGTTGAAAACCGCAGGTGAATCTGCTTTGGCGGCACTCGACGAAGCAAAAGCATTGGTTGATTCGTTGCACGAAACAGTCGTGTCGGCTCTTTCCGGCATCAACGTTGACGAACTTGTTGACGAACTTGCAGAAAAGCAAACAACGGCTGCTGACGAATTTTTCACTGCTTTCGAAAACAACTACGCTTCCGCAAAACAAAGTGCACAAAACGCTTGGCAACAAATGGACAGCGCGTTGAGAGCAGGCGGTACGTCAAACAACTAGTTTGTTCAATCGGAAAAACAGACAATCGGCCTTTCGTGGTTCATGCAAACGAAGTTGGAATTAAAAATCGAATCGTCGCAACGGATTTTCGTTGCGACGATTTTTACGTTTTGTTCAAAACGCACCAAAACAAGTTTTTCAAGTTCCTATAAGATTCGAAATCGACAAACTGTTGCAAAACTTTTCGGCAAAGGCGCAAATTCAGTTTGCTTAAAGAGAAAAAAGGTATATAATATACACAAGTTTACATTTTTTGTGTTTGTGTACGGCAAAAGGTGTGAAAATGTTATTTTGTTGTCAAAAAAATGTTTCAGACAGGTGAAAAATGATAAAAAGATTATTAAAAGGAACGAAAGGATACGAAAAGCAATCGATATTCACCATCATTTGCGTGATGTTGGAGTCGGCGCTGGAAGTGTTTTTGCCGATGTTGATGTCCAACATATTGAACGTCATGCAGTTGTTCTCGGCAACGACGGCCGACACCGGCAAATTGACTGCCGCTCTGACCTACTTCGATTTTTCGTCGTCGCAAATTGTCACCGTCGCAAAAGGAACGCTCATCATGGGCGATTCGACAATTTTGTTGAACACGGTTTTGACCTATGGCATTTTGATGGTTGTCAGCTCCTTGTTGTCTTTGACTTTCGGCATTGTTGCCGGTCGTCTTTGTGCAGTTGCGGGATCGGGATTTTCCAAAAACATGCGCGGATTTTTGTTTGACAAAATTCAAGATTTTTCTTTTGCCAACGTTGACAAATTTTCCACGGCAAGCTTGGTCACTCGTTGCACAACGGACGTGAACAATGCCCAACAAAGTTTCATGATGATGATCAGAACGGTTGTACGTGCTCCGGCAATGCTCATTTTTTCGTGCGTGATGGCTTTCATCAACCAACCGGATATGGCCTGGGCTTTTTTGGTTGCCATTCCGTTGCTTGCTTTGGGCATGTTCTTGTTGTCCTACAAGGTGTTCCCGTTGTTCCGCACAATGCTCAAGCGTTACGACAAGATGAATGCCGACGTTCAGGAAAACCTTGTTGGCATTCGCGTGGTAAAAGCGTTTGTTCGCGAAGACTACGAAGAAGAAAAGTATCGCAAATCTGCCGAGGACGTTCGTGTTTCTCAATTGAAAGCAGAACGCATTATGCTTTTGATGAACCCTATGTCCATGTTGATCATGTACGGCACAATGCTGATTTTGATGGTTATCGGCGGCATCGATATTGCAAACGGTAAAATTCAAGCCGGAACCGTGACGGCAATGATGAGCTACGGCACGTCCATTTTGAGTTCCGTCATGATGATTTGTTTCATTGCCGTGCAATTGGTGATGTCCAAGGCATCTATCGACAGAATCTACGAAGTGTTGGACGAAGAGCCCACCGTTCAAGACGGCGCTAGCGACAAACTTGTGGCAAACGGTGCAATCAAATTCGAACACGTCAATTTTTCCTATTCCGGAAATGCCGAAAATCTCACTTTGGAAGATTTGAACTTTGAAATTCGTTCCGGTGAAACGGTCGGCATTATCGGTGGCACAGGCGACGGCAAAAGCAGCTTGGTGCAACTGATTCCGCGTTTCTACGATGTTTTGGATGGCACCGTCTACGTTGGCGGCGAAGACGTTCGCAACTATTCGCTGTTCAATTTGCGCGAAGCCGTCTCTATGGTGTTGCAAAAGAACGTGTTGTTCTCCGGCACAATCGAAGAAAACTTGCGTTGGGGCAATGCCTCTGCCACACACGAAGAAATCGAAGCGGCTTGCAAAGCGGCTTGCGCTCACGAATTTATCACCTCTTTCCCCGAAGGGTATCAAACCGATTTGGGCCAAGGTGGCGTGAACGTTTCCGGCGGCCAAAAACAACGTTTGTGCATTGCACGTGCATTGCTCAAAAAACCCAAAATCATGATTTTGGACGACTCTACCAGTGCAGTAGACACCGCAACGGATGCTAAAATCCGTGACGGATTGAAGAAACTGGACAAAGACATGACAACAATCATCATCGCGCAACGCATTTCCTCGGTGGAAGGTTGCGACAAGATAATTGTTTTGGACGACGGCAAAATCAACGCGATAGGCAACCACGAACAACTTTTGCAAAGTTGCTCTATCTACCAAGAAGTGTATCGTTCGCAACAGAAAGGTACAGTGGAAGGAGGTGACGACAATGCCCCCGAAGAATAAACACATGGGTGCTCCCAAACCGAAAAACTTGTTTGGCACGGTGAAAAGACTGTTGGGGTACTTAAAACCCTACACGGGCAAAATGGTTGTTGTGTTTTTGTGCATAGTTTTGCAATCCGTCTCAAATATTTTTGCAACTTCGTTGTTGTCCCCGTTGCTCACGGGCCTTGCCGCACACGAAACGCTTGGCGGCGAAAGAATAAGTGTGACGGGCATTGAATTGTTGGACAACCTTGCCTACACCGACAAAATGGCGTACTTGTTCACAATGGTTGCCATCATTGCGGTAATCTATGTGATAGCATTGGTGTGCAACTACGTCAGCAATCGTATTTTGGTTGGTATTTCCACCTCTACAATGACGCGTCTGCGTGACGAATTGTTCACGCACATGCAACGTTTGCCTATCAGTGTTTTCGATACAAACACTCACGGCGAATTGATGTCGCGCTACACCAACGACGTGGACACAATGAACGAATTTATCGCTCGTTGCGTTCCTCAACTGGTAAGCAGTTGCATAACGATTATCACCGTGTTCACAATGATGTTCGTTTTGAACTGGCAATTGACGTTGGTTATGATAGGAATGCTTGCCATCATGGGTGTGGTTGTCAAAGTGTTGGGAGGCAAATCTCAAAAGAACTTTGTCGCACAACAAGAAGCTGTCGGCAAACTTAACGGCTACATCGAGGAATTGACGGAAGGCCAAAAGGTTGTCAAAGCGTTCAACCACGAAGAAATTGCCAAGGCAGAGTTCGAAGAAATCAACAGCCATTTGCAAAAGGTTGCCACCAACGCAAACAGCTACGCAAACATCATGGGCCCGATAATGAACAACTTGTCCCACTTCTTCTACGCGGGCATTGCCATTGTGGGCGCAATCTTGGCTATCAACGATCCCAATCCGTTGACATTGGTAGGTGTTGTTGCAACGTTCTTGTTGTACATCCGCAACGTCACAAACCCCATTCAACAAATTGCTCAACAAATCAACTTGGTGTTCGTTGCCGTTGCCGGCGGCGAACGAGTGTTCAAACTTATGGATACGCCGGTGGAAGTTGACGACGGCTATGTCACTTTGGTCAATGCAACAAAGGACGAAAACGGCAATATCGTGGAAAGCGACACACGCACAGGGATGTGGGCGTGGAAACATCCGCACAGCGCCGACGGCTCCGTCACCTACACGGAACTTAAAGGCGACGTTCGTTTCGAAGACGTGACGTTTGGCTACGAAGAAAACAAAACGGTGTTACACAACGTTTCGTTGTACGCAAAACCGGGACAAAAAATTGCATTTGTCGGTTCCACGGGTGCAGGTAAAACAACAATCACAAACCTTATCAACAGGTTCTACGACGTGCCCGACGGAAAAATTCGCTACGACGGAATCAACATCAACAAAATCAAAAAAGCCGATTTGCGCAGATCGTTGGGAATGGTGTTGCAAGACACTCACCTGTTCACGGGCACGGTTTTGGATAACATTCGCTACGGCAGATTGGATGCCACCGACGAAGAATGTATTGCGGCGGCGAAGTCGGCAAACGCGCATCAGTTCATCAAGCACTTGCCAGAAGGCTACAACACAATGCTGACGCGCGACGGCGAAAACCTTTCGCAAGGTCAACGTCAATTGTTGGCAATTGCTCGTGCGGCCGTAGCCGATCCTCCGGTGCTGATTTTGGACGAAGCAACCAGCAGCATCGACACCAGAACGGAATGGCTGATAGAAAAGGGCATGGATGCACTTATGGAGGGCAGAACAACCTTTGTTATTGCGCACCGTCTTTCCACCGTCCGCAACAGCAATGCAATCATGGTGTTGGAACACGGCGAAATAATCGAACGTGGCAGTCACGACGATTTGATCGAACAAAAAGGCAAGTACTATCAATTGTACACCGGCATGTTCGAGCTCAGCTGATAAACACAAACTAAACAACAAAGAGGCTGTTTGCAAGCAGTAAACTTGCAAACGGCCTCTTTTTTCAACGGTCCAAGCGAGCCGTGGTTGAGTTGTCGGTTCCAAGTCGCGAAAAAATCTGTTGCAAAGTCGATTGGCCGAAAAGCACACAATTTATTCCTTTGTGGATAAAAGTGCCGTCGTTACAATGAGCAAAAAGGCCGATTTTGTTCAAATTGGGCCGTAACTATTTACCTTTTTGCAATTTTGAGGTACAATAACAAAAAACAAACTCTCACTTTCAGAGGAAAAACTATGTTCAATTTTTTGGTTGTAGAAGACGACACCAACACCAGAAAACTTTTGTCTGCCGTTTTGAAACAGAACGGATACAACGTTTTGTCTGCCACCGACGGACTGGAAGCGTTGGAAGTTTTGGAAAACAATCATGTCGATTTGATGATCATAGACGTGATGATGCCCAAAATGGACGGTTACGAATTGACCGGTACTTTGCGTGACAGCGGAAGTCAAATACCCATGTTGATGCTTTCTGCAAAACAAAAAACGGAAGACATCAAGCAAGGTTTTATCGTCGGAATCGACGACTACATGACCAAACCGTTCGATGCGGAAGAGCTTATTTTGCGCATCAGGGCACTTTTGCGCCGTTCAAAAATCGCGTCGGAACACAAGCTGCAAATCGGCAACGTGTTATTGGACTACAACAATCAATCGGTTACAACGCCGGAAGGAACGGAAACTTTGCCGCAAAAGGAATTTTTGTTGCTTTTCAAGTTGCTTTCCTACCCCAACGTGGTGTTCACGCGGTTGCAACTTATGGATGAAATTTGGGGCATGGATGCCGAAAGCGACGAACACACGGTAAACGTGCACGTGAACCGTTTGCGCACTCGTTTTGCCAACGTTACCGATTTTGAAATAGTAACCGTTCGCGGTTTGGGCTACAAGGCGGTGCGTCATGAGGAATAAAATCAACCGAGAAAAGAAAAACATTTTCAACAGAATGACATTCATCATGATTTTGGGTTTGTTCGTTTTGTTGGTTTGCACAATGACGTTGACAACCGGTATTTCCGCAATCATTGCCAACTATTGGCAAGGGGCCTACGATGATGCTTTTGCGTTCGGGCTTATAATTTTGGGACTCAGTATCGTTATCGGTTCGTGTTTTTCTCTTGCCTACTCGGCAATCATGGTGAGAACGTCCAAGCCTTATTTGGATGCACTGCAAAAAATATCCGAATGCGATTTCAGCGTTCGTATTCACGACGGTCCGCTGATGAGCGGTTTTCACATTGCCGAAAACTTCAACGAAATGGCCAAAAAACTTGCCAGTGTGGAAACGTTGAGGGAAGATTTCGTGTCCAATTTTTCTCACGAATTCAAAACGCCCATTGTTTCCATCTCCGGCTTTGCAAAATTGCTCAAAAATCCCAACATATCCGAAGAAGATCGCAGCGAATACTTGGATGTGATCATCAACGAATCCAATCGTCTTGTTCACCTTTCCGAAAGCGTACTGACGCTGACAAGATTGAGCTCTACAACCGTCATGAACGAAAAGTATCTTTTGGACGAGCAAATTCGTCAATGTTTGCTGTTGTTTTCGGAAAATTGCGAAAACAAAAACATAGAGTTGTGCGTCGACTTGGAAAGTATCACGGTGGAAAACGACAAAAAGATTGTAAGTCAAATTTGGGTGAATTTGTTGTCCAATGCTTTGAAATTCACTCCGCAAGGGGGCAAAATCAGCGTCAGCGCAACTGCGCAAAACGGAATTGCCACCGTCACGGTTGCGGATAGCGGTTGCGGCATGGACGAAGAAACGCTAAAAAACATTTTCAACAAGTTTTATCAAGGAGACAGATCTCATGCCACGGAAGGCAACGGATTGGGACTTTCTGTCGTGCAAAAAATTTGCGAACTTTTGCATTTCGACATTCAAGTTTCAAGTAAGCCGGGCGAAGGAAGCACTTTTGTGGTCAAAATGAACTGTGCTCCGCAAGTGAGGAGCAACACTGTTGCAAGCAATGAACGATGAAAAACAATTGTAACAAAAAAATCGTCTACACGGCGCAAGCCTATGCAAATGCCGAAACTGTTGGAGTTGCCGACGATTTGACGGTGTTTGTTCCGCAAATGATTGTCGGCGAAAAGGCCGTCGTGCGGTTGAACTACGTCAAAAAGAACATTGGCTACGGCAGCGTGGACAAAATTCTGCAACCGTCACCCGAACGAGTGCAACCGCCGTGCAAACATTTCGGCAAATGCGGCGGCTGTTCGCTTATGCACATGAACTACGCCGAGCAACTTGCCTTCAAGCGCAACAAAGTGGAAAACAACCTCAAAAAGTTGGGCGGTTTGTCCGTTTCCGTGCAGCCGTGTGTTGCAAGTCCCAAAATTTTCGGCTACCGCAACAAGTTGTCGTTGCCCGTTCGCGGCAATGTCGGTTGTGTGCAAATCGGAATGTATCGCCAAAACAGTCACGAAGTCGTCGACTCCGATTGTTGTCTGTTGGGCGACGAGTGGTGTTCAAAACTGGTGAAAATTTTTCGCAAGTTTTTGAACGAAAACAAAATTGCCCCCTACGACGAAAACTCGTTCCAAGGCGCAGTGCGTCACATTGTCGCGCGCTTTGTGGACAATCAGTTGCTGGCCGTTGTCGTCACCAACGGTCAACAAAAAATAAATTGGCAACCACTGGTTGAAGAACTTGGCAAAAACTTTCCGACATTCGGACTTTTCGTCAACGAGAACAGCCTTAAAAACAACGTTATTTTGGGCAAAATCACCAAACACGTTGCCGGTCAGGAATATATCCAAAGCCAACACTTGGGCGTCAAATTCCGTTTGCGTCCCACAAGCTTTTTCCAAGTGAACAACGAAGTGAAAGATGCGTTGTATGCCAAGGTTAAAGAGTTGTTGGATCTTTCTCGAACGGAAGTGTTGGTGGATTGTTTTTCCGGCGTAGGTATTCTGACGACGGTGCTTGCAAGTGACAAATTCCCAACTTTTGCAGTGGAAATCGAACAATCGTCGGTTAAGGATGCGCAAGAAATTGCCGCTTTGAACGGCACGCCCAACGTGGTGAACGTTTGTGGCGACGCCAACGCGGAATTGCCCGAAATTGCCGAGCAAAACAGAGGCAAAGTGATGTCGTTGGTTGTGGATCCGCCGCGTAAAGGGTTGGGCGAACACATTTGCAACACAATTTTGCAAGCACAATTCAACAACGTCGTCTACGTTTCTTGCGACAGTGCAACGTTGGCAAGAGACCTCAAAATGTTGTCCGTCGGCTACGAAATTGCTTTCGTTCAGCCCTACGATATGTTCCCCCAAACAGACCAGGTAGAAACGGTGGTGCTTTTGTCAATGAAAAAATCGAAGGACTGTTTGGAAGTAAATGTTGAAATGGATGATGATTTTTGACAAAAGCGGAATCCAAAGGGACATACGACCAAATAAAACAGTATATTTTCGAGAAATATCAAGTAAAGGTCAGTAGTCTGTGTATCGCACAAGTCAAATAATTGTGTGGAATCAAGGAAAGAGAAAATTATAATCACTCGAAAAAAGAGGATGGCAAACAACCGCAAGTTCCAGAATATAAACTTAAAATTATTGAGGCATTGCAATATTTCAAAATGATTTAATGGTTAACAGCACGAATGCAACTCATTCGTGCTGTTATTTGACGCAAAATTCTATTTCCCAAAAATGAAAAATACTTGATTTTGGGAAAAGGAATGTGGTATACTAAATGCAGAGGTGATAATAATGAAACTGATAGAGCGTGATTTTTATCTTGAAAAAGTAAAGAATGTGGTTGGAACACCAGATATAAAAGTAATAACAGGTGTTCGCCGTAGCGGCAAATCTAAATTATTGGAAGCATTCAAAAAATATATATCCGAAACACAGCCGAATG
>CAZRBI010000053.1:0-8604 GCA_964598315.1 uncultured Oscillospiraceae bacterium
GGTTCAAATGCGTTTCTTTTGAGTTCCGATTTGGCTACGCTGTTTACGGGCAGAACGTTTGAAATAAAGGTTTACCCGTTTTCGTTCAAAGAGTATTTGGAATATTTTGAAAATACGAACATTTATGATGCTTTTGATAGTTATATAAAAGAGGGCGGAATGTCCGGATCTTATTTGTATCGTGATATGGAAGCAAAGTACGATTATATTGCAGATGTATTCGATACATTGATTGTTCGGGATATTCGTCAAAAATATAAAATCAGAAATCCGCAACTAATGGAAAAAATCGTCGATTATCTTATGGATAATATATCCAATCTTACATCGGCGCGAAATATTGCGGATACGCTGACGATAAACAAGGATAAAATCAATCATAAAACCATCGGCAATTATCTTCAATATCTTTGTAATGCGTTTGCTTTTTATAAAATCAGAAGATACGATATTCACGGCAAAAAATATCTTGCTTCTAACGATAAATATTATTTAAGCGACCATTCTTTCCGCTATGCAAAACTCGGAACGAAGAATTTGGATTACGGCAGAGTTCTTGAAAATATAGTTGCTATCGAATTGTTAAGACGAGGTTATGAGGTTTACGTCGGTGTACTTTATAAAAAAGAGATTGACTTTGTTGCAATAAAACGTAACGAAAAGATATATATTCAGGTATCGGATAATATTTCGGGAGAAGAAACATTTGAGAGAGAGATTTCTCCGCTCTTGCAAATTAAAGATGCTTATCCCAAAATGGTTATAGCAAGGACAAGACACGAACAATATCAGTACGAGGGTATAAAAGTTATTGATATTGCCGATTGGTTAAAAAACAACTAATATTGCGGTATTTCAAATCGCTTTACTATATCAAGAAATACGGTCGTAGTGCAAACGGTTGTTTTGTCCGTATAGGCACGACTTGCCGTAACCACCTATACAAATATAACTAAAAAAACAGCTTCCGAAATTCAAATGTTCGGAAGCTGTTTTGTTTTAAACGAGCAACAACCCAAAAAGAAAACGACTTATAAAGACATGTAAGCGCATATCCAAGAAAAAGTACGGGCTTATATTGCAAAGTGAAACGAGATTTGGGTTTACCTATGTACGATGCGCCGAACGCAACAGAAGAATCAAAGCGTCCGCGTTCGCATCCGAAAATAAAAACGGCAGAAGCAATTAAGTTCGCTTTGAAATATTTTGAGATAACGTAATAACGGAGGAGTTCGAAATTTCGGACTCCTTAATTTTATGAAAATATTTAGAAAAACTGTAATTTTCCACCGAATTTTTCAACAAGAATATTGATTTTTGTTATTCGTGATTTTTTGCGACAATTTCAAGACTTTCCGCCGAGCAAAAACACATGAACCGAACAATGGTATGCCTTGAACCAAAAAACAGTTTTGGGCTCTTGCCGAGACTTATCGTGTTTTGGTCGTTTTTGTTGTCTGCTATTGAAAAATTGTTCAAACTCGGCAAAAACAAACGCCGAGGTTCAAAATTATCTGACTTTGACGTTGGTTTTGTGAACGGTAAATGCACTTATTGGGAGGTTCTTGTCAGACGTTTTCGTCGCACGCGTCGCAAAAAGAACCGAATTTTGCCGTGTGCGTCGTTGCGTCTTCGCATTTTCCGGTCGATCGGTTGTTTGTTGCGGTCGTCACTTCAAAAAACAGAAAAAAAGTTAACAAAAATCACTTGCCAAAAGGTAAAAACGTATGGCATAATAATCAAAAATAGAGTTGAGTTGAATTTTGAAAACAAAGTTAAATCTTTAAGGGGGGGGAGAACGTGGCAAATATCGGACATCAAAAGAACAGTGAAGCAAAGAGGCAAAAAATATTGTGTGCGGCTGCCAAATTGTTTTTGCAAAACGGATACACTCAAACAAAAATATCCGAAATTGCAAACGAAGCGGGCGTAAGCAGCAACACAATTTTCTTTTTCTTCGAAAACAAGGAGGGCGTGCTTGCCGACCTTGTGAAATATGTTTTGGACGGACAGTTCAAAAGTGCCGAAAAGCTGATTGAAAACATTCCGCACGACAGCATTTTGTTCTATGCCGCAGAAACAACTTTGCAACTTCATATGGTAGAAAGCAGCGAAAAAATTCGCGATCTCTACACTGCGGCTTATTCTATGCCGAAAACGACGGAGATCATTCAAAACACCATCACGGAAAAGTTGGAGCAAATTTTCAAACAGCATCTTCCCGAACTCGAAACCAAAGACTTTTTCAAGCTGGAAATTGCATCCGGTGGCATCATGAGGGGATTTATGTCCGTTCCTTGCAACATGTGGTTCACCATGAAGCAGAAAGTTGAAGCTTTTTTGGAATGCACGTTCAAACTCTACGACGTACCGCAACAAAAAATCGAAGAAGCCATCGACTTCGTTGCACAATTCGATTTTGTGAAAATTGCGCACGAAACGGTGGAAAATATGCTTGCCGAGCTTGAAAAGTACGAGGAAAAGTAACGAACAAAACGCAAAAAGCAGTTGTTTCTCGCGGCAAACAACGCGTGTGCGGCAATTGTTTTTTTTGCGGCACAAATTCGGTTCAGGTCGTTTGAGCGACACAAATTGCGCCAAGACGACTTAAAACATAACAAAACTAAAATTTCAAAGGAGTATTTATGAAAAGAAAAATCACGGCATTTTTGTTGATATTGGCTATGATTGCAGTTTTGTTGCCCGTGGCAACAACGGCATTTGCCGATGGGGGGGGATGCAACTGAAAAGAACATAACTTTGGGTGCGACAGCCTTGCAAGGCGCGCAACAAAGCAATGTGTATTTCGGTTCGTATTTCCAAAGCGCGTACACGCCTTTGGAAACCCCCGAATCTCCCGCAAGGTTGGCTGTTTATACCGATACCGATGGCACGCAGTTCACATATGTCAATTGGTATAGCGCAACAACAGGCTATTTCAGTTCAGATCCTATCAAGTGGCGCGTATTGTCTAAAGCCGACGGCAAATTGTTTTTACTTTCCGACCAAAACTTGGAAGCCGAAAAATACAATACAAGCAAAGTAAACGTCACATGGGAAACAAGTACTATACGTTCTTGGCTGAACGGTTATGATGCCACACAGAACGGACAAAACAAAAATTATACCGGCGACAACTTCATAAAAACTGCTTTTTCCACAAAAGAATCGGACTACGTGCTTACAACCGCAGTGGAAAATGCGAACAATCCCAGAACCGGTACGGATGGCGGCAACAATACCGAAGATCGCGTCTTTTTGCTTTCGATGGATGAAGTCAAGAACACTGCGTATGGCTTTCCGAACAACACTGACGCCTCGTCGACAAGATGTTCCACAAATACGGCGTACGTGGTGTCTGGCGGCAGAGCAAACAGCGGATCGGGTAGAGTGGGCAATAACTCGTGGTGGCTACGCACTGCTGGCGATTATAGTAACGACGCGGTAGACATTGATAGTACGGGCATAGTTGCTTTTTATGGCCTAGGTGTTACTAATTCTACGCCCGTCGTGCGTCCGGCATTCAACTTGGATTTGTCTAAAGTGTTGTTTACGTCGGCCGCCGAAAACGGAAAGCCGGTTTCATTTTCTGCCACCACCGATTTGACAAACAGTGACGGCTACAAATTGACGTTGTTGGACGAAAGCAGAAGCGGCTTTTCTGCCGAAATATTGAAAACCGATACGAAAACTTATGTTTCCTATGCGGGCGCAACAACAGGAGAAAACGAACATATCACCGCAATGATCGTAAACGCAAGCGGCGAAGTAACTTACTACGGCAGTTTGAAAAACATTGTCAGTTCAACAGAATCACGCGGATTTATTGAAATTGACTTTGCGGAAAATATCAACAGCGGAGACAAGTTGTACATACTCAACGAGCAGTACAACGGCAACTACAAGACGGACTACGCAAGTGCACTCCACGAAGTGGCCATACCGACCGAAGTGAATGCCTATAACGTAAGTTTCAACGCAAACGGCGGCACGGGAACAATGAAAGGAGTCATTTCGAAAGCGGATTATACGTTGCCCGAATGCACGTTTACTCGTCTTGCTTATTCTTTCAAGGGTTGGAGTTTCACTGCCGACGGCGAGGTTATCGACGGAACATCGACTACGCTTGTCGAAAATACGACGTTGTTTGCCGTTTGGGTTTCCAACAGCGATCGGATTGTAGAATTGGACAACGCGATTGCTGATCTCGATATGGCAATGAAAAACGGAGATCAAGACCTTTCCGACAAACTAACGGCACTATCTACGGCCTTGAACGAAGCAAAAGGCGAGTTGGAAAAAACCGATGCCGACAACAAAAAGGACTTGGAAGAAAAGATTTCCGGGGCGCAACAAATGTTGCAAGAGGCTGTCGGCAAGGTTGCGCAAGATCTTGCCGATGCCAAGGACGAATTGGCCAAGGCAATCGATACAAAAGCCGATACGACAACGTTGAACGAAAAAGTCGATGCGTTGAACACTGCAATTGCTAGCGCCGAGACGGCATCGAAGGCTTATGCCGACGAAAAAGACACTGCATTGAAAACGACGTTGGAAAGCACAATTGCAACGGCAAAAGAAGATGCAATTGCGGCCGCAACCAAGCTTGTGAGCGATGCCAAGGACGAACTGACCAAGGCAATCGATACAAAAGCCGACACGGCAACATTGAACGAAAAAGTCGATGCGTTGAACACTGCAATTGCTAGCGCCGAGACGGCATCGAAGGCTTATGCCGACGAAAAAGACACTGCATTGAAAACGACGTTGGAAAGCACAATTGCAACGGCAAAAGAAGATGCAATTGCGGCTGCAACCAATTTTGTAAATGACGCAAAAACAGAACTTAACAAAGCAATTGCCGAGAAAGCGGACACGACAATCGTAAACGCGGCAATCAAAAACTTGCAAGACGCAATCGACGTGTTGGAAGATGTGAAAGACAACTACGTTTCTGCCGATACGGCGTTGAAAACAGAGTTGGAAGGCAAGATTGCAGCGGCACAAACGTCGTTGACAGCGGCTATAGACGCTCTTTCCGCCGAATTGGACAACGTGAAGAGCGAACTTGACAACGTCAAAGGCCAACTGGAAGCAAAAGACAGTCAACTGGAAGCAAAAGACAGTGCACTTCAAAGTTTCGTCACCGTTGTGTGCGTGCTTTCGTGCGTTGCACTTGGCGGTTCGGGAGCATTTGTTGTGTGGTTTTTCGTTGACAGAAAGAGAAAACACGAATAAACTAGTGTTGTGCAAAAAAACGTCGGCAAGACGGAACGGAAGTTGCGGACTGATTTGCAAAAGCATCAAAAAGGAGGACACTGCAAGTGTCGGAGAAACAAACGGAGAATAAGCTATGAAAATTTTGAAAAAGACACTCAAAACAGCGGGCATGGTTGTCGCGACAATAATTTTGCTTGTGTTGTTGGCAATTGCTGTTTTGAATCTTGTGAAATTTGCAATTTACAGCGACTACTATGGTGCGGAATCGGCAGTGTGCAAAAATCCCGGTTTGTCCGATGGCTTTATTTGCCAAGGAGTTGCCGTGGACGAAAAACAAGGCAAAGTGTTTGTCTCCGGCTACATGAAAGACGGCAGTGCATCGCGTATCTACGTCACCGATTTTAAAAGCAACAGCTATCACGTTCAACTTCAAAAGGACGGAAATGTTTTCAGAGGTCATTGCGGAGGAATAGCATTCACCGGAGGCAATCTCTACGTTGCTAATGGCGGTCGTATCTACACAATTGCCGAAAGTGTTCTTTTGTCGGCAAGCAACGGCGACAAAGTTGACGTGGGCGAAGGCACAAAAGTCAACATCAGCACGTCGTTTATCTACACCGACGACGAATTTATCTATGTCGGTGAGTTCCACGACGGCGGCAAGTACAACATCGAAGGACACGAAAACCAAACGGCGGAAGGCACTCACAGCGCATTGTGCGTGCAGTACCGCGTGGGCGATTTTTCCGCACCCGTCAAAGTGTTTTCCATTCGCAACAAGGTTCAGGGCATTTGTTTTGCCGAAGGCAAGGTTGTCATGTCCACGTCCTACGGATTGGCATCCAGCGAATACTTCGTGTACGATTTGAACCAAGCAACCGACAGCGGCAAAACGTTCGAAGGTGCACCGTTGTACTACTTGGACAACTTGTCCTACAGTATCAGCGGCCCGGCCATGAGCGAAGATTTGGACTACTACGACGGCAAAGTGATCACGTTGACGGAGAGTGCATCCAACAAATATATTTTCGGCAAGTTTTTCAATTCCAAACACATTGTGGCATTGGATTTGTTGAAATAATTTTGAAAACGTTTTCAACAAGCACGCAAACGCAACAAGCGTTTTGTCGGCGTAACGGTGCGTGTTAGTTTTGGGGTGGCGAATGTCGCCCCAAAAGCATGTGACGGCAGTTTTGAAATATTTGAAATTTGCAAAAATGAAATCAATCACAAGGAGACTGAAATGAGAAAAAATATCGGAGCAAAAGCCTTGATCTACCCGCAACCCGTGTTGGTGTTGTCTACTTATAATGCCGACGGCACGGCGGATGCAATGACTGCCGCTTGGGGCGGCGTGCGCGAAGCAAACAAAATTTTTGTAGTGTTGGACGAAAGCCACAAAACAACACAAAACTTGCTGCGAGACGGCGCATTTGTGGTGAACATCGGAGACGAAGAACATGTTGTCGCTTGCGACTACGTCGGGTTGGTTTCGGCAAACGAATGCACGGACAAAATGCAAAAAGCCGGTTTTACCGTGACGGAAAGTCAATTTGTGCATGCACCGATTGTCAACGAGTTGAAGTTGGCATTGGAATGCAAAGTTTTGAGTTTTCAAGACGAATTGCTTATCGGTGAGGTTGTGAACGTTTCGGCAAAAGAAGAAATTTTGACCGACGGCAAAGTGGACGTTGCAAAACTCAAACCCATCACCTACGATTCTGCCGGGCACACCTACGTTGCCTTGGGAAAAATTGTGGGCAAGGCATTTTTCGACGGAAACAAACTTAAATAAGGTATTTTTGCGTTGTGAAGTTTTTCATGCACAACGCCAAGGGGAGAAAAACAATGGCCAACTTATATTTGTTCGATTGCTTCGGTGTGGTGTTTTCGGAAGTTTCTTCACTGTGGCTGAACAAACGATTGAACGAGGAACAGAAAAAATATGCACGGCAAGAGGTGTTCACAAAGGTGGACTCGGGAACCATAAGTCTGGACGAGGCAATGGACATTTTGGCAAAAATGTGCGGCGTCGAAAAAAACATCGTGCACAAGGAATGGGACGAATTCACGTGGGTGCTTACCGACACTTTGCCGATTTTGGAAGAATTGAAAAAGCGTGGCACGGTGGCGTTGCTTTCCAATTCGGAATCGAAACACTTGCACAATATTTTCGATGCTTTCGACGTGAACAAGTATTTTGACAGGTTGTTTGTCTCGGCGGAAATGGGCTGTATCAAACCGCATAAAGAAATTTACGAAAAATGTTTGGCGTCTTTCGACGAAACATTCGACGAAATCTACTTTGTAGACGACAATCCCGCCAATTTGGTCGAACCGGCCAAGTTGGGCATAAAAACTTTGCAGTTTATCGACGCAAAACAATTGAAAAAGGATTTGGGATTGCAGTAGTTGCAAAACAAGAAAAACGTTTTTGAAAATTCGGAGAAAAAATGAAACAATTTTCCAGAACTGAAATGCTTATAGGCGAAGATGCACAACGCAAGCTTAACGAGGCACACGTTGCCGTTTTCGGCTTGGGCGGAGTGGGCAGCTATGCCGTGGAGGCGTTGGCTCGCGCCGGTGTCGGCCATCTCACGTTGGTGGATTTCGACACGGTGGACGAAACAAACTTGAACAGACAACTTTTTGCGTTGCATTCCACGGTTGGGTTGTTCAAAACCGATGTTGCCAAACAACGCGTAGCGGATATCAACCCGAATGCTACGGTGGACGTGTTGTGCATGCGTTTTGACGAATTCACCGCACACGAAATTGATTTTTCCGTGTTCGATTTCGTCATCGATGCGATAGACACCGTAACCTCCAAACTGCTGCTTGCCAAAGTTTGTTCGTTGCAAAACGTGCCGCTTATCAGTTGCATGGGCACAGGCAACAAGTTGGATACAACGGCGTTTCGCGTGGCGGATATTTTCCAAACAAAAACTTGCCCGTTGGCAAGAGTGATGCGAAAAGAATTGCGCACAATGGGCATCACAAAACTTAAAGTGGTGTATTCGGAAGAACAGCCGTTACCCTCCAAAATTCAACCGACGGAGCAAAACGACGGTCGTCGCAAGGCAACGCCGTCCAGCATTTCTTTTGTTCCGCCCGTTGCCGGAATGATTTTGGCCGGCGAAGCAATCAAATTTATTGCCGAATTGTGATGTTGTTTGAGAATTTCTGTTGAAAAAAAATCAAAAACAAGTTCAATATTGAAAAAGCGTCGGATTTTTGTCCGACGCTTTTTGTTTTGCTATTGCATGTTTTTTTTGCACGTTTGCAGCGTTATTTTCAAAAAATCGTTTCGATTGCCACAAAAGCGGTGCGACGCTTTTATGCATCACAAAGTTTTTTCTATCATCGCAGTGATCAATTCGGCAC
>CAZRBI010000054.1:0-8010 GCA_964598315.1 uncultured Oscillospiraceae bacterium
TACCGGAAGAAGTGGTGAAAACTATTGCACAAACAAAGCCCACTCGTGCCGTTTTTCGCGACAGTTCGTTTGCGACCGATTCCGCCCACGTCAACTTCGACCAAATCTTCGCCACCTATTCCCCCAACACGACAAGGAGAGTGATATGATGAAGTTGGCGTTAGCGTATGGAAACTTTGAAGAACCAAAGACTGATAATAATTTATTATACTACTACTGCAGTATGGACACTTTTTCTGCAATTATAAAGTCAAAAAAGGTGTGGCTTAGGGATCTTCGAGCGATGAACGATCCTAGCGAATTGTTTCTGTCTCGCATAGACATTTCACCAGAAATAATTGAGCAATACAAGAGACAACCGTTTGATATTGAATTTAAAGGTGAGAAAAATGAAAGAGCTTTGGAAAGATTATTAAGTCCGCTTCAACTATCCTATTCATCTGGATTTAATAGTACTAACAATAATTATTTTTTCGCGGTTTGTATGAGTGACGAAGAAAATTCTTTGTCTCAGTGGCGTATGTATGCAGATAATGGAAGTGGTGTGTGTCTTGGTTTTGAGAAAGAAAAAGTACAAAACTTTATAAAATCAAACACTAACTATAGTTTACAAGAGATTGAATATAAAAACGATGTAACTGAAATTATTAAGACTGTTGGGTGTACAATTCTCGAGAAAATCAAAAAAGACTATAATTCTCGCAAAGAAATCGATTTAGAACAGTTTATGAATGAACTTCAAGTTCAATTTATGTCAGAGTGGACGAAATATAAAACCAATGATTATAAAGGCGAAAGAGAAACGAGGTTAGTGTATAAGAAACACACAGACCAATTTTGCATGAATGTTAATGCCTTAGATATTTCTGAAGAGTTTTTGTCGAATATTGATTGGTCTTTAAGAAACGGTGGATTTGATTTGCACACAGCAATAAATATAGGTGATTTGGGGTTAAGAACAATAACGTTAGGTCCACGGAACGAAATGACAAAAGGAACACTAAACATAGTGTTAGCAAAGGAAAATATAGATATTCCCAATGATAAACTCTATAGATCTAAGATTCCTTATAGAGGATAACCATGAAATTCAAATTTAAGATACAAGAATATCAAACGCAGGCGGTGAATGCCGTTGTGAACGTTTTTGAAGGGCAGCCGTTTTGTGATCACGTTGAGTATCGTAGCGGTGCGGAGAGTACACTTCAAAACGGCCTGTCGTTTTTGGAAGATAGCCCGGACTACTTTGAGTACTATTTCGGCAGCGGTTTTGGCAATGCCGAAATACGGTTATCCGATGAACAATTGCTCGAAAACGTTCGCACGTTGCAATTCGGCAACGACATCAAGCAGTCGTCACAACTGTCCAAACCGTTTGGCAATAACTGTCGTTGTGCGTTGGATATCGAAATGGAAACGGGCACCGGCAAAACGTATTGCTACATAAAAACAATTTTCCAGCTGAACAAAAAGTACGGTTGGAGCAAGTTTATTGTCGTTGTGCCGTCCATAGCCATTCGGGAGGGCGTGAAGAAGTCTTTTGAAGTTATGGAAGACCACTTTTTTCAGCAATACGGCAAAAAGGCTAGATATTTTGTGTACAACAGCAAAAATCTAAATCAGTTGGATGCTTTTTCCGGCAGCAAAGATATTCACGTGATGATTATCAATGCGCAGGCTTTTGCAAGTTCTATGAAAGAAGGCGCAAAAAACGATGCGGCACGGCTAATTTACAGCAAACAGGATAGTTTTGGCAGTCGCAGGCCTATCGACGTGATTGCCGCAACACGCCCCGTTGTAATTTTGGATGAGCCGCAAAAATTGGGCGGTGATGCAACGCAAAAAGGCATTGAAAGATTTTGCCCGTTGTTTGCGCTGAACTATTCGGCAACGCACAGGCAAGAGCACAATCTTGTGTACGTGTTGGACGCATTGGATGCCTACAAAAAGAAACTTGTCAAGAAAATTGAAGTGAAAGGATTCGAGTTGCGCAACATTCGCGGCACGGACGGTTTTGTGTACCTATCGGAAATAATTGTGGATGCAAAGCGACCACCGGTGGCTAGACTTGCGTTTGAAGTTAACAGGGCAAACGGCATTGCAAGGGAATCAAGAATTATAAAGGTCAACGACAATTTGTACAATCTTTCGGCAAGCGGAAAAATGCCGCCGCTAGAGCAGTACAAAAACGGTTTTATCGTTGCCGATATCAACCCCAAAAACAACACCGTCACTTTTTTGAACGGGCAAGTGCTTGCAATAGGTGAAGTTGTGGGGGATATTTCCGAACAGGAAATGCGTCGCATACAAATTCGTGAAACCATTCTTTCCCACTTTGAAAAGGAAGAAAAACTTTTCAAAATGGGCATAAAATGCTTGTCGCTGTTTTTTATCGACGAAGTTGCGCATTACCGTCGGTATGGCGAAGACGGAAACGAAGTTTTGGGCGACTTTGGCATCATGTTCGAAGAAGAATATCTAAAAATTGCGCAAGAATGGCAATTTGTCAACGAAGACTATGCCCGTTACGTGCAAAATATTGCCGTCGGCGACACCCACAAGGGATATTTTTCCATAGACAAAAAGACAAAGCGTGTTATAAATTCCGAAGTGAAGCGTGGCGGCGGATGCGACGACATTTCGGCATACGATCTTATTTTGAAAAACAAAGAGCGGCTGTTGTCGTTCGATGAACCCACAAGATTCATTTTTTCGCACTCCGCACTTCGTGAAGGATGGGACAATCCCAACGTTTTTCAAATTTGCACGTTGAAGCAATCTAGTAGCGAGGTGAACAAACGGCAAGAAGTGGGCCGTGGCATGCGACTGTGCGTGAACAGTGCGGGTGACCGTATCGACAGCAGTGTATCGGACGTGAACGTGCACGATGTAAACGTCTTGACGGTTGTTGCCAGCGACAGTTACAAAACGTTTGTTGCCGATTTACAAAAGGAAATCAATGCAAATTTGCGCGAACGGCCCACGAAGGCAACGCCGGAATATTTCGAAGGTAAACGAATTACGATTGACGGCAAACCGCACGAAATCGGCATCGACGAAGCACGAAAAATTTGGCACTATCTTGTGCGTAACGGCTACGTTGACGATGACGACAACGTGACGGACCTTTACCGATCGGCACAAGCTAGCGGCAGTTTTGCCGAAATGCCCGATGCAATCAAGGGGCTGGCGGACGGTGTGCACAAACTTGTTCAAGGCGTGTTTGACGAAAAAGAGTGTGCGGAAATGGTGACCGATGCCAACAAGTCGAAAATGAGCGCAAACGAGCTTAACGAAAACTTTGCCAAGAAGGAATTTCAAGCACTTTGGAAACAAATTAACCACAAGTACGCCTACACGGTTGCGTTTGACAGTGAAGAACTGGTGCAAAAAGTTGTTGAGGCTATCAACGAACAACTTTACGTTCCAACACTGACTTATGTGCGGACAATCGGGACGCAACAAAACGATTCCTATAATTTTAAGGACGAAAAAACACAATCTTTCAGCGTTGAAAGTTTGGGCGGCAACAGTGCCAAGTACGATTTGGTTGGAAAAATTTGTCACGGAACAAACCTTACCAGAAAAACTGTTGCTGCAATTTTGAAGAGAATAACTGCGGAAAAATTTAACTGTTTCAAGCGAAATCCGGAAAAGTTCATTTCCGAAACAACACGTATTATCAACGAACAAAAAGCCACAATGATTGTGGAAGAAATAACTTACAACGTAACTGCGGAAGAGCCGTATTCTAGCGATATTTTCACTGCGCACGGAGTGGCAGTAAATTGGAACAAAGCGTTGCGTGCAAAAAAGCATATCACGCCATGGATTGTGACGGACAGCGAAACGGAATTGAATTTTGCGCAAGATTTGGAACGCAACGAAGGTGACGTTTGCGTGTATGCAAAGTTGCCGCGAAGTTTCAAAATTCCAACTCCCGTTGGAGACTATTCGCCGGACTGGGCAATTGCATTTTACGAAGGTAAGGTTAAATATGTTTACTTTATTGCGGAAACCAAGGGCAGCATGGAATCGTTGCAACTGAAAAAAGTGGAAAGTGCCAAAATAGAGTGTGCCAAAAAATTGTTTGCAACGCTGAACGGCGGAAGCGTTCACTATGACGTTGCCGATACCTATCAGCACCTAATGGACATCATGAGCAAGTGACGCAAAGTCGAGTGCTACGTCATTTCGGACTGTCCTAATAGCAAAAAACATAAGATAGCAACGCAAAAAGGAAGAAAAGGGGACGATATATTCGTTCCTTATGTTGTCTACAAGAAAAGCCGTCGTGTTTGCGACGGCTTTTGGGTGCTGGTGGTAGGAATTCGTCCCGAAGGGTAAGCGAAGCAAAGCGGAGCGCTACCTACGGCCTATTGCTCAGCCGAGCGAAGCGAACGCCACGAGCCCGCGGCGAGTATTACGAATCAATGCTCAATTTTGCAATTGATTCGTCGCCTCAAACACATGCTGCAAAACAAAAGCCGTCGTGTTCGCGACGGCTTTTTGGTGCTGGTGATAGGATTCGAACCTACGGCCTATTGATTACGAATCAATTGCTCTACCAACTGAGCCACACCAGCATATTTCGTTTTTCAACTGTTTTATTCTAACAAAATAATTTGTAAAAGTCAATAGATATAACACATTTTCCCAAAATAATGCAAAATTTTTGGGTTAGTGTTTTGTTTGTTCCGTTATTTCGTTTTTTTGATAAAATATTGAAATATGTTTGTAAATGTTGTATAATTTTATCAGCAAATTCGGCTTTGCGAAAATTGTTGTTTTCAAAGTTGTTTTTTGCTGTCGATTGTATTCGAAAAGCGGGAGTTTACAGATTATGAACGTTCGTAAGAAAAAGTTGTTGCTTATTTGTGCCATTGTTTTGGCTGTTCTTGTTGTGATGTCGGTGGCGGCATGTGGTGAAAGTGCCACTCCGCAGTACATCGCCCATCGTGGTCACGGTATGCACGAAAACACCAAGGAGGCGTTCCTCAATTCAGGTGATTTTTGGGGTATCGAGTGCGACGTTCGCTTAACTTCCGATGGCGAGATAGTCATCAATCACAATTCCGATGTGGCCTTTGCCGACGGAAATTCCTATCTTATTGCCCAAACGCCGTTGCAAACACTTTTGTCGCAACAGTTTAACGACGGATCCAAACTTTGCACTTTTTCCGAATACCTGCAAATTTGCAACGAAATGCAAAAAGTTGCGGTGGTGGAACTGAAATCGATCTGGTCGGAGGAGGAAATATCCAAACTTCTTGGCGAAATAGAAACGTACTATTGCATCGATAACGTTGTGATAATATCTTTCGACGAAATCAACTTGCGCAGAGTGCGGGCGCAATCCAACGTTCAGTTGCAGTACCTGATAAATGCTTATTTGGACGAAAAAATGGAATTTTGCATTGAAAACAATATATCTCCGTCAGTAGAATGGAATCTTATTGACAGCTACTACGTCAAAATGGCGCACGCGAACGACTTGAAGATAGGTGCTTGGACTGTTAACAGTGTATCGGCCAACCAATTGATGAAAAAGCTAGGCGTCGACTACGTCACGAGCGATAATTTCAACAAGTAGTGTTGCGATAGATAAGTTGTTTGCAAACGATTATACGACGGCGAAAAAGAAAAGCTTGCGGACATTATTCGTCGAAATGCGTACCTCTTGAATGCGAGCAAAAAATGTAAACTTGTTCAAAACGTTAACTGCGGCGAGCTAACTATTTCAAATCGTTTTGCATTGAACCGAAATTTGCAAAGTTCCAACGTTCAATATACTAAAGTTTTTCAATCCAAAACATCGGATATAAAATCACAATACAGTTTGCATTCCATATTTTCCAACACAGTACAAAATAACACAAAACGCCGTGCTACTCGTAGCGCGGCGCAATTTTTTGTGCTTTTCGATGTGTGGTTTGTCTGTCAAACGGCAATTGCACAATTTTCACCGGCCATGCTTTGGAAAAAGTGTTCATGTGAGTGAAATTTCAAAACGGTGTGCGGTGTTTGCTTAAGCATAGTGGTTGTTGTGAAATTTTCCGAATGGCGGTTTTGAAACTAACTAACGCTTATAAAAATATCCAAAACGTGTGGCGAACAACTTGTGGAATTGCCCGAACTTGCAAATAAAATCGGGTTGTTGTAGTCGGTCTTGCGTTGCCGTTGAATTATCCAAACCGACATACGTTGTCAAAACAAAAAACACCGCCGTGATAGGCATCAACGGCGGTGGTGTGAAGTTCAAAATTAAAAGTATTATTGAATTTCGTCTGTTTCAACAGCAACGGGTTCGGCAACGGGGGCTGCAGCTTTTTTAGTTGTGCGTTTTTTGGGAGCAGCTTCGGTTGTTTCCGTTTTCTTTGTTGTCTTTTTGGTTGTAGCAGGAGCTTTTGCAGCTTCTTTTGCTTTCTTGGCTTCGTTTCTTTGAGCTTTGATAGCTTCAGCTTCTTCAGCCTTTCTGGCAGCAGCAGCTTTTTGTTCTGCTTGCTTCAAAGTTTTAGCGTCGACCTTAACGACAACGACACCGCGTTCAAGTTGAGAAAGTGTCTTTGCAATTTGAGCCTTTTTGCGGTTAGCGGCATTCTTGTGAATGACGTTTTTCACTGCAGCGTTATCGATTTTGCTACTAGCAACAGGAAGCAATTCTTTTGCAAGTTCAATGTTGCCGTCGGAAATAGCTGCATTGAATTTTTTGATAGCTGTAGCCATTTGAGAACGGATTTTTTGATTTTGAAGTTTTTTCGTTGCAGAAACGTTAACTCTTTTTTCTGCGGATTTAATGTTAGGCATTTGTATCTCCTTACTTATTGTTCACATTTTTTGCTTACCTAGTTTACCACACTTTTTGTATTTGTGCAACACTTTTGAGTAACATTTTCAGCTTTTGTTCCAATGATTTTTTTCTCAACTTGCTTTCAGTGACACTATTGGTTTTGTTTTGAAGTGTAAAGGTGCAATATTCATGCAATTTGTTGCGCTTGTTGGTTGTCAAAAACGCTTGGTAGTTTGTTTGGAAGTGTTGCGAATCGAGATACGATTTTTACGTTTGAAGTCTTGCGCTCGAAAACGTTTAGCCGTGGTTGTGTTGATAAATTTCGTCAAATACGGTGCTTTTTTGCACAATTTTGAGCCGTTAAAGTAGTTTGTGAAAATAAATTGACAAAACACTTGTCTAATTCGTCAAAATATTGTAAAATATCAATGTTTGGGGACAAGGTGCTTGTTCCAAATAATTTGATAACATTTATTCAGGAGGAATAACAAAAGTGGCTAAAAAATATACTTATTTGTTTAGCGAAGGCAATGCGCAAATGCGTGAACTTTTGGGCGGCAAGGGCGCAAACCTTGCAGAAATGACAAACATCGGTTTGCCCGTACCTCAAGGTTTCACAATTTCCACAGAAGCTTGCACTCAGTACTACGAAGATGGCAGACACATCAACGACGAAATCAGAGGGCAAATTTTGGATTACATTGCCAAGATGGAAGAAATCACCGGCAAAAAATTCGGCGACAAGGAAAATCCTTTGCTTGTTTCCGTTCGTTCCGGTGCTCGCGCATCCATGCCCGGCATGATGGACACTATTTTGAACCTTGGTTTGAACGAAGACGTTGTTGAAGTTCTTGCAAAGAAATCCGGCAACCCCCGTTGGGCTTGGGACTGCTACAGACGTTTCATTCAAATGTTCTCCGACGTTGTTATGGAAGTCGGCAAGAAGTACTTTGAAGTTTTGATCGACCGCATCAAGGAAGAAAAAGGCGTAACCTACGACGTGGAACTTACTGCAGACGACCTCAAAACTTTGGCAAACCAATTCAAAGCAGAATACAAAGCTAAAATCGGAAAAGATTTCCCCTCCGATCCTAAAGAACAATTGTTCGCAGCAGTTGAAGCAGTGTTCCGTTCTTGGGATAACCCTCGCGCAAACATCTATCGTATGGACCACGATATTCCCTACAGCTGGGGTACCGCAGTAAACGTACAAATGATGG
>CAZRBI010000055.1:0-7448 GCA_964598315.1 uncultured Oscillospiraceae bacterium
TATCCATAACCGGCTCGTTGTTGGGCACGGTGAAACGCAAGTCGAAAGTGGTTACAGTCGTGCCGTTTTGGCTGTCCTTGCGCGAAACGTAAAGGCCGCGTTGCAAATTTAGGTGATTTACCGTGAAACTTTTAATCTTTTTCATAAATTCCTCGTTAGATTTTTTTAGAAATTCGTTTTTGACAGTTACTACAATCTTGTTTGCTATTTGTAGCAAATTGCCGGAAAAGTCCAATCATCCGGTCGAATACAGTTAATGTGTTGTCACGAATAAATTGAAACGACCGTCGTTCGACGCAAAAACGCTAAATATATTTCTCGGCGTAGGCGCGCTTCAATCCCATGTAGTTTTGCGTGGTCAAATTGTCTTCCGCACTGCCTTTATCCTTTGTGCCTCGTTCGGAAAATTCCAACCTATCCATGCGAATGTGTCCGCCGCACTGCTGCTGAATTGTTGCCGACGGAGTAACCAACGAAGCATAGTTGTTTTGGTAGTTTTGGAACGTTGCCTTGAAATGATCGTAGGTGAACCATTCTCCGTTCAACACGTTTTGCAGTTTGCTTTTGTACAAATTGCGGTAGTATTCCGTGCCGCTTGTTAAAATTGTTTTGGTGTACAACGGATTTTTTGTGTCGCCGACTGCGCCATTCACGGCATAAGGTTTGATACTTGTCATGCTGTTGCCGCTGGGGTTCCAATCCACGTTTATGCCCAAACATCTGTCGTAGTCGTAGGGAATTATCAACGCTTTTCCGCTTTGCGGCAAAAAGTACAAGTAGTAGTTGTTGGCATTGTTGCGGATGCAATCGGGGTTGCCAAGCAAGTAGTTGACGGCCTCGAAATTGCAAAAATAGTCCATATCGATGACGTTTTCTACCTTAGTGCGGAAGTTTTCGTCATTTTTGCTTGTTTTGTTAAGAGTCTCTATCAACGCAATCAAATGTTTGTGATGGCCGTAGTCGGCCGCCGTTCTGTCGTCGTTGGTTTTCAGCGCATAAGTAAACTTTTGCCCCGGAACTTCTACGCCTCTACCCTCGATAGAAGTTAAGTTCGCAGGCCCGGCTCCCCAACCGCACTTGTACAAATCGCCCTTGGCATCATCCGAAGAAAAGTTGCGCTTCAAAAATTGTTTGTCTATCGTTTCGTACAACATGGCAACGCCCAAACTTTCAAAATTGCCGTTTTGCCTCAACGAAACGTGTGCAAGCGTTATGTGCGGAGCCAAAATTCCGTAAGCGCGAAACATTTGATTGGCGTAGATTTCGCGAACGTAGGTGTTGTCGTAGTTTTTGTTCCACTTGTAGTAGAACTTTTTCATCGTGGCGAACGTTCTGTCCTTTCGCGCCGTACGGGCAGCATCGTCCACCCATTTTTCGGCAATATCGCCACCCCAAGTTCCGTCGGCATACTCTTCGCCGTCGAAAGTTTCCGTCAAGCTGAAACGAAAATGCACATAATCGTAGATATTGCCGTTTTCGTCGCAAAAGTCGCGGCGCGACGTGTTGCCGCGCATGCGTATGCCAACGTCTTCAAAGTAGTAGTCTGTGCCGTTCACCATTATGGTGAGGTTGCATTTGCGGTAGATTTCTGCTTTTACGGCATCGTTTTGCGCTTCATCGATTTTTTTAAGTTCTTCAGGGGAAATATCCACCTTCAACGACACTTTTGTGGTGTCTTTCCACAACGTGTAGTACAAGTTCTTTTCTTCTTGCGAATACTTTTTGTAGAAATCTTCGTTTTGCGCCGTTTTTTCGTCGGAAAAATCGGTAGTTATGGCAACTTCACCGCCTCCGTTGTTGCCGGCATCGCCATTATCCCCGTTGTCGCCAACGTCATCGGACGGGCCGCATGCGACGAACGAGAACAACACAAACAAACACAACAAAACAACAAGTAACTTTTTCATACTGTCCCTCAACACAAGCAAGGTCTGCTCGTAACCATACAAAAAGCCTTTCGCAACGTGTGCAAAAGGCTCGAATTCAACAAGATTTAATCCACGTTGATGATTTTCGATTTCAACGCCAAGTCTTTTGAGTCAAGCTTGGCCAATTCTTTGTCCAATTCCTCGAAAGGAATTTCGTCGCCTACAAGCTGGCTGACATCGACGGTTTCCGTCACCAACAAGTTTATTGCTGATGCAAAGTTGCCCACGCCGTTGTACACCCCGAAAATGTTCAGGTGTTTTTGACAAATTTGCGAAATAGTCAAACGGCTTTCTTTTGTGGAAAATCCCGCCAAGCAAATGGATGCATTCATTGCCGCGGCATTGTACACGTCTTTGAAACTGAAATCGGCATCAGAGAACAACACCAATTCTCGGCACATTCTTCCGCCGGTTATCATCAAAACTTCCCTTTCGACATCAACCTTTTCGTTGTTGATGCAGTAGAACACTCCCAATTTTCTTGCACTGTCCAACAATTCTTCGTTGCCGGATATAAGAATGGGCACCGCCTGATAGTAGGCCACCAATTGCGCAAGAATTATGCCCGTTTTGGTAGAAGCGAAAATGGCAACGTGCTCGCCTTTTTCAAAATTCAAAGCATCGACGATGTTCAGCCCGAATGCCACATACGAAACAAACAATGCTTGTTCGTTTGTCATATTGTCCGGCAAACGGCACACTTGATCGATGGAAACGTCCACAAAGTTTTGCATAAAACCGTTGCAGTTTTGCCCCATGTAGGACAAGTTGGCGCATTTGTCGTAGTCGCCTTGCAAGCATTCTTTGCAAGTCATGCAAGGGATGTACGGTTCGATGGCAACCCTATCCATTTTTTGAAAAAGAGATTTTCCCTTGTCGTACACTTCCGAAACGACCCCAACCGCATTGCGGCCCAACACTGTGGGATACTCGCATTTGGAGGTTCCTTTGAACAGTTCCAAATCGGATGTACTCAAAAGCACTTTTTCAATTTTAACCTTGACAAAATTTTCCTTCAACACGGACGGTTCCTTTTCTTGCAAAGAAACGTTGCCCGGCGAATCCAATTGCCAAAACTTCATAAAAGCCTCCTAGCAGCGTTTTGCCTTTCGGCGGGTGCTATGCACCTATTATACCAAATATTAAAGAAAAAATCTACACATTTTTAATATTTGCCAAAATAGTTGTAAATTTTCACAAAACATACAAATTAACCGACATAAAAATACAATTTACGTGCATTTTTCAACATGTTTCAACAACGCTCGCTCTGCATAAAGCGCGCGAATAACGCTTTCATTTGTCACACCGCACAGACGATTTAAACGCTACATCGTTCTTTCGACGTAGCATTTTGCAACCGATTGTTTCGAGATTGGCCAAGATTGCTACCGAAAAAGCACTCTTTTTTACCCAATAATTTGCCGCCACAACCGCACAAACAACTACGACCACAACGTTGTGCGCATCGTTTTCGACGAAGGCTCAAAAAAAACGACCGTATCGAAACAAGAAAATTGTCAAACCGGGCCCAACACTTTTTCAAGACGTGCATCAAAGCAAATCCATACTCTTGCGGCAATTCATATCACCATATAAAACACTCTGTTTTCACTTCCGTGCATGACTATCTATTTTCTCCTCCCCTTTTGGGAGTTTTCCCAAAACATCGAGAATCATTTGCCCCTCCCTTTGCCGTTTTTGGCAAATTTTGCGATAGTTTTTATCTGTCGATTGGCGCATCCGCAACGAATGTTCTTCGCGACACCGTTGACAGTTGCTCTTCGGCGGTGTACAATATGCAAGAGGTGAAAACACATGAAACTTCAATATCTCGGTCATTCTTGTTTCAGAATAATAAGCTCCATCGGCACAGCCGTGATTTGCGACCCCTACAAAAGCCAAATGGTAGGCTTTTCCATGCCAAAAGTAAGTTGCGACGTCGTGACAATTTCTCACCACCACGACGATCACGATTGTTTGGACGAAGTTTGGGGAAACCCCGCCGTTTTGGACGGAGAAGTGGCCGTGGCCGCCGATGACATCGCCATTCAAAGCATAAAATGCTTTCACGACGACGCGCAAGGCAAACTTCGTGGCGAAAACTACGTCTTTTGCTTTCTTGTGGACGGTTTGAAAGTCGTTCACATGGGCGACGTGGGAGAAAAGAACGAATTGTTGGCACAAAAATTGCACGGTTGCGACGTTTTGTTGTTGCCCGTTGGCGGCACGTTCACCATTGATGCCGAGGGCGCAAAGTGGTACGTCGACCAAATTCAACCCAAAATTGTGGTGCCCATGCACTACAAAACCACCGAACATGCCTTTGAAATTGACGGCGTGGAAAAGTTTTTGCAGCTATTCCCGTCGGAACGCGTTCGCAAACAATGTTGCGAAACCCTTGTTATAGAAGACACCCCTTCCGACAATAAAATTGTGGTGTTGGATAGGTACGAAGACTAGCCACGCCAAACACAACAGCGCTTGGTAACCGCAAAACACTTCTTCGCAGCCCAGCAACAAACCAAATTAAAAAGGAGCACACTCCAAAAAAAATTAAGGTATAGCCAACAACGGCTATGCCTTTTTATTTCGAAACGACACCGCGTGCAACACCCAATTGCGCACAGTTTACATACAACAAGTTCACGCTTTGCTTGCAAGGTGCGGAAGCGCCGCCGTTTTACATGCCGGAAGCACAAAACGTAAGTTTTGTGGCAAAATGACAGTTTTGCAAGCATTTTGCCGCACGGCAAAATGTTTACTTCGTTTGGCATATAATGCTCAAACTGAAATTGCAAAAACAAAGCGCACACCGATTTTTTGATGTGCGCCGTTATTTTGCATATTTTTATCCTCACAGCATTGAGGTGTCAACACTTTTTGTAACTCTTTTTATTCCATGCCTTTTGCGGGCACATTTGCAACATCCACAATTTGATGTTTTATCTGCGCAGTTCTATTCTTGCGCACGGTTGTAGTTTATGGTGTAGTTGCCTGTTTCGCCGTCCCAATTTTCGCCTTTTGTGATGGCATTCCATTCTTCTTCCGTTCCGACGTAGTCAATTGCAGTGAGCAAAGTGCAACGATAGAATGCATTCTTGCCAATTGATGTCACACTGTCCGAGATTGTGATGCCGGTCAGACTTGAGCAATAGTAGAACGCCTTTTCGCCAATTGTTTCAAGCTTGTTGCCTTTGAAGTTTACGCTTGTAAGACTGGAACAATAGAAGAATGCTTCAGAGCCAATCGATATTACGCTATCGGGAATTGTGATACTTGTAAGACCGGTACAGCTAGAAAACGCAGAAGGGCCGATCGATATTGTGCCTTCTTTGATTATATATTCACCGGAAACAGAATTGTCTGCTTTTATCAAGTGGTTGCCTATATACAGCACACCGTCTTCCCAATTGTTTTTGTCGTTGTAGTATGCAGTGTTATAAAAAGCATCGGAGCCAATGCTTGTCACACCGCTGCCAACTGTGATGTTTTTAAGTGCAGTACAACCGTTAAACGCAGAAGAACCAATTGATGTTACACTGTCGCCAATTGTGACCGATTCGATTTTGCTACAATTATAGAACGCACCATAAAGAATATTGCCGCCTGTTATTGTTACAGATTTCAATGACGATGGTATATAGTAGATTGTAGTTGTAGACGATGTTCTACTGTAATAATAACGCTGTTCTGTGTATGTTCCACCTGTGTAACTTGATCCGCCGAATATGTAGCCAAACGGAAATTTATAGGTATCACTGCTGGTTACACCTGCCTTTGCACCGACAAAAGGAATTGTAATACTTTCAAGACTGGAGCAACCATTAAAAGCCGAATCACCAATCGAGGTCACGCTGTCAGGAATTGTGACCGTTGTAAGGGAAGTGCAGTTATAGAACGCATAAGACGGAATTTCCGTGACCGTATCCGGAATGACAAGTGCTGTAACTTCGTTGCCATTGCTATCAAGAATATGCAGTGTTCCGTAGTAGATTGGAGGTAAATCTGTGTACTCATAACTTATTTTTAGCCATGCTTCCACATCTGTTATATACACATCTTTCAAGCTAGAGCAAGCTCCGAATGCAAGTTCGCCAATGGATGTTATGCTATTGGGGATAGTAACGCTGGCAAGCGAAACGCAACCGGAGAATGCATAATCCGCAATAACAGTTGTTCCTTCTTTTATCGTGCATGTTTCAATTGTGGTTTTTGCTTCTACCAAGCAATTGCCAATATAAAGAACTTTGTTTTGCCAATTGTCTGCATTTTTGTAGTATGCTGTGTCCTTAAACGCATATTTACTGATTTGCGGAGATCCTTTTATGGTAATATTTGCAAGCCTGTCGCAACTACAGAATGCACTGTCGCCTATCGATGTGACACTTGCAGGAATCACAATGCTTGTGAGATTGTCGCAACTACAGAATGCACTGTTGCCTATCGATGTAACGCTAGACGGGATTTCAATGCTTGTAAGTTTGCTGCAATAATAAAAGGCATAGTCATCTATCGATGTGACACTAGACGGTATAGATATATTGTTGAATTCACAATGGTAGAATGTATATGCTCCAATGTTCGTTACGCCACTTGAAATATAGGCATTTACAATTTTAGAACTGTAACCATCGACATAAAAAGGAGAAGAAGAGTAATCTTTTATGCTTCCACTGCCTTTCACGTACACGTCGTAGTTTCCGTCGGCACGGGGAACAACGTAGCCGCGAACGCTATCTTCGGAAGTTGCGGACATATTGTAGCTATCAACTGCAACGTCGGCAATTGCAAGATTACAGTATGCACAGGTTTCGGACTCTTGGAAGTTGTGTTCGCCGTTGGTTTCAACGTAGTTATCTTTGTAGCTGTAGCCACAGTGGCAAGTGTGCAAGTCGTAGCCTTGGTTTGTGCAAGTTGCAGCAACTATTGTTTTTGTATAGCTGTGGCCGTTTTCTTGGATAGATTCCGTTTTGATTGTTTCCCCACAAACGGAACACACTTGGTGTTTACTGCCCTTTTCGGTGCAAGTGGGTTCACTGTCCGTTATCCATTCGCCGTCGGTGTGACCCGTTTTGGGTACAGTTACAATTCGAGCAAGTCCGCAATTTGTGCAAGAATAAAGTTCTTTGCCGTCTGTCAAACAATCGGCTTTCACGAGTACATAAGATTTTTCCCAATTGTGTTCGATTGTTTGTGTTGAGCCGTCGCTATATGTGACCACGGTGTTGCCGTTTTCGTCGAACGTCGTGCTCACAATGCTTACGCCTTGTTCACCAGTATCGCCTTTATCTCCCTTGTCGCCCTTATCCCCTTGAGGGCCTTGGGCTCCGGTTTCCCCCTTTTCACCAGTGGCGCCAGCATCACCTTTATCCCCTTTAGGACCCTGTTCACCAGTTTCACCCTTTTCACCTTGCGGGCCTTGAGCTCCGGTTTCACCTTTATCCCCTTTGGGACCTTGCTCGCCTTGAGCACCATCGGCACCGGTGGCTTTAACGTTGAGACTTGTCCAAGTTGCTC
>CAZRBI010000056.1:0-7415 GCA_964598315.1 uncultured Oscillospiraceae bacterium
AACTTATACTATTTTTGAACCGTCAAGCACGGTGAAAAATCATTTTTCCCACAAAACGCCAATGTGCCCTCACCAAAGCGTCGACCACACTTGATGTCAAACATCATCAAAAAAACCTTCGCTCACTTCAAAAGTGAGCAAAGGCTTTTTGTGTTTTTACAAGTCTAATTATTTTGCAAGGCTTACTGCAACTGCGCAAGCAACGGTTGCTCCAACCATGGGGTTGTTGCCCATGCCGATCAAGCCCATCATTTCCACGTGAGCGGGAACGGAAGAAGATCCTGCAAATTGAGCGTCGGAGTGCATACGGCCCATTGTGTCCGTCATGCCGTAGGATGCGGGACCGGCCGCAACGTTATCCGGGTGCAACGTTCTGCCCGTGCCGCCACCGCTTGCAACGGAGAAGTACTTCTTGCCGTTTTCGATACACCATTTCTTGTAGGTGCCTGCAACCGGATGTTGGAAACGGGTGGGGTTGGTGCTGTTACCGGTGATGGAAACGTCAACCTTTTCGAAACGCATGATTGCAACGCCTTCGTTAACGTCGTCAGCGCCGTAGCAACGAACCTTGGAGCGTTCGCCGTCGGAGAACGGAACTTCACGCACGATTTTGAGTTCGCCTGTGTAGTAGTCATATTCCGTTTGAACATAGGTGAAGCCGTTGATACGAGAAATGATATAAGCGGCATCTTTGCCCAAACCGTTCAAGATAACGCGCAAAGGTTTTTTGCGAGCTTTGTTTGCGTTACGTGCAATACCGATAGCGCCTTCTGCTGCAGCAAAACTTTCGTGTCCTGCCAAGAATGCGAAGCAATCTGTTTCTTCGCGGAGCAACATTGCGCCGAGATTGCCGTGTCCTAGACCGACTTTACGTTGATCGGCAACAGAACCGGGAATACAGAATGCCTGAAGACCCAAACCGATGCATTCGGAAACTTCTGCAGCGGATTTTACGCCTTGTTTGAATGCGATTGCGCAACCCAAAGTGTAGGCCCAAACAGCATTTTCAAATGCGATGGGTTGAACACCTTTGACGATTTCTTCCACGTTGACACCGTGAGACAAGCACAGATCGCGAGCTTCTTCCAAAGAAGCCAAGCCGTACTTTTTAAGTTCGGAATTGATTTTGTCTATTCTTCTTTCGTAACCTTCAAATGTGATAGCCATTGTCTTTTCCTCCCTTATTCGTTACGCGGAATGATATATTTTGCCGCATTTTCGAAACGACCGTAGTGTTTCTTTGCCTTTTCCAACGCTTCGTTGCCGGAAACGCCTTCGGAAACCAACTTCATCATAACACCGAGATTAACGTATTCGTAACCGATGATTTCGCCGTTTTCGTCCAAAGCACATCTGGTGACGTAGCCTTCTGCCATTTCCAAATATCTGGGGCCTTTAACCTTGGTGGAATACATTGTTCCGACTTGACTGCGCAAGCCCTTTCCCAAGTCTTCCAAGCCGGCGCCTACGGGCAAGCCTGCATCGGAAAATGCAGATTGAGTGCGGCCATAGACGATTTGCAAGAACAATTCGCGCATTGCAACGTTGATTGCATCGCAAACAAGGTCTGTGTTCAATGCTTCGAGCAATGTTTTGCCGGGCAAAATTTCCGCAGCCATTGCAGCAGAGTGAGTCATGCCGGAGCAACCGATTGTTTCAACAAGTGCTTCTTCGATGACGCCTTCTTTGATGTTGAGTGTAAGTTTGCAAGTGCCTTGTTGGGGTGCACAGCAACCACAACCGTGTGTAAGGCCGCTGATGTGTTTGATTTCAGTAGCCTTCACCCATTTTCCTTCTTCGGGAATGGGAGCGGGACCGTGATTGCAACCTTTTTTCACGCATTGCATAAGTTCTACTTCGTGTGAGTATTGCATAGGTGGTTTTATCCTCCAAAAAAATTATAGCTTTTGAATTATACCACAAACGAACGACAAGTGCAAGATTTTTGCCCTCAAAAAAATATTGTCAAAATCGATAGTGGCATAAAAATATTTTATCAGGCCAAAGCCGACACAAAATTCGACAAAAATCGACAAGCACGAATAATGCCGAATGAAATTGTTCCAAGATGCAACGAAAGCCATCGGATACACAACAGCCGAAAACCGGCATTTAGCACAACAAACACAATATGAATAGTTCTTCCACGAGTTGCGGCCGAGTTGTCTGTTCGTTTTTTCGCGGTGCGCAACACCGCACACGCTCTGCCCCAACACCGACGTTAACAACGACAATTGTCGAAATGCAGAACTACCGGGCAAATGACACGACTTTCCGTCGAGGCAAACGGTACATTGCGAACCCAAACGCTCTAGCCGCGGCAACACGCTTCAGATATTTTGGGCAAAATTGCAAAATGAACGCGCGGCTTGCGATTTTTGTGGTATAATGATCGACGAGGTATCCAAATGAAAAAAACTTTGAGAATTGTCGCACTGTTTTTGGCATTGCTGTTTGTTTTGGCAGCTTGCGTTACAGAACCGCCAATAACCCCAGACGATCCGACACAACCGTCGTCACCCACACAACCCGTTGAACCGGAACAACCTGACGAACCGGAGCCCGAACTGCCCGAACTGCCCGAGCTGCCCGAACAGCCTGAACAACCTGAGCAACCTGAGCAACCTGTCGAACCCGACGAACCCGAACAACCTGTCGAGACGCCTTTTGAGAGCTACGGCAAAAAGGTGATTGACATTTACCTTTCGAAAGTAAAGGTGACAAAGAACGGCAAGTACACGTCCATGGAAGAAGTTGCCGTACACTTGTACCTGTACCACTGCTTGCCGTCCAACTACCGCACAAAAAACAATTTCAACAAGAAGAACTACACAAGTTCCAACATGTTGAGTGTGGGCGGAGACAGATTTTACAACAGAGAAGGGCACTTGCCCACTGCTAGCGGAAGAACGTACACGGAATGCGACATAGACTACCGCGGAGGAAACAGAAATGCAAAAAGAATTGTGTTTTCTTCCGATTGGCTTATTTTCTACACAAGCGACCACTACGAAACGTTTTCCATTTTGAGGTTCCACGAATGAAAGAGTATTCCATCGACTGTGCCGTTTTGCACAACAAAAAACTGTTGCTTGAGAAAATGGCGGAAATTTTCGACGACATGTACGCCGCCAACTACGATGCGTTTATCGACGCGGCAACTTTTTGCGACGAAAAAACACACCTTGTATTTTGCAACTGGAACAGTTTTGAAAACACATTGGAGTTGGAAGAAGTGCTGAACATAATTTGCAACGAGAACAATCGCATCTCTTACGAAAAAACGCTTTGAACACAAAAAGCCAACAACGTTTGCCTCTTTTTACGACAAAAATACAAAACTCCGTCACACCGATTACCGTGTGACGGAGTTCTTTTATTGAAACATATTGCACTATTTTTTCGAATCAAACAACACGCTTCCGTTAGCTTCGTTGTACCAAAGTTGCACTGCGTCTCCGTTTTTTACCTCAATACCGTGATCGTACATATTTACATGAACATTAAAATCCACAGGCTCTTGATTGTCGGTCGGGTACGCCGTACAGCTCAAAACACCGTTGTATGAAAAATAAGACGTTGATACTTTTGCATCGATAATTATATAATCCTTTACGTGTCGTTTTATTTTAAGCAATTTGCCTGCATAATAGAACGTTAGAGGACCGGCCGTAACAAGCACGACGACAACAATCAAGATAATTACAGCGACAACACCTTTTGTGAGTTTGCCGTTAAACCACAGCGGAATAGTTGATAACGACATGGCGACAATTAACACCGACATTGCGATTATCCCGAAAATGGCATTCTTTTGTAGATATTTATACTCTTTTACGTTTTTCAAATCTTCTTTTTCCACAATACACCCCTCACTTCAATCGTTTTACAAAAACATTTGTTTCTTGTTTTGCCGAAACACAAACAACAAACTCAACGGTATTTGTTGCAAATCGCCTACACATGAAAACAGAAAACTGTTACTGCACATTATAGGGGAAATGAAAACCCGACGAACAATTTTTGAACAAGACCTCCACCGATACGCAAAATTACAAAGTCAAAACATTTTCCAACCATTCCGAATCATTAACGATACAAGAAGTTTGCACTTTGCTTACAAGGCGCTGCGCCGTTTTACAAGCACAAAACAAGCCTTGTGGTAAAACGACGGTTTTGCAACGATTTTGCCGCAAAGCAAAAGATTTATTTCTTATAGAATACCATTCCGAAACAACAATTGCAATATCTTTTTGAAAATTATGTTTCGTGAACTGCGCGCAAAAAGAACACGCCGTTTAGGTTCCAAATATCTTAAAACAAAAAAAATGTAACCGATACGGCAATAAGCCATACGGTTGCAACTTATGTTTGATTTTGAACAAAGTTAGATATCTTCTTCGTCGACGTCTGTTTGTTTCTTTTTGTCGGAAAACGGAGCAATCATGCAATAAATTCCCAACCCTACCGTCAGAACGGCCACGCCGAACGCAATGTAGAAATTGTATACTTGATTCATTTCCGGAGTCTGAACTGCCAACAAACTCATTTGGGTCAGCACCAAATCCACACATCCGCCAATCAAAGCCAAAATTCTCAAATTGCGGTGATAGTCGTCTTGCTTTTTATCGCGAAAAAGCACCACCACGGCTTTTACAAACAGTGTGAAAGATACTGTTGCTATCGCTATTGACGGAATAAGCCCGTAGTTGGCAGCAGTGTGTCCGTTGACCAGTCTTAAATTGTACAGGCCATAGAACATTCCGCCGAAAACAATAAACAGCGACGACAGCACGTGCGTCCAGCGCACGTACCTTTTTTGATGTTTGATGATACCCACAAGGCAAAACATTTTCGATATGGCCAGCGACATTGTGAAAAACGCAGAGGCCATCAAAAAGCCGGAATTTTGGTAGATGCCTAACAACAGTTTTATAACCGACCAGACCATGCCACAAGAAAAAGTGAGGATTACGTTCACGACGCCCCTCTTTTCTTTTGGAAGATTTTTGTACTTTTGGTAAAGATTCATAAAACCTCTCAATTCAAAACCGGCCGCACGCAAAGCATCAGCAAACGGCAAATTTCCGAAACGTCCTCTTTGCAACCGTCGGCAGCCCACTTCATAACCAACGCCAGCATGCCGTTGAAGTAGTACTCCATCATATAGCGGCTTTCCTTTTCCGTAAAACCGAAACGGGACAAAATGGGACGAAACACTCCGTCGAACACGGATTGGTAGATTTTGCGAACGTCGAAAAGCACAGGGTGCAAACTGAACGCCTTGTAGACGTGAATGTTTTCCTTCACAAATTCCAAAAACGGTATCACGCGTTTTTCATCCACCAACACCAATTCTTCCAACGAGTTTGTTTGCAAATTAAGTTTCGGAACGTCTGCCTCGTTGAATTTTTGAATGAACGATTTGTTGATGTTTTCCAACGTTTCGCTCAACAAATCGTCCATGGTTTCGTAGTGAAGATAGAACGTTGAACGGTTGACGCCTGCTTTTTCGCACACGTCTTTCACCGTTATCAACTCGAAATCTTTCTTTTCAAGCAATAAAATGAGGGCATCGTTCATCAATTTTGCGGTATTGAAATATTTGCTTTGATTCTTGTTCATTTAGCATGCCCTCCGCTTGCAACACTATTCGATGATGCTTTTTGCCAAATCGATGACGTCGTTGGCATATTTTTCCTTTCTTGCTTTCAACACCTTTTTGTACAACGGATAGTTTACCGATACACCGGCGATTCCCAAAAGTCCGACACCGATACCGATACCCATGTGAACGGCAGTTCCAGCGCCGATAACATTCATAGAAAGGCACATTCCGATGCCCAGCAACAGTGTGGAAACGATGCCCAACGTCCACGTCAGAATAAGTGCAGGACGGCGAACTTTACTATCCAACTTTTTCAGTGCCACCACTTTGGATCCCGCTTTTTGGGGAAATGCGTAGTCTTTTGCAATACTTTCGGCATAAGCCTTGTCAAATTCATTCATTTTTTGTTCCTCCTTGAGATTACACGCTGATTATACCAAACCAAACGAACAAATTGAACAACAAAAAACAAGAAAAGTGTTGATTTGTGAAACGCCGTGCAAAATTGTGCACTTTTTTTTGAAATTATATCATGATTTTTGAAAAACGGCAACAATCGCCGAATACACACGAAATTTATTGCGTACTCACGCCCTGAATATTTATGGTTCACACGCACTCCGGAAGACACGGTGGTACTCTAAACTACTTAAGTTTCGTATTTGCGGCCACACAATCAATAAACTCGCAACCATTCAACCGACAGGTGTATCCGCCAAACAAGGTGAACAACCGCTATCTACACCCCACAATCTTTATTGATTATACTTTTTAAAAAATTGTAGATCACCGCTTGTTTTGACGCAAGAAAAATTGTTGCCCAAGCAAACGCGCCAATAAACGCGCAGAATTCGGCTCACGACAAACTCGGACGTTATCGCAAAAGCACAATTAAAATAAATTGAACCCGATTGCACAAATTTTTGCAACGATTTGTTGAGTTAATGTATAGTTAAAAAACAAATGGATACACATACAAACATTATATATAACGAACATTTTAGTAACTGCAAAAGCGACGATGCAATATACCGGAGCGCGGCAAGAACCTTATCCGTTACGCAATTGCAATTAAGTGCAATCTGTTACGCCGCCCCAAACACGCCTCTTACAAAAATGCGTTTAATTTGAGATTTTTCTAACATACATTTTTCAAGAAAAAAACAAGAATTCTTTAGTTCAAAGCGAAAAAAACTGACGGCAAGCGTTACAAACGATTGAAATATATAGAAATTGTTCGATTTTCCATTTCAAATTTAAAAGAGACAGCCGTTGGTTGACTATACTTAAATTTTTACCGCCAAAATTCCCCGGCCACGCACTAAAATTGACAATTTCTTTAAACACACGACCGAAAGAGCGTCTAGATATTATTTTAGACAATCACAACAAAGAAAACTACCGCAATGCCACACACCGAGAACACTGCCAGAAATTTGATTATCACAAAATGAAGACGTGTTTTGGTCCCACGGTTTGCAAACATAATTTGTCCAAACCGACAAAGCACAACGAAGACATATTGCGTCAACTAGCAAACCAACTACCGGCATCGGAAAAACGAACGTTACATCGATTTAGCCACTACTTGAATGTTTTGCCCCATTTCACTCGGAACGCTCATGATATTTTGCGGTGAATTTGCAATAAGAATTCCGATGAGAATTGTTTCAGCCTCACCATAAATACACCGAATTCCCATTGCAAATTCACTCGCAAAAAAATGTTGAAAAAATGTAAAAAAATTGTGTGCAAATAATTGACACCAAACAATTAAAATGGTATTATTTATAGGCACTTGACGGAC
>CAZRBI010000057.1:0-6850 GCA_964598315.1 uncultured Oscillospiraceae bacterium
GCGGATATGAAAGTTTCCGAAATCACCATCGAAGACGTTGTGAAAAGCATTTTGCAGGAACAGGAAGGGGGCGAGGAGCATGTTCAAACGCTATAAACCTTTCTTTCGTGCCGGCGCAATGGATTGTCTTGCATTCAAGTCGTCGCTTTTCGGCTGGCTTATTGTAAGCGCACTGGAAGTGGTTAGCATTTTCTTTTTGTGGATAGGCGTGTACAAAAGCTCACCGAACGGCGTAAATTCCGTCATCAACGGCTTCACTTTCCACGAAATGTTGGTGTACGTCACCTTTATCAACATTTTCACCTTTGTTTCCCTTAACGGCGACACAATGTATTTCATAGTCGACGACATCGACAAGGGCACGATTGCAATGTCATTTGTAAAGCCTATTTCCTACCGTTTGCGTTTCATTTTCACAAACTTGGGCAACACGTTTATGAAAATGCTTGTTTTGGGTTTGCCGTTGTTCACAGTGGCCTACGCAATTTTCGTTGCAATCGGGTTCATAGTGGTGGAAAATTGGTGGCTGTTTTTGGCACACGTGGCGCTGTTTTTCGTGTCGCAACTGTTGGCATTGCTACTTAACGACGCAATCGACTACATTTTCGGCGTGCTGTGTTTCTACACGACGGCGGCGTGGGGGCTCAATCAAATCAAAAACGTCGTTGTGGGATTTTTGTCCGGTGCAATAATTCCGCTGACGTTTTTCCCCGGCGTGTTGGGCAAAATTTTTGCATATTCACCCTTTTCCGGCATCAGCCAAAACCCCGTTTTCATTTTGATGATGAAAATTTCTTGGCTAGAAGCGTTGAAGTTGTTGGGAATTGCTTTGGTGTGGTGGCTGGCCTTGGAACTTATCGGAAAATGTCTGTTTTCCGTTGCAAGCCGCAAAATCACGGTGCAAGGAGGTTGACGGTATGACAAGATATATCAAACTTTACTTCACTTGTATCAAGCGTTCCATTATCACTCGTTTGGAGTACAAGCGTGACACGATAATTTCCATTTTCAACTTCATCTTCAGTAACGCCGTTTCCATTTCGTCCATTTGGATGATAATGCAATCCATTCCGTCGCTGCAAGGCTGGTCGATGGCTCAACTGGGCTTTTTGTACGGTTTTTCCATGATGCCCATGGCGTTGGATCACATTTTCACTGATCAACTTTGGACGGTTGCGTATTTCCAAGTGCGCAACGGCGATTTGGACCGAATGTTCATTCGCCCCGTACCCGTGCTGTTCCAAGTTATTGCCGAAACTTTTCAGTTGGAAGGCTTTGGCGAACTTATCGTAGGCATAGTGATGCTTGCCGTTTGCGGCACGATGATAGAAGTGCAGTGGACGTTTGCGGTGGTGCTGATGCTTATTGTTGCAACGGTTTTTGGCGCAGTGATAATCACGTCCGTCAAAATTATCTTTGCTTCCTTCGCATTCAAGTTGAAAAGCAGTGGCAAAATTTTGCAAGTTGCCTACAACTTCATCAATTTCACTCGCTACCCCATGAAAATCTATCCCACGCTTGTGCGCGGATTGCTGACGTTCTTGTTGCCCTTTGCATTGATAATTTCCTATCCGGTGGAAACGTTACTGTTCCAAACGTACTCGCCCTATGCGCTGTGCGGCTTGATAGTGGCGGTGTCCGCAGTGTTTTTGACAATTTCCATCGCCGTTTGGAGTGTTCTTGCCAAGCGTTACCAATCAACAGGTTCGTGACGGGCACAATTGGAACGAGACAAAAACGAAGTGTTGTTAGCAAAGTGTTGCAAAATGCAATTCGTTTGCAAGGTGCGAAAAATTTTTTGCATCAAATTTAACTTGGCGGAAAAGGTGGTGCGGAACAACATCTTGCCGATCGTAACGCACGGGAGAACGTTCTCGATTGTGCGCATTGAAAACATCGAATAAAAATTAAATAATTTTGGCCTTTGGTATGTACATCGCCGCAAAAATTTGCTAGAATGTTGTCGTGCCAAAGGCTTTTTGTTTGGCGAAGGAGTTTTTTTTATGATAGTATTTCATTCCGAAACACAAACTTTTCATTTGCAAGGTCAAAACGTAAGCTACGTTATTGCCGCCGATAAGCACGGTTTTTTGCGCCATCTCTATTTTGGCGAAAAACTGCCGCAAACGGAAAATCTTGCATATTTGGCGCAAACGTCGTGGCTGGGCGCATCCGTTTTGTTTGATGGTGCCGAAGCGTTGAACGACAACTTGAACGCAATGCTTTTGGAAAATTCTTGCGGACAACTGGGCGATTATCGTCGTCCGTCTGTGCAAATTTTGTTGCCAAACGGCAGCCGTTTGACGGATTTTCGCTACGACGGCTACGAAATTTTATCCGATCACACTCTGCCCGATATGCCTCATGCACGTGGCGGCGAAACTTTGCGCATAATTTTGCGTGACCAAGCAAACGGCCTTGTGCTGTCGCTGTTCTACACCGTGTTCGACGATTCCAACGTGATCGTTCGCTCTGCGTCCGTGCAAAACTGTTCGAAAAGTTCCGTTTTTGTGGAAAAACTTTCTTCATTTTGTTTGGATAGCTACAACGACGGTTGGGATACTTTGCAACTTGTGGGCAACTGGGCAAGCGAACGTTCGGTGGTGCGGACGCCGTCGCACAAAGGTATTTTGGAGGTGACTTCCGCCGGTCGTGGTGAGTCGTCGCACACAACCAATCCTTTCGTGGCGTTGCTTGCGCCCGAAGCGACGGAAACGCAAGGCGAAGTTATCGGTGTGAACTTGGTGTACAGCGGCTCGTTTTCGCTGACGGTGGAAAACAACTCGTTGCATTCTTGCCGTGTGCAAGGTGGCGTGGACAGTGCAAACTTCCGTTGGAAGTTGGATGCGGGCGAAACGTTCCATGCGCCGCAAGCCGTGCTAACCTATTCTAACGGCGGTTTGGGTGAAATGTCGCGCAACTTCCACAATTTTTACCGTGCGCATTTAATCAACCCTCGTTTTGTCAACGCAAAACGTCCCATCGTCGTCAACAACTGGGAAGCAACCTACTTCGATTTTAACACCGAAAAACTTTTCGATATCATCGATTGCACAGCTGAATTGGGCGCCGACACATTTGTTTTGGACGACGGCTGGTTCACCAACCGCAACGACGATACCAACGGTTTGGGCGATTGGGAAATAAATTTTGAAAAACTTAACGGCGGCTTGAAACCCATTGCCGACCGTTGCCATCAAAAAGGTTTGAAATTCGGCTTGTGGTTCGAGCCGGAAATGGTAAACGAAGGCACTAAACTGTTTGCCGAACATCCCGAATTTGTGCTCTGTAATCCAAGCGGAGGCCGAGTTCGTGGCAGAAATCAACTCGTTTTGGATTTTTCCAACCCCGAAGTGGTGCAATGTATGTACCAAAAGGTTAGCAAACTTATTGCCGAAAACGACGTCGACTACGTCAAGTGGGATATGAACCGCTATCTTGCCGATTTGTATTCCGCAGCACTTCCGGCCGAACGTATGGGCGAAGTTGCGCACAGGTACGTGTTGGGCGTGTATCGCCTTGCCGAGATGCTGACGGAACAATTCCCCGACGTGCTTATGGAAGGTTGCAGCGGTGGCGGCGGCCGATTTGATGCCGGCATGCTGTTCTATTTCCCACAAATTTGGACAAGCGACAACACCGATGCATATTGCCGCACGTTCATTCAACACGGCACTTCCATGTGCTATCCGCCCAGTGCAATGTCTGCCCACCTTTCCGTTTGCCCCAACCATCAAACGGGGCGCACAACGTCCTTTGGCGCACGGTACAACGTGGCAAGCACTTGCAGTTTCGGCTACGAGTTGGACGTGACCAAACTTTCCGACGAGGAAAAACAAGCGGTGAAAGCACAAATTGCCGCATATAACGCTGAAGAACGTTTGGTTGTGGAAGGCGATTTCTACCGCCTTGCCAACAGCTGTGAGGACGGTTTGTGGGCGGTGTGCCAAGTAAACAAGGACAAAACGTTTGCCCGTGTGACGGGCATGTACGGCCTCGTACTGGAAAACAACCGTGGCAAGTTGCTGAAAATTCACGGTTTGGCGGACGAAAAGACCTACTTGTTGCAAGAATTCGGCTTGCAACTATCCGGCAAAGCACTGCGCACGGCCGGCCTTGTTCTTCCGCAACAATTCCGCGATTTCGAAACCTTCCGCCTGCATTTGCAACAGGTGAAGTAGCCGTTTTGTCGCAACTTTTCACTAACGTATCAACAAAATTTATGCAAAACATTGCGCCGCGATATTTTGAACCGTACTGGTCGCAAATAAAACAAGGCGGCAACGCCAAAATAGAGCAAAAAGAAAAAGGAACGAATTTTTCGTTCCTTTTGTTCTACAAAACAAAGCGCTCGACATAACGTCGGGCGCTTTTGCAAAAGCGTAAACGGCCGTGCGTAACGTGCGCTGCAAAATTTATCAAATTTCAAAACAAAAGCCCGACGGCGTGCCGTCGGGCTAACTAATTTGGGTTACATTGTTACAAACTGTTCAAAAAGTCGTTCAAAAGTTTTTTCTGTTTGTCTGTCAATGCGGAAACTTTGTCAATCAATTCGCACTCTTTGTCATCGGCAAAAAACTCCGATAGCGAAATGCCCAACGCACAGCAAATGTAGTCCAAAACTTCCACTGTGGGGCACTTCTTTCCGTTTTCTAAATCGGGAATGTAGCTTGGCGATATTCCTGCTTTTGTTGCAAGTTTTCCTTGTTTCCAGTCCTTTTCTTCGCGCAATTTTCTAATTTTGGTCCCAATTTCTTTTCTATCCATATGTTTTCTCCGTTTCTCTATAGTATAGTTTATACCGCGTTATAGAAAACATTTCTTTCACTATCGTATTGACTAAAATTCACAATAGTGTTAAAATTGTTTCACTATTGCGGATTGGGATCCTTAAAAACGCAAACTGTCGTTTTGTTCAAAAGCAATCGTTTGCAAGCGGATATTCGCAAAAGCCAATAGAGAACGTGGGGTACAAAATGCAAAAACTACAAATGATGTCGAAAGATAGGGTTCAGGCCAATATCGAAAAAATAAAACAAATTTTTCCCAATGCGGTAACCGAAGTGGTGCGTGACGGCAAAACAACTCTTGCCGTCGATTTCGACGTACTCAAACAGGAAATGAGCGATACTCTTGTCAACGACAAGGAACAGCGTTACCAATTCACTTGGCCGGATAAATTCCAAGCCCTGCGCCTTGCCAACGAACGCACAACTTCCACACTTCGCCCTTGCAAGGAGGAAAGTGTCAATTTCGACACCACGCAAAACCTTTATATCGAAGGCGACAATTTGGACGTTTTGAAGCTTTTGCAAGAAAACTACCTTGGCAAAATCAAAATGATCTACATCGATCCGCCCTATAACACCGGCAACGACTTTGTCTACAAAGATAATTTCGCCATGAGTTCCGAAGAATATTTGGAAAACAGTGACCAATTCGACGAAGACGGCAACCGTCTTGTGCAAAACACAGAAAGCAACGGCCGTTTTCACACCGATTGGCTGAACATGATCTATCCGCGCTTGAAAATTGCCCGTGACTTGCTGAGTGACGATGGTGTTATTTTTATAAGTATAGATGATAACGAGCAAGAAAACCTTAAAAAGGTGTGTGATGAAATATTTGGGGAAGATAATTTTGAGTCTGCAATTAAGTGGCGCAGAAGAAGTAATCAACCGAATGATGCAACAAAAATGGTTGCAACTGTTTCTGAATATATTATTGTTTATGCAAAGAGTAGTTCATATCTAAAAGAAACTAAAAATTTTGGAACAGTAGCATTGTCAGATGAAAGATTGCGGTCATATTCCAATCCAGACAATGATCCACGTGGAGATTGGAGTACCACTCCTTGGTGTGCAAGTAAGGGACAAGGCGGTTGTACTTATTCTATAGTAACCCCTATGGGTGAAGAATATACTGAAGTCTGGTTGGGAACAGAAGAAACTTTCTTAAAACTATTGCAAGACAATAGAATAGTCTTTACATCTGGCGGACATGGTAAACCGCGCAAGAAGGTGTTTAAGTCTGAAGCAATTGAACGTGGGCAAGCTGCCATAGATTTTTGTGTTGGTGATAGGTATGGGGACAATCTGACAGCTACCGAGGATATGAAGAAAATTTTTAAGATGGATAGGGTATTTGACTATTCAAAACCAATTAAATTGATTGCGACTTTGCTAAAATTAGGAATTCCAAGAAATGGTATCATTCTTGACTTCTTCTCCGGTTCTGCCACAACAGCGCACGCTGTAATGCAACTAAATGCTGAAGACGGAGGCAATCGCAAATTCATAATGGTGCAACTGCCGGAAGCTTGCAACGAAAAAAGCGAAGCGTACAAGGCCGGTTACAAAAACATTTGCGAAATTGGCAAAGAACGCATTCGTCGCGCCGGAAAGAAAATTTTGCAAGAGCAAGCGCACTTGGTAAACTCTGCCCAAAGCGGTGCATTATCCAAAGGTGAAACATATGCCGAATTTCCCACTTCCGATTCCGCAACCGCAACGCAAGAACAAGCAAAATCTAAATTGGACGTTGGCTTCCGTGTTCTGAAATTGGACAGCAGCAACATGAAAGACGTGTACTATCATTCGGACGAGTACAGCCAGGACATGTTGGACGTTTTGCAAGACAACGTGAAGCAAGACAGATGCCCCATGGACTTGTTGTTTCAAGCCATGTTGGAATTTGGCGTGTCGCTTTCGGCAAAAATTGAAGAAAAGCAAATTGACGGCAAACAGGTGTTTTGCGTTGACGGAAACGAGCTTGTTGCTTGCTTTGATAGTGACGTACCGGAAGAAGTGGTGAAAACTATTGCACAAACAAAGCCCACTCGTGCCGTTTT
>CAZRBI010000058.1:0-6827 GCA_964598315.1 uncultured Oscillospiraceae bacterium
CGAAGTATTCCGGCAAGGTTATGCACGCTTCGCCGCTAGCGGTGGCAAATCCGAATGCTGCGTTGAGTCCGGGAATGAATATGACGGCGGTGGTGAGTGCCAACGAGCCTATCATCGATGCCCACAATATTTTGTTGTGAGAATGCATTGTGAAGATGCTTTGATCATTGTTACGGTTGTTGTAGGCATGGAAAATTTCTGCCATACTCATTGTCAAAAAGGCCATTGTGATGCCTTGTTCTTCATGTACGCCGGAAAGCCATTGTGCAGCAGGAACGCCTTCCATTGCCAGCCCCACAAAGTAGGCGGCAAGTGTGATTATTGTGATAAAAATGCCGTGTAACACAACGTTCAGACCAAGTCCGCCGGCAAATATGCCTTCGTTTTTCTTGCGAGGAGCACGGTTCATAACGTTTGGTTCAGCTTTTTCCATTCCCAATGCAATGGCGGGGAAGGTGTCGGTGATAAGGTTTATCCACAAAAGGTGTGCGGGTTTCAGTAGCGTGAATCCCAAAAGTGTTGCCACAAACATGGAAATGACTTCGGCAAGGTTGGAAGAAAGCAAAAATTGAATGCACTTGCGAATGTTGTCGTAGATTCTTCTGCCTTCGCCCACTGCGGAAACTATCGTTGCAAAGTTGTCGTCGGAAAGTACCATGTCGGCGGTGTTTTTGGTTACGTCGGTGCCTGTTATGCCCATGCCCACGCCAATGTCGGCGCTCTTTATGGACGGTGCGTCGTTCACGCCGTCACCCGTCATTGCGCACACTTTGCCAAGTTTTTTCCAAGTGTTGACGATGCGAACTTTGTGTTCCGGTTGCACTCTTGCGTAGACGGAGTATTTCACAATGTTTTGTTCCAACTCTTCGTCGCTCATGTCGTCCAACGCAGAACCCAAAATTGCTTCGCTTGAATCGGAAATTATTCCCAGTTGTTTTGCGATGGCAACGGCGGTGTCGATGTGGTCGCCGGTTATCATGATGGGGCGAATGCCTGCCGTGCGGCATTGAACGATAGCGTCGATAACTTCTTCACGCACGGGGTCTATCATTCCGCAAAGCCCAACGAACACAAGGTCTTGTTCCAGCGCTTCGGGAGCAACGTTTTGAGGCAATGTTTCGTAGCGGCGGAATGCCAAAGCCAACACTCTCAATGCTTTGTCGGCCATGTTTTTGTTTTGTTGCAAAATTTCTGCGCGAATTTCGTCGGTGACGTCTTGCAGTTTTCCGTCTTTCCAAATTTTGGTGCAACGTGCAACAATTTCGTCGGGTGCGCCTTTGGTGTATTGCACAATGCCTTTTCCGTCGTCGTGCAACGTGGACATCATTTTGCGCATGCTGTCGAAAGGTGCTTCGGAAACACGCGGTGCAACCTTTTCCAAATCGTCTTTGGCAAGTCCGTTGGAAAACGCAAAGTTGACCAACGCACACTCTGTCGGTTCACCAACGGCTTGTCCGTTGTTCAACGTGGCGTCGCAACACATTGCCATCCCCTTTGCCAAAAGTTCTTCGTCGAATGAGTAACTTTTCACTACGGTCATTTTGTTTTGAGTCAACGTTCCCGTTTTGTCCGAACAGATAATTTCGGCACAACCGAGCGTTTCCACTGCCGTCATTTTTCTGATAACGGCGTTTTTCTTACTCATGTTGGTGACGCCGATGGACAGAACGATTGTAACAACAGTTGCCAGTCCTTCGGGAATGGAAGCAACGGCAAGCCCGATTGCCACCATAAAGCTATCCAAAATAACTTCGGGATCGAACCCTTTCAAAATAAGGTTGAATGCAAAAATAACTGCACAAATACCAATGACGATGAACGTCAAAATTTTGCTGAGCGATGCCATTTTGATTTGCAACGGAGTTTTTTCTTCCTTTGCCGTGTTCAAAACGTCGGCAATTTTGCCCATTTCCGTTTGCATTCCGCAAGCAACAACCAGCACCTTTGCGCGGCCATAGACGACGGTGCTTCCCAAGTATACCATGTTTTTGCGGTCGCCAAGTCCCACGTCGCCGTTCAAAACGTCGCTGTGCTTGTCCACGGGTACGCTTTCGCCCGTCAATGCACTTTCTTCCACTTTCAAGCTGGCGCATTCCAAAATGCGGCAATCGGCCGGCACGCTGTCGCCTGCTTCCAAAACAATCACGTCGCCCACAACAACTTCTTGGCTTTTCACGTGGACGACAACGCCGTCACGCAACACCTTGCACGTTGCTTCCGTCATGCTTTTCAGTGCTTCGATGGCGTTTTCCGCCTTACTTTCCTGAACGACGCCCAACACGGCGTTAAGCATAACAACCACACCTATGACGATAACGTCCGCAAAGCTTTCCCGTTCGTTGGCGGGGTTGGCGTTGTTGATTATCACCGTCACCAAGCTGATAAGTGCCGCAACCAACAGCACAATGATCATCGGGTCGGCAATTTGCTTCAAAAACTTCACGATCATCGGAGTTTTTTTGCCTTCGACCAACTTGTTCGGGCCGTTTTCGGCCAGTCTTCTTTCTGCCTCGCTTGCCGATAGTCCGTCTACCGACGATGCCGTGTCGCGCAAAACTTCTTCGGCATTTTGCAAATAAGTTTTCATGTTCACCTCTTCAATTAAAAAACTCACGCAACCAACTAGTAGAGGTTGCGTGAGTCTCATTCATTAAAACAATGCCAGACGAAACATTATTCGTCGGTTGTTGGCAATTGTTGCGTCTTGCGACGTAAATTACTCCCCCACGATGTGCTCGAAAGTCGAGCGTGAGTCAATATTTTTCGATTGCTTGCGTAACCGTGAGTTTATTGTAAAAGATTTGTCGTAAAAAGTCAAGAGGTTGAAAAAAGATTTTCACTGCATTGACTTTGTATTCACAAGTGGTATAATGTAGCCGTGCCGTTTGGCGCAAAGGAAAGAAAAAATGCAAATTCCCGACAAAACGTTTCATGCAGCATGTTGCACTTTGGGTGAAAGCGATTTTGAACTCAACGGCGACGCAAAATTGCTGCGTATAATGCAACTTATGCAAGATGTTGCCACCGAACACGCCGAAAAATTGGGTATAGGTTGGCACGTGTTGGACGAAAACGGCAAGTTTTGGGTTCTTTCGAAAGTCAAAACAGAGTTTTTCCGTCCCGTCACAAGAAACACGCTGTCCTTCAAGCTGTACACTTGGCCGTTGGAACCGAACAGATTTTGTTCGGAACGTTGTTTCACTGCAACCGACCGAGACGGCTTGTTGTTTTCATCCTATTCGCTGTGGTCGATGGTCGATCGCAACACGCGCAAAATGGTTTCCGCCACCGTCATGAACGATTTCTATCATGGCGAATATTCTTCCGTTCGTTCCGACGTGGACGGCACGTTCGAGCGTGTGCGCATGGATTCCGACTTTGAATTTTGCTACGAAAAAACCGTGCGTCGCAGCGATTTGGATCAAAACGGTCACGTCAACAACACCAACTACGTTGTGTTTGCCGAAGACGTCTTGCCTGCCGAAGAACACGTGAAAGCAATGGAAATCACCTACCACAGAGAGTTGAAATTCGGCGATACTGTCAAGATTTTTGCAAAACGCCGCGAAAATTCCGTGGTGGTAGCGGGCATGAGAGAAGACGAAACGTGCTTCACCGTCGTGTTTTGGCTGGCGGAGTGAAATAACGTAGTTTTTGCAAAGATAATATTCGCCGCGGAAAAGTCGGTTGTTCGAAAAGAGCAAACGACTTTTGTGTTTTGTAAAACTCAGGAATGTTCTGGCAAAAAACAGGTGTTTTGTTGATGCGTAAAGCAGTGGTGAAAAGCGAATACAATAGATAGTTGAAAATTCCCCAATAGGGCATTTTGCAACTTCAAAATCGATGTAAATCGTGACAAGTGCGAACACAACAAAAAAAGTTCGGCGAGATAGCCGAACTTTGTTGTTTTTTGTTATTCTTCGTCGTATCCGAAGTAGGATGCAACGTGTGCGAAGCAGTCGAACAGCCTGTCGATTTCGTCATCGGGCATTTTTTGCATCAGTTTGCCAAGCTTTCTGTTGATTTCCGCATCGAATTCGCAAACGGTTTGCAATCCTTTGGGAGTGATTTTTGCAAAAATCTTTCTGCGGTTTTTGTCGTCGACAATGCGTTCTACCATTTCGAATTCGCAAAGTGCATCCACAACTTTTGTCAGTTGTTGGTTGCTCATGCTCAATTCTTTTGCCAAGTCGGACATGGTCAACTGCTCGTTTCTGTTCAGCACAAACAAGCAAGTGAGTTGCGTCATGGAAATGGGCACGTCTTTTATGGATACCAAGTGCCGAAAAACCTGTCTTAAGCGCGGATAGTAGGCAATTATAAGGTCGGTAATGTCAGAAATGCTTTTACTCATAGTGTTTCACCGTAAAAATTTTGTCACAGCAAAAATTTTTGATGTGGCGTTGAGATTTGTGGTGCCAACGTCGGAAAGTATACGTTTGGCCATTCGAGCGTGAAAAACGTTGTTGTCACTGCCGTTTGCAATCAAGACAGAAACTTCTTATATTATACACTTTTTTGCAAAAAAAGTCAACAGTGCAATCGGTCGCAAGTAAACAAAATCAACTTTTTTTAGCTTTTGAATTTTCAAAACTTTTGTGCTTGCATATTTGCCAGATTTGTTGTAAACTGTAGAAAACGACGGAGAGGAATACTTATGAATAAGGCTGTTGCGGTTGTTGGAATGTGCGGTTCGGGCAAAAGCGTTTTGTGCGATTATTTTTGCCAACTGGGTTGGCAAAAAGTTTATTTCGGCGGCGTCACGATGAACGAACTGAAAAAGGCCGGACGGGAAGTCAACGAAGAAAACGAACGCAAAATGCGCGAGCATTTGCGTGCAACCTACGGAATGGGCGCATTCGCAATTTTGCTGAAAGAAGAAATTTTGCAAAAACTTCAACAAACCAACGTCGTTTTGGACGGCTTGTACAGCTGGTCGGAATTTCTCATTTTGAAAGAACTGCTTGGCGACAGATTGTTGCTTGCGGCGGTGGTTACCGATTGCAACGTGCGCAAACAACGCCTTGCAACAAGAAAAATTCGCCCGCTGACGTCGGCGGAAGTGGATGCACGTGACCGCGCGGAAATTGAAAATTCCGAAAAAGGCGGCCCCATTGCCAAGGCCGACCACTATTTTATCAACAACGGCACGGAAGAACAATTGCACGATCAGTTTGTGCAGTTTGTCGATGGCTTGAATTGAACGGCACGTCGGTGTCGAAATAATATCTTGCGTAACGTTCGGTTGCGCAAAAACGGAGGCTTCGATATGAAAACTTACGAAGTGGACTTGCACGGATACAAAGCTCAACTGCCCATAATTCCACTGCCCAGCGGAGTTAACATTGCGTTTTTCAACCTTCACGGCAACGTGGAGATGACGGAACACTGCGGCAAAGAACTTGCCAAAATGGTGGCCGATTGCGACGTTCTGCTGACGGCGGAAAGCAAAGGCTTGCAACTTACGCACGTCATGGCAAGGGAACTTGGACACAAATTCTACGCCGTGGCACGCAAATCGCAAAAACTTTACATGCAAGACGGCCTTGAAGTGGTTATCAATTCCAGCATAACCACCGGCAAGGAACAAAAACTTTACATTTCCAAGCACGATGCAGACCTTATGCGCGGCAAAAAAGTCGGCATTGTGGACGACGTCGTTTCCACCGGCAACAGTTTGGTGGGGTTGGAAAAACTCGTGGAAATGTCCGGCGGAACAATTTGCAAAAAGGCATTTGTTTTGGCGGAAGGTCCGGCGGCGGAACGTGACGACATTTGCTTCTTGGGCGTCATTCCTTTGCTGTAAAAATAATTGCTTATCGGCAGTTTCGGCAAGCAACGTCGAAACTGCTTTTTTCGTTGAAAAATTGCAAAAAGGTGTGCCATGGGTGAAACTTGCTACCAATCGCTATTGAATAACGTCAACCGCAAAAGCGTGATCGTCTACTACGGTCACGAAATTTCCGTTGCACGTTTTTTGCAAGACGTGGAAAGGTTGAGCGGCGGTTTTGCCAATCTCGGGTTGCGTCGGGGCGACACGGTGACGCTGTATTTGCCAACCTGTCCGCAAAGTTTGGCGGCGTTTTACGCGTGTTCCAAGTTGGGGTTGGTTGCCAATTTCGTTCATCCGTTGGTACCGCTGAATTTGCTTGCGGAAAACCTTCAAAAAGTGCATTCCAAGGCATTGCTGTTTTACGATGCGTTGGTCAAGGACGAACGTACTTTGCTTTCTTTGCAACAAAAACTCGTTCGGTGCAGCATTGCCGACTACGTCACGTGGCGCAAGTTGCCATTTGCGGCATATTCCCGCGCAACACGCAAGCAAGCAAAAGGTGTGTGGACGTATTGTGGCTTGCTTAAAAACGGCACGTCAACGCAACAGTGCGGCAAGGGGGAAGATGTGGTGTGCTACATGCACAGCGGCGGCACAAGCGGTGCGCCCAAAATTGTTGCACTCACCAACGACGCAGTGAACGGCACTGCGCTTGCCATTGAAAAAATGTATCATCCTACCGTGGACGAAAGTTGTTTCAATCTTGTGACGCTACCTGTATTTCACGCCTACGGATTGTGCGCCGGCGTTCACGCTCCGCTTATCATCGGGTACAGTTTGGTGTTGGTGCCCAAGTTCAAACCTCGCCGTGTTTCGCAAGCCTTGCGCAACCGCAAGGTGACCTGTTGGAGTGTCGTTCCGTCCATGATAAAAAAGATGATGAAGTGCAACCGCTTTGACGACAAAAAGGCCTTGAAAGACTTGGACGTCATTTGGTGTGGCGGCGACGTTTTGGACGAATCGCTGGTGCGGCAAACGGACGAAATTTTGCAAA
>CAZRBI010000059.1:0-6760 GCA_964598315.1 uncultured Oscillospiraceae bacterium
AACCTTCGGAATTCGAATTTGTTTCCGACGTGGATTTGGAACCCGTCAAAATTGCCAAGGTTAAAAAATTCCCCGTCGATCGCATGACTGCACTTGAAGCGGCGGACAGCATGGATATGTTGGGCCACGATTTCTACCTGTTCGTCAACGACGAAACCGGTCACGTGGAAGCGGTGTACCGTCGCAACGACGGCAGCATCGGTTTGTTGCAACCCTACGAAGAAGAATTCTAAAACATTTTGTCAAAATCGCGGCGAGCACGTTGTGCTAGGCGTCGCGTAAAAACAAACGGCGGCTTTTCGAAGTCGCCGTTTTCAATTTCGTTTTTGAAGTTTGTCGTTTTTTGTCGAAATCAGTCGTTTTTGCGAAGTTTTTGTCGAATTTTTTGTATTTTTGAAAAATTTGGCAAAGAAAAACGGCAACTTTGTGAAGATTGCCGTCAAAATCATTTTGTGGATATTCAGTTTTTGTCTTTCAAGTAGGCATCTACCAAAGCGATGTATTCGTCCTTTGTTATCACGCCGGCATCGAACAGTGCACGCACGGCATCTATTTTTTTCATGTTCACGTTTTGCACGGTTCCGTTGTTTCCGTAGGTGTCGTCCACAATGTCGCTTATTGTTGCAATATCCATCGGAACGTATTCCGTCGCCAAAGTTTGTTCTGCAACAACAGGCTGTTCTTCTTGCTCTTCAATCGGCGTTTGTTCGATGTTTTCAACCGCCGTTTCCTCAACAATTTTCTCTTTCTTTTTCTTGTGAGAGTACCCGTCGGATGTTTTGTTTTCCAAATGCAGGCAAATTGCACAAACCACGGCAAACAAAGTTTCAACCGCCGAAATTGCCACAATCAAAATTTTCGCCGTCGAAACATTTTCGCCGAAAACATCTTTTCCGAAAAATTCAAAAACAAGGGTGAGAATCACTGTGCTCAAGGCTACGCAAAGGCAAGCAAAAATGTACTTTCCTGCGGATTTTTTCGGTTTGGAAAATTCAATTGGTGCAGCAATCATCAACAACAGTGACGGTAGTGCAACGGAAATTGCAACAAACACCAATTGCCCTGTCAATTCGTTCAAACTGTTCAAAAGGGGTGTTTTCGCAACCGTGTAGGAAATTCCTACGGCCAAGTTTCTCACAAATTCAAGTTGAATGCTGCCCACAAAAAACAGCGTCAGCAAAGCGGCGATGCAAAGCAATGCCACGGCGGAAATAAGTGTCAGAATTGCCGTCAAAACGCGAATAAATTTGCAATCTTTCATATGCATGCTCCTGTGTTGCAAAAATAACAAAATGCAACAGTTGTTCAACTACGTATTATACATTATTGCGTTCTCCTTTGCAATATTTTTTCAAAAATTTATTTTTGTTTGGAAAATATTTCCGCTTCGCCGTATTCCGCTCGTTTCACCACGTAGTTGTCCTTGTCCACGCCCACCAAAGATATTTTTTTCACGCTCACCTTTTGTTTGCCTACTTCTGCGTTTTCAAAATTCACGTCCAGTTCGCCTATTGCAACACTGTCGCCGTCAACTACTCCTTGCAGTTTGCCCAATTTTTCAATCTGCGCTTTTGTAGTTCCGTCGTAGGGTTTGTCGCAAATTTTCAATCCGTCCAACAGCAAAGGTTTTGGCATAATAATGCCCTCCCAATCGTCGCACAGCACATAGTTAGCGCAGTCTTCGCCGCACAAACAAAGGTTCGCCGTCACAATTTTTTGCCGTCCGGCATTTTTGTTTTCAAAGTACAGTTTTTCGCCAGTCACTGTCACGTCGTCGCCGTCCAGCACACCTTCCAGTTGCAGTTCGGGACATTCCGTTTCCGTTTTACCGTCATACGTTTTGAAAATTTCCGTCACAATGCGCACTTCTTTGGGCAACACGGTCAATGTGGCATTGTTGCACTTAATGTCGTATTCGGTGCATTCTTCGCAACTTGTAACCACGTCAAAAACGCCGCAACCGTCTCTGTTGCAACTCATTTTGCACTTCGGGTTTTCTTCCCCTTCCGGCACCCCGTGTATCTCGTAGTCGAAGTCGGGTGTTTCACCGTAAGTTATAGTGGTGTTCTTTGCGGAAATCGTCACAAGCGGTTTCATCACGTTCACAGTCAAACTTTTGTTGTATTTGCCGGCAACGGCTCTTATCACCGTTCGTCCTTCCGCCGTCGGCAAAAATTCCAGTTCCGCTCCGTCCAGATAGCGGTTTGTTGCAGCTTTTTCGTTGTTGACGTACCATTGCACGTATTGTCCGTTTTTAATTTTTGCATTGCGGTACACGAACGTTTGCTGTGTTCCTCGCCTCACGTCGCCGTCAACGGAAATCGTCCCCGCATTGCGTGCCGATGCTACAAAAATCAGTGCCACAAAGGTAGCCACAATCAAAAGTATCGCAACAACCCCGGCAAGGGCTTCCGTTCTGCCGTCATTTTTCTTTTTTTCGCTCATGTTTTTCCCTCCGACGCTAGTTTGCGGAATTTTTCCCACACTATGCATTGGGCCGATTCCCCTGACGGCGTCCTAGAAGCGGTGCAGTGTGCACGCAGTAAAATTTGTATCGTAACAAGCATATATAATATTAACTTATTTTTGCGTGCAACGTCGCCGGTTGCGCCGTACAAGGCTCAAAATGCACGTTGTACAAGTGCCGTGTGACGAAATTTGCTCTAAAATGACGGCTCGATCGAAAAATATGCAAAAAAATGAAAAAACTTTTGCTAAAAAATAAGTCAATGCTCTTGCAAAAAGACGGCAATGGTGCTAGAATATTGCAGTAGGAAAGTACAAAGGAAATTTTTTTGAAATTTTGTTTGGGGAGACAAAAATGACAAATTTTTTCGGCAAAACATGCTTCACACTAACCACGGAGGGGACTTTTGCCACTTACCAAACTTGTACTACGCCCAAAAGGGAAAATCACCGCTAGAAGTTGTCGCTTCTTGGCGGTTTTTTTATTGAAATTTTATAAGGAGAAAAAAAGCAATGAAAAAACTCTTGAAGATTTTCATGGTAGTTTTTGTAGTCACGCTTATGCTTGCGACGTTTGCCGCATGTAAGGTTGATTGCAAAGGCGAACACAAGTACGGTGAATGGCACGAAGCCACAGTCACCTGTACCGAAGGGGGCACGGTAGGCTACTACCAATGCACCGTTTGCGAAAAGTATTTTGATGCAGACGGTAACGAACTTGCAGCCGATCAGTTGGAAGTTTCTGCACTTGGTCACACCTTCACCGATGCCGATTGGCACGCACCCGTCGCGGGCGATTGTCAGCATCAAGGCACCGTGGGCTACTACCACTGTGACCGTTGCGACAAAAACTTCGATGCGGACAAAACCACCGTTTTGAATTCTATCAATGTCGATGGTACACACGTGCTTGGCAATTGGGTAGCAGAAGTTGCGGCAACATGCACTCAAGAAGGCGCTCTGGGCCACTACGAATGCTCTGTTTGCCACAAGTACTTCGATGCAGATAAGAACGAAATCGAAAGCATCGTAATTCCGTTCGCACACGTGTTTGGCGAATGGGTTCCCGAAGTTTCCGCAACCTGCACTGCAAACGGCACAAAAGGCCACAAGGATTGTACTCTTTGCCACAATCACTTCGATGCAGAAGGCAACGAAATTGTCGATCTCACAATCGCTGCAGGTCACACCTTTGGCGAATGGGTGAATGCAACACCGGCAACCTGCACCGCAGACGGCGTAGTTGCTCACAAGGATTGCTCTGTTTGCCACAAACACTTCGATGCCGAAGGTAAAGAACTTAACGATATCGTCGATCCTGCAAAAGGTCACACTTGGTCCACAACCGAAATCATCGCCGGCACGGCAGCCACTTGCTCTGCAGAAGGTTCCGTTGAACACTGGCATTGCTCGGCTTGCAACAAAGATTTTGCTGCCGACAAAACCACCGTTCTCGAAAGTCTTGTTGTTGCAAAATCCGCTCACACACTCGTAAAAGTGGAAGCAGTTGCCGCTACTTGCGAAAAAGCTGGCACCGTCGAGTACTGGACTTGCTCTGTTTGCGAAGCTAACTTCAGCGACGATAAGGGCACAACCGCATTGGAAAGTAAAGTCGCTGCCGCTCTCGGCCACGACATCAAGGAAAACGTTTGCCAACGCGAAGGTTGCGGCAAAACGTACACGGCCGAAGAAGTTGTCACCGCATTGTACGCTTTGGAACAAAACACGTCTTTGCCCGGAACTTACAAACTCACCGGCAAAATCACCAAAATTGTGTACAAATGGTCCGAAAGCTATGGCGGATTGACGTTCGATATCGAAGTTGAAGGCAAAGCAATTCAAGTCTACAACTATCAATGTTCAGAGGAAGCTTCCAAGCAATTTGTTGAAGGGCTGGAAGTAACCGTCAGCGGTTCTTTGAAACACTTCTACAACACCACCAAAAAGACATCGACCTACGAATTTGCTAAAATCGATTCTCTCACCGGCGAAAATCTTGTTGTTCCCACCTACACGGTGACGGTTGAAGAGTTTGAAAACGGCACAATCGAAGGTCTCAATGCAGAAAAGACCTACGAAGAAAAAGCAACTGTTTCTTTCCAAGTGAAAGCAGCCGAAGGCTTCAAAGTCGAATCCGTAAAAGTCAATGGTGGCATTGTCACCGCAACCGACGGCACCTACAGTTTCGTTATTATGTCTAATTCCACAATCGTAGTCAGCATGGTTTCTGAAACGGTTGTCACAAACACTGTTAAGGAATTTGTAATTTCCGAAATTGCAACCGCAAATGGTTGGGATAGAGGCACAACATGTTACACGGAATTGCCTACAGGTGATGAAAATCTCACAATCAAAGTTTCCGGAAAAGCAAATACCGGTAAACATTACGACGGCACATGGAGAATTTATCAAACAGAAGGCGGAACGCTTGAAATTTCCGTTGCAAACGGCTACGAACTTGTTTCTATCACAATTGAAGGTAAAAACGATAAAAACGGAAAATTTGATCTGCTCAATGCTTGTTCCGGTACTTATACGGTAACGGAACAAAAATCCAGCGTATTGTTCTCGGTAGTCGGTGGAACGGAAAATAAAGGTCAATGCCGTATCAGCAAAATTATCGTTGAATATCGTCTTCCTTGCGACCACGCAAATGCAACCAAAGTCGAAGCAAAAGCTGCAACGTGCGAAAACACCGGTAACACTGCATATTGGCACTGTGCCGCTTGCGGAACGTACTTCAGCGATGAAGCTTGCACAACCGAAACTACTCTCGACGCAGTAACGATTGCCGCTGCAGGCCACAAGTATGTTGAAGAAGCAGCAAAAGAAGCTTCTTGCACCGAAACAGGTCATGCCAAGCACTACACTTGCGAAAACTGCTCCAAAATTTTCGATGCAGATAAAAAGGAAATCGAATCTGTCCCCACAATCTCTGCAAAAGGCCACACTGCAACGAAAGTAGAAGCAGTTGCCTCCACTTGCACGACGAAAGGTAACGTCGAACATTGGAATTGCTCCGTTTGCAAAGCTAACTTCAGCGACGAAGCTTGCAAAACTCCGCTTGAAAGCATCGAAGTTGCAATCAACGAAAATGCTCACAGCTGGGGCGCATGGACGACTACTGCCGATGCAGAAGGCACACACACACGCGTTTGCCAACACAACTCCACACACATCGAAACCGAAAACTGCACGGCATCCACTGAATGGAAATCCGACGTGGACAGTCACTGGCATGAATGCACGGTATGCGGCAGAGCTATGAGTAAAGCAACGCACGATTTCGGAGACAACGATACCTGCGAGTGCGGCCTCAATCACTATTCTCTGACGGCAAGCATCGGCGAAGAAACACAAGAATTCAAAACTCTTGTTGAAGCAATTGCTTGGGCAACCGAACGTTACAATGCCGAAAATCCCGTCACAATCACTTTGAAAAACAGCTTGGTTGGCAGCGGTGTGAAAGTTGGCTCGGAAGATGGTTCCACAGCTAACGTCATCATCGACCTTGGCGGCTACACCTACACGGTAAATGGTAATCTTGTCGGTTCTGTCGGCACAGAAACACAATGTTTCCAACTTCTTAAAGGTTCAACAGTGGTGTTCAAAAACGGTAAAATCGACACCGTTACAGCAGCCAACGCAAAAATGCTCATCCAAAACTACAGCAACCTCACGTTGGATGGCGTAACGTTGGACGGCACCAACCTTGCCGGCACCTACGTTTCCAGCAACAACTTCGGCACGATCGTCTTCAAAGGCAAGTCCGAAATCATTGCAAAAGAAACAGGCATTGCATTCGACGTTTGCCACGGTTGGAGCTCTGCCTATGCAGACGGCGTAAGTGTAACTGTCGAAGACGGTTGCAAAATCACCGGTACAATCGAGTACTACGTTAAAGGTCGTGATGTTGCCACGGATTGGCAATCCAAAGTAAAACTTGTTTTGCCCGAAGGCGAATTCGATATCAAACTTGTCAGCGACGTTGAAGGTTTCACCTGCGCCACAGCAAACATCACAATCGGCAACAAACGTTTTGAATGTGCCTATGGCGAATGGTCCACAGTGACATCTGCAACCTGCGCGCGCGAAGGCTCACAAGAACGCGTTTGCTCCGTTTGCGGACACAAGGATACAGCTGTTTTGGCAATCGATTCAAACGCTCACAACTTGGTAGATGTTGCAGCAAAAGAAGAAACTTGCACCGAAGACGGCGTAGTTGCGCACAAGCATTGCACGTTGTGCCTCAAAGATTTCGATATCTCCGGCAATGAACTGACAAACACTGTTA
>CAZRBI010000060.1:0-6672 GCA_964598315.1 uncultured Oscillospiraceae bacterium
AGTTGCGTTCGCAGTAGTTGATCCAACCGGGGCAGCAACTTGTGAACATGGGCAATTTGCCGCCGTTTTGGATGCGTTCAACCAATTCGTTGGCTTCTTCCATGATTGTGAAGTCTGCCGAGCTGTTGATATCGAACACTTTCTTAAAGCCCAAATATCTCAATGCCGTGTTGATTTTTCCTTGACAGTTGGTTCCTACGGGAACATCGAATTCTTCTGCAAGAGCAGCGCGCACTGCGGGAGCCGTGCCCACAACCACGTGTTTGGAAGGATCATTCAAAGCGGCCCACATACGTTCCACTTCGCTTTTTTCCGTCAATGCGCCTGTGGGGCAAACGGTGATGCATTGTCCGCAACCGACGCACATTGTGTTTTTAAGTTTCATATCGAACGGGCTTGCAACGTGTGTTGCGAAACCACGATCGTTTGCACCGATAACGCCAACGCCTTGAACCTTTTTGCACACTGCAATACATCTGCGGCACAAAATACACTTGCTGTTGTCGCGAACAAGGTAGTCGGTGGAATCGTCGTACACGAATTCGTGTGTTGCTCCTGCAAACTTGCTGCTGTCGCAACCGTACTTGTAGGCCAAGCGTTGCAATTCGCAGTTGGTGTTGCGTTCGCAAGACAAGCAGTCCTTGCGGTGATCGGAGAGAATAAGTTCGATGGTTGTTTTGCGAGCATTGAACACGCGTTGAGTGTTTGTGTACACTTCCAAACCTTCCGAAGCGGGATATTCGCAAGCGGCAACCAAACTGCGCATGCCTTTAACTTCCACTACGCAAACACGGCAAGCACCGAGTTCGCTCAAATCTTTCATGTGGCACAAAGTGGGAATTTTGATGCCGATGCTGCGTGCAGCTTCCAAAAGGGTGCTGCCTTCTTCTACACTTACCGGGATATCGTTAATTTTGAGATTAATCATGTTTGCCACCTACCTTGTAAATAGCGTGGAATCTGCACTTGCTTTCGCAAACGCCGCACTTCACGCACTTTTGCGGATCAATTGTGTGAGGTTGCTTGATTGTGCCGCTGATAGCACCTGCCGAACAGTTACGTGCACACAGGCTGCAACCGATACATTTTGTCGGGTCGATTTTGTACTGAACGAGAGATTTGCACACGCCGGAGGGGCAAACCTTGTCTTTGATGTGCGCTTCATATTCGTTGCGGAAGTACTTCAACGTGGACAGCACGGGGTTGGGAGCCGATTGGCCCAAGCCGCAAAGCGCATTGTCTTTGATGTAGTAGCAAAGTTCTTCCATTTTGTCAAGGTCTTCCATGGTGGCTTTGCCTTCCGTCACCTTGCAAAGCATTTCGTACAAACGCTTAACGCCGATTCTGCACGGAGTGCACTTGCCGCAAGATTCGTCGACGGTGAATTGCAAGTAGAATTTTGCAATGTCTACCATGCAGTTGTCTTCGTCCAAAACGATAAGTCCGCCGCTGCCCATCATGGAGCCGATGGAGGTCAATTTTTCGTAGTCCATGGGGATGTCTTGCAATTCTGCAGGGATACATCCGCCGCTGGGGCCGCCCGTTTGAGCTGCCTTGAATTTTTTGCCGTTAGGAACACCGCCGCCGATATCGTAGATGATTTCGCGAAGCGTCGTGCCCATGGGAACTTCCACCAAGCCGGTGTTGTGAATTTTTCCACCCAATGCGAAAACTTTTGTTCCTTTGCTACGTTCCGTACCGATGGAAGCGTACCATTCGGCACCGTTCAAAATGATTTGAGGAATGTTTGCATAGGTTTCGACGTTGTTAAGCAACGTGGGTTTTCCGAACAAGCCTTTCACTGCAGGGAAAGGAGGACGGGGACGAGGTTCGCCGCGGTTGCCTTCGATACTTGTCATAAGTGCCGTTTCTTCGCCGCAAACGAATGCGCCTGCGCCCAAACGAATTTCCAAATCGAACGAGAAGCCCGTTCCGAAAACGTTCTTGCCCAAGAAACCGTATTCTTTTGCTTGGTCGATTGCAATTTGCAAACGTTTGACTGCAATGGGATATTCCGCACGAACGTACACGTAGCCTTGGTTTGCGCCAACACAGTAGGCTGCAATGCTCATTGCCTCAATGATTGCGTGAGGGTCACCTTCCAAAATGGAACGGTCCATGAATGCTCCCGGATCGCCTTCGTCGGCGTTGCAGCAAACGTATTTTTGATCGCCCTTGGCTTGTTGAGTAAATTTCCACTTTCTGCCTGTCAAAAAGCCTGCGCCGCCACGTCCGCGCAAACCGGATTGCAACAAAATGTCGATAACGTCGTCTGCTTTCATGCCCAAAACTTTTTCCAAAGCCTTGTAGCCGTCGCGAGCGATATATTCTTCGATGTGTTCGGGGTTGATAACGCCGCAGTTACGCAATGCCAAACGGTGTTGTTTTGCGTAGAAGGGTGTTTCTTGCAACGGTTTTACGCCGTCGTCGGTAACGGTTTCGGAATACAACAGTTCTTTGACGATTTTGCCGCCGATGATGTGTTGTTCAATGATGTCGTGAACGTGATCGACAGTCAACTTGCTGTAGAAAGATCCTTCGGGATAGACGATGACCACGGGGCCCAACGCGCACAGTCCGAAGCAGCCCGTCATAACCAAATTGACGGAATCTTCCAAGTTGTGTTCTTTGATTTCTTTTTTGAATTCGTCCAAAATTTTCAAGGAGTCGCCGGAAGTACATCCCGTTCCGCCGCACACCAAAATTTGATGTTTGTACTTAGCTCCTTTTTCGCCGTCGCAGGCGTTGCGATTTTCCAATTCTTTTATCGCACGATCTTTGATTTCTTGCAATTGTTTAGCATCCATCGGTTTTATCCCCTTTCTCTGTACTTGGCCAAAATAGTTTCAACGTCGTCAACTTTAACTTTGCCGTACACGTCTTCGTTAACTTTCATCACGGGAGCCATTCCGCAACAACCGACGCAACGTGTAGCATCCAAAGAGAACAATCCATCAGCCGTGCATTCGCCGCTTTGAATACCCAAAACGCTGCAAAGCTTGTCGTAGATATCTCCCGAACCATTGACGTAGCATGCTGTGCCCAAACAAATACCGATTTGGTACTTTCCTTTGGGGTACAGCGAAAATTGTGAGTAGAACGTTGCAACGCCGTAAACTTCGGACAACGTCACGCCCAATTCGTCTGCAATGATGTTTTGCACTTCGTAGGGCAAGTAGCCGTACAACTCTTGCGCAAACTGCAATGCAGGCATCAATGCGCCTTCTTTCGTCTTCAACTCACGCAATTTGTTGCGCAAAGTTTCTTCTTTGCTTTTGTCGATAAACGGCAAAGCTGAACCTTTCATAGGACAGTCCTCCAAAAAAAATTATTATCTGTTAAAATATATCAAAAATCGCCATCAAAGTCAACAGTTCTTTTCAATAAAAACGACAGTATGTTATATATCGATAGCATATTTATCGGAAAATGCCATTGGATGGGAACGACGCAAGTGTTTGTAGCAAACGACAATTTTGCAGATATTTTGCCACAAGACAAAAAATTGACTTCGTGAGATATCCATCACAGTTACCGAAAACCGCCGTTGCGGCAAAAGTTAACAAAAAAGTTGCGCCTCGCACAACACGAAACAAACAAGAGCAAACCACAAGGCAGAAATCGAAAATCACTCGTCGTTTTGAACGGCAACGCAAAAAAGCGTTTGATGCAACGGCACTTACTGTGAATTTGCACGTTTTGTGCACCGATTCGCCGCCTACAGTTGCAACGCCTGCAGACAAATTCGTTCCGCTTTTTGCCAAACGGATAGGCGAAATAAAAAAGAACGGACAGCGTCCGTTCCAAAATTTTAAGTTTTGGTTCAATGCGACAATTTTGCCTATTGTCAACTGCCGTTTTTTTAGTTTTTTGTCACAAACAAATCGTGCAATTTTTTGCGTAAATCGTTGCTTTCTTGGTCGAATTCGTTGCGGTTGCCCCGTGATTGGGACAAATCGGCCACTTGCGTTATTTGACACGGACGGCCGTCCAAAAAATAGATTCTGTCCGCAACGGCAACGGCGTCTTCCACGTCGTGAGTGACGAAAATAACCGTTTGATCTTGCACCATGTTCAAAAAAGTGTTGCGCAACGACGCTTTCGTGCCATAGTCCAAATTGCTGAACGGTTCGTCCAACAGCAACACGTCCCCCTTGGCCGCAAACATTCTTGCAAGCGCCACACGCTGCTGTTCGCCGCCGGATAAACTGCGTGCGTTTTGGTTGCGTTTTTGCAAAATTTCCGCCTTTTGGAGTGCGTTTTCTATTTCCTCGTCCGAACTGTCTGCCACCATTTTCACGTTGTTGAACACGCTGACGGGTGCTAGCGACGGGCGCTGAAAAACCATCACCGTTTTGCCATCCGTTTGGCATTCACCGCTATATGGCAACAGCCCTGCAACAACCCGCAACAGCGTTGTTTTTCCGCAACCGGATTTTCCCAAAACGACGTTTATGCCGCGGGGAAATTGGAAATTAAAACCGTCGTAAACGACGTTTTCGCCGTATTTTACCGACAAATTCGTTAGTTTCACCATTTTGTTTTCCTCTGCACAAACGCCAAAACGGCATTGATAACGCCGCACACTACAAGCACCAAAATCGTCAAAGCAAGCACTTGGGCCGTTTCCAAATTTACCTTTGCAACATAGATATCTCTGCCCAAGCCCAAACGGGGCAAGGCAAGTATTTCGCCGGATACAACCACCTTGACACACAGCGACAGCGTGTTGCGGCACTGCGCCCAAAAGGTGTGCAAAATTTGCGGCAAAAACACAAAACGAACCTTGTTTTTTGTGGATACCTTGTACACTTCGCACACATCCAGCAGTTGTTCGTCACCGAAAATCTCGCGTTGGAAAGCACCGTACAGTACGGGAAAAACCACCAAAAACGCAACTACTACCGGCACCGTCTTGGATGAAAACAAAATCATCAGCAGCAAAATTATTGCGGCGGTAGGCACTGCGCTAAGCACCGACACGACGGCATCGACAAAAGGTTTTGCCCCCTTGCACGTTGCCGAAAACATCGCCAACAGCATTGCAAACAGCGTGGATACCACAAACGCAACAAGCGTTCGCAAAAGCGTCACTCCGAAGTCTCTCCATGTTTTTCCTTCCCCGAGCAGACGGAAAGTTATTTTCAAAACTTCCCACGGCTGAGGGAAAATCAAATCGTTTTGTGCGATGGAGGCAAACGCCCACCACAGCAACAAGACAACAATGACGAAAGCAACGGTTTTCGCCGTTGCCACGCCAATTTTTTTCAGATTATCGTTCATAGCATACGCCGTCAGCTAACGGCAAAAAATTGCGAATTGCTTGAGGAAATTCGTTGAGATAAGTTTCGATGTCGCTCTTGGCTTCGCTTGCCATAACAACGTTAAGATTGCAACTTTCAATAACTTCCTTGGTGTAGGCAACGTTCAAACTGCTGCCGTAACTTTGCATAAGTTCATTCAACGTGTCGAGGTTATCCAAAAGGTATTGCTTGTTTTCTTTGATTGTCTTTTCCAAAACTTTTGCAAAACCTTGCTTTTGCAACCAGCTTTTTTTCACAATCATGCTGGCTTGCGGATAACCTTCTTGGTCGCTACCTACGGCATTTTTCCATTCCGTTTGCAAATCGAACAACGTGTGCACGGCGATGTTTTTGGTTGCGGCTTTTGCTTTAAGATTGGTAACTGCCGGTTCGCCAAGCACTGCAAAATCAACTTGTCCGCCAACAATCAAAGGAACAATGGAAGATGCGTCGTCGTAGTACTTGATGCCGACGGTGTTGCTGTCTTTTGCGCTGTCTACGTTCTTTTCAAAAGCAACGCCTGCATTTTCCAACACTTTGGAGAACACGTATTCGGGGGTATTGCCCAAACCGATACTGTGCACAACTTTACCTTTCAAATCTGCCAAGCCGGAAATTTGTTGTGTTCCGACAACGTACAACACGCCGTAGACGTTGACACTGAACAATTGGTAGTCGTCGAGTGTGGAACAAATTTTTACTGCCGCATTTGTGGGAAGCACGGCCATATCCGCTTCGCCGGCGGAACATTTTGCAATAACGTCGTTGCCGGTGGAAACAACAACTTCAACGTCGGCATTGCCGACTTGTTTGGTTGCCATGATATTTGCAACGGCAAGGGTAGGAGCTCCGTCCGGAACGTAGCAAACCAGTTGTCCTTCGGGGCTGTTGTCGCAAGCCGTTACACATACAATCGCACCAACAAGAAGAATGCTCAAAAGTAACACAGAAAACAGTTTTTTCATGATAATATCTCTCTTTTTTATTTTTCGTCAGTCGTTAGATTGCAATTTTGCCGCTTGATCGGCAAGCCTCAGGGCTTCCACCATTTCGCCGATGTCACCGTTCATAAAGTTATCGATGGAATACAGCGTCAGTCCTATTCTGTGGTCGGTCACTCTGCCTTGAGGGAAGTTGTAGGTGCGAATGCGTTCGCTTCTGTCCCCCGTGCCCACTTGGCTTTTGCGAGCGGCGGCATATTCCGCATCCGCTTGCGTTTGGTAGTAGTCGTAGAGCTTGCTTTTCAAAATGTTCATTGCCTTTTCGCGGTTTTTGATTTGACTGCGTTCGTCTTGGCAGTTAACCACAATGCCCGTGGGCAAGTGCGTCATTCTGATTGCGCTTTCCGTTTTGTTGACGTGCTGTCCGC
>CAZRBI010000061.1:0-5757 GCA_964598315.1 uncultured Oscillospiraceae bacterium
CAGGATTTGTTGAGAATAAAGTTCGGGTTATACTCGCTTTGCTCGTGGCGTTCGCTTCGCTCGGCTAGGAGCCCTTGCCTCGGGCGGGTTGCTCTGCGAGCAACTGTTTTGCATTCGCAAAACGTCATAACCCGAAACAAGAAAAAGTACCAAGCCATTGCTTGGTACTTCATTGGTTGCGGGGGCAGGATTTGAACCATACGACCTTCGGGTTATGAGCCCGATGAGCTACCAGACTGCTCTACCCCGCGATATAAAACAATCAACTTTCGCTGAATGCTAGTATATTCTACTACCGCTTTTGCTTTTTGTCAACTGTTTTCAGCATATTTGCGGCACCTTTACGCAATCATTGTTAAACGTTGAACTTTTTGTGGCAACATTTGCACGTGATGTCGCGGTTTGTGAAATTCGATTGATATATTTTCCAACAACTTCATTGGCAGATCTATCGAAAATTCAAAATGTATGGTATAATGTTTTTATTCTACATGCCATGGCGGTTTGTGTTTTACAGATGCATTTTTTGCAAAAGGCGGTGAGTTTATGGAAGTTGTTGCGGCACTAATTTGGAAAGCAGATAAGTTTTTGATTTGTCAGCGTCCTCAAAACAAGCCTCGTGCATTATTTTGGGAATTTGTCGGCGGCAAAGTGGAAATTGGGGAAACAAAGCAACAAGCATTGGTGAGAGAGTGTCGTGAGGAATTGGGCATAATCGTCGACGTGGGAGATGTTTTTGAACAAGTAACTCACGAATACGACGACGTAACGATAAATCTTACGCTTTTCAATGCAACTGTGGCGCAAGGCGAACCGCAAAAGTTGGAACACAACGATATGCGTTGGATAACTCCACAAGAAATTTCCAACTATGATTTTTGTCCTGCAGACAAGGAAATATTGCAAAAATTACAATCAAAATAACACACTAAATTTTTTGAAGGAGAAAAGTATGCTGGCATACACCTATGTGCGCAAAGGCGAATTCAAACTTACAGAAAAAGAAAAACCGCAAGTGCAGGATCCTCGCGATGCGGTTGTTCGTGTCACTTTGGCAAGCATTTGTTCTAGCGATTTGCACATTAAACACGGAAGTGTGCCTCGTGCAGTGGAAGGAATCACCGTCGGGCACGAAATGGTAGGCGTGGTGGAAGATGTCGGAACTGCCGTTACACACGTGAAGCGTGGGGACAGAGTTGCCGTGAACGTCGAGACGTTTTGTGGCGAGTGTTTCTTTTGCAAAAACGGTTATGTCAACAATTGCACGGATAATAACGGCGGTTGGGCATTGGGCTGTCGCATAGACGGCGGCCAAGCTGAGTACGTGCGTGTGCCGTTTGCGGATAAGGGGTTGAACAAAATTCCGAATTCCGTCAGTGATAGGCAAGCACTTCTTGTGGGCGATGTATTGGCCTCGGGATATTGGGCAACAAAAATTTCCGAAATTCAACCGTCGGATACTGTCTTGGTGATAGGCGCCGGCCCCACCGGGATTTGTACGCTTATTTGTGCAGCATTGAAAAATCCGCGTAGAATAATTGTTTGCGAAAAAGATGCTTCGCGAAGAGCCTTTGTAAACAAACACTATCCGCAAGTGTTGACCGTTGCTCCGGAAGAGTGTCTGCAGTTTGTTCTTCAACACAGTGAACACGGTGGTGCGGACATTGTTTTCGAGGTTGCCGGAGGCAACGACACTTTTCAATTGGCTTGGCGGTGTGCGCGTCCGAATGCGGTTGTCACAATCGTTGCCTTGTACGATTCTGCGCAAACGTTGCCGTTGCCGCAAATGTACGGCAAAAACTTGGTTTTCAAAACGGGCGGAGTGGACGGCTGTGATTGCGACGAGATATTGTCCCTTATTGCCTCGGAAAAAATCGATACGACGCCTTTGCTTACTCACGAATTTTTATTGAAAGATATCGCCGATGCGTACGATTTGTTCGAAAACAAACGCGACGGTGTGATAAAAGTTGCAATGAAATGTAGCTTGTAGACGCAACTTGCTTGGTGTTTTTTTGATAAAACATAATTGCAAAGTCAAAATTATTTGAACAACAAAAAGTACACGATTGTGTGTGGGCGACGTTGACACTCTCGAAAAGTTTGCGTGATACGTGTTCCGCGGTTTGCTTTTGCGGCTTCTGTTTTGGGTGAAAGCCGTGTGCAAATATGCCGTTACATAAGCGTACGAAAGGAGGATAAGCTAACGGTGATTTTGTTTGAATGACGCAAATTTTTCAATACGTATGTGCAATAATTGCACATTAGTTTGGCTTTTTTGTCGCTGAACCGCTATGTTTTGCGCGTTTTTTGTGTCAAACGTTGTCTTTGTTTTGAAAAACAATTTTATTCAAAACTAAGTGTTGCCAGCGATTACATGTTTTGTCGGAGAAATGTGGCAGTGGTGGCATACCAAAATATTTTCGCTTGTTCGCATTGTTCGATCCGTTGCGTGGCAACGTATTTTAGTTGCATTCGAAAGCATAAAAAAATCCGACGTTGTGTAACGTCGGATAGAATTTGTGTTGTTTTGTCGACGGGGAATTGTTGCATTCTGTGGTGCGCGAAATCACTCTTTGTGCGGACAAAAGATTTTCTTTTGCAAATGGCGTTTGCGCCGAAGCAAAATAAACTTTGTTGCTTGCCGCCGCTACAGAATGTCGTCTACTCCCCCCCCCGACACGTTGGCGGCATCTTTTTTCAGATGCTTTCTGTTTGCGTAGTTCAACGGGGAGCAACCGTATTGCTTTTTGAACACTCTGGAAAAGTAGAGCGGTTCGTCGTATCCAACCATAAGTGCAACTTTGGTGACATTGTATTCGTGGTCGAGTGAGCTTAAAAGTTTTTCCGCCGTTTGCAAACGCATATTTGTCAAAAAGGCGTGGGGCGTGATGCCGATTTCGCTCTTGAAAAGTTTGCGAAGATAATCGTAACTGAAAGGTAGCGAGCGCAAGTAGCTGTCCAATTCGTAGTCGCTGTCCGGGAAGTTTTTGACGATGTTGCTTTTTATTTCTTCAACAACTTGGCTCAACGGACTGTTGTTTTGGAAAGCAATCACGTAGTTGACTATCAAATTGCAAAATGCAGAAAGCAGCAGTTGTCGTTTATCCAGCGAACTGTTGAAGTAGAAGAAAACGTCTTCGAATGCACGCAAAACGTGTTTGTCGCTGTCGTCGTGTATGGTGACAACGGTTTTAAAGGGCAACATTGCATCGGCAACACGAATGTGAATATTGGTGAAGCCCTTTATGCTGTTGTTTGTGTGGTAAATTTTCGGCGGAACCACAACAACGTCGCCTGCAGAGTAGTGCACGGTTGTGTTGTCTTCGAATTCGAACGTGCCACTTCCACCCGTGCAGTAGACAAATTCCCAGTGTTCGTGGTAGTGAGATTGCACCGTGTAGGTGCGCAAGTGTTTTCCTACATAAACGATATCGTTCATTTGTTATTCCTCCGTCGTTATTTGTTGCAAGCAGGTGCTTGCGCGTAGATAGCGGCTTTTAACCGAGGCGGACCGATTGTGCTAAAGTATGGACGAAACCCTTGTCAAAAATGTAGTTTTGCCGTAAAATCTATGTAGGCAGATGCCAAGCAAAGAGCGTTATCCATTGGCAAAAATTTGCACAAAACGGCTTTTGTCAATGTTGAAACAGCGCAAACACATGCACTTTTTGGCGTTAGTCAGAATCGTACTTTACGTTATTTTAACACACAAAATCCGCTTTGTCCATATGGATTTTCAAAAAAATGTAGCGTAATTCCGCATGAACGGCTTTGCTACGGTTGCACGTGCAGAAAAAAACAATGTTATGGAGGCAAGCTATGCTAAAATATGAAACATTCTTGCGTTTTCCGTCGGGAAAACAAAAAGCTTTCACGTTAAGCTATGACGACGGTGTCGTTGCAGACATTCATCTTATGGAAATTCTTCAAAAATACAACGTGCAATGCACGTTCAATCTTAACAGCGGGTTGTTTCATCGTCAGGATTGGCACAACCGCTTGCCGGAAGAAGACGTTTTGAACTTGTTCGGTAAATGCCCGCACGAAATTGCTTTGCACGGACACAGACATTTGTTTTTGTCCAAGTGTGCGCCCGTTCAGATTGTGGAAGAAATTGTAAGCAATCGCAAATATTTGGAAAACAGTTTCGATCGAGTGGTGAACGGCATGGCGTATGCCTACGGCGATGTAAACGACGAGATAAAAACTGTTTGCAAACAATGCGGAGTGGTGTATTCTCGCACTACGCATTCTACGCACGGTTTTTCTACACCATCGGATTTTTTGGAGTGGAACCCCACTTGTCACCACGGCGATGCGCTTTTGCAAGAACTTGCTCAAAAATTCATCGATACTCAACCTTCGGATTCTGTCAAGGAATGTGAACCCTACCTGTTTTACGTTTGGGGACACAGCTACGAATACGACGACAATGACAATTGGCACGTTTTGACAAACTTGTTGGATCTTGTTGCCAACAGAGATGATGTTTGGTATGCCGCAAACGGCGAAATCTATCGCTACGTCACGGCCTACAACAGTTTGGTTTGGAGTGCCGACGGAAATTATGTGTACAATCCTTCGGCCATCGATTTGTGGCTGGAACGCGACAAGCAAACATATTGTATCCCCGCCGGGGCAACGGTAAAAGTGCAGTAGTGCTTTGTAAAACTCCGTTTTATAAGCAAAAGAAACAAGGCACAAACAACGCAGAAAGAATGATTGGTAGGCGCGCTTGATTGAAATTCTAGCATAATGCAACAACGTAAAGCCATACTCGGCGCAATAATGCTCAACGCTATGATTTAAAATCTCGAGACCATCGATCTTATGTTATTGTAAAAACACTTTTATCGTGGCCATATTTATTCAACAAAACTTACCGATATAGAAAAACGCCTTACGATATAGAAATCTCAAACGGCGTTTAGGCTTACAAAAGAACAGATTAAAGAGTTTTACAAAGCAGGGCTTGAAAAAGAGCCGTTAAAACTCATAAACTATTTCGTAAAAGAAATACGGCTGTTTGACGACAAAATGATAATTGAATACAATACCCCGAAAACGATTAACCTTGACGAGAGTCAGGTTTTTTCTTTTTATGATGAAAATATAAAAATGCCGTATGTGATACAAAACAAAAAGTATTGCGGACTTAAAGATTTCAGACTGATAATGCGTATGTAAACTATAGAAATTAAGATTTTAACTAACGCCAAAATCTTTGCAAAACTAATCGTTTTGCTGTAAAACTTGAGTTTTTACAACTTTAATTTGAAACACCGCGAAGTTGTAAACCCGTGCAAGCAAGTTCCCGACTTTTTGTATTTTAACTTATGCGCAGACGATTTGTTCCACGTTCCGTTTAACACGAGCCTCTGCGGAGTGCGCTTTTAAGGCGTAAAAGAGTCGACACCAACGCCCCAACGAGGCTTTTGTATTGCCTTGGCAAATAGCCTAACACACTCCAATCCCCAAGTAAAACGGCTTTCGCGGCATAAAACCGTCTGCTTACGATACGGAACGACGGATAAAACAACGGCTATACGAACACCGAAAAAGAAAAACGGTTGTGCTAAGACAACCGAAAAACATAGATATATACTTGCTTTTTGCAAACAAAAAACCTAAACCAAACTTTATGGGTTCGATTTAGGTTTTGAATGGCGGGACGGTAAATTGCTCTTTTGAGAAAGCTGGAAAATCATCACTTTCTATCAATAAAATAGCATTTTTTTGATGAAAAATCAATAA
>CAZRBI010000062.1:0-5738 GCA_964598315.1 uncultured Oscillospiraceae bacterium
ATCAGACTCAGATGGTGAGAAGAATTTATCAGCCTGTATTCCGCAAGCCAGAAGGGACAAAGGTATTTATTCGCCCGGACTACCCGGAAATTATATCAGGCGGCAGAAACCTATCGCTGACTTCCCTTGCGGGGGCTATGCACAACACGGGATATACGAAGCAGCAGATTTACCGGGAACTGCAAATTGTCAATGAGCAGGCTTGCAAGCCCCCGCTCCATGACCGGGAACTGCAAACGATCTGTGACAGCGTAACCAGATACAGGAGGTAACAGAAATGAATGTTTTGAAGATATTGTTCCCGGCGCTTATGGTAGTAGGTGCATTGGGAAGTTTGATTGTCAACATTGTCGGCAAGGGCAATCATGCTACCAGTCTGCAATGGCTTGGAGCGTGTCTGTTGTACACCGCCCTCATGCTCAGGAATAGGGGGTGAGAACTATGGCACGTACACTCTATCTTGAGAATGGTTCTACGGAATATATCTTTGCCGGGGAAACCGAAGCTGATACATTGCAGAAGATCATCCGTGAAAACCTTGGTCGGGACTGCGAAGAACTTTACGAAGAAATTCTTGCAGAACTGAATGGTAGCTATGATGACGGTGATAACTATGAGAAAATCGCTGACAGCTACCGGGCAATGCTGGTAGATACCATGAACGCCCTGCATGAAGTTCTCACGCAACCCCGTTTGAGCAGAAAGCGGCTGGAAGCTATCCACCGCAATCTGGATAGAAATTTGTAAGAAGGGAGGAAATAAGATGGCTGATGAATTGTTTCAACTCTCCAATGGACGTTATGTAACATCTGTGGAGATCAGTGAAAAGCTGTACTACATCAAAGATCATCACCCGGAAACTCAGTATCAGGATAACTCTACGGGATATTCTTGGGATGAAGCTGGTATGGCTGACTTGTTCAGTGAGTGCTACAACAAGGACACCCGCTTCTGCCCGGAAGCAAAGTCTTGGTACACCTATGACGGCGGCAAGTGGACAAAGGATGTTGGCTCTCTGCTGGTATCTGCGAAGATCAAAGAGTTCGTCCGTCTGATGGCACTGTACTGTGGTGAGATTACAGACGATGACAAACGGAAGGAGTACATGAGTTTTGTCAGTAAGATGGGTGACAGGCGTTTCCGTGATCGTCTTATGAAGGACGCCGCAGACTCTATGAAGATCGCCGCCGCTATGTTTGATACTCACCCTTATCTGGTGAACTGCCAGAACGGTACTTATGATCTGGAAAGCATGACCTTCCGGGAACACAAATGGGATGATTTCCTGACCATGCAGACCAATTTTGAATACAGTTTGCAGGATGTACGCTGCGAACGCTGGGAGCAGTTTATAACAGAAGTCACCCAGAACGACAAGGACAAGGCTGACTATCTGCAACGGGCTTTAGGCTATTCCATCCTTGGTACTGGCAAGGAAGAATGTATGTTCATCCTGCATGGCAAGACCACCAGAAACGGAAAGTCCACGCTGCTTGACGCTATCCAGCACTTGCTTGGTGACTACTCTACGGTTGCCCCGGTGGAACTGATCTGCAAGGCAGACCGCCAGAGGAACGCAGAAGCGGCGAACCCCGTACTTGCCAGACTCAAGGGCAAGCGTATGGTTACTATGTCTGAGTCTGATACATCGGGCAAGCTGGATGAAGCTACCATTAAGCAGTATACAGGCGGTGAGGACATTACTGCCCGTGAACTGTATCAGGAAGCTATCACCTTCAAACCGCAATTTACCATGTGGTTGAGTTGTAATGACCTGCCCGCCGTCAAGGACAAATCCCTATTTGCTTCTGATCGTGTCCGTGTGATTGAGTTCAACCGTCACTTCACGGACGCAGAACAGGATAAGGGCTTGAAGGACTTCTTTGAGAGTCAGGACGCTATGAAGGGTATCTTCACTTGGCTGGTGGCTGGCTACTTCAAGTATCGCCGTTTTGGTCTGCGTATGTCTGAACCCATGAAAGCAGTGGTGAAGCAGTATGAGAAAGACAACGATCTTGTATTGCAGTTTCTTGAAGAAAAGTGTGAGCAGAATGATGATGTAAGCACAAGGGCAAAGAACCTTTATGATACCTACAAAATCTGGTGCAAAAGCAACGGTTACTATGTATGCAGCATGAAGAAATTCAACGCAGAAGTGACCGCACACCCGGAATGGTACGCAGAAAAGGGCGTAAGCAGCGGCGTGGCTGTGTTCCGGGGCTTGGGCTTGAAGCAGGCTGAGTAGGGTAAATAGGGTTATTTGCAGAAACTTTTTCAAAATTTGACTACAACTCAGTAGGGTTAGTAGGGTATTTTTGAATTTTGCTATAACTTCTCTTAGTACGCGCGTATCTATAAAAAGTTATGGGAAAAAACGATTTTACCCTACTTACCCTACTGGGAACACAGAAAGGAGCAGAAAGCAATGGAAAGCTATGTTGAAAGATGGGCGAGGGAACAGAAAGAAAAGGAAGTTGCCCAGAAGAAGCAGAAAGCCCAGAAGGGGCAGAAGGAGGTAAAGCAGAATGGCAAGAACAGTAGGGGCGAAGGACACGAAGCCCAGACAGAAAGCGGCGGCAGGGAGTAAGCCGTCTGACAAGTCCCCTATCATTCAAGATCATAATCCGCCGTTAGAGGTTGGTTATAACACACGGCGTATCATGTTCATGCAGGCTATTCTTCCGACTGAACCGTTAGACCTTAATGACGTTGCAGAAATGGAAAGACGCTTTAAGCATTATTTGAAGCTGTGTGCAGAATGGGATATGAAGATCGGCAATCAGGCGGCGTATGCTGCTATTGGTATTGATAAGGGTACGGCGTGGGAATGGGAGAACCGTAGTTTAGGGAACCCGGCACGTACCGACTTTATCAAAAAAGTTCGCCAATTTTGTGCAATGTACCGAGAAGGTTTGATGGAGGACGGCAAAGTAAACCCCGTCACGGGCATATTCTGGCAGAAGAACTATGACGGCATGAAAGACCAGCAGGAAGTTGTATTGACTCCGAACGCAAGCCCGCTTGGAGAGCAGAAGGACGCAGAAGCGCTTAAACAGAAGTATCTTGACGCAACCTATGGCGTTGCAGAACTCCCAGAAAGCGCAGAACTCCCAGAAAGCGAAGTTTCGGAAATTCCTCAGAAGGTCGCAGAAAGCCCCGCTGACTGATCGGAGATCAACCAAACCAACGAAACAACCCCGGCAAGGCTTGGCGGCTTTGCTGGGGTTTTCTGCGTCCTCTGGTGGTTTGTGGCTGTCCTTTGCCCCTCTGGGCTTGCCTGCTGCCCTCTGGCAACGTTTTTTGCCCGTCTGCGTGTTCTTCCTTGCCTATGGCATATAAACGCCCTTGCGGGCGCTCTGGGGATTCTGAGGGCATAACAAAGCCCCGGCAGGCTGTGAACCTGTCCGGGGCTGTCTGGCGTTAAAATAGCCGTGTGCGGGGTCTGGCGTGTTTCCAGTAGGTCAAGAGGGCTTGCAAGTCCTCCGGGGTCTGCATGGGGATATTGTACAATGTCAAGCCCTCCGGGGTCATGTAGTAGCCTTGACCATACCGGGGGAGCAGTTCACACCCGCCCACGCCTAAAATATTGCGGCTGTCCTGTTTGCTGCGTGTCCTGAGTCCCACCCGGCTGTCAAAGTTTACTTTGATCGGGGTAGGAATGACAGCGGAAAGCGGGCATTGTGTAGCGGCTATAATGTGGACGTTTGCCGCCCGTCCTATCTGTGCAAGACGTTGTAAAAGCGGCTGCACCTGTCGGCGGTTGGTGGTCATCAGGTCGGCTAATTCGTCAATGATGACGTATACCGCCCCGCCGTCATATTTCTTCATGTGGCGGGCTTGCATAGCCTTGTAGCGGCGTTCTGTGATGGTCATAGCCAGTTCCAACGCCTGCACCATGTCCCCCGGTTCGCTGGCATATTTCAGCGTGTGGGGAAGCTGTGCATAGTCGATCAATTCAACCCGTTTTGGGTCAATCAAGATCAGTTCCACGGCGGCGGGGCTGTTATACAATGCTGTGTAAAGTATGCCGTTTATAACTACGCTCTTACCGCTGCCCGTTGCGCCTGCTATGAGTAAATGCGGCTGTTTGAGCATATCCGCATACAGGCTATAATATTGCCCCTGTGGGGTTGTCCATTCTCTTTTCAATCGTTTGTACCTCCTAAAGAAATAGCCCCGTTTCCGGGGCTGTGGGTTAAAACTGCGGGGCTTCCGGGTTGGTTTCTCTCCATCCTATGGGCTTATAGCCTACACCCTGCAAAAATGCAGCGTATACCATGTTCAGCACTTCCACCCGTTGCCGTGCCGTTCCTTTAATTCTGCTAAAGTCTATGCAGGTCTTAAAGCGTTCTTTTTCGTTATCGGTCAGGCGCTGCCATGTCCAACTATTGGAAATAACCGTATTGAAATAGTTATATACGGCGTTTTCATGCTCTGTCACTTTGCAGGACTTCCCACCCCTGCAAATAAATTCCCGGTCTTTTCCTGCGTGTTCGCAATGGTTGACGCAGTTTTTACAATTATCATATTTCATGTGTAAATCCTCCATTCTGTTTTCTGGACTGTTCCAGACTCCCGGCATAATGCCGGGGCGCTTGCGGCTTAACTGGCTATTTATACCCGCCGCAACGGGTCAAAACACTATGAACAGATTTGTACAGCGTCCAATAATGGCGTACAATGTACCCGTTTCAGGGTCTTGCACTAATCCACCATTCAGACCATACACGCCCACGCTATAACCCACCTTTTCAAGCCTGTTCAGTGTCTGGGCGTATTCGCTGGGCTTGTTGGTGTAGTCCTCTGCAACTCCCAGCCGTACAAGCTGGCGCAGTTCCTTTTGTGTGTACTTTCTCATTGTCTGCCCCTCCTTCCTTATTCCGTCACTATGGAGCGATACAAGCGGGCTACACGGTTACAAGCCTGAAATAGCGCTCTTGCCTGAGTGTCTAACCATTCTTCCCGGCTGTTCGGTCTGCGTTCGCCGTTGCGGGTTTTCTTGAGTTCGGACGGGGTGCAAAGGCGTTCGGCAATGTCCCCGTTATAGATCAGAGAGGAACCGCCCCAGCTATAAGCGTCCCAGTCTTGCGCCCCGTTTAACATCCACTCCCGGCACTCTTTCCCGGCTTCCGGGTTGCGTCCTTCATACTCTGCCCGCTCCCTGAGTTCTTCCACCAGTTCCACGGCGTAAAGGGTTACACCCTTATTCCATGCGCTGCGATCTTTGCGGGCTTCAAGTTCTGCGATCATCTTTTCAAATACTGTCATTGTCTTTTCTTCCTGTTCCTCTTTTGCTTCTTCCACGGGCTGCGGGTCAATTTCTATAATCGGCTTACCACGGCGGCGGGCTTCTTCTACCTCATAATCAGCAGCGGGCGATACGCTAACCCATGCGTATTTACTGTTATAATGGGCTTCTACATCTGCGGCGGTTTCAGCGTGGGCGATATTCGCACAATACACGCTTTCGGAATACTGAAAACTTACATTGAAATATTGTTTCATGGTTCTTTCCTCCTGCCCTTCTGGGCTGTTTGTGCAACCTGCCCGGCTGCTTGATTTCTTGATTGGTTCAGCATTGGAAACCGATGTTTCCGATCTCCCTTGCTTTTCATGGCTTCATTATATCATGCTTACATGATAATGTCAATAGGGAATTTCATGTTTACATGATATTTTTTCGGAGCGGGACACGATCAGCAGCGGGACGGACTGAACCCCGGACGGCTGGCGGCTGT
>CAZRBI010000063.1:0-5626 GCA_964598315.1 uncultured Oscillospiraceae bacterium
CGAAATACAATTCTTCGTGCGTTCCTTTGAAAACGTTGACCGTAACTTCGGGATAAGTCTTTGAAAAATCGATAAGAGTAAGCGGCAATTCCGCTCCGTCGTAGTTGGAAAGGTAGCCTACGGTCAGGATCGTCTCTTCATCCGTACCGATGCGAATTGTTTCGGCTTTTACTTTTTCTGCGTCCTGCAAAAGAATTTTTCCGCGCTTATAAAAATATTCGCCCGCGGCGGTAATCGTAAATTTACGTCCGTCGCGGTTTATGAGCTTTACTCCGAGTTCCGATTCGAGCGCGCTTATTTGTTGAGAGATTGCTGATTGCGAAATGAAACATTGTTCGGCGGCTTCGGTAAAACTGTTGCAGTCGATAATCGAAACAAAATATTTAATCTGACGTAAAAGCATAAGTTTGACTCCGAATTATATTTTATATCGTAAAAAAGAACCCTCGATCGAAAAACATTTCTTATTATAAAAGACAACGAAGTCAATCCGAAATGCGTATTCGATTTGCTTATGGATAGTATCTGTTATTTATTATACCATACTTTTCGTTTTTTTGCAATTACGTCCGAAGGTATAAACCATAATTTTGCACGTCTGATTACAAAAAGGCGGCTGAAAATTTCAACCACCTTTTTACGAACTCGCTATTTGCTAACATTTGATTTATTATTTCTGAATTTCTCTCAAGTAGTATCCATATATTGATTATCTAAAAAACTTCAAATGGCTCTTTGACGGGTGCTTGACTAATACAAGTGCGCCGCTACGCGGCGCAGTCAAGCACCCGCCAAACAACTCGCTTAAACTCGGCAAAAAGACTAAACTCAAAGCCGAGCGGATCGGGGCGTTCGCCGCTGAACCGCTTTGCGAATCGCCCCGTATTCTCCGCACGGCGGCTATTTTGAGTTTCAACATCTTTTTTACACCTATGTTTTATCGCTCCGTATTGTTTTACGGGGCGTTTTTTATGCAATTTATTCCCTGCGAGTATGGTTTAAGTATGGTAAAAGTCGGGAATCGTACTTAAAGTTCTCGGTTATATCCGAAACTGTCGGGAAAAGTCTGTTACATTTAATTTCTCAATTTTGTATAGTTGTCGCATGGAAACGTGCGACAATTTTTTGTTACTCTTAAACCCTTTTGCAGTTCCGTTGCGGTTACTCCTGCTCCCGACAAAAACCATTGAAAGTAGAAATAAGCCATTGAAACTACATTTCAAGCCATTTACGCTTTTTATGTAAGTTGATGTAGCATTGAATCAGAGGAAAAAATCGGTAAAAAAATTTTTCAAACCGGTAAAAAAGTGTCCGGTTTGAATTTTAGAATATCGATAGTCTTTCGAGAGAGACTGTTTGTCGGTATAAAAAATTTTCTACAATGAAGCAAAATCCTTAAAAAACTTTTTCAAATAGGAAAAAAACCTTCCTATTTGAGTTTTAGAATACCGATTGTATTTTGAAAGAGGCGTTTACCGGTACAAAAAATTTTGCGTTTCTTTCAAAAACATTTTCAAAGTCGCAAAAAACTTGCGAGTTTGAAGTTTACACTCAACAAAAAAATCAAGGAGCAAAAAAACAATGAATCTACAAAACGCAAAAATTTATCACGACGGCAGTCATTTTATTGCCATTCCACAAGGAGCGTATCCGAGCGGAAAAGGTTGTAAAAGACGTGTTGTCAAATCAACGCAACAATTATCACTAACGAGCGAATCTCCGCCCGAAACACCGAAAGAACGCTTTGAAAAGGCATATAAAGAAAGCCAATCGCTGCCAAAGCGAGAACGCAAATCACATATTAAAGAATCTTTGGCGGCAGATTTTCCCGACAAAGAAACATTGAACGCTTTTGTTACAAAACATTGCGAGCGAATGAAAACCAACGCCATAAAGCGACGATCTCGGCTGATGCGAAAACTATATCTGCAAACGTGGGACTATTTCGTAACTTTTACCTATTCGGACGAACTTTTAGACGAAGAAACTTTCCGTAAGAAATTAACGAATATGCTGAAACATCTTGTCGCTCGTAACGGTTGGAAATACGTCGGCGTATGGGAGCGTTCTCCCGAAAAGAATCGCTTACATTTCCACGGAATATTTCATATCCCCGACGGTAAGATGATAGGCAACCTCGAAAAAGTAAAAGATTACGACACCAGACATCACCGAATGCAAACGACGTATCAAAATACGCACTTTCTGAAACAATTCGGGCGTAACGACTTCGAGGACATTGCCACGCAATACGATTTGACCGATGCCGTTAAGTACATAACCAAGTATATGGAAAAGTCCGGCGAACGTTTGGTTTATGGCGGCAAACTACCGACATACTTTCGTTCGGATATTTTGGAAGAGGACATTGCTTGTCCGTATGGTATCGATGACCGCAAAGCACTTTTGCTCGACGGTTTCACCTGTATCAACGAGGGTGAAATTATAGGCGAAGTAAGCAAAGAAGTTATAGACCAAATGCCCAAGTGTAACTAAAAATTTTATGTCTTTCGAATCGGAAAGCGTAAACGAAAACGTCTTTTTCGTCAAGGGTAAAGTGCATTGCTTTGTCGCAACCCTTGACGTAAAAGAATTAAAACTAAAAGCAGGCAAAACCCTGATACGTTATCGTTTTTTTCGTTTCCGTCGAAAGACCAATCTAAAACAAAAAAATCTAAAAAAGGAGTTGAATGTTATGGAAACAAATGTAAAAAAAGTATTTTTGTCAGAAGATGAGAATTTCGACAGCTGTTATATCTTTTCCCCTTCTACCACCAAGAAAAGAATTATAGGCGGTAAAACCTATCAGATTCAAAGATACTTTAACGGCAATCGGGAATTTGATATTTCTATGAAGAAAATCGCAACAAACAACTATTACAAAAACAGGAGTTAAGTACTATGAAAACAAAAAATTACATTGCAGGTCTATATTTAAGACTTTCCCAAGAAGACGAACGCCAAGGAGAGTCGTTATCTATCGAAAACCAAAGAACCATACTTCGTAAATATGCAACGGAACACGGCTTCCAAATTCACGACGAATATATTGACGACGGCATTTCGGGTACGACTTTCGACCGTCCGCAAGTACAAAGACTTTTGGATGACGCTAAAACCGGAGTGATAAACACAATAATAGTCAAAGATTTATCCCGTTTCGGCAGAAACTACATAGAAGTCGGTCAATATATCGACTATGTATTCCCCACATTCGGTATTCGCTTTATTGCTATTCAGGATAATGTCGATACAGAAAATCGTGACAGCGGTGCTATGGAAATGATGCCTATAATGAATATTTTTAACGAATGGCATGCGGCAAATACGAGTAAAAAAATTCGTGCGGTAAAAAAAGCACACGCAATCGAAGGAAAATTCAGCGCGTCAAGAACTCCATACGGATACATAAAAGGAACGGACGAAAAGAAAACTTTTCAGATAGATCCCGAAACCGCACCTGTCGTAAAGCGAATTTTTGAAATGTATGCTTCGGGTATGAGCCCGGATAGAATTGCCGAAATTTTTAATGCGGAAGATGTTCCGTGTGCCGGAAGAATTGCATTTTTAAGAACCGGAAGAAAATATAACAACAACGAACACCCTTATTGGGAGCAGGCAACAATCAGACCTATCTTAAAGAATATTGCTTACCTCGGACATTTGGCTCAACAAAAATTTACGTCGGTTTCGTATAAAAACCATAAGGTGATACGCAAAGATCCGAGCGACTGGGTTATCGTGTATAACACGCACGAACCCATTATATCTCAAGAATTGTGGGATAAAGTGCAAGAAAGAATGAAATCGAGAGCAAAAGGGCGAAGAATGCATACGGGCGTTACTCATCCGCTTTCCGGATTTTTATATTGTGCCGATTGTGGCGGAAAACTTAAAATGGGCTACGTATGGGATAAAAAGAAAAACGATTACAGATATAATTTTGATTGCGGGCGGCTTCAACGATATGGAAAATCTTATTGCTTCTCGCACTACATAACCGCCCCTGTTCTTGAAGAAATAGTTCTTGGCGACATACGAGAAATGGCACAAAAAATCGTTCTCGACGAAGATGAAATCAAAAAAGAGTTTATTCGTCAGAATGCCGAACTTGCCGACAAATCAATGAAAATTGCCAAGAAAGGCTTGCAGTCAAAACAAAAACGAGTCGAAGAACTGGGACGGCTTATTCAAAACGTATACGAAGATAAAGTAAACGGCAAAATGCCTGAAAAAACCTGCTTTGAGTTTATAGACAAGTATTCCACAGAAAGAGATACGCTTATAACCGAAATCGAGGCTCTTGAAAAAAATCTAAAAGAGACCGAAAGCACAAAACAAACCGCAGACGATTTTATTAAAACAATAAAAAAATACTTTAACGCCCCTACGCTTACAAGAGAGATGTGCTATGAACTTATCGATCGCGTAATCGTCGGCGGCTTACCGAAAGTTACCGGTAAAGACCGAACGATAGAAATCGTTTACAAAGTAGATATTATATCCGCTTTGCGCCATAGACTCCAAAAATAACGAAAAAGCGTATGTTTCATTACGATTCATACGCTATTTCTTTGATTTGTAATAGTGCCCATAAAGACAATTAGCAGTCGTTGTTTTCATATTTAATAATCCAAATCGACAACCTTAAAACCGAAACGCTTTCCGCAAATATTAATAACGAAAAATCGACTCCGCCTCAAATACTGAAAATTATAGAGTATTTAAACTGCCATTATGCCGAAAATCTAACGACAAAGAATATTTCCGATTTATTTTTTATTTCTAAAGGCGCATTAATTTATAACTTTAACAGATATATAAAGTGCTCGCCTATAGAATATCTTTCGAACATTAGAATAACAAAGGCAAAAGAGTTGTTACAAAAAACCAACAAACCGATAAGCGAAATTTCCGAACTATGCGGGTTTTCATCGGCAAATTATTTCGGATTGGTTTTCAAAAAAAGAGAAAACATGTCCCCTTTAGCGTACAGAAAACATCAGCGAAACAAGTCATAACTCATGTATCGTTGTTTTGATTTTTCATTATAGCGTTCTCCTATTTGCTTTTCTTAATGCGGGCGCGAGCCTCGTTTAGTTTAGCACATAGGAACTTTTTTTGTACACAAATTTCTTGCTTGAAACTAAAGTTTTTTTAGCGACATCGGCATTGCCGGTGATTTTTTACGGTAAAAGAAAAGGAGCATTGCATCGACTGCAACGCTCCTTTGTATATTAGGACTTGTAAAACCGATTTTCGGTTTACAAGCCCTGTTTTTGTCCCTATAAACGATTAAAATTATTGAACGGGTACGATGTACAAAGTAACAGCCGTACGGGCGTTTTTAGCGTACAAATTGATACCCTTAAGCAAAGCACTGCCTTTAACTTTGGCGATGCTGCTTATTCCGTCGACGTCGCGTACGGAGTAATAAGTATCGGGGTCTATCCCCTTAGGCGTTACCTTGAAAGAACTTTCGGTGGAGTTTGCCGGACGGAAGGCTTGCAATACGGCAGAATTCGAATCCGTATCGACGTACATCCACGCGGTCCAGTCCTTGTTATTGTCAGTTCCCCTATAAGGCGTCAAAACGTAATAATCCTTAAGCAAATACTTACTGATT
>CAZRBI010000064.1:0-5548 GCA_964598315.1 uncultured Oscillospiraceae bacterium
CAATTTCGCGCCCCCAAGTTTCGTATTGACAATGGTAGGGAATTGCACGACCTTCCGCGGTTTGAGAATATTCACTTGAATGCGTATCCATTGTGTAGAAAATATCGTTATCCTTGTTCTCCCTAATCTTATTAAGGAGCGGCTGGACCAGTGCTTCTGCTTCGGGAGAGCCAAGTGTGCCATTCACAAAGTCATTCTGGAAATCAATAATAACAAGAGCTTTATTCATCTTCTTCTTCACCTTCCCAAATAATTTCACTAAAAGCACTACGATAGTTTTCTTCCGCATTAAGAAAAGAGAAAAGAGTTTCTCCGTCATCAGGAACAAACCGATTGATTTCTTCCATCATATCACTAATTCTGTAATCTTTTTCTTTGCTAACAACGCATTGCCAAAGATCAGGGTCGCAATTCTTAACGATTTCACCGGGAGTGAAGCAAACACCACAAATAGTAATGCTCTCCCAGCATTCATTCATCATCTCTTCTACACTGTCTTCATCAAAATAGTAATCTACTTCATTTTCTATAATAAGACGCAGTTCGTCATCCGTGAGCCGCATATCTCCTTTATACCAAGCCATTAGAGCATCTCCTTTACGATAAAAAAATTTGAATGCGAACCGTAATCAATCACAAGCTCCTCGTTGTCGTTAGCCCAACTACGATAATAGTTTGGCTTTACTCCCATATCAGCAAGAAAATCGCTAATTGCTTTCCACGCCGCATCCATATTATCACAAAGAGCAACATCGTGCCGCTTATACCAATTGTCCTCAAACATAACTTGATACATTTTATTCCCCCCAATGCGTATAATTATAGAAGATTTGGTTAGAAAGACCGTAATCAATGATGCGACAACCAAACTTTGGGTGCCAACCAATATTAGAAAGATTTTCCACTACATCCGCGGGGTCAAGGTCATAATCTTCACAGAACTTGTAGATTCTTTCAATCGTTTTACCGATTTGATAATCTTCCATTTTTTTTAGACCAAGCCGCGTATGAATCTCTTCAATTACATCGCTTTCTTCATAACGATTTGCTTCCACCTCACCGCATAGCGGCTCAAACTTTGGAATAAGAAGAATGGGAGCATTATAATAATTGTGATGATAACCGAGAATAGGGCACAGAAGTTCCTTTTCTTCCCACGAAGCCGCATTCCATAGCGCAAGTTCGTTGAATGATTGCGCGACCGCAAGATATTCACCTCTTGAAAGTTCATTTCTTTCATTTTCTACTTCTTCAAGAGAATGAAAGAGGGGGATACGCCGTTGAAGATCTATCTCCTTTTCTACAATCTCCAAGGAACCGCAATCCTTTACTTCTCGCTGAGCCATTAGTTATCCTCCCCAACAAGTTCCTTAATCTTTGCTTTGCGACGTTCAGTGTTATGGTAGAGTTTTTCGCCATAAGCGTTAATGATTTCCCCGAAGTCATCGTTCATCTTATCAACATAATCAAAAAAACTGTTTGCCGCGTGAAAGAATGCCTTATTAAGTTGTGCTTTCATACGATGATATGCAAGCAGCTTTCCTTTTTCTTCGTCCCATTCATCATCAGCAGAACAAACTGCCTTACCAACAAAACGATTCGGCATTTTAAAAAGTTTTTCCATCTCATAAGGCAGCATTGAAATGTTGCCGTAATTTTCAATAGCAAAATCAATAAAAATCTCTTCTGTGTCTTCCATATAACATACTACCGTATGCATTTCCTTATTAACTACAAACTTTACATCTTCCTTACGAATACTATGTCGTGCCATTTATGTTTCCTCCCTTTACTTTATGAATATATTATAACATAATTCTCCCGTAAGAACAATTAATTAGAAGGGTAATTCCATTATTTGAATGTAATAACCAGTATTGTGCTCCCATATCTTTTCAATCCAATACTTGCTGTTTTTGTGTGCTTGTTCCAGAAGTTTTATGAGGCAATGGAACTCGTATATGTCAAGACCATAATGCTCTGCTTTTTCATAAGAGAAAATAAAATCTTCTCCATCTCCTTCATAAATCTTTTGCTCCAAATAGACATATGCTTCAAGAAACTTATCTTCCAATTGCTTTTCACCTCTTTTTCACATACAGTATATAGCAAAATGTGAAATATTTCAACGAACATCTATTTCTTTCTTTATTTTTCTACAATTCTTCTTCCAAGAAAGACAATAGTCCAGCAATTGGCTCTTAATTGTATTTGTTCTTGCGGCGAAACCTCCAAGTGAAAGGAGGTGGTTCATATGCTGAACTCCACAATTTTGTATCTGGTTCAAAACGAGAACGAAATCCCGCAACAAACACTTCCAAATACCGCTTACTATATAATTAGTAAAGAAGTGCGCGTTTATGATAATGCAAATCAAATGACAAGATTTGTGCTCCCAGTAGAAGAAAAGAAAGAAGATAGCCCATTAGAAATGCGTCTTCAACAATGCGAAAACCGCCTTGACAAAGTATGGAATTATTTGAGCGGCTTTGGAGGTGACGGCAATGTTTGAGAAACTGGTTCAAGCAATATTAACTTCCTACCCGCAAGACAAACTAAAAGAAGAATTAATAAGTTGCGGAGTTAGAGAAGATAATATAAATATATTACTTGAAAAAATATATGGAAAGAAGGAGGAATGATTATGAATATGAGTTTTAATCCCGGCAATGGTATTAATGGTTTAGACCTTGGCACTTTTATTAACTCCGCAATGGACCGAAATCGTAGTGGTTCTGGTTGGGGCGATGGCGAAGGCGGTTTCCTTTGGATACTTCTTGTGCTGCTGCTTGGCGGTGGTGCTTGGGGAGGTTGGGGCAATCGTGGTGGAGCCACAAATGCTGCAACAGATGTTGCCGTTGGAGAAGCAGTTGAACGCGCAGTCGCACAAGCTCGCGCGGACGGATTAAGCGACCAAGTTGTCATTGACGCAGTTCGCGGCAACAGAGATGCAATTACACAACTTGCTTCTACTCTAAACTGCGACATTAGCAATATTCAAACTGTGCTTTGCGGAATGGATAAGAGTATTCTTTCTGTTGCAAACCAAATTGGAACAACGAGCCAGCAAATCATTAACGCAATACAACAAGGCAACTGTCAATTAGCGTCTCAAATTGCTGATTGTTGTTGCAAAATGCAGACTATGCAGCTTGAATCGCGTATCCAAAATATGGAACAAACAACTCAACTAACTGGCGTAATGAATGCAGGTTTCAATCTAATTGGCAATAAAATAGACAACCAAACTCTTGCAATGAACGCGCAATTCCAAGCCCTTAAAGATTATTTCACTACCGAGAAAATCAACACTCTACAACTTGAAAATAGTCAATTGCGGCAAACCAATACACTTCAAGCAGTTGTTGATGCGGCGACTACTCCAATCCAAAACCGAGTTGAAACTTTGCTTGCGAGGAGCGTGCCAAATCCTGTGCCAACTTATCCCGCACCCCAATACGCAACAGGATATACTTATGGTATAATTCCAACAAACAATTGCTGCCAGAACAACTGCAACTGCTAATGGGAGGTGAATGTTATGTTTGAAGCATATAGCACTTCCACTATTACTTATTCTACCGCAGACGTTGTAGAATTACCAAACATTAGATATGAAGATTACCGCATTCGTGCGACAAACGATAAAACATTCACCCTAACCGCGGCGGGATGCTATTATGTTTATTTTGGAGCAACTGCATTATCCTCTACTGATGGCACTCCCATTAGCATTCAACTTTATGAGAATGGTAATGCAATTCCCGCAGTAATTTCTTCTACTTCTACTACTAATCCGCAACAAATTACTTTTAGCACAATTATAAATGTGTTGCCAAGCAGTTGTTATGCCGATAATAGAAAGCGGCTTCAAGTTAGGGTAGAAGAGGGTAGCGGTGATATTTCTGCCGCAAATCTTGTAATCTTTAAATTGCGTTAAGGAGGTGCGGCTAATGAATAATTTACTACATAAAATGTGCGAAAAAGCAGAAGCAGAATTATGGGAACTTATTAGTGAAGATGAGTGGTGTCTCGCTCACGCTGAAGCCGCATACTACTTCGTTGAGATTATCAAGGCAATTAAGAAGATAGAGCGTTTGAATGAAATGATTGAAGAGGAAGAAGAAGGAACCGAAAAGAACAGAAAGAGAGAAAAAGAATGGAGAGATGAAATACCAATGCGCTTTACCTATCATAACGAGATAGAGGAATGGAAGAAAAAGTATGAAGAAGAAAAGAAAAAGAACGAAGACCTAATGCGTAGATTACCTCCCGCTCCACCTTCAAAATAATCGCTTCCTATTATATATACGCACGGGCGCACGCGAATAACATAACTTAAAAGAAAAGGCAAGTCTTTAAAATAAAAAAGGCTTGCTTTTTTATTTATTTTGGGATAAAATAAAAAAGGAAATATTCCATTGAGGTGAGAGGGGAAGAAAATACCTTAAAGTGTAAGGTATTTTATTTTACCCGCATAATCCTCAAAAGAAAGAAAAACTATCATTAAAAGGAGGAGCCACTATGACAGTAAAAGAAAAACTCTCTTATTTCTCACAGCGCGGTGTTTCTATTTCTTATATCGCGCGTGAATTAAATCTTGACCCAACCACCCTAACAAAATGGCTTCGCGGAGAAAAAGGCATTACACACAAAAATGAAGAAAGGGTGTTAAGAGCCTTACAAGAACTTTCCCAAGATTTTGTAAATATTGCGAATTATTGAGGAGGAATAATGATAAATGGAAAAGAAACTTTATATTATTTATATGCCTCGTATTGCCGCCGCATTACGAGAAATGGGATTTAAAATTGTAAAAATTACTCCCCATTGTCGAAAGCCGCAATTTGATGTATATTGGTTTGAAGATACAAAAGAACTGCGAGATGCTATTCCCGCAGCAAAATTAAAAGCAAAGAAAGGTTGGGTAAATGATGCCTAAATAATGGAGGATGACAGATATGACCGAGAATATTTTACAAGAAAGAATAAAACAATTGCGAAACGAATGCCTATCTCTTTCCATCTGTGACGATGAAGATTATGCTGAAAAAAGAGAAAAAGAAATAAATCAAGAAATTGCATACCTTACAAAACAAATAGAAAAGCAGAGATTCATAGAAGAAAAACCAAAGACAAAAAAGGAAGACATTAAATATGAAACTTTTAACGACCCTAATTTGAACTGTAATCAATGGGTAATTGAAATTCATAAAGCAGGCACGGAAATAAATGGCAAATTCGTGGAAGATTTTTCTGTTTATACTAATTTATATTATGCTCTAAATCGGCTTGGAGAACAGCGTCCTTGTTTTCACGCTTTGTTATATTATCTTAACAATAACAAACACAAGTTCAATTTTGTCCTTTGGCGGGCTAATTTTGAGAAAGAATTAGGCTATAAAGAACACGCTTACTATGATGCAATAAATGCTTTGTTTTATTACGGTATATTAGAGAAAACCAATAGGGTAAAGAGAAATGAAAAGGGCGTTTGTTGTAAAGTTTATATTTTTCATTCAGATCTAAAAATAGAAGAATTACCAAA
>CAZRBI010000065.1:0-5516 GCA_964598315.1 uncultured Oscillospiraceae bacterium
CCTATGCCGTAAGGTTTATCCGATAAGTCACCACCTGTTTTTTTGCTTATTCGTCGACTTTGCCTTTGCAAGGTTGGCTAAGAGAGCGCCTTGGTTTGGCGTGCTCTGTTACGAGGCGCCGATTTCTGTCGGTGCCGTTATTTTTTTTGTAAGACAATTGTTTGTAGGAGAAGTATGAAAAACGATTCTGTTCCACGAAGTACGGAAAATTCTGTTGAAGGCGACGCGCCCGACGCCGCCAATTTGGTAGAAGAACAAAAAAACGTCGGGAAAACCGACTCGGATTCCGGTGAAAAACTGCAAAAAACAAAGGAAAAACCGGAAAGAAAGAAGAAGAAACGCAACGTCTGGCCTCTTAAAGCACTTTTGATATCCTTTGTGTTGTCATTTGCGGTGAACGCCGGTTCGGAATTGGTGTTGGAAGATTCCCAGTGGTGGTTGGCAGCATTGCTCACATTGGTTATTCTTGCAATCGGCGTTGTGTTTGATATGATAGGCACCGCAACAACCTCTTGCGACGTTCAACCATTTTTGTCGATGGCGTCGCGCAAAGTGAAGGGTGCCAAAACCGCCGTTAAGTTGGCTAAAAACCGCGACGTGGTGTCTTCCGTGTGTTGCGATATCGTCGGCGATATTTGCGGCATCGTTTCCGGTGTTTGCGCCGCAACCATTGTTGTGCAAGTGGTGCAATTTGTCGACGGAGCAATATGGAACTTTTTGCTTTCAGTGTTGATCTATGCCGTCATTTCAACGGCAACCATCACGTTGAAAGCCGCATGTAAAAAATTGGCCGTCAACAAGGCCGTGGGTATTGTTTTCGGCGTTGCCAAAGTTTTGAGCATTTTTTCGCGCGAAGGCTGATTGTTCAAAATTTTTGCAATCGTATAGCAAAAAATCGAACATTTTCGTTCGGTGAGAGGGGTGTGTATGTCACGTTCTGCCAGACAATCCAAAATTTTGGATCTTATTGTTCAACGTAATATCGAAACGCAGGAAGAGCTTGTTGCAGCATTGCGCAACGACGGCTTCGACGTGACTCAAGCCACCGTTTCGCGCGACGTGAAAGAGCTCGGGTTGGTGAAAACGCAAGATTCTTCCGGGCGTTATTGCTATTCCGTGCAACAAAAGACGAAGCTTTCCGGCAAGTTGTTGACGGTGTTGCGCGAAGCAATCATTTCCGTTGTCACAGCGGAAAACTTGGTTGTCGTTCACACGATAGCAAACGGTGCGCCGACAGTTGCTGCCGCGGTGGAACAACTTTCCTTGGGCGTTTTGGGCGTTTTGGCCTACAACGACACTGTGCTTATTGTCACGGCAACGGGCAAGGACGCTGCTGTCGCCGCACAAAAGATAAATCAACTTATTTAGCAAAATGATCAGAAAAATCGAAATTAACAACATTGCATTGATCGATCACTTGGAAATCGATTTTGCCGAGGGATTGACGGTACTTTCCGGCGAAACAGGCAGCGGAAAATCTATCATTATAGATTCGCTTGCTTTCGTTTTGGGCGAAAGGGCCGACAAAACACTCATCAAGTACGGCAGGGAAGAAGCTTCCGTTGCCGCTCTTTTCGATGTTCCCGAAAATTGCCCGGTGCTCACCAAACTTGAAGAATACGGCTACGGCCGAGATACGGAAATATTGGTAAGCCGAAAAATGTCAGTTGCGGGCAAAAACGAAATTCGCGTGCAAGGCAAAACTGCAACGTTGGCCATTTTGAAGGATATTTGCGCAGAACTTGCGGATATTTTCGGGCAAGGTCAACATTTGGCTTTGCTCAACGAAAAGAAGCAGTTGGAAGTTTTGGATAGTTTTTGCAACTTCAATGGTGTCGACGAAAAATTGAAAACGCAACTTGCTCCGCAACTTTCCTGTGTGAACAAGCAGCTGAAAGGTTGCGGCGGAACGGATGCCGAGCGCGAAAGGCTTGCCGACGTTTTGAAGTATCAAATCGACGAAATCACGCGTGCCGAATTGGACGAAGCCGAAGAAGAAGAGTTGCTTGCAAAACACAAGCGCATGGTCAATGCCGAAAAAATCGCACAAGCGTTGTCGCAATCGGTGGAAGCATTGGACGGAACAATGGGGGCAATCGGTCAGCTTTCAACGGCCAAAAGTGCGTTGCGCGGCATCTCCAACGTGGAAGAAAGTGCCGACAAACTGTCCGAACGGTTGGAATCGGCTCGGTTGGAACTTTCCGACGTGTCCGCAACCCTCAACGACTTGTTGGACGGCCTGGATTTCAGCACGTTCGAGGCAGATCGTGTCGAAGCTCGCTTGGAAAACATCAAAAACATCAAGCGTAAGTACGGCGGAACAATTGCCGACGCGCTGAACTTTTTGCACGATGCCGAAGCTAAGTACGACGATTTGGTGAACGCCACCGAAAAAATCGAACGGTTAAATTCCGAAAAGCTTGCAATTTTGCAAGAAATGTATAAACTTTCCACGGAAAAATCTGCCGAGCGCAAACGTGTCGCCGAAGATTTGTCTCGTCGCATCATGAACGAACTTGCCGATTTGGGCATGAAAGGCACAAACTTTCAAGTGCAATTCAACAGTCAACCAAGTTTCGAAGACTATTGCAAGTCACCCTTGGCCAACGGTTTCGACGATGTTGTGTTTTTGATGTCTGCCAACGTTGGCGAACCGTTGAAGCCGTTGTCGAAGGTTATCTCCGGCGGTGAAATGTCGCGTTTCATGTTGGCGGTTAAAAACATAACAGCCATTGCCGAAAAAATTCCTACAATGGTGTTCGACGAAATCGACACAGGCATTTCCGGCAATATGGCGCAAATGGTGGCAATGAAGTTGGCCAACGTCTCTGCGGATAGGAAAAACGGTTTTCAGTGCATCGTCATCACGCATTTGCCACAAATCACCGCCATGAGCGACAACGCATTGCTCATCGAAAAGGTGCAAAAGGACGGTCATACACACACTTGCGTCACCGTTCTGGCGGAAAAAGAACAACGCGCCGCCGAAGTTGCACGTCTTATGGGCGGAGTGGGGCAATCTGCTTTGGTTGGAGCCAACGATCTGTTGGATTGGTCCGAACAATACAAGGCTTCTCGCCAACAGTCCGCAAAGTGAACTCTTTGCAAGCGTAAATAGCCGCGAAAATTTGTGATAATTTTTCAAAAACCTCGATTTTGTTTTGAAATCGGGGTTTTCTTTTGCAAAAAAATGTAAAAATGCCGTCCTCCTGCGTAAACGCTTGTCAAATTTAACCTTGAAGAATTGAAGTTGTGAAATATCCGACACAAAAAATGCAACATTCTTCTTCGCAACGTTAGCCGCCAATTTCAAAGTATATTTCGTTGCAATCAACTTTGTGTTCTTGCTACATTTGCGGTTTTGTTCATTGCGCGTACCTCCAAAATGAAAATATAAATAGGTTTGTCGCGGTTGACAGATCTACATAAATTACTTCGTTTTCGATTTTGGGTAGATTTATCAACTTTTTAACAAACCTCTTGTAAATCTTCGTTATTTACAAAAATTGTCTATTGAAAAAGCAACTTAAAGATGCTATACTACTATTAAAGAATGTTGCACGGTGCACTGTTTGGTTGTCGTGCATCGAAAACACAATGGAGGCAGATTTATGAAACAATGTGACGTGTTGATCATCGGCGCGGCAACGTCCGGTTGCTATTTGGCAAAATTGCTGGCACAAAAGGGACACGACGTTCTTGTTGCGGACAGATTGACAGAGGAAACTTTGGGCAGTCGTCTGGATATTTTTCACATGACTCGTCGCGAAATGAAAAAGTACAATTTGCCTTGCCCGACTCCGGGTGACGGCATCTACGAATTTGAATTCGGAGACAACTATTCCTGTTCGCCGCACGGCAACTATCCCAAGCACAACTATGACGAAGTTGTGGGAATGCACATGGCCAAGTATATTGCTTTGATGCGTCAGCAAGCCGAAGAAGTCGGTGCAAAGTTCCTTTTCGGTCACGATTTTTCGCGTTTTGTTTTCCAAAACGGCAAAATTGCAGGCGCAGTTTTTGCCACGGAAAACGGCGAAGAAGAAATTTTCGCCAAAACGGTGGTGGATTGCTCCGGTGCAGACGCCAAACCGAGAACATCGTTGCCCGACGATTTTGTCGTGGAAAACACTCCGTTGGGCGGCAACGACAAATTCTACGTCATTTTGCGGTACGTCAAACTTAAAAATCCCCAAGATTTTGTCAATGCTTCCGGCAAGTTTATTTGCCGTGGTTGGACGTTCTACAAAGCGTGGCTTGCCCCTTGTTCTTCCGATGGTTCCGATGCAATTTTAGGCATAGGCGCATGCACAAGCTACGATAACGGCGAAGAAATTTTCAAAACTTTGGAACAGAACGTTGTTTTGCCGGAATACGAAGTTGTGCGTTTCGAACGCGGAACAACCCCCTATTCCCGTCCTCCATATTCTTTTGTGGGCGACAACTTCATTGTCTGCGGCGATGCCGGCGCACTCACCAAACCGAACAACGGCGAAGGTGTCACCAGCAGCATGGAGCAAATGCTTATCGTTGCCGACGTTTTGGACGCCGCACTCAAAAACGGCGACACCTCCAAGGAGGCGTTGTGGAGCATCAACTTGCAATATAACATTGTTCAGGGTGCAGAATTCGCTTCCACTCGTGCGCTGTTCACAAAAGCCGTGCGCGCCACCATGGAAGAATGGGAATACTTGTTCAAAAAATCCATCATTTTCGACGATCGCTTCTTCGACGGTGGAAAAACTTTGCCGCCGTCCAAAACCCCTGTGAAAGATTCGTTGCACCTTGTTTTTGGTATATTGGGCGGCATTTTGTGCGGAAAACTCAGCGTGAAAACAATTCACGGCTTTGCCCAAGGCTTGAAGTTGGGCGGAAAGTTGAAAAAGCACTATTTGCATTTCCCAAGCACACCGCAAGGCTACGAAAAGTGGAAAAACAAGGCCGATAAACTTTGGAACAAAGTGGGAAAAATGCAGTAGCAAACGTTGTTTGCAAAAACATCAATCCGTTCGGCATGTATTGCCAATGTAACCACACAACAATCCGGCATTTCAAAAGAACTCGACAAGTTGTCGAGTTCTTTTGTGTTGCCCGAAATTTGTTTTTCAAATGCAAGTGGTGTGTGATTTTTTTGTTTGTAGTTGCTTAAATATATATTGTTGTGGTTGTATGTGTTGGTTTTCACCGCTGTGCGTTTGTTGGATGTTTTTTAAGTGTCGATTGTGTGAATTTTTTTTGAAGAAGTTAATTTTAATGTGTCGGTTTGCTTGGACCAAAACTTTTTGTTGTTTTGCGCGTTGCGCTTAAGGGACGCAGTTGTGCATTTTGTTTTCGCACAATGTTTTGTTTGTGTGCCGTTGTTTTGTTTGGGGATTTTGTGTTAATTTTTTTGTATTCTGCGGTCACGGTGGGCTTATTTTTGACCGAACGTAGGCCCGAAAATTTGCAAAAAAATAAGCAAGGCAGTGCGCCTTGCCGATTCAAAAAATGATCATATAATAATCTATTATATGAAC
>CAZRBI010000066.1:0-5488 GCA_964598315.1 uncultured Oscillospiraceae bacterium
CGCAAAAACTCAAAGGTGTGTGCAAATTGTATCAAAATTGGTAGTGGTACACAAATTCAAACTTGGCTTATAGGCCAAGTTTTTTTACGTTGCTCACGCATCGCTACGCTTGCTAGGACACGATTTGCTTTGGCACAAATATCGGTATCCACACCATAAAAATGCCTTTCGTTTTTCACCAAAATGTTGTTTCTAAATATTAGAAACTAGTGTAAAAATACAAGTTATTTTACGGTTGATTCGGCTATTTCGACATTGAGCAAAATGGACAATTACTTAACCACTACGGCGCCACAAATAACAAAATCAGAACTAATTGACTTTCAAAAATAGGAAAAATTGGCCACCGACGAACGCTTGCCGTACCAATTTGCGTAAAAATAAGACGACCGAATTCTCGGTCGTCTTTGTTGATGCAAAAACTATTCCACGCTTAACACGTAGTAGTACAACGGTTGTCCGCCGTAGTGAAGAATGACGTCAATATCGGGGTGAGATTCTTCCACCTTTTCCACAAATTTTTCCGCGTCTTCTTGTTTTACGTCTGCACCGTAGTACAATGTTACAACTTCTTTTTCTTCCGTCAACATGCTGTCGATAAGTGCCATGGTTACTTTTTCCATGTCTTTGCCCGACGTTACGATACTTCCCTTATCAAGCCCGATAATGTTGCCTTTTTTGATGACAACGTTGTCGATGACGGTGTCGCGCACGGCATAAGTTACTTGGCCGGCATCGATATTGGAAAATGCCGAAGTCATGTTTTCCAAGTTTTCAGAAAGAGAATCGTCCGGGCTGAAATTGAGCACGGCTGCAATGCCTTGCGGAACATCCTTTGTTTGCAACACAAAGATATTTCTGCGTTCAACCAAAGTTCTGGACTGTTCAGCAGCAAGAATGATGTTCTTGTTGTTGGGCAAAATGATGATGTTTTCGGCATTTATCTTGCGTGCGGCAGATGCAATATCTTCCGCAGAGGGGTTCATTGTTTGACCGCCCTCCAACACCTGATCGACAAGCAAATCTTTGAAAATTGCAGCGAAACCATCGCCGGAACACACCGACAACAAGCCGATCGGCTTGCGCTCGCGTTCGTATTTAGCACGGAGTTGACGGTTTTGTTCCATCATGTTTTCAATTTTCACTTTGTCCAATTCGCCCAAAGTAAGTGCCTTGGAAAGTGCTTTGCCCGGGTTGTTGGTGTGAACGTGCACCTTTATCAAGCTCAAATCGCCAATGCAAATGACAGAGTTGCCTATTTCGTTGAGATAGTCACGCAGTTTGTCGATATCCGTCACTGTTGTGCGTTTTTTGATGTTGGTGATGAAAAATTCCGTGCAGTAGCCGAAATCCAACTCGCCCAACGATTCGTAGTCCACAAACAATTCCGAATCATCGGGAAAATCTGAATCGACAGACTTCTGCTTGGTGTTTTCGTTGAAGTCGTATTCCTCGGCGCCGGTGATCTCACGATCGAGATAGCCCATGATAAGCCCTTTGAACAATGTGATAAGGCCAAATCCGCCGCTATCCACAACGCCGGCTTTTTTCAAAACATCCAGCATATCCGGAGTTTGAGCAAGAGTTTCCTCGCCTTTTGCCAAAACGGCGTTCATCAATTTTTCGATGCTGTTTGTTCGCTTGGCAACATCAACCGCTTCTTCCGCCATGCAACGGATAACAGTCAAAATGGTGCCTTCTTTGGGCTTTGAAACAGCACTGTAAGCCAAGGTTGCGCCTGCGCGAAGGCCCTTTGCGAACTGACGCGCGTCAACTTCTTCGCAAGAAGCAATGACATTTGCAAAACCTTTCAAAATTTGAGACAAAATAACACCGGAATTGCCGCGAGCACCTTTCAGTGCGCCCTTGGATAATCTGTCGGCAAATTCCGACATACTGGTGCTTGTGAGCGACGTGATTTCACGAACGGCGGACATCATCGTCAAAGACATGTTTGTGCCCGTGTCGCCGTCGGGAACGGGGAACACGTTGAGTGCGTCCACCTGAGCCTTATTTACTTCCAGCATTTTGCCGCCGGAAATAAACATCCTTTTCATGACGGCTGCCGTGATATGCGTTGTATTTGAATATGCAGAAGACATTATGTTTTCCTCGAATTTAGCGATAGTAGATGAATTACAGTTTGACGCCGACAACGTGAACGTCGATAGAATCGACAATCATGCCGGTGAAATGTTCCAAACCGTACTTCACGGTACGTTTCAAACTTTCGCTGGTTGCAGATATAGGCAGACCGTATTTAAACTTAACAAACAAATCAATGAAAATTCTGTCACCTTTTGTAGCAACTCTTACCCCACGGCTTGTGCCGTTACGTTTGAAAATATCCGTGAGGGTATCTGAAAAACCAAAAGGCACCATTTCCACCACACCATAGCATTCCAAAGCCAAGTGCCCCGCTAGAGATGCGATGACGTCGTCGGACACCGTGATTGTTCCGTAAGAATTATTTGTGCGCAATGCCATTGGAATTTCACCTCCCTTTCTGTTATATTTTACAACAACAGTAGAAATTTTTCAAGTATATTTTCCCTCAAAAATGTCCTAAACACGAAAAAAAACACAAAATTTGCACTAATTGTTTTTTTTGGTATATTTTGCTTGCCAAAAATAAAAAATAATGATATTATCTATAAGCATGATTAAATCAAACTATTCTACTTGCACGGAGGTGTAAATATGTCAAAAGTATGTGCAATTTGCGGTAAAGGCAAAATGTCCGGTAACCTTGTGAGCCACTCCAACAGAAAAACTCCCAGAACGTACAGTGCCAACCTCAAAAAAGTTAAGGTGGAAATCAACGGAAAAGAATCCACCGAATATGTTTGCACTCGTTGCATAAGAACGGCAAACAAAGAGGACTAGTAACTCGCAATTTCAGGCTTCCGGTTCGGAAGCCTTTTTTGTTGCCGTTATCCGCTCTGCTACACCGTTTAATGTGCGAGGTGAGCTTGCTGGTTGACAGGCGACACATGCGCAAGTTTGATGCAAAACAATCAAAGTCGCTAAAATTTCACGAACCTTGTTGCACTACAAAAAATCAAGATAGGCATCAACAGTTTCAGCCTTGCGACACGGAAGTCTTTTGGATTGCCGGTGTCTTCTGCTACACCATTGCACAACGTTACACATTCACTTTAGGGCAGGTGACGGCAAGTCGACACATTTAGCATACATGCGCAAGAGCCCAAAACAGAACAGTATTTCTTGCGCGGCAAATAACAATTAAAAACAACTGTTCCAGGCTTCCAATTCGGAAGTTTTTTTGTTGATTTATCCGTTCTGCCACACCGTTTCACGTGCAAGATGAACTTGCCGACAATTGACATGCCTGCAAGCGGACAGACAACACACAAGTATTAAAATTCGAATAATCATCATTTCGGCAACACAATGAAAATTCTTTCGCCTTTCTCAATTGTTAAACGTCGGTTAGACAAAACCCCACTCACAGCACATTGCAAACGGCTTTTCGCGGTTTTAGCATCAACAAAGTTGCCGAGCACCACGTTGCAGACACAAATCCAATCGCAAAAACTTTTGCGCACACAAAAACAACAAATTTCAATTTTGTGTTGAAAATATCTGTGATACATGGTAGAATGTAAAAAACAAAGGAGAAAAACAATGACCGGATTACTTGGCGCGGCAATAGGTTCTATTTGGGAATTGCCTTTTGAAATTCCCTACATACTGTGGCTACAAAACATTGCAGGCAAGGGCAGCTTTTTGTACTACCTTATGAACTTCATTTCCATGTTCGGAGAAGAATTGATGTTGGTAGGCGTGATGGGCCTTGTCTACTGGGGATTTAGCAAAAAACGTGGCGAGCAAATTGGAATATCGTTGTTGACAGCGGTTCTTTTAAACCCCATGATAAAAAACATAGCTTGCCGAACACGTCCGTTCGATGCTCACGAAGAGGTGTTAAACTTGCGCGACGTAGACGGATATTCTTTTCCAAGCGGACATTCCTCCGGAGCGGCATCGGTGTTTTTTGGCGCGGCACAGGCCTACAAAGATAAAAAACACAAATGGCTGTGGGCCATAGGTATAGTGTTGCCGATTTTGGTGGCGCTATCCAGAAACTACCTTGGCGCACACTACCCGACCGACGTGGTTGCAGGATTGGCACTTGGTGTGGGCATCGTGTTTCTTGTTGATTGGCTGCTGAAAATATCGCCGAGTAAGTACTACATTTACGGCGGAATTCTGATTGTCGGACTTGCAGGATTTTTCTACTGCACCACAGACGATTTCTTCACCGCCTACGGCATAGCCATCGGATTTGCCACAGGAATGTTTTTTGAAGAAAAAGTCGTAAAATTCGAAAACACGAAAGTTTGGTGGAGAATTGTGTTGCGCGTTTGCATAGGCGGAGCTTTTTTCCTGGGACTCAACGAAGGCCTAAAAATGCTTGTCGGAGCTTTCGGCGACAAAGTCGACTACGTCTACTGGTTCGACGACGGCAATCATTTTTGGTTCACAAGCATTTTCCGTGTTCTGAGATATGCAACTGTGGTATTCGTGATGCTTGGTGTGTACCCGATGTTGTTTGCACAAACGGAAAAACTGTGGAAAAAATTCGGCTGGCTTAAAGTTGCAGATTCGTCTTGCGACACAGAAACAACCACAACTATTGCAGAAGACACGTCGGCAGAAGAATAACGACAAATTTAAAATCGTTCGCAGAACACACTGCGAACGATTTTTTTTGATACGTATTCGATTTTTTGCAACAAACCAGCACGACACAAAAACAAGACCATGTCCAAACTTGACAGAAAAAACATCGCCGAACCATAGAGCTGTTTGTTGGTGAACACGTTGGCGAGACAATCAAAAAGCAAGAAAAGGCCTACCTTGCAACGTTAGCAAGGCAGGCCTTTAAATTTACATAACAACTGTTACAGTTTTTTGACGAGTCTGAGATCGATTCTTCCCTTTTCGTCGATTTTGATAACTTTAACCACAACTGTGTCGCCGACATTGACAACATCGGTAACCTTTTCAACGCGCTCTTTTGCAAGCTTGGAAATGTGAATCATGCCGTCCTTGCCGGGAGCAATTTCCACGAATGCGCCAAAGTCCAAAATACGAACAACCGGACCTGTGAATTCGTCGCCGACTTCAGGATCTTTTGCAATGGCAAGCACCATTCTCTTTGCCTTTTCGGACATTTCTGCGTCTGCCGTTGCAATGAACACTGTGCCGTCGTCGGTGATATCGATTTTTACGCCGGTTTCTTCAATAATCTTGTTGATAACTTTTCCGCCGCTACCGATAACTTCGCGAATCTTATCGGGATCGATATTGAAGGATATGATTTTGGGTGCATATTGCGAAAGTTCTTTTCTGGGTTCGGGCAAAACTTGCAACATCTTATCCAAAATGTACAATCTGCCTTGACGAGCTTGTTCCAAAGCCGTTCTCAAAATGTTTTCGTCAATACCCTTGATTTTGATAT
>CAZRBI010000067.1:0-5098 GCA_964598315.1 uncultured Oscillospiraceae bacterium
AACAAAACAACAAGTTTTAAGTATTTTCTAACACCAAAAAGTGTGCAAGTTTTTTTGCTTGTACACTTTTTTAGACGTTTCTTTATTGAATTTTTAATTTTTTTGCATCGAAGTAAAGAATTCTTACGTTCCGACGCTTGACGTGGAACATTCTTTATTGAACTTGTTTTTAGTGGCCGTTTGCCGTTTTTTGTCGCGCGGGCGGCGCAAAAACTACTTCAGCCACTCGATGGCAAGGTCCAAACGGCGCAAAGTTTCTTCTTTGCCCAAAATTTCGGCAATTTCGCTGGCTCCACCGGGGGTTGCGGCAAGGCCTGTCAATGCAATGCGAGACGGCCACAAAATTTTGCCGTTTTTCACACCCAGTTCCAGTGCCAAAGCAACAAGCGCTTGATACAAGTTTTGGTTGTCCCAAATTGGTGCTTCGGCAAACTTTTGACGAACAAGGGGCAAAATTTCCTTTGCAACAGCCGCATCGGTTTTTTGCTTTTGGTTTTCGTACAAAGCAGCGTCGAACTTTTCAAATTCCGCAAGGAAACGCAACTTGTCTTCGATTTCGCCGAAAGTTTCAATTCTGCTTTGAATAAGTTTGCACACCAAGTTTTTGTCGAAATTTTTCAAATAGCAATTTTCAATCCACGGCGTTGCGTATTCCGCAAAATCTTCCGCCGTCATTTCCTTGATATACAGCGAGTTGAGCCAAGCAAGTTTCACGGGGTCGAAAATGGACGGGCTTTTGTTGATGCCTGCAACGTCAAACTTTTGTTCAAGCTCGGCAAAACTCATTTTTTCCGAATCGTCCTTAGGCGACCAACCGAGCAATGCGATATAGTTGATGATTGCGTCCTTCAAAAAGCCTTTTTTCACCAAGTCTTCGTAACTGGCGTCGCCGTTGCGCTTGCTCAGTTTGTGTTGAGCATCCTTCATGATGGGTGGCATATGAATGTACATGGGACGTTCCCAACCAAGTGCATCGTACAACAAATTGTACTTGGGCGTGCTGGAAAGGTATTCTATTCCGCGCATAACGCAGTTGATGCCCATCAAATGGTCGTCGATGACGTTTGCAAAGTTATAGGTAGGCATTCCGTCCGATTTGATAAGAATTTGGTCTTCCAATTCGCTGTTTTCGATGGTGATGTCGCCATAAACCACGTCGTGGTAGGTTGTGTTGCCTTCTGTGGGCATGTTTTGGCGAATAACGTAGCTTTCACCGTTAGCCAAGCGACGTTCCACTTCCTCTTTGGGCAAATGCAAACAATGTTTGTCGTAGCGACGCGCACCGTTAACTTCCGGCAATGTTGCAAGACGTTCTTCACTGCAAAAACAGTAGTAGGCATCGCCGCTTTCCACAAGCTGTTTTGCGTACTTCAAGTACTCGTTTTTGCGTTGAGATTGAATGTACGGGCCGTAATCTCCGCCCACGTCCGGGCCTTCGTCGTACATAATGCCCGTTTCGCGAAGCGTGCGATAAATAATATCCACTGCTCCTTCCACGTAACGACCTTGGTCGGTGTCTTCTATTCTCAAAATGAACTTACCGTTCATCTTCTTTGCGTAAAGGTAGGAATAGAGTGCGGTTCTGAGACCGCCGATATGCAAGTACCCCGTGGGGCTGGGTGCAAATCTGGTGCGCAATTGTGCCATAGCAATAACCTCTTTGTTTTTGTGTTTTTTTGTTTTATGTTCGTTTTTTCGCCACGTTTATCTGATAGCGTTGACGATATTCTTCCAAATCTCTTTCCTTATAGAAGCTGTAGTAATCCTGAGATTTGTTAAAAATGATGTGCTCCAACAGCACTATGTTGATGTTTGCAAGCGTCACGTACAACTTTTCCGTGAAAACCTTGTCCGCTTCACTCGGAACGCACGGACCGTCCACGTGGCAATGGAACAGAATGACTCCTGCCGCATTTGCCGTCACCGCAGCCGTCACAAGCGACTTCAAATTGACTTTGACTTCTTGAATGCTATCCGAATAGTATTCCTCGCTGACAATGAAGTTTGTCGAGCCGTCCACAAACACGGCGACCAATTTTTCCGTGTAGCTATCGGCAATTATCTTTTGAGAATACTTGACAATGGACGACAACCCTGCCAACGATATTTTTTCGGCAGAACTTCGGCTATAACGTTGCCACACCTCTTTCAACACGGCAATGTTGCAAGCCGTTGTTTCGGAAATGCCCTTGACTGTCATCAATTGTTGCGGCGAAGCGTCCAAAACATTGGCAAAACTGCCAAATTTGTTAAGCAACGCGTGTGCCAATCTGTTTGTGTCTTTTCGAGGAATGTATTGAAAAAGCAAAAGTTCCAAAACTTCGTGATCTTGAAATCCGTGCAAGCCTTCGTTCTTCATGCGTTCGCGAAGTCTTGCTCTGTGCCCTTCGTTTACGTTGCTCATCATTTTTTTCCTTTTGTGTGCGTAATGTACAAATATGATAGCACAAATTTGAAAGATTGTGTATAATATACGTACAAAAACTTTATTTTATCGTTTATTTGCGAGGTGTTTTTATGGACGCTAGAAAAATTTTAGACAATCAATTCGATCAGCTTGTTGCAACACTGCAAAAAGTGGTCACTTTCAACACGGAAAAAGCAGAACCCGTTGCCGATGCCCCGTTTGGCAGAGAAATTGCCGATTGCTTGCACTATGTGCTGAATTTGGCAGAAAGTTTCGGTCTTTCTTCCTACAATTGCGACAACTATGCCGGACACGCCGACTTCAAAGGCACCGGCAGCGAAGTGTTGGGCATTTTGGGACACTTGGACGTTGTTCCGTCCAAAGCCGAAGAATGGATATATCCGCCCTATGCGGGAGAAATTCACGACGGCAAACTTTTCGGCAGAGGCACCATGGACGACAAAGGCCCCATGATTGCTTGCCTTTTCGCCGTGAAAGCATTGAAAGAATCGGGATTTGTGCCATCCAAAACAGTGAGACTTATCTTCGGTTGCGACGAAGAAAGCGGAATGCAGTGCGTTGAACACTACTTCCAAAAGATGCCTTTCCCCAATGTGTCGTTTTCTCCCGACGGAGATTTCCCCGTTATAAACCGCGAAAAGGGAATCTACCAATTCGACGTTGTTTGCGGCAAACTGCCCCAAGGCGTTTCCGTTACCGCCGGCGAACGCGCAAATGTTGTTCCGTCACTTTGCACCGCAACGCTTAGCCAATGCGTGAATGCCGACGAATTCGACAACGTGTCCGTTAAACGCACGGATAAAACAATTTTGACGGCAGTGGGAAAATCCGCACACGGCAGCACTCCCGACGAAGGCATCAACGCAACCCATTCCGTTTTGCAGTTGCTTGCAAAAACGTTCCCCGAAAACCAAACCTTTCAATTTTTGGCAAACAAAGTATGCGACACCACCGGAAAAGCATGGGGAATTGACTTGCACGACAATGACAGCGGCAACCTCACTTGCAACCTTGGCGTTTTGCGCACAGCCGACAACGGAACACTTACGGCAACGGTAGACATCCGCTTCCCCGTGAGCTACAACTGTGCCTACATGAATAATCTGCTGCGTCAATGCACTCCGCAAGAATTTCAACTTGTGGAACAACACGTGAGCGATCCGTTGTTTGTGCCTTCGGACAGCCACCTTGTGACGACACTTATGGACGTGTACAACTCTGCCCTCAATTGTCACCTTGAACCGTTGGCAATCGGCGGCGGAACATACAGCAGATGTCTCCCCAACTGCGTGGCTTTCGGCCCCCTGTTCCCCGGCGAAGAACAAACAATTCACATGCCCAACGAATGCGTGGATTTGAACAACTTGCGCCTTATGACGGAACTGTACATGGAAGCAATCTACCGCTTGGCAAAATAGTTGTCCGACAGTCAATGGAAAACTTTGATTGCTCCGAACTTTCGTTGTCCGTGCAGTTGTGTACAACGACAACGCAAACATTATGCACCCCAAAAAGCTAGACACTTTTTGAGGCGCATTTTTTGTTAAAGGCCAAAAAGAAAAAGTCCGATTCGATTGCCTATCGTTCAAAATGTCCGCTTGCTACAAAACACTGTTTTTGTTACATTTTTTCACGTCACAAAACGCAGTTATTTTTGCAACTCTGCAAACGAAAAGGCTTCAAAAACAGCAATACGCTTGTTTGTTTTTTGAACAAAGCACAATCCGAGCACACACAAAAATGAACTGGATTTTTTTGTGTTTACAATTGTATTTTGTGATTGAAATGTAAAATAGTTTATGCTATAATCTGCACAAGTCGGCAAAAATTTTGTCGAGAATTTGACGTTAGTGCGCTAGGAATCGCACAAAAGGAGTGTACAAAATGGCAATGAATTGGAGTTTTAGAGCAAGACTGTTGAATGCTTCTGAACTTATGAAAAAACGTTACGGTGAAGTCTGCAAAGAACTGACTTCGTTCAAAGGCGTGAAAACATCGGCAAGTTGGGACAAAACCCGCATCTATGTCGGTCGCAAAACGCTTGGAGCGATGTTGTTCCGCGGAAAAACGCTTTGCGTTGCTTTGGCATTGAACCCTGCGGATTATGCCGAAACAAAGTACGTTTTCACAGACATAGGCGAAACCGCAAAATATGCCACCACCCCCATGTTGGTTAAACTTACTTCCGAAAGACAAGTTCGCTACTTGAAAGAACTTTTTGCCGTGCTGTTTGCAGGGGCAGAAAGAGTTGAAGCAACCGATGTCGAAACCAAACTTCCCTTTGTTGAACAAAACGAGCTTATTGCACAAGGGCTGATAAAAGTGACGCGCGGCAGAAGCAAAGCAAGCGACGACGATGACGCACCTATTGCGGCTACCGTTGCAGAAAAACCGCTTCCCACTGTGAACGAAAAAGTGTTCGCCTACCCCAAAGGCACAATAAACGTCGGCGTGTTGAACAACTATTTCCGCGACGGAGAACTTGTGACGCCCCAAACGTTGAAAAACAAAGGACTGATTTGCCCCGGCATCGGATTTTTGAAAGTTTTGGGCGGAGGAAACCTCACCAGGAAACTTAATGTTGCGGCTTGCAAGTTCTCGGCCGGTGCCATTCACGCAATAGAAAGCGTCGGCGGAAAAATTATCGTGCTGAAAGCAGAATAACAACCA
>CAZRBI010000068.1:0-4769 GCA_964598315.1 uncultured Oscillospiraceae bacterium
CCGCGATATTGGCGCTGGCGCTGATGCTTTCCCTGCTCTCGATCAGTGTTTTTGCCGACGGCGGCGATGCCGCTCCCACGGCTTCCGAGGAGACCTCTTCGGTATCGACGGAGGAAGGCGACGCCGCTCCCGATGACACCGAGGCTGCCGACGCGGCAGGTGACGAGACCGCCGAGGAAACCGCGGCCGAGGATGTCGACGACGATGACGATCATGATCACGATCACGATCATGATGACGAGGAGGCCGGTTTCCCTTGGGATGCGGTCATTTCCTTCGGTATAGTTATCGTTGCGCTGCTCGTGCTCTTCATCGTTTACTGCGTGAACCCGAAGTTCAAAGAGAAGGTCCAAAACTTCTTCCGCAGCATCAAGAGCGAGCTTAAAAAGGTCGTATGGTCCTCGAAGAAGGACGTGCGCAAGAACACGATCATCGTTCTCGTTTTCGTCGCAGCGTTTGCCGTAATGATCGGCCTGCTCGATTTCCTCTTCTCCAAGGGTATCATCGCCCTGGGTAAGCTTTTCTGAGCATGAGCGACATAAACGAAATGAATGTCGGAGTGCGTTGGTATGTGGTGCATACGTATTCCGGATATGAAAACAAGGTAATGACCAACCTTGTGAAGATCGTTGAGAACAGAGGGCTGGGGCATCTGATATTCGATGTCAAGGTTCCGGTGGAGACGACGATCGAAAAAAAAGGCGACGAAGAAAAAGAAGTCGAGAACAAGATCTTCCCCGGATATGTGCTGGTGAAGATGATAATGACCGAGGAGAGCTGGCACGTGGTGCGAAACATCACCGGCGTGACGGGCTTCGTTGGTCCGGGCTCGCGTCCCACTCCGTTGCTTGATTCCGAGGTCGAGGCGCTCGGCATCGACGAAAAGAAGATAAAACTTCTCATCTCCGTCGGCGACGAGGTCAAGATACAAGGCGGACTTTTCGACGGCTATTCCGGCGTTGTGCAGTCCGTTTCCGAGGATCGGAAAAAGGTCACCGTTCTCACAAAGAGAGGACGGCGCGATATTCCCGTCGAGCTTGACGCCGAAAACGTCATCCCGGCAAACTAATTGCGGTCGACAGCCGACCGCGTGGGAGGAAGAAAAATACTTTTGATCTCTTCCGTAACAAACCACATTTGGAGGTAAATTTAAAATGGCTAAGAAAGTTCTGGGCTACATTAAGCTTCAGCTTCCCGCCGGCAAGGCAACTCCCCAGCCGCCCGTAGGTCCCGCGCTGGGTCAGTACGGTGTTGCCATCCCGGTATTCACCAAAGAGTTCAACGAAAGAACCAAAAACGACATCGGTCTTATCATTCCCGTGGTCATCACGGTGTATGCCGACCGCTCCTTCACCTTTATCACCAAGACTCCTCCGGCACCCGTGCTTATCCTTAAGGCAGCCGGAATCGAGAAGGGCTCGTCCGTTCCGAACAAGACCAAGGTCGCAAAGCTGACCAAGGATCAGGTAAGAAAGATCGCCGAGACCAAAATGCCCGACCTCAACGCCGCGTCTGTTGAGACGGCAATGAGCATGATCGCCGGTACCGCCCGTTCGATGGGCATCACCGTCGAGGAATGAGACGAGGAGGTAAAGAGCAATGGCTAAAGTAGGAAAGAAATACTCCGACAGCGTAAAGCTGTACGAGAAGAACCGTCAGTACGATCCCGCCGAGGCGCTGGGTCTTGTGTGCAAGACCGCCAAGGCAAAGTTTGACGAGACCGTTGAGATACATGTCCGTCTGGGTGTTGACTCCCGCCATGCAGACCAGCAGGTCCGCGGCGCGGTGGTGCTTCCCAACGGCACCGGCAAGACCGTTCGCACTCTTGTTTTCACAAAGGGCGATAAGGTCCAGGCCGCTCTTGACGCCGGCGCCGATTATGTCGGCGATCAGGAATATATCGACAAGATCACCAAAGAGAACTGGTTTGACTTTGACGTTGTCATCGCCAGCCCCGATATGATGGGTATGATCGGTCGTCTCGGTAAGGTGCTCGGTCCCAAGGGACTCATGCCCTCCCCCAAGGCGGGAACCGTTACCCCCGATGTTGCGCGCGCCGTAACCGAGGCTAAGGCAGGTAAGATCGAATATCGTCTTGACAAGACCAACATCATCCACTGCCCGATCGGCAAGGTCTCCTTCGGTGAAGACAAGCTTCGCGAGAACTTCGACACTCTCGTGGGCGCTATCATCAAGGCGAAGCCCGCGTCTGCCAAGGGTCAGTACATCAAGAGCTGCGTTATCGCATCCACGATGGGCCCCGGCATCAAGATCAACCAGGCAAAGCTCGGCTGATAGGCCGAAAAGGGACTGTTAAAAAGCTTGGTGTTAGTTTTAACAGTCCCCTCTCAAAAAAGAAACGTCTCGCGAAGCGACCGCGAGTGAAAAAAGTGCCGAAAATGCGAAAATTTGGTGACTATTCGACAAATTTTTGAAAAATAGTCCCGAAAAAACGCAAAAAGGCATAAATTACATCAAATAAATCGGTCAAAAGACCGATTGCGCTATTGACAATTCAATTTTATCGTTGTATAATTATTATAGGTAATTACTCTGACGAAGACTGCGCTTGAACGTTTTTCTGCGGTGTTTTTCAAAAAATAGAAAAAAACTATTGACAAGCATATTTTCGGGTGGTATAATTACCGTATCCTTATAGTATTTGGCTGACGAATTCGCATTTTGGCATCCGCCGGTGGGCTAAGCCGACGTTCGCGGGTAGGTGACAATTGCCGGTTTGCTCGGATCAAATCTTCAAAATCAAATTACTAAAGAGAGGATTATGAAGGAATGAAAAAGGTAGTATCAGTAGTCTTGGTGGCTCTGATGGTTCTCGGACTGAGCGTGACCGCATTTGCCGCCGACGAAAAGTTCTCCGTCGTTGCCAACAAGACGGACCTCACCACCGGCGATACCGTTGAGTTTACAGTCAACGGCAGCGAAGCTGCAGGCAAATCCGCAACAGCGGGTGTTACTGTAGAGTTCGATTCGTCTGTTTTCGAGGTTTCGGATGCCGGTACTTGGGCTTTGAATGGTTACAGTGAGGGTTTGGACAGCGAAAATCTTGCTGTTTACCTCAACGGTTCCGAAGTCAGCTTGAACGGCAAGCTCTTCACATTTGAGCTCAAGGTAAAGGCGACTGCTCCCTCCGGCGAGCATGTTGTCAAAGTATTGGTCAACACCGATACCGATAGTAATGTGGAGTGCACTGCGACCGTTAAGGTCAGCGGCGGTGCTTCTGTTGTTGTCACCCCCTCCGCAACCTCGGTTAAGCCCGAGGGCGTCGTGACCGTTACGGTCAAGGGCGACAAGGTGGGCGAAGTGTCTGCTGCCGGCGTTATGATCACCGGTATCAGCGAAGGTCTGACCCACGACGCCGGTGAGTGGAAGCTCAGCGGCGGTATGAACGAAGGCTTTGACGCCGATGATCTTGCTTACTTCATGAGCAGCAACCCCGTTTCCTTTGACACCGACGTGTTCACTTTCAATGTGACCGTGGGCAAGGATTGCGCTGCCGGTGAGAAGAAGGTCTCGCTGAAGGTCAATGCCGGCGATACGGCTTACAATGTTGAATGTGTGTTTACCGTTGTTACCGACGGCGAGGCTCATGTACATACATGGGACGAAGGCAAGGTAACAAAGGAGCCCACCTGCACCGAGAAGGGCGTTAAGACCCTGACCTGTGCTTGCGGCGCCACAAAGACCGAAGATATCGCTGCAAAGGGTCACAAGGAAGTCGTTGTTGATGCGGTTGCTGCAACCTGCACCACCGACGGTCTGTCTGCGGGAACCAAGTGCGAGACCTGCGGAGCTGTTCTGACCGCTCAGAAGACGGTTGCTGCCACCGGCCACAAGTATGGCGAGTGGATGTCTGCCGACGAGGCAGAGCACGAGCATGCTTGCAGTGTTTGCGGTGCTTCCGAAAAGGCCGCTCACGCTTGGGATGACGGTAAGGTCACAAAGGCCGCTACCGAGACCGAGACCGGCGAGAAGGTCTACACCTGCAAGGATTGCGGTCACACAAAGACCGAAGTTCTGCCCATTCTGCCTCCCACAGGCGACAACAATGCCGTGATCGTTATCGCGCTCAGCGTTGTTGCTCTCGTGGCTGTTTGCGGTGTTGCTGTTGTCTCGAAGAAGACTGTCTTCAACGCATAATAGGCATCGGAGTATAGAATAAAATAATATTGTCGTCACGATCCTCGGATCGTGACGACTTTGTTTTTTTCTTTTGGCGGTGTGCTTTGGTCGGTAAGCTGCGCTCCCTCCGGAAAGATGGGAATCTTGCATTCTATACGGCTGCATCGTAGGGGCGGAACTGCGTTCGCCCGTAGAGATCGGACATTGCGGGCGACCACAGGTCGCCCCTACGGGAGAGGTGCGAACATGATGCGACGGAACGAGTACCTAACATCGTGCGGTGCGAACAAAATGCATAGCCCACCTCATCCGTCACGGCTTACGCAAAACGCAAAAACGGCGTTTTTGCTTGCAAAACGGCGAGTTTTACTCGCCGAGCCGCTTTTGACGACTTGACTCGCAGAGCGAGGCAAGTCACTTCCCCCACTGGGGAAGGCTTACGAAGTGCGGTGCGAACATGGAGTGTCGACGTATAATAATGTGACGACGGCGGCGGGAGATAAAAAAATCTCGCAGCCGTATACGGCTACACCGTAGGGCGGGCTACCTCGCCTGCGGCGAGCTGCTGCTCCCGCCGGAAAGATGGGAATCTTGCATTCTATACGGCTGCATCGTAGGGGCGGAACTGC
>CAZRBI010000069.1:0-4486 GCA_964598315.1 uncultured Oscillospiraceae bacterium
CAGGGCCAGAAGCATGGCAAAGCACAGCAGCAAAGCTAAGACTTTTTTCATGGTGATGTTTCCTTTCTTTTTTATGATCTCACGGACCCGGCTGAAGGCCGTATCCGTGCCATATCAGGCATCTTTCAGCAACTTGTAGACAAAGTTGTGACTTTGTCTACAAGTTGCCGCTGCGGCGGGTTATTGAACGCGAAAGACACCCCTGATGGGTTTCTTTCACACTATCTTCCTTTCCGATACGGCAACTCCCCACCTTTGTCTACACTCTGAGCAGCTCGGCTGCATGGCTTCCGGCAATAAAGCCGCTGGACATGGCCCAGCTCAGGTCGTTGATGATCTGGACCTTATATCCCGCCATATTGAGGAAGCGTCCTGAGGCAAAATCCCCGGGGACATAGAGGTTTTCGATAAGGGTCTCCCGGTCTGAGGCATAGGCCTGAATGTTTTCGTTCACCAGAACGCCGCCGAAGGCTCCATCGGTGCCTACGCCGCCGGAAACTGCGAAGTAAGGTCCCTCGCCAAAGGGGATCAGGTCCTCTGGAGTCTTGAAGAAGTCATCGTCCCGGCTCTGGGCGCACATTTCGTTATACCGCCGGACGGTCTCCTTCAAATTCTCCGGGGGAACCCCCAGCTTTTCGGCAAGCTCTTCAATGGTGTTGCCGGAGATCAGCATATTGGGCTCACGTTTTGCATTTTCCAGAAGGTCCTGTTCAAAATTCTCAGGCACAGGTATCTCGGGAATGGGGTTATACTTCTTTTTGATGCTGCGGAAGGGACGCTTGGCAGCCTCCCTGGCCATGCCCATGTCGAAGATGGAGTAGTTGATGCCCTCCGGCTGATATACAAGGGCGGTAGCCACTGCGAAGAAGCTGCTGCGGCTCATGGTCAGCTCGTTGATCCAACGTTTTCCGTTCTTATTGACATAGACTGCATAGGGTCCGGTGGTCATGGCCATGGCGGTGTTGCCGGGAGCCATGCCTGCACCGCCCATAAGGCGCATACAGAAGCTGTCATAATCCAGGAAGGCTCCTGCGCTTTCGGCAAGGCCAATGCCGTCGCCGGTGCAGGCAATGTGACAGTGGGAGCTGATCCCCCTGGGCAGGCGGCCAAACTCAGGCACACATTTATCCAGGGTCTTCTGGTCATTTATCCAGCTGCCGGGACTCATAACACAAGCCTTGCAATTGACCTTTACATCGCCGCCGGGGTCCTTTGCCAGAACGGCAGTGACCCTTCCGGCTTCCATTTCCAGGCTCACTGCCCGGGTCTCGGTCAAAATCAGGGCATTTTTATCCTTCAGGACCTTTTGCATCAGCTGGCCGTTATACCAGCCGGTGCCGTTGCTGTCAGGGGAGCCTATCCGGCCGCCGGGCTCGCAATAGCTGGGGGTGATCATGCTGTCGGGGCCGTCAAAAACATAGAAGCTTTCCACAAATTTGCTGTCCCGCTCCGGGTCCAGCTGACCCAGCCAGTCAAACCACTCTCCGGTTCCTTTCAGGGCATTGCGGACCAGGTGGGAATCCAGCTTCCAATAGGTCTGGTCCATGATTTCAAGAAGTTTGTCATTCAGGACATCGGCAACGCCGCGATCCTTCTGCCACTGGGAGTTATACATACGCATGGTGGAGGCAAACCAGGCCTGGCCGCCGCAGGAGCGCATTTTCTCCAGGACGATGACCTTTTTGCCGGTTAGCCAGGCAAAGCGTGCTGCCGCAGTCAGTCCGCCGCCACCACCGCCGATAACGCACAGGTCACAGTCGTACTCTTTCAGCTCGTGGACAGGGATCTGGGGCCAGGGCTGGGACTCCGGGTGCAGGGCGCTAAGAGGGCAAACCTCTGCGCACTTGCCGCACTCGATGCATTTTTCCTTGTCAATGCCAATGCCGCCCATGCCTCCTATGGCGTGAGTGGGACACTGCATGGAGCAGCGTCCGCAGTTGGTACAGTGTTCTCGGTCGATTATATAGGCCATTTTTTACCTCCATCTGAGTTTTGGTAAATCAACTGTATCTGATGTTCAACGGAATTTTTAACGAAATGTTTATAGGTCCTTCACGTTCCATCCTACATTATAAATCCAAAGTTTCCACCATATAAGTGCGTTTGGTTTGAAGAAGCCTTATCAAATTTGATGATTAAAGATTCTTCGTCGCCTGCGGCTCCTCTGAATGACACAGGTAGAGCCGGGACATTTGTCCCGGCCCCGTGGATATTATGCCAAGAGAGAATTGAGCTTTGACTGATAACGGTCGTAGGCATCCTGCTTCATCTGGACAAGCTCTTCGATGCCCATGGCTTCCAGCTGGGCCTGGAAAGCATTCCAGGTGTCTTCGTTGAGCTGAGTCTGACCGATGACCCAGGACACGACGGTTTCCTCGATGTATGTTTCCATGTCGGAATAGAGCTGGCTGTACCGCTCGTTTTCGTCAGCGGTGATGGATGCGCCGCTGGGATAGTTGTAAGTGCCATCGTTGGCGGGCTCACTGAACAGGTAGTAGGCGTTCCACTGTGCATCCTCGAAGGAATAGTAGGAGGCGGAAACGTCCATAAGAGCAGGCAGATACTCGGTGGCAGCGTTGCTGGCATAGAGATAGCTGGCGAAGAAGTAGGGCTGTTCGGGGTTATTGATGACGACGTCGGTGTACTGGGGGTCGCCGTTTTCATCAAAGGTGAAGGTATCACCCTCGGTGCCATAGTTGAAGAGCAGTCTGCCGGCATCGGAGTACATATAGTTCACGAACTGGACCAGGGGAACGGGGTCTTCGCAGTCGGCGCTGATGGCCCAGGCATCGGTGCGCTTGAGATAGTTGGGCTGGTTCCAGCAGTAATGCAGTTCATCATCTTCGTTGATGGTAACAGGGTTCATACCTGCCAGAGAAAAGTTTGCTGCCTCCTCCTCGTTGAGGTAGGCGGTAATGGTGGAAAAGCTGGTGGCAGCACCCTGAACTATGCCGATCTCGTTGGAGACCATGAGCTGGTCATAGTCGCCGGTGGCGGCAGAGTAGAAGTCGGGGTAGATCAGGCCCTCGGAATACCAGTCGGCGCACATGGACAAAAAGTCGTAGTAGCTGTCAGTGGTAAACCCGCTGACGACCTTGCCGTCGATGACCATGAAGTTGCCGCCGGCGCACTGATAGCCATAGTCCAGCCGGGATTCAGAAATGTCGTTAAAGGGCATACCCACGGCCCCATAGGTATCCTTGAAGGCGGTCAGAACATCGTGGAGCTGGTCATAGGTGGTGGGGATGTCCATGCCCACTGCATCGAGCCAATCGTTGCGAATGAGGTAGCCCTGGGTCTCGCAGTTGGCCTCAGCGTACAGAATACCGAAGGTGGCCATGCGGCCTTCGTCGGTGATGAGCTGGGCAAGGGTGTTGGTATCGGCAGAGACGGCAGCCATATAGTTGGGGGCATATTCCACGGCCAGGTCGTAAAGGTCGATGCAAATGCCTTCGTTAATGGCAGAGTCGTAGCCGGGGTTGTAATTGCTCATGCCGTCCATAACGTCACAGTAAGTGCCGGAGGCTATCATAAGCTGGAACTTTTCAGAAAAAACCTCACCGCTGATGGCGGTTATGTCGAAATAGATGTTGGTAAGGTCCTGAACGGTGCTGAAAAGCTTCAAATCAGTGCCCATGTCATCAATAAGACTGCCCACAAAGAAGGGCATGGTCATAAACATGGTGTAGGTAAGCTTTTCTTCGCTGATGGGCAGGGAGACCTCGCCCACGGTGGGGCCCTGGGGTCCTTCTGCCTCGGCGGATCCATCCGCAGGTGCGGTGGCGGGTTCGGTTTCGGTGGTGGCAGGAGTCTCAGCAGTTTCTGCCGCAGAAGTGGTTTCTTCGACAGATTCAGCAGGCGTTTCGCTGCCGGAGCAGGCTGCCAGAGCCAGAAGCATGGCAAAGCACAGCAGCAAGGCTAAGAATTTTTTCATAGTGATCTTCCTTTCTTGATTTTTATGCCTTACTGCAAATTATAAATCCAAAGTTTCCGCCATATAAGTGCGTTTGGTTTGAAGAAGCCTTATCAAATTTGATGATTAAAGATTCTTCGTCGCCTGCGGCTCCTCTGAATGACATACCGCAGGGGATTCTTCGACTCCGCTGACGCTTCGCTCAGAATGACACAGCTTAACTCCCTAAACCCTAAATCCTAGCCCCTAACCCCTAATAACAAAACATCGAGACGCAAAGCGTCTCGATGTTTTGTTATTTATGATACCTGCTGCCTTCCATGATTTTTTCGGCCCGGTATACCTGTTCCAGCAGCATAACTCTGGCCAGGTGGTGGGGAAAGGTCATGGGCGACATACTCAGCCGCAGACCGGCCTGCTTTTTAAGCCCTTCGTCCAGGCCAAAGGAACCGCCAATGAGGAAGACCACATTGGAGTTGCCTCCGCTTTTCAGCTGGCTGAGTTTTTCGGAAAGGGCCTCGGAGGACAGCTCCTTGCCCTCAATGCACATGGCGCAGATGAAGGCGCCCTTGG
>CAZRBI010000070.1:0-4226 GCA_964598315.1 uncultured Oscillospiraceae bacterium
ATGCAAAGAACCTATACTTAAACGGAACATTAGTAACCGATTTAGTAATACCTAATGATGTAACCGAGATTAAAGCGTACGCATTTGAAGGCGCAACATGCTTAACGAGCGTAACCATCCCCGATAGTGTCACGAGCATCGGAAGTTCTGCTTTCTCTTCTTGCAGTGGCTTAACGAGCGTGCATATAACCGACCTATCCGCCTGGTGCGGAATAGTGTTTGGTTATACCGACGGTGGTGAGAATCCGGGGTACGGTTGTTACTCCAACCCGTTGATTTATGCAAAGAACCTATACTTAAACGGAACATTAGTGACGGATATAGTAATACCTAACGATGTAACCGAGATAAAAGCCTACGCATTCAAAGGCGCAAAATGTTTAACGAGCGTAACAATCCCCGATGGCGTTACGAGTATCGGAGGCGGTGCTTTCGAATATTGCGATAAACTCGTAGAGGTATACAATAAATCTAATCTCACCATAACCGCAGGAAGCTGGGGAAACGGATGTGTCGCAGAGTGCGCAAAAAACGTATACACGGATACGGAAGGGCATAGTAAACTCTCAACGGATGAAAACGGATATATAATCTACACCGACGGAGAGAATAAGATGCTGGTGGGATACGCCGGAACGGCAACAGAACTCACTCTTCCGGAAGGAATAACCGAGATATACCTATATGCTTTCTACGCGAACAAAAACATCACAAGCGTCACCATCCCAAACAGTGTCACGAGTATCGGAAGTCCTGCTTTCTATAATTGTACCGCATTAACGGAAATAAATTACAATGCAACAAATTGTGGGGACTTGAGTGAAAATAATTATGTATTCTCTAATGCAGGAACAGAAGGCACGGGAATAAAGGTAACGATAGGAGCGAATGTAAAGAGTATACCCGCATACTTGTTCTGTCCGTATTCTGATAATTCCTCATATGCACCTAAAATAACTGAAGTAGTGTTTGAAGACGGCTCTGTTTGTGAAAGTATCGGAGACTGTGCATTTTATGGTTGCTATAAACTCAAAAAAGTAATAAATAGATCTAATCTTACCATAACCGCAGGAAGCAGGTATAACGGATATGTAGCATATTACGCTAAAAACGTATACGCAGACGTGGAAGGTCAAAGTAAACTCTCTACCGACGAAAACGGATATGTAATTTATACCGACGGAGACAAAAAAATCCTTATAGACTATAACGGAACGGAAACAGAACTTATTCTTCCCGAAGGAATAACAGAGATAGAGGGATATGCGTTCTATGGAAATACAAGCATCACGAGCGTAACCATCCCGGATAGCGTAACAAGTATCGGTGAATATGCTTTCGGTGATTGCATCGGCTTAACGAGCGTAAAATGGAATGCAACGGCGTGCATGCGTGCCGGTTCATACAGCGAGCATATTTTCTATGGTTGTGACAAACTGACCATTGTTAATGTCGGAGCCAAAGTTACAATGATTCCGGTTTATGCTTTTAATGATTGTTTGTCATTAACAAATATAGTTTTTGAAGATGCGTCCGATTGGTATTGTAATAATTTCGGCAATAATGGCACATTGGTTGATGTGACAAATTCCGCTTATAACGTAACGCTACTAAATGAGCGGTATTGTGGCCTTAGATTTTACAAAGCACACAAATAAGTTAAAACAATAACTTTGATTCCTCGTAATGCTAAGCAGAGCATACTGCTTAGCATTACGATAAGAAATATTGAGGAGAACATATGAATAAAGTATATCGCGTTTTTCTATCCTCGGTAAAAAGAGGCTTTGAAAAAGACAGAAAAATGCTTACGGATTTAATAGTCGACAACGGAATGTTGCCTGTAGAAATGGAAATGTTTAACGACTCAACAGATAAAAAAGCTTTAGATGTTGTGAAAGAAAAAATAAAACAATGTGATGTGGTGCTCGGGGTAGCAAGTTTTTTATACGGCAGTATTGTTGACCAGGAAAAAAGTAATTGTGAATTGAAAAAATGTAATAAATGTAAAAAGGGCAAAGGGAAATGTAAAATAAGAGGCAAAGGAAAATACAAATGCGTAATATCATATACTGAATACGAGTGGAGATACGCATTACAAAACAATATTCCTTACTATTATATTGTCAACCAAGAATATGCAAAAATTGATAAATTAACTGATTATCTAAAGGCTAAGAAATATGATGAAACATGTTTTAAAGAAATTCAAGAAGAATTTGAACGACAGAAAGAAAGCAACAAGGCATTTATAAATGATATAGATCGTCAATTTAGACAAGAATATAACGCGAGTAACCCTGATGATTTAAAATCGAAGGCGACGAAAGTATTAAGCGAAATCAAAAGTAAAATAGACTTAAGAGGTTTGATTGTCGCGCCAAGAGCTTGCGCTCCAATATCGTATGAGGATTATATTAGTAATTATTTGTTGCTTGCGATTCGAAATGGATTACTCACACATTTGGGCGCAGAAGAAATCGACAGTACGAGTTATAACGGCATTAGATGTGTTATGGCATACTATTATAAAAATGAGAATGGCAAAGAGAAAAGAATGACTATATTCGATTTGCCTAAGCATGGACGTTATGCAGAAAGCATAAAAGACAAAAATAGTGGCGTTGTAGGTTTGATGAATGCGCGGATAAAAAAACAGAGCGCAATAAGACAATTTGGCGTCATTTACGATTTTGAAAAAGCTGGATTGTATTATCTAAATAGGGATAATCGAGTAGAAAAAGAAAAGGTCAAAAGAGACGTGGCAATGAAGGGCTTGAACAATAACGACAATTGTAAGGCATTAATAGCTATTCCGATTATTGATAATGACAAAGTAATTGGTGCTCTAACTTTTGATTTATCAAATGAGGTTCGTAGCTATTTAGTAAAAGAAGATAATTGCTTGGATGAAACAAAAATCCCTCAATTGTTAAAAAGATGTAAAAGTTATGCAAATGTTGTTAAACCGTTTTTTTACACATACGTATATAGCGAATATGTTTTTTTAAAGAATCTTTGATAGTATATAATAGGAGAATATAAAATGAATAATGTATTAGTAAAACGAGAATTCGTATCTTTTGACGGGGCATGTCCGCTTCGCTGTAAACATTGTTATACATACCAATTGGAGACAGCAAAAAAGGCAAGAACAATTAATGAAATTATAGATAGTATTGGCAATGCCGAATTTGATGTCATTTATGTGTCGCAGAAAAAGGAAAATTTTATAGACCAACAAATGGGCGTCGCTTTATGTAATGCGTTATATAATCGTTACAATAAAGATATATTTGTTATTACAAGAGTCGCGTTAAGCGACGATACTTTAAAAGATTTAAAGATATTAGCGATGGAAATGGAAAAGTCGGGCAACATGTTTTATTTGGCTGTTTCAATACCCGGACTAAGTTCTTACGGAGTGACTGAAACAAAAGATATAATAGAACCGCCTGAGAAAAGGATTGACTGTCTTAAACGTGCTAAAGCAATTGGTATCAACACGATTCTTATGGCGAGACCGCTATATCCGGATACAATTATTCCTGTGCAAGAAATTTTGGATTTGATAGATAAATGTAAGGAATATGTCTCTTGTGTCGTCGCAAGCGGAATTGCCGTTAATGATGAAATATTAAAACAGTTAGGAATGAAATCCGAAGATTTCAATTATTTAGCTGATAATGAATATTTGGTGGGCGCAATTCCTTGCCAATTGGATTATATAGATGTGAGAAAAGAAATGAAAGTGATATCTAATTATTGTAAATCAATTGCCTTGCCTTATTTTGATCATAGCATCTCGGCATTAAACTACATAAAACAAAATGTTGAGTAGTTGGCGTTAAGGCGCATCATACTACAGCCGTTCGGATGTTAATACTATCGACGTGTAGCGAAATACAGCTGTGCAGATGTTCGTACAATCGCCCATCATAGGCGCATTATGTAGTTCTCGGCGGGATATGCTTTGCGAGATAAGAGAGAAGTAGAGAAGAGAATTGGATAATAAAAGTTAATCTTAGTATTCGCGCCGACGGCGCCCCACAACATTCGCGAAGCGAATATTTCACCTGCCGTAAGGCAGATTTCACCCGCGAATGCGGATTTCACCTTGCAAAGCAAGATTTCACTGCGCAAGCACAGCTTGCGCCCGTCGAGAGCGTGTAAAGTAAATCCCGAAAAATTAAAAATAGGCTATCCGCTAACGTTCTTCGTATAAG
>CAZRBI010000071.1:0-4216 GCA_964598315.1 uncultured Oscillospiraceae bacterium
TTCCAAATACGCCGACGGCGTGAGCGGCGCACGGTTGGCCGTGTAGTTCGCAGCATCCCCTCCGCAACTCACCGCTCCCGTGAAGCACACCAGCGTCGCCAGCAGCGTTGCTGTCTTATTCATAATACATTATATATTTCGCGAGCCACCTCATAGGCCAAAACAGGAGGAACAGCGTTGCCGACTTGAGTAAACTGTCGTGCAATGGGGCCAGTAAACACATAGTCATCCGGGAAAGTCTGTATCCTTGCACATTCCCGTACAGTCATCGTACGTGGAATGAAAGGGTGCAAATGAGAACGTCCACCACCACCGGTTCCCCCCGCTATGATTGTCTTGGACGGAATGGTGGGATCAAGCCTGTCTACACGACCCAGCTTGTCGCGTTGACCGTAGCCAAGCATCATATATCGAGCTATTGACTCCGCCTTATGACTTCTTGGCATGTTGCTTTCTCTGGTGAGGATAGGTGTTTTTAAGGCACTGCCTGACGGGATTTGTACGCCAATCTTTTTGGGGAACAAAAACTTTCCCCTCCTGCTCCCGACAATCAAGGTTCTCATGCGTTTTTGCGGAACGCCATAGTCGGCGGCATTTATGATGGCAGGATTGGCCACCATATATCCCGCTGACTTGAGAATTTCACATGCATGACGCACTTGCTCTCCCCCGTCAATGGTCAAGAGCCCGTCCACATTCTCAATCAGAAATACACGTGGCAGGAAATGCGTGATTACATTTATATAACAGAAGAGAAGATTACCTAACTTCTCATGGCTAAAGCCTGTACGTTTGAAATTCTTCCCGTTTTTAGAGAAGCGCTGATTGGCCGCTACGCTGAAAGACTGGCATGGCGGACCGCCGTGAAACACACCGGGGAAGTCTCTCTGAATGCCTTCCGTTTCGAGGGTAGAGATGATTTCGTCATAATGCTGGATGTCTCCGGCCCAATCCGGCGGGCCGATAACTTTCCTTGCCCCGTTTGCGCGCAATGTGTCACAGAACATCCTGTTGACCTCAATGTCTATGATTGTATCAAATCCCGCACACTTGAAACCAAGGTCAAGCCCTCCGGCACCCGAAAAGAAACTCACGCAAGGTATATGGGGGGCAACTTTCTCGCGCTCATTAACCGGAATTATGTCAGGGAATAAGAAATCAGCGGCGTTTGCGCCGTCTGAATAAATCAGGGAGTTGTAGTCGAACCCATTCTCCATCAGCACATCGCCAAATGGAAGCTGATGGCAGATGGCATAGTCAAGCAGCTCAACCTGTTTGCTGAAAGTCAATTTATCCATTATGCGACCTCCCTTTTGGCCAGCTCATATACATCGTGAGCCATCTTCTTGGAAGAAAAATCCTGTATGTCCCACTCTGTGAGCTTGATTTTATAAAAGACATGAATACTTCGATGACAGGTCGGGCAAAGCGGCTTCAGGTCATCCAATGTCGTCGTGGCGCCGTTGCTGTTCAATGTAGCGGAAAGAGGAAGTATGTGGTGAAGTTCAAGAATGTTCGTGTCCGAAAGCCAAGGGTATTTTTCCAACGGATGCATCCCGCAGACATCGCAGACAAATTCTGGGTGTATCCTGAAAAAACGAGTCCGCAACAACGGGCTGCGTTCGATTTTCTGGTGTGAGGCAAACGCTTTCCTGCCCTCCTTTACCGCGAACTCGGAAACCACCCTGTCACGGAGGTTGACGTCGAGATTGCGAATGTTGGCATAATGTTTTAATGAGGCAAGCCGCAGAAATTCTTTGCTGGATTCCTGTTCTCGTCTTGGAGCCATGAACGGAATTGTTGCGCTCAAGACAGTGTCATAATCGCTGGTGTCCAGATAAAGGTGACTGTCGAACCAGCGTATATATGAAACTTGTCCCATAAAGACGAGCATTTCCCTTACCTGCCGTTCCTCATCCCCTAATGGCCTCCTTGAAGTCCTTTGCAGAGTCCTATAATACGAGAGTTCCTCCAATCCGGTACAGTCATTCCCTATGATGTACGAGAACACATCGTCTAATGATATAGGCTTCCCGTTCCGCGCTATGAGGAATTTTATGATGGCAACAAATGGCCACACCGGTGGGGTCTCATGATTGTATTCCTCAAATGCGGGAAAAGGATATTGAAAATGGGAGAATACAAAGTCCAGATACTCATCGGGAGAGAATGGTGTGTCGCCGGAGAGATTGAGGCACAGTTCCGTCACAATCAGTCGCCCGTCAATTCTTGTGGCCAACATTGAACACTGGAACACCCTTGCATAGTTTCTCCACACCTTGTAATGGGACGGTGAAAACGGAAGCCCGGTATTTTCCTCCAGCGGATGGCGCAACAAATCTTCAGCCGTATCAAGGAGAATGCCGTCAAGAGATTTCAGCACTCTGGCGATCGCACAAATATTTTCGAACTGAAAGTAAGCCAACCGCCCTTGATCCCAACGCCATCTCATAATCTGCTCTCTTTGTTTGTTCTCTTCTCGTCGGCGATCAGCCCAATAAGGATGTTACAGCCGCCCCCGCTAATATACGACGAAAAAATGACATTGCCGCTATCGGAGGATGAGTTCGACGGGGCAGTGGTCGGAGCTTAAGATCTCGTTGTGGATGCCGGTCGAGACGATGCTGTCACGGAGTACCCCCGAGACGAGGAAATAGTCAATGCGCCACCCGGCGTTGCGCTCCCGTATGGCGCAACATTATCATACCTTGCATCTGTCAAAGAAGTCTATAGCCTCCAGGTCATGCCGCAGGGACTCATACTCCGCTGGCGTGAAGCGGTGCAGCGGTATGCGACATTCCCCGCAGGGAATACCGAGAATATTCATTATGGCCTTGCCGCCAAGGATCCCGCCGCCGTCCATCATGGGCGTGAACGGAGCCACTATAAGCCCCTTGATCCTTGGAAACTTGCTCATTTTCGCTTGATCTTGATGTTGATACAATATTGTGTTATGTCCCTGCGCGGCCCGCCGGTGAGCAGACTTACGATATAACCGATGACGAAGCAGGATATGAACCCAACCGTGGAATACAGAAGCAGGTTGACAGCCTGGAAATGCATGACCGTCAGCTGCACGATGATGCAGCCCGCAAGCCCGCATAACGCCCCGGCCGAATTGGCCTTGCGACTGACGAACGCCAGCAGGAACAGACCGCCCACCAATGTTTCCGGCCGCCGGCAGGGACAGTGCCGACAGGAAAGTTTGCGCCGCCGGCAATGACCAGGTTGTCCCCAATCATCCCGGCAAACACTCCTGCAAGCCCGAGGTTGGCATCAGCCGTGTCACGCGGCGTACGCGGCAAGGAGAACCTCTCCCAGCGGATTGACTCTGTTCTGGTGATAGAGGTAGATGGCAATGCAGCAATAACATCTGCCTCATTCGCTGCCGGACTTGCCCTAGCACAAAGCAAGCTGAAAGCCTGCCATGCAAAAGCTATCACAACGTATGCAGTTATTTTCCGCATCAGGTGCTGCTTGTCGTGTCAATTAGTGGTTTTATCTTATTTGTCGGACAAATATAATACTCAATTTCCTTTATTGCAAGAGCCTGCCTATAAAAATGGAAAAAGTATCCTGCACCGAACCGGGTCAGAACTTCCTGCTCGTTGTGCGTCTATGTAACCTGTTCGGCAAACGGGAGCCTTCAGGGCAATGTCAGGACAGGGCAGTTGCCGACAAAAACGGCCGTGAGCCTCAATGAAGCCCACGATGCTGTCGATATGGACTGCCGCCTTTCAGGCTGACTGCCTGAGCTTGTCAATGGCTTTAGCGTCGAGGCCGGTGGCCTTGGCCACGGTGCCGGCATCAATCCCAAGGGCAAGCATGTTCTTGGCCACCTCGGAGTTCCTCTGTGCGATGCCCTTGGCCTCGCCCTCGGCAAGAGCCTTTTCGACGGCGTAGTCTCGCTCCGCCCTGATCTGTATCTCGTCTCGTATCATGTTGTCGTAGGCCTCCAGCAGCCTCTCGCCGATGCTGTCCCGCTCGCTCGCCTTGAACAGCCGCCCGAAGTACTCCCCGCCGAGGGACTCCGGCTCGCGGTCCATCCCCGAGATGTTGCGTATCACGTACGCCAGGTCGCCCAGGAAGTCCTCCCCGCCGCTCAGCCCCCGCACCATCGGCAGTTGCAAAAATACGAAATTCAATCGGTCTGACAAAACTGCTCCGGAGTCCCTCATGGAGACGGCGGCGCGGCGCACGAGCCTCTCCCTGTCCC
>CAZRBI010000072.1:0-4151 GCA_964598315.1 uncultured Oscillospiraceae bacterium
CGCTGCCTTGCCAAGGCAGATATCGCGGGTCCGAATCCCGTCTCCCGCTCCAAAAGAAACGACAATTTTCGCAAGAAGATTGTCGTTTCTTTTGTACTTTTCACTCAAATTGTCGTTTCAGATAAAAGATAAGAGAGAAGAGATAAGAGAAGCGGTTAGTTTATTGAAAAGCAAGTGAAATTGTACTTGTATGCTGTCTTTTTTGACAAATCATAGTCGACAATTTTCGCAAGAAGATTGTGCCGCATATATAATTTTTTATGATTAAAAAAGTTGAACTTTTATTACGTTTTGGACTTTTGTGATTGCACCAAATTGAATTTTCAATTAATGTTGAATTTGGAATGATTTTATGTTATACTTTTTATTGAGGTGAAACAATGAACAGTCCTTTGTTGGAAAAATCGCTTGACTTTGCCACGCAAATAGTGTTGTTTTATGAAGAGTTTTCAAAAGTTAAAAAAGATACAACAATTGCGAAACAATTGCTTCGTTTGGCAACAAGATCGGCGCTAATATCAATGAGGCGGTCTATGGTAATAGTTAAGCTGACTTTGTTTCTAAATTGCATATTGCTCTCAAGGAAACAGGGGGAAAGTATTTATTGGCTTACGCTACTGGAACGAACCAAGTTGATTGAGTACAATTACAGCAATCTAATTACTGTTTCTGAAGAAATTAGACGTATGTTGGTGGCTTCGCTGAATACAGCTAAAACAGATAAGTAATTGCTCATGCCCTATAAGTTTTTTTCACACCTAATAGTATTCTTTTGTTATCAAAGATTGTTGATTTGTAGCATTGTTCAGTTGCTGTTTTCTTGTGGATTATTGTAATTTATGCTATAATGTTTGCAAGGAGTTCGAAATGACAATTAAAAAGCAACGTGAAATATCGCAACAATTTTGCGATGTGTATGCAGGCATATTGTTTAACAATCAAATCTTTGCCGAAGGTAACAATGACGAATTTGTCTATAATTTTGATTGTACGGAATTCGAAACGCTAAAACAAAAATATAATCTTGAAGACATTGCCGGAAAGGGCAGCGATTTTGGTCGTGCAATAAGATTGTTGCATTATTTGTCGCCACGCTTAAAGCATTCTTCGTGGTACGACAATCACGTGCCGTGCAATGCTCTCGATTTGTTGGAATACAGTCTGGGTAATCCCGAACATGGCATAAACTGTCTCAACAAATCTAAAATTTTGCAAGAATGTTGTCTTGCGTTGGGAATTTATGCACGCCGTGTGAGCATAATGCCCTTTTCACCTTATGATTTTGACAACCACGTTGTAACGGAAATCTACGATAGGCAACTGCAAAAGTGGGTAATGTTGGATCCTACAACCGACGGATATTTTGTGGATGAAAACAAAACACCGCTGTCGCTGTTGGAAATGAGGCACAATTTTGCCAACGAAAAATTCGTCACTTTTTTACATTCTAACGACGATTTGTCCGACGTTGAAAAACTTAAGAACAAATATGTTGCAGATAATTCCTACATTTGCAAAAATCTTTTCTACATATATGCCGATAAGATTTCGACGTTCGGCGTCATCGGCGACACGTTGGCATTTGTTCCTGTCGGCTATTCAATAAAGGCCAATACTGTTGCCAATCTGCAACACCGATTGAACTGTTTGCCGCCTGAATACGAAAATTTTCGTTCCGTTTTCGAAAACAATTTGGAAACAGCAAAGCAAATGGCGGAACCGTCATACACAAACATTGGCGCCATGGCTAATTCGCCTGTAAAATAATTTCAATAATCTTGCGCAGTTTGCGTTTAACAAGGGGTTGTCATGATAGTTCAACCCTTTTCTTGTACGGCGATTTTGAAGCAAAGTTAAGTGATGGTGTAACGCTATTGTTATTGGAAATTGGTATGGGCAAAGATTGTCACATTTTTGATAGGGCGATTTTTTTCAACACATCCGTTTGCAACAAAATTGTGCTCAAACGTAGACATTGTTGCACTTTTGTGGCACAATAAAAGCACTAACATTATTTTTGGGGATATTTCCGGTGAAGTACGACGTTTTATTGTTCGATGCCGACAACACAATTTTGGATTTCGATAAATCCGAAGAGCACGCTTTGCAACATGCTTTTTCGGTGTGCAACTTGCATTATGACGAAAAAGTTTTGCAAGTGTACCGCCGCATCAATATTTTGCAATGGCAGCGGTACGAGCGTGGCGAAATTTCTCGTGACGAAGTGCTTGTCAACCGTTTTGTTCTTACGCTTGCCGAACTGAAGATTGAAAACTACAATTTAGCCTTGCTCTCATCGGAGTACGAAAAGCAACTGCATTTTGGGTTCTACAAAGTGCCTCATGCCGAAGAAGTGCTTGCCGCATTGCAAAGCACACATCGTCTTTATATTGTCTCAAACGGCGTTTTATCCATTCAAAACAGCCGTATGAAGGGCAGTGGGTTGGATAAGTATTTCATTCGCCGTTTCATTTCCGAAGAAATAGGTGTTCCCAAACCCAACGTAGAATTTTTCAACCGCAGTTTTGCGCAAATTCCCGATTTTGAAAAATCCAAAGCGCTTGTTATTGGCGACTCGTTGTCTAGCGATATTCAAGGCGGTGTCAACGCCGGGGTGGATACGTGTTGGTTCAATCCGCGCGGTGCCGTCAACAACAGCGGTTTGCAACCGACTTGCGAAATTGCCGATTTGTGTCAGCTGTTGAAAATGGTGTAGTTGCGTGGGACAACTTGTGTCATTTGTGTGTTACTAAAGTGAAAACAGGGAGGTGTGGAAGCGTGAATAAATGGTCAAAGCGCAGTTTTGCGGTTTTTGCTGTTGCAGTGGTTCTTCTTGTTCTGCTGGTTCCGTCGTTTGCCGTTGCCGACACGGGGCCCAAAAGCTCGGTGCACGTAAATTTCAAAAACACCGATGACGTGTTCTATTGCACGCTGTTGTCAAAAAGAGAATACAGTGGACCGCACACGGTGTATGACGGCGATAATATGTATACTAAAGTGGATACCGATGTGTTCATGGCGTTTGTAGACTATCAGGATGCCGACGGTTTCTATTTTTTGCAGTATGTGTCGCAGTGTGACGAAACAAAAACGTTTTCGTGGGGATACTATCCGCCCGATACGTTCAAAATTTTGCTGTATTTTCCCGAAAGCGGCACGTTTGTGGCAAGCGATATTTGTCAGAAATACGCATTTTCCAGCTATTTCACGGTTGACATGGACGGCGTGGACGGTTCGACGTCAGACGTGGTGCTCAAAGTCAAAAAATCCTATGACTATTTTGCCGAAATTGTCGGATTGTTGTTCCGCGTGGTGGTAACGGTTGCGTTGGAATTGGGCATTGCTTGGTTGTTCAAATTGCGTGGAAAAAAGACGCTTTTGTGCATTTTGATTGCCAACTGTGTGACGCAAATTGTGTTGAACGTTGTGCTGAACGTTTTCAACTATTTTGACGGCCCGTTCATGATGATTTTGGTCTACTTCTTGGCGGAAATATTTGTTTTCGCAGCAGAAGCCGTCACATATTCCGTTGCTTTGCGCAGAATCGACGATGTGCAAGTTCCGGTTTGGAAATCTGTTTTGTATGCTTTTGTTGCCAATCTTTTGTCGTTCGTGGTAGGAATGGTGCTTGCGCTGTTTTTGCCGGTGCTGTTCTAGGCGTAACACTGGAATTTGTCATATGCTTGCTGTGGTTTGGAAATTTATTCAAACGTTTGGCATTCACGGCGAAAATATTTCGATAATCGGTGCGTGTCAAGGTGTTTAAAACAACTGTAAACGTAGTGTTGTCGCATCAAGGGTTTGGGTGGACAATCAAACATTGCCATTTGCGGCAAAACAAGTTTTTGGCACTACGTTAGTGAAAAATCGTGTTTAGTAATGCAAAAAGTGAGTTCGATTTTTTTTCGAACTCACTTTTTTTGTAAAACGAAAACCACCGCTTGAAGCGGTGGTTCCAAAAAGGTTTACCTATGCCTATTTACGTATCCTCCTTCGGTGGTGTATAATTCAATCAGCCTGCTATCCGTAATAAATTAAACCACCGAAGGAGGAAATACTAATGAAAATCGACACAAATAGTTTATCACATACAGAATGGAATTGCAAGTATCATATTGTATTTGCACCCAAATATAGAAGAAAAGTATTTT
>CAZRBI010000073.1:0-4030 GCA_964598315.1 uncultured Oscillospiraceae bacterium
ACCATTTTGAGCGGAAATCTTACATATAATACTACGAGGCAAAAAATATGTCAAACGAATTTCAACAAAAAAACAATATTTTTTCACAAGAATTTTGTCTTATTCACGCATTGCCCAAAAGAACCTACAAAATCGTTCGCTGCACCCTGCCCGCCGACGTTCGCGTTCGCCTGGCTCAATTGGGCCTGGTGAAAAATGCAGTGGTCACAATCAACGGCAAGGCACCGCTCGGAGATCCGATCATTTTGACAATTCAAGGTTACTTGCTGTGCCTACGCACAGAACAAGCCAAACATTTTTTCGTCAAGGAGCTGTAGGTGAACAATACAAACGCTTCCAAACAATACACCATTGCCCTTTGCGGCAATCCAAATTGCGGAAAAACCACACTTTTCAATCTGCTCACCGGAATGAACCAAAAAGTGGGCAATTGGCCCGGCGTAACCGTCGAACACAAAAGCGGCACGTGCAAATTGAACAATTCTCTTTGTATAACCGACACCCCGGGAATATATTCTCTTTTGCCCTACACTCCCGACGAACAGGTATCATGTGATTTTTTATCCCACGGCAATCCGTCACTGATTCTGAACGTTGTCGACTGCACATCGCTGCAGCGCAGTTTGTTTCTCACAACACAATTGCTTGAACTTGAAATCCCGTTAATCGTTGCATTGAATATGTCCGACGAAGCAGAGTTGCTGGGAATAGAAATCGATGCAAACAAACTTTCCGAAGAATTCGGCGTGCCGTTTGCGAAAATATCCGCAGCTAAAAACACCGGGATAGAACCATTGATACAACTGTGTGAAAAATCCGTGCATCGGCAACACGCCCGTCACGCTTTGGGTTCGACAGCCAAATCCGACGCCTTCACCGAAGCAGACGCACGAAAAAGATACGAAAAAATTGCATCTGTTCTGAATAAATCAACGTCACGCACCGCAACAGACGCCAAAATTACAAAGAGAAAAAAACTCAGCGAAAAAATCGATGCCATAGTTTTGAACAAATGGCTGGCTTTTCCCGTGTTTGCCCTGGTTATGACGGCGATATTCTATCTTTCCGCCGGCGGACCGGGTGCATTTTTAACAAAATATATCAGCAATTCGGCAACCCCTCTTTTGCAGACTGCGGCATCGCAGCTTTTTTCGCAAATCGGTTCGCCACAGCTGGCCTCGCTGGTATCCGACGGAATAGTTGCCGGAGTGATGAGCGTCGTGAGCTTTTTGCCGCAGGTGCTGATACTGTTCGGGCTGATTTCCGCGCTGGAAGCAAGCGGATACATGTCCAGAATAGCACTTATCACCGACAGGGCACTGAGAAGCATTGGTCTGAACGGACGAAGCTTCGTTTCGCTGTTTCTCGGATGCGGCTGTTCGGTGCCGGCAATTTTTTCGGCCAGGACCATCAAAAATTCACGCGAAAAAGAAGCCACGATAACTTTGACGCCATTCATGCCCTGCTCGGCAAAACTGGCAATAATTGCCTACTTTACCGCCAATCTGTTTGAAGGCAACGCGCTGATTGCAGTAAGTTTCTACTTTCTCTCTCTGCTTGCGATCGCACTCGGAGGACTGATGCTGAAACTATTTCACAAACAAGACCACAATGCGTTGGCCTTTGCATTGGAATTGCCCGTCTACCGCTTGCCGAAGTTTTCCAACGTTGCCAAGCAAATGTACGAACGCGGAAAGTCGTTTTTAACAAAGGCAGGTACCGTCATTTTTGCAGCATCCGTCGTACTGTGGTTTTTGCAACACTTCGACGTTCGCCTACAATGGACGGTTGCCGAAAACAGCATATTGGCCACAGTCGGAAAGATTATTGCACCACTGTTTTATCCATTAGGGTTCAACGATGCCGGCTGCGGTTGGCAATTTGCAATCGCTACGCTTTCCGGAATTTCCGCAAAGGAAACCGTCGTCACCACACTGCAACTGCTATTGCCGACAGATGCAAGGCAATGCATTTCCGATTTGGGCGCTTATAGCTTTGTAGTTTACAACCTGCTCACCGCTCCGTGCATAGCGGCAATTTCCGCAAGTTTTTCCGAACAAGGCATCAAAAGCGCACTTCGCTCGTTACTTTTTCAAACAACAACCGCCTACTGCATTTCGCTTGCAATCTACCAATTTGGCTCGGCATACTTGCTCAATCCGCAAGTTTTTGCAACAACGACAATTTGCGTTGCAATCGCAACGCTTACAATACTTGCAATTGCCTTTATGCTCAAAACAAACGGTAGCTGCAAAAACTGCCGCCGATGCACAAATTGCAACAGAACACACAACTGTCGCAAACACTGAAAATCGGCTACGTTTATAATGATAATTATATATATAATATAGTCTTATATATAATAGTAGAAACTCGAATCGACTTGACGGCGTTTTGCGCCCCACAAAAACATTTCAACACCGTCACTATCAATGCACGCACTGTCACACAAAAAAAAACGCATCGACACGATCGATGCGTTTTGTGCAATATTCAAAAAAACTTTCACATAAAATCTTCCGCCAAAATGTTGCGATCCACCAAAGACATTCTTTGACGTTTTGCAAAATCCACTGCCGTTTTGTCAAAATACATGTTTGTTAGTGCCATAACGTTGCTCACCGCGTAGCGAGCACTCCCCTCGTAGACGCCGCGAATATCCGATTCGCACAGTACCTTTGACGTGAGTAGACATCCGACGGCAATTGTGACGCCCATTTTTTCCACAAGCAAATCGACATTGTGATTATCCACCACGGGAGTAAACTTGACTTGATAGCCCCTGCGGCTGAACAATCTTGCCACATAAATAACAAACTGCGTTTTGTCCATTTTAGAAATTTCGTTGAATTTTTCTTCCACGGATTGACGATCGCCCATGCGAACAAACTCGTACACACTCTCGCTGGAAATGTAGCGAACCTTTTCGCTAGAGATATCGTCCGGTGCAACAATTTGGGCCGAAACGTCATCGCAGTTTTGCAATAACTCCTCGTCCGGCGTGTGTTGCTTCTTGTGTTTTTCTACCAAGCCGACGAACAAACACAGCAATGCAATAAACAGCAAAACCGCCCCTGTCACCAACATGATTGTGACGTAGAGTTGTTCGGAAAATGACGCAGAAAACACTATCGGCAACAAAATTGCCGCAAAACCGGCAATCATCGCCAGCGTCATCCACACGAAATATTTTGCATAACCGCCTTTTTTCTTTGCCATATACACCGTCACCACCGAAATTCTGTGTTTGTTATTTTACCACATAACCGCGACGGTGTAAAGCAAGTTTTTTGAGCGTGGCGCTACTGCGCAATTCTTTTTTCGGCATTTTCACCCTTCGAACAAAAATTTGCAGCAATGCGAATATCCGTTGACCCGCGAACAAAACCCCGACAAAATGCCCGTCGTACTTTGAAATTATTCGCGTTAAGTAGCGCGGTGTTGCGTGCGGCCAATTGTTGAACGTTCAACTCAAAACAGCAAGCACACCGCACTCTTTATTTTCCGCCCTTGCGTCGATTGCACTCTCTGCACAACATTTGACAATTTTCGGCATTGGTTTTGCCACCGCAATGCCACGGCGTGATATGGTCTGCCTCCATTTCGTTAAGTTCAAAATGTCTTTTGCACAGCGGGCACACACCCTTTTGGCGTTCGTAAGCAGATCGCTTCATATTATCACTGAACGCACGAATATTCAAATGTTTTTCTTCGCCGCCCAACAGATATTCATAAATTCCCGAACGCTTCGTAACGTCATCGTCTTGCATCAACAACGCTATTTTTTCTTCTAGCTGTTTTGGATCGTAGTTGTTGTCTTTATACTTGTTGTAGAGCAACCCCCACTGCACCCCTTTCATTTCCTTGCGATATTTGGGAAAAATGCTAGTTGTCCAGTTTATGACAGATTGAAAATACTGCCACAACGGCGTTGCATGAGTATCATGTTGATGGGCAGCCATGTAATCTTCAATTTTTATGCCATCACGAGCCGAAATCCACGATAGCGCCGCACACAAATAGTCTTGCC
>CAZRBI010000074.1:0-3839 GCA_964598315.1 uncultured Oscillospiraceae bacterium
GGCTGCTGCGCTCTTTCGTGGCCACGGCAAACTCGCCGTCCGGAGAGTCGGTCGCGTCGGTAGTCATCCCTGACTACGCCGATATCTGGGGAGTGGACACGGACCATCTGACCGCCCATTGCAGATGCCAGCTGCTCGACACGGTGACAGGTTACCGGAACATCTACCGGAGACTCAGCTTCGACTTCTCGCTCTGATTTCTTATTTGAAGTTAAGATTTAGGTGAACTACAGTAAATAGTTGTATTTGATTAATTAAATACTTTTATTATATTTGCAGTTAGAGAGTTAAGAAAACTTACCTTTACAATCACTTGAACCATGATAGCTATTCCTTCAATCGCTTTCGGAGGCTTCTCCGGCTCGGCAAAGGATGTTACGGCCAGACAGGTCGGCGGCCGCAGCATCCTTTCGCTGAGGTCATGGCCCACGGGGCAGACCACCACAGCGCAAGTCGTCCGCAGGGCTTCAATCTCCAAGATAACCAAGTCATACAAGACGCTCACGGGTGAGCAGATGCTCGCCTGGGAGAGTCTCGCCTCGCATACCTCCGGCAAGACCGTCCTCGGAGTGGCGGCGGATCTCTCCGGCATCAACCTCTATGTCCGGCTCAACGCCAACCTCGCTATGGCAGGGAAAGGTATGATTGCTGACGCTCCCGCTTCAATCGAGTCCGTTCCCGATGTCGTGTATGCCCGTGCCTGGGTCACTCCAGAACTAATTGTGTTCTCCGGCATCGAGCACCAGAGCTCACCGCTCAAGCTGGTCGTGAAGATGTCCGGCGGCCAGTCAGCGGGCGTGTCCAGCGGCTGGTCAAAGACCGTCATCGTATCGGGAGGGATGGAGGACGACTGGGGAGAGGCCGATGTGACCACCCTCTACCTTAAAGCCCTGGGCATCGCTCCGACAATAGGGCAGAAGATCTTCATCGAGACATGGTGGCTCGACACGGAGACGGGATTCTCTGGGCAGGCGAGAAAGGATTCAGTCATGGTGATGAGCAAGACTGACGCTGTGGCCGCTGGTCTTGTAATCAGGGAGAGGATAACCACCGATGACATTGCGGCCTCGTCAAGTTCAGTGTCAGGCATCGACCTCGACTTTTCCACGGGCGCTCCCGTTGTCAGCCACTCTGCCACGCTCCTCGGCACGTCCGGCTACGCCTCCTCCAAGGCTGTGATGACAAGCGCGATTGACAGCTCCCTCAAAGGCTCCTCGTACTGCATAGGGCGGGGGAACGGCGATGACGGCAGCCTCGTTCCGCAGTCCTACGAACTGATGATGTCAACATCCAAGGGCGTCACGACCCTCACCTACGCCCGCCGGGGCGGAACCTACGTCACGCCCACCGAAGTCTTCGGCCCCGGAGTGTTCTATTCATCCTAATCACTTACACCATGTTCTGCAGCACCGGCAACAACTTCGGCTCAGACACGATCCTGTTCAAGGATGTGCAGGAGAGCAATTACCTTGTCCTCAACGCAAAGTTCACATACGACCCGACAAACGAGGCTTACAAGTCCGCATCCGTGCTTGAAATATATGTCCCCGACCTCACCATCGAGCGCAGCACCGAGACACCCGTGGCGGTGAAATTCACCGACAGGAAGGCCTCCGGGACCTCGACTGTCAACAGCGACGGCGGCACTTTCGCCAAGTCCTGGATAAAGGACTGGAACACAATCTGCATCGAGAAGATTACGCAACTGGAGGAACTTGGGGAAATCACCGTCTATATCCAGTCGCTCTACTGCCAGCTTGCGCAGTCCTCAATAGCCACGACACTGCTCAAGAAAAGCGTCACAGCGACCACGGACGGAAGCTACCTGACCATCAACACCTCCTACTGCTTCAGCATGATCACCCCGAAGTGGATATTCCTCCACTTCTCCCCGACCGGCAGCTCATACGACTACAGGAGTTCCGACTGGGAGGCGCTTCTTTCCAATGTCCCGGATGACATCACATCTGACATCCCCGTCTTCGCGGGTCGCAACTCCGGGCATGAGGTCTTCGGGCTTGTCGGCGGGAGCCGTCTGGAGGAGGGCTGGTGGTCGATGCCTGTCTCCGACCGCCCGTCCGGCTACATCAACTCCAGCTCCGTGCCTTTCATCTACGCGTTTCTCGTGAGGGATGTGGATGATACGGAGGATGCGGAGGGGCGTCTTCGCATCGCAGAAGACCCGTTGAAGGGCGGCGGCACGGTGAGAATGACGGACTTCGACCTCGAGCTCGTCCCTTCGCCCGCTTTCGCCGCCGTCGCTGGGGTCACGGGACAGTACGGCAAGACATACGCCCACCTCTATCCGCAGGAAGTCCCCGAGACGATGCCGGCGTTCACGTCCGTGCTTCTTTCGAGCCTCCCCGCGACCACGAGCCTCGGAATACAGATGGTTCGGATGAAAGTCTTCGACCTCGCCACGGCTCCGGAGATTGACTTCGACAGCCTCTCCCTCGAAAAGAACCTCACAATCACCTTGTTCGACACATCGGTGGCGATGGCCTTATAACATAATACAGATATGCTGACCATAAACTCAACCAACTTCGGGGTCTCTCCCGATGACATACAGATAAAGTCCTTCCAGGGCGACAACCTGCTCATCCTGGACGGGTCTTTCACAGTGGACACGACAAACGAGGACTATAAATCCTCCCACTACCTGAAACTGACCGTCCCCGACCTGCCTTTCTCAAAGAGCCGCAAGACGACCGCTTTCGCGATGATAGACGTGGACGGGGTGAGGCACATAACCCTTGTGCGGTGCAAAATCACCGACAGGAACACCATCCGCCTTAACAAGATACTTGCATACAACTCCGCCGGCTCCTACACCATAAGGCTATGCTCGGCTTTCATCCCCGTCAACATAGCCGGAGCGGTCGCCTTGCAGACGAAAAGCACATTCGCCCTGACGGCCAATGCCGGAGGACTCACCAACGCCGAATGTTTCGGAGTGGAGGCTGACGGTTGGATGATGCTTGCATTCCGTGCCGAGGACATCACTTTCGACTCTGACAACGGCTTGAATGTTGCCCTGGACGGCTTCCCCTCAGGGATGTCATTCTCCATTCCTCTCATCTACAACGAATCTCTCACCGACACCCTTGGTAGCAAGTTCATCCCTGCCTCCGTGTCGGAAGGAGTCCTTTCAGTTTCCGCCGCAGACGCTCCCGAGAGCGTCACCAAGGTCGGCTATTTCTTCACCCGTGTCTTTGCAGTCAAGTAGCGTCATGGCAAGGCAGGAACTCACAAGGCTTCAGGGCGCGATCGCCATTGCCAGCTTCGCTTGCGGGGTCGGCATAGCGATCGCCTGCCTGTTCTTTGTCCCTCCCCACGGCCATATCGAGAACTCCGCCATAAGCATTGTCAGCGAACTTTTGGTTCTCTGCGGCGCCATCCTCGGAGTCAAGGCATCATATGACACGAAGTTCCGCCGTTTCGAGAACGAGCTGCAGCACAAGGCGGACAAGCCTTATAACGAGCCTCATCATCCGGACAAGGCCCTGCAAGACGGTATTCCCGATAACAATTCCTGAGACAATCCTGACCTATGAAAAACTTCCTCCCACTCCTATCCCTGCTCGCCGCCTCCTCCTGCGGTGCTCTCCGTTCTCTCCCAGTCACGGACAGCACCCGGGTGGAGGTCAGGGTTGAGAGGGAAACCGTCACAGACACGGCTTATATAGAGCTGCCGGTGTTCGTTGAGAGAGTGGCCACGCTGGACACGGCATCCGTGCTGGAGAATCCTTATTCAAGGAGCGAGGCAATAGTCTCCGGTGGAATATTGAAACACTCACTTGAAACAAAGCCAGTCTCCGTCCCCGTCGAGGTCAAGA
>CAZRBI010000075.1:0-3839 GCA_964598315.1 uncultured Oscillospiraceae bacterium
TGTGATACACGGGATCGATCGTTGTTTTGCTTTCATCGGTGAAAGGAACTCCCCAGCCGTTGAAATTGCCCGTGATAATATAATCAAATGATGTGTCTACAAGCAAATCGGAGTTGTTTCCCGTTTCGATATCATCGCCTGTATTATTTCCGGCAGATCCCGTTCCGATTGCACCGATTCCGAACGTTCCATCGTTGTACTGAACAAACACAACGAGGTAAGTTCCCGCCCTCAAAATCGCAGGATTGTCATTCCAAGCCCCACTGTTTTCGTAGATAGGACTTTCGCTGTGAGGAGGACAATACAATGTATCCGGCGTGAGACTGACAACGGTTGTATTGCCGGCATCGGGAAGCCAGTTTTGTTCCCAAGCACCGATTCCGTTCACTTCTGTATACTTTGTTTTGATGACTTTGATAGCTTGGTTGCCGTCAAACATAGTCTTTGGAACACCAGGCATCAATGAATATCCGAAATCCCAACCGGCACCTGTATCGGAAACGGTGTGCTCCACTGCGTAGAGATACTTGATGTTTTTCAATTTGGAACTTATGCTTGCAAGACGAGTATCGTACGAAGCAATCGCCGTCATTTGATACTTGGAATCGATTTGCGTTTTCGTTTCATCGGTGAATGGCACGCCCCAACCGTTGAAATTGCCAGTGATAACGTAAGAATAGCCATCGTCGGTGCGATAGCCGGTATCCACTGCGCCCAATCCAAACGTTCCGTCGGAATACTTTGCTAACACAATGTAGTAGGAACCGGATTTCAACACTATCGGACTGTCCGACCAAGTGCCGCTTCCCGGGTACGTTTCCGTGCTACTGTGTGGCGGACAATAGAGCGTATAAGGCGTGATAGATCTCACGGTAACTTCACCATCGCCGGGAATCCAATTGATTTTCCACGTTCCGCCACCTTCAAGTTCCTTGTAGTAGGTTTCGGCAATTCGAACACACATAGATTCGCTAACGCTGACGCGCTCACCGCCTTGTGTAAGCGTGTAGGTCACTTTTGTGCCGGTGGAATAATCGACATAATCATGTTGAACCAAGTACACACTTTGTGCAGTCGACACCTGCGATTTGATACTCGCAATACGTATATCGTCTGCAGAGATTGCCTCAAAAAGATAGTCAGGATCCAACTTCGAGTGATCGTTCAAGTCGGTTGGAACCGTCCAATTGTTTGTTTTGTCCGAAAGCACATAGGAATACTCCTGTTTCGGCAAGAAATCGCAAGAAGCAAAACTCAACAGGGCCGCCACGCAAATTGCAACCATAATCATAACCAAGATTATCCTTTTCATAAAACATTCCCTCCTTTGTTGGTTGAACGCAACCGCAGAGACGTTCGAATTTATCAACCGAATTTCTTGCGCGTTGCGGCCACAAATAACCTCGCAAAACAACACTTGAGCATTATTTGTTTTTGGCAAAACAATTATACCCCCCCCCGAACGTATGTCAATACCATTGAACCAATAATTCATCATTTTCTAAGCAGTTTTCTTATGACTTTTTTCGTATTTCTCAATCAAAAATGTTGCGTGGTGAATTTTCAAGATGGCTTGTGTAAAAATGCATTCAATATTAAAACGTACAAAGTGCACCGCTTGACCTTTGTGGCACAAAATTCTCACTGCCACAAGCTTGCTCTCAAACAAAAAAACCGTCCTGCGATTTGCACCGCAGGACAGTAAAAAATACTATTGTTTGAACTGTTTTGAGTTTGGATTGCTTGTGTGCCAAACATCTTCACCGATATTTTTTCACGCAAATTTTATTGTTTTGAATAAGCCCTAAATTGAATTACGTATCAACTGCGCACTTGATTGATAAACTCAACCGAGACCACACAAAACAACTTGCTTTCGCGCCACAAACAAACTGCAAATGAACGTTTGTCCGATATTTCGGCCTACGGATAACGATTTTTACAACCCTAGCAATTGTTTTTTCTTTGCGTCGAACTCCTCTTGTGTTATTATTCCCATATCAAGAAGCTCTTTCATCTTTTTAAGTTCTTCCGCAGGAGAAACCGCGTTCGTTACAACTCGGTTCTCTCCGCTTTTGATTTCGTCCACTCTTCTTTTAACATAATTCGCCACTTCTTCCATTTTTTCGTTAGAAACAACCGACGGATCAAAGGTGAAAGAATTTTCGGCCCAAAAGTTGCTGTTTTTGTTGTTCATCATTCCGGCCGCCGTTTCGAACTGCAAATAACCTATGGTGAACTTCGACGGCTTGAATTGAATTCCGACACAATCTTTGTAGTAGATTGTCTTTTCTCCGTCCGTAGCATTGTTTGTAATCAACGAACCGATGGTAACTTTAGTTTTTATAACACATTTGTTTTCGTAGATATCTATGTGCCTTCCTCTCACGCCGTTGATGCTGTAGATTGCACCGTCAACGGGTTTTTCTACACCTTTTTCTTCGTATTTAGCAGCGGCAACTGCATTGCTGACGAGAATTTTCTTGCCACATTTAGAGCAAAAAACACTTCCGTCCGGCAACGATTTTCCACAATTTGGACAAAACATTTTTCAATCCTCCTCTTACTAAACTTATGCAACCACTATGCCGATAATCCAGCATATCAGGGAGAGCCCTAGGGCAACGGATGAAAGTATGATGCCAATCAAACATACTTTTGAAGATCTTTCTTTGCGTCTTCCGATCAAACCCAAGACCAGACCGGCTCCGCCCAGGCTTGCTCCCAAAAATCCGCCCAAAATAGACACCAAGCCCACGTAAGCAGCAACCCCCACAATCGCAAATATCCACGCAAACGCAGCGCCGCTCGCACCAAGAATGATGGACGGTATTCCGAATTTTTTTCCGCAAGACGTAGGTGCCGTTATATCGCCGACACTTACAATTTCCCCTGCGTTTTCGGTGGGACAATCGCAAAACGGACATTTTACGGCAGTGTCATCGATTTCTTTTCCACATTTCAAGCAATACATTTAATTCCTCCTCTTTAAAATTGTGTAAAATAAAAAGTGCGCCAACCGAAGTTAACGCACCGAAAAACGCAAACTCCAATTGCCGCCAAACAAATTTAAATAGAATTAAAGTATCTCTACCATAACCATTTAATAGGAATTTGCATTTTTTCCAAATTCTGAAAATGATTATGGCGAAAAAAGGTACAACTTTCTCAAAAGAAAAAGATACCGTTAATTCTATTTATTAAATTTGTTTGACACAATTATTGTAACACGCTTTTTGCAACTTGTAAACATCCTACGAGAATTTTACCATTTTAGCTTTTTGAAAAATTTACACTTTTCTTGCTTTAACAAATAGTAAATTTGACTCCACCGCGAAAAAACTATCGTTTCAAATACGTTGACCATTGCCTCGGCTAAAAGTATACCCACAATCCACGCTTTCTTTGGGTTGTGCTTCTTTGATTGTAGCGGGAGCGCTTTCAACCAAGTTTTTAGCTTCAACAAGGCCAAGACCTGTGAGTTCGCGAACAGCCTTGTTTTCCAAGGCTGTGGGTAACAGTCATTTGCCCCATTGCGCGAACGCACTGAACGACCAAACACCTTGGCAGATTTTCCAAAATAGCAAAAGGACCTTGACGTTTTGCCAAAGTCCTTTGTTAGTTTTAGATTTATCTGAATTACTTAAGTTCAGCTTCTGCGCCTGCATCGGAAAGAGCTTTAACCATAGCATCTGCGCTTTCTTTGGGTTGTGCTTCTTTGATTGTAGCGGGAGCGCTTTCAACCAAGTTTTTAGCTTCAACAAGGCCAAGTCCTGTAAGTTCGCGAACAGCCTTGATAACTGCGATTTTGTTGGAGCCGATAGCCTTCAACACTACGT
>CAZRBI010000076.1:0-3652 GCA_964598315.1 uncultured Oscillospiraceae bacterium
TGTGACTTCCTCCACGTCAAGGAGACACTCTCCCAGCTGAGTTAATCGTCCGTACTGTTGAAGTATAACACACAAAACGTCTTTTGTAAATAAATTGACGCAAATATTTTCAGAAAATCATTGTCGGTGTGTTAGCGTGGAAGGACAAAGGGACAAGTTTTGAGATGTTAATGTTTTCCTAATGCAGCAAACGTTAGAAAACGTATGTATATTTTGTCAAGTATCTTTTGCGCGACGAAAGCACAATGTCGTTGTCGGCAACTTCGTGTGCCATGGCGTCTTCATTGGCGTAACGCTGCCATGTTCTTGCAGTCAATGTGGTTTGGCTGTATGGAACGTACAAAAAAGTGTCCGCTTTTTTGTCTACACTGTGTCGCGGTGTTTTTTTGAAAATTGTCTTTCAAATCGGCACGTGCTTGTTTTCTGTTGAGTGTAAATGGGCAAAATCAAAACATCACTTGACGTCGTTACATAAATAAGATATAATTATTTGCAATCGGTGCAGTATGCACAAAAACAGAGGTGTTATATGCAAGTTAAAAAAGCCGTTATTCTTGCCGCCGGGCACGGAACCAGATTTTTGCCTTTCACCAAGGCATATCCGAAAGAAATGTTGGCAGTTGTTGATAAGCCCGCATTGCAGTTGATTGTAGAAGAAGTTGTCGCGGCAGGCATTCGTGATGTTGCAGTTGTCATTTCACCTGCAAAGCAAAAAATAGCCGAGCATTTCACGCCAAATCCCGACTATGTACAAGAACTTCGTGCCAGTGGTAAAATAGCCGAGGCCGATGCTCTTGAACATTTGGATAATCTTGCCAACGTGACGTTTTTGTATCAACCGGTTGCCAACGGAACGGGCAGTGCCGTTGCTCTTGCCGAACAGTGGGCAAACGGAGAGCCTTTTGCCGTACTTAACGGCGACGACGTGATGACGGGCGCAAAATCCGTTACGTTGCAGTTGGTCGAAGCTTTCGAGCGTTGCGGAAAGAGTGTTGTCGGGGTGCAAACGGTCACCAAAGAGGCTATCAAGAAGTACGCTACTTGCCGCATTGTGGAAAGCGACGGAAGATTGCACAAAATCGACGACATCATCGAAAAACCGCAGACTGACGAGGAAATTTACAGTTTGCTTGCGCCGTTGGGCCGCTACGTTGTCACGCCGGATATTTTCGATGTCATCAGACGCACTCCTTTGCACGGAAAAGAGGTGTATCTCACCGACAGTTTGCGCATAATGGCACAAAACGGTGGCATTTTTGTCTACGATTTCGAGGGCGATCGTTTCGATTTCGGCGACAAATTCGGCTACTTGAAAGGCGTTACATATTTCGGATTGCACGACGAACGCTTTGGCAAAGAATATTTGAAGTATCTTGAAGAAATCGTGCAACAAAATTCAAATAAATAAGAAGTAGAAGGAGACACAAAAATGGCATATACAAACAGAAACGAAATTCCCGAAAAATATAAGTGGAACTTGGGCGACATTTTCGAAACGCCTGCACATTGGGAAAAGGCATTTGCGGAATTTTCCGATACGGTAGCACACTTGGACGAAATTCTTGCCGAATACAAAGGCAACTTGGGCAATCGTGACACGTTGTTGAAGTTTTTGAAACTTTCCGATCAGCACGATATCACGCTCAGCAGATTGTATTGCTACGCATTCATGAGCTACAACGAAGACAGTCAGGATGCCGAAAGACAGGCCAGATTTTCGCAAATTTACGGTTTGCTTACAAAGTACAGCGCCGCAACGTCCTTTGTTTCTCCCGAACTTTCCGCATTGCCCGATGAAACGCTGCAATCGTTCATCGACGATCCTGCTTTTTCCGACTACGACGTATCTCTCAAAAACGTTTTGAGCGGAAAGGCCCACGTGCTTTCAGCCGCAGAAGAACTTTTGTTGGCTAACGTCGGTGCTTTCAGCGGTCAATTCCAAGAAGTGTTCAACCGTCTGGACAGTGGTGACATCAAATTCGAAGAAATTGAAGTGGATGGTGAAAAAGTTCAACTCGGTCACGGAACGTATTCCATGTTGTTGCAACACAAGGATCAAAACGTTCGTAAACTCGCATTCGAAACCTACTACAAATCCTACATCAACGTCATCAACACGTTGGCAGGCTTGTACGAAGGCAGTGTTAAGGCCGACATTTTCCGCGCACACGCAAGAAAATTCCAAACTGCAATGGATTCCGCTTTGTTCTATGAACAAGTTGATCGTGCCGTCTACGATAATCTTATCAAATGCATGCACGAAAGCTTCGAACCGTTGCATCACTACATTGCATTGCGCAAAAAGTTGATGGGTGTTGAAACTCTCAACATGTACGACCTTTACGTATCCATTTTTGAAGATGCCGATTTGTCTTGCGAATACGAAGAAGCTTGCGAACTTGTGAAGAAGGGGCTTGCACCTTTGGGCGAAGACTACTTGGCCGTAGTGCAACAAGCTTTCGATAACCGTTGGATCGACGTGCACGAAACGCCCACAAAGCGTAGCGGAGCATATTCAATGGGCGTCACAGGTGTTCACCCCTACATGCTGTTGAACTATCAAAAGACAACTCACGATATTTTCACCATTGCGCACGAAATGGGCCACTCTATGCACACCTACTACAGCGAAAAGAACCAACCGGTTGCAAAATCCGACTACAAAATTTTCGTTGCAGAAGTTGCTTCTACGTGTAACGAAGTGTTGTTGCTCAAATATTTGTTGAAGACAGAAACGGACGTCAAACTGAAAAAGTATTTGTTGCAGTACTACTTGGATATGTTGCGTACAACAATGTATCGTCAGGCTATGTTTGCCGAATTCGAACAAATTTCTCACGAAATGGTGGAAAACGGACAACCGCTGACAGCAGATGCTATGTGCCAAAAGTACTTGGAACTCAACAAAATGTACTACGGCGATGCAGTGAACCACAATGACGAAATCAAGTATGAATGGGCAAGAATTCCTCACTTCTATCGTGCTTTCTACGTGTACAAGTATTCCACCGGTATCATTTCCGCAGTGTGCATTGCCGAAAAGATTTTGAAGGAAGGCGCACCCGCCGTTGAAAACTACAAAAAATTCTTGTCTTTGGGCGGAAGCATGGATCCCGTTTCGGAACTTAAAGTTGCGGGTGTGGATTTGACAAGCGAAGAACCGTTCAAAATTGTCACCAAGTCGTTTGAGGATACTTTGCGCGAATTGGAAGAACTTTGCAAATAATTGTAGTTTATATTCAACTTAATCATCAAAACCTCCGAAAATTTTCGGAGGTTTTTCGTTTGTTAGGCGAATTATACTTTTAAGTGCAACAGGTGTGGCAGAAAAAACAGTTCATAGAAATAGTATAATCTGGTTGTAAAACAAAATAACAAAGGAAAAATATATAAAAGTGTCATCGATGCTTTTGTGCGTAAAAAGTTGCAACGTATGGTAAAATTTGTGCAAAACATTGTGTTGTCGGCTATGTGCGAACGTGGTGGAGGGGCGAAGGTTTGCCGTTTGCACAACGTTTCCGTGTGGTGCTAACGGAACAAATAAAAAAGACTTCGAACGTTGTGTGTTCGAAGCCTTTCGTGTTTTGGGATTGTTATGCTTTGTTTTCGCTGCCCAAAACGTTGATGATTTTGTGTTTTACCATTTCTTTCA
>CAZRBI010000077.1:0-3477 GCA_964598315.1 uncultured Oscillospiraceae bacterium
TTTTTCCCTTTGAAGATAGATACGAACCCAAGTAACAACCGAATACAGAACAAGGACGGCAGATAGTAACAGACACTACCTGCCGATTTTTGTTGCTCTCGGAGCCAATCGTTTTGAAAAGAAACGGTTGGCTCTTTTTGTATCCCGAAAACCACTCGCTGGGCGAGTGGTTCAAAAGAGGCTGCTGCCGATGAGGAAAAATAAAACTCCCTCTGTTATAGTAGAGATGCGGTCTGGCAACTGCAAACTACAAAACAAAGGGAGGTCACTCAAGAATGAATGACACAAACAGTTTAGCGCATACGAAGTGGAATTGCAAATACCACATCGTATTTGCGCCGAAATATCGGCGCAAAGTATTCTTCGGCGAAAAACGCAGAGAGATAGGAAAAATCCTGCGGCAGTTGTGCGAATGGAAAAAGGTGGCGATTGTAGAAGCGGAGGTGTGTCCGGATCACATACATATGCTTCTTGAGATCCCACCCAAAATCGCGGTTTCGAGTTTTGTGGGATACCTGAAGGGCAAAAGCTCACTGATGATTTACGAGCAATTCCCAAATCTGAAGTACAAGTACAGAAACCGCGATTTTGGTGTCGGGGATACTATGTAGACACCGTAGGAAAGAATGCGAAGAAAATAGAGGAGTACATCCGAAATCAGTTAGAGGAAGATAGGATGGGCGAACAACTGACAATGGGAAACTTCTAAGCCCGTTTACGGGCAGCTGGTAACAAGCCCCATGCAGATGTCAGACCGTACCAACGCCGCATGAGGCGTGGCTGGTAACACAGGGCTTCGCCCGCATAAGAAATACCCCCGGCTAGGCCGGGGGATATTTATTTTATTTCACAGACAAGGAGCAAGACGATGATCTATTCAGATTCACCCCAGCAAAGAGCAATGGAACGGATGATGACTGCCGTTCCGAGATTCCGACCAAGAGGCAGCGGGTTGAGAGTTCAACCCGATTTTGAATACACGGCAGAGATGTGCGACTGCCGCCTGTGCCTCTACTACAACAGAAAAAGAAAATGCACAGTCAGCCAATGCCCATGCATTGAGGAGCGGATCGCTGTCGGAGCAGCAAGCCGAGCCGAGGTCATGGCTGAGACAATGAAGGACATCCACAACGCCGCCTTTCGCAGACGGCTCAATCAATTTATCAATGAAAGCGAGGAACTCCATATGAACTTCAGAAACGAAAAACACGGGCTGGCCTTTGTTGAGGCAATCCGCAAGCTCGACAAGAAAAACTTCGCCTTGATGTCTGCCATCTATCTGCTGACCGCCGACCACAAGCTTTGGATGCAGATCAGACACTTCGTGGAACGCAACGAGATCAAGTTCGAATGCTTCAAGCCGAAGGACAGCACCGAGAACGGATATACCCTCCTCTGCTGTGCCAAAGATCTCTACCTCGGCACCAAGCACATTACGATCAGCGATCTCGCTGATACAGAGCTGGTCGCGCCCAGGATGTTCGCTCTTATCTGCAATGCAATGGCAATCCGCAGATTCGGCCTTGGCGCCATTCAATATAAGGAAAGGACGGCTCAGAAATGATTAAAATCAGGATCAGGAATTTCGATAACGAAATCGACGTTCAGTTCCCAATCAGCGAGAATGGGCTGTACGCAAAGCTGGCAGAGATCCACGCCATCGAAGGCCGAGACGCTCCACAGTCAGCCTTCGTGACAGACGTCTATTGGCCGGAGGAGTTCTCCATGCTGAAAGACCGCTTCGCAAATCTGGACGAGCTGAACTACCTCGCCAAACGGATGGAGAGCTTCGACTATCACGAATACGATCAGTTTCTCATCGGCATTACCAAGCTGGAAAACCCCACCGAGAAGGATCTCATCAATCTGACCTTCAACCTCGACCACTTCACGCTCTGCAAGGATGTCAGCAGCTACGGAAAGATCGGCAGAGAGTATGTGATGAATACGGAAGGCGCCGTTCCCGCCCATGACGAGGACGATCCGAAATACGCCGCCATTGGCAAGGAACTCATCGACCGAGGACTGGCGCAGATCACCGCAAAAGGTCTGCTCATCTACAATCCCTTCGACGAGCTGACCGAAGTTTACGACGGTCAGACCTTCCCCGAATACTACTACGAAAACTCTCTTGCCAGCGCAGAGGTAAGCTACAACGGCCGCGCCGAATTGCTCCTGCTCCCCGGCGAAGAAATCGCAATCAAGAAGGCTCTTGCCCGGCTCGGCGCTCCTTCCGACAGTGACTGTGAAATCAAGTTCTGTCTCAGCCAGGGAGAGGATGATGCCTGGGAGGAACGCATCGAAGGCATCATCCGCTCTGAAGGATTGTATGAGGCGAACAAAATGCTCCGCTCGCTTGACACCGGCGACATGGATTGGGGCAAGCTGACTGCCGCAGTCGAGCTCGCCGATGTAAAGAGCGCCGCCAATATCGCCACAGTCGCTGAGCATCTTGGCGAGTTTGCCTTTATTCCCGACGCAAATAGCAAATCCGACGTCGGACACTTTCTCGTGGACAATGTAGACGAGTATGCGATGAACATCGAGATGGAGGAATACTTCGACTTCTCCGGCTTTGGTGAGTATTTCGCCGAGGAACACGATGGTCAGTTTGTGAACGGCGGCTTCGTGTATTTCGACAGCGACAGATCTCTGGATGAGTTTCTCGAAGAACTCGAGTCCGAGGACGAGGGCATGGATATGGGAGGTATGTGAGCATGAAAATCAACGCAAAGGACGGCGTTGCCGTCCTTTTGTTATTGGTGAAGCATGCACGATCGAACGCAACGCAGGTGAGCGCAGCACACCTGCAATTCTCATTTCGACCCAAACTTTGTGCGGGTCGAAATTCTGCCAAGCGGAGCTTTCTTTTTTGTTTCGGAACGAAAAAAAGCTCCCTGCGGTCGGTGCGAGCTTCCCGAGAGAGTGAGCGAATAAGACTTAAACGAAAGTATAGTTTGCGTGATAAACTATTGCTTCAAAAAATACTTGACAAATCCGTGTGGGTGTGCTATATTATATGTGTCGACAAAAAGCAATTTGCGTCGACCGGGATGCACACCAAAAACGGTGGCGGCTGCTCTCCCTCGCGATCACATTGTGAGCGGAGACAAATATCTTTTTTCTCCTCTCAATCGAATGTGAGAGAGGAGTGATGCGAAATGGATTATGTAACATTTGATGCAATGTTTAATTACACCGGTGTTCTTATCGCTTTCGCGATGCTGCTTTACAGCATCTTTCGCAAAAAATAATAAAAAAGATAACCGCCTAGCCTTCCAAAGTTAAAGCGGTTATCTTTGCTTTACAGAGGGAGAGCAACCGTCATCGGTGTGCACCCTGTACTTAAAGTATATCACAAAGGCGCGAGCTTGTCAACAGCTCGCGCCTGTTTTTTCGAATTTTTGTGATATGATTCTTGCTTGGTAAGTTGCCAAAGTAAAATCCGTTTTCAAAAGCAGTGAAATTGAAATTGCA
>CAZRBI010000078.1:0-3321 GCA_964598315.1 uncultured Oscillospiraceae bacterium
TCGCAGCAGGCGTACCACTGGTCACAGTGGCCGGTAGAGCAGGTCACGCGCGAACCAGTACCACGACGGACATCTACAGCCACTTCCTGAAAAGCTCCGATAAATTCGCCGCAGAAAAGCTGGAGCGGATGTTTGAATAACGGATCCTCAAAAGCACTAACGTGCATCTTTGCAAAAAATATGCACGTTAGTTATTGACAAGCGATTTTTGATATGGTATACTATGGCTGTAATTTTGAAGGGAGATTTTGCCTATGTTAGAGTACATCATGAATCGTGCGAAGGATTTTGATGTCGGGCATTTTGTCAATGAACTGGCCAACGCTTCAAAAAACCTGGGTATTTTAGAGGCGAAGATTGATTCTTATCAATTTGATGGCATCCTGATCCCAATGCTCCAAAAAAAGGAAGCTATCTCATCAATGTATATTGAGGGTACGCAAACAACCATCACCGATGTATTAAAAAGCGAGATCAGCCCGCAGCCGAGTGATGAGAAAATTCAGGTTGAAGTACGTAACCATATCAAAACGTTGATTTTCGGTGCAGATCATCTCCGTACCGGTAAATTTACACACACCTTCATGAAACAGATTCATGAGTACATGATGACCGGTATCATCGCACCAGGGCTTGAAAAAACGCTTGGAAAGTATAAGCTCAAGGACAATCAAATCAAAAGTTCTACGGGTACGGTTGTTTATACTCCGCCAGCGGCATCGGAAACTAAGAAGTATATGGACGAGCTGATATCCTTTATGAATAATTCCGAGGATGGGCTTAATCCCCTAATCAAAGCAGCTATGATTCACTCGCAGTTTGAATCGATACATCCTTTTTCTGACGGCAACGGCCGTATCGGACGCGTGCTGATAAGCCTGTATCTTTACAAAGCGAAGGTGATAAATTTCCCGTTTTTCTACATTAGTGAAGCGATCAATATGGATAAGGCAGTATACTATCGCATGCTTACTGATTCCAGAACGAATTCGCTTGACGAATGGATTAAGTACTTCCTCCACAAGGTGTCAGTGCAAACCTTAAAGCATATAGGGTATATTGATGCGTTGAACGCTTTGTATACCAAAACAAAGAACACGGTCAAGGAGTGTATTAACAGCCCGAAATTTGATGAAATCATTGAGTGCCTCTTTACGCATCCAGTGCTTAATGCAAATATGCTGGAGGATGAATTGGCAGTATCCCGCGGTCAAGCTGTACGGTATTTGAACGCGCTCGAAGAAAAGCGCGTGTTACTGTGTGATGATCGAAAGCGAGGTAAAACATACTTCTTTGCTGAGTTGATCGACCTCGCCAGAGGAACATAACCTACAGAGGTTCAGCATAGTAGCGTGTGACAAAAACGGAGCACGCGTTTACAACAGAAAACAATAGCAAAAAGAAAAGCCTCGCCAAGGGCCTAATCTTGGCAAGGCTTTCGGAAGCAATATCAACGATATCATTTCCAAATTGCGTTTATACATGATATCATAAAAGACTCTATTTGTCAATTGCTTCTGGCAAATTTGAACTCCAAGGAGTGAGAAAAGTAGGAGTCTGTTCTTTTTGCCTTGTTAATATAACTAACGAGGTGATTATTATTTTAATCAAGCAAACACGAATTAACAGCTGCAATTGTTTTGCGGCAGCAGTACCCGGCACACCTGTGCGCTTGAGGGTTGAAGATGTAGGACGATTTGAAGGTAAACTTAGAGCCTTTGGCTTCAAAGAAACCGATGAGAATGGCACAACAATATTGCCGAGCGGTGTAAACCGCTATGCCAAGAAAAATGCTGAGCCGTTCTTTATTGTGGATAAAAGGCTGCCTTTGGAAGATTACACTCAGACTGTCTATTGGACAAGATATGAGTGGGCAGGAAAAGGGCAGTTAAATCCTGTCACAGATTTTTCCTACATCAAAAAGCAGCGATACCACAGAGACTACTTTGCGCCGTTTTCAGTCCATTTTGCGCTGATTGTAGACGGCGAAACCCGTTGTATCGTATCGGACGACATTCTCTTTTCCGAAGAAAACCATGGCAAGTTACTGAATACAGCCAACATGCTGTTAGGCTTGTTTGGAGAATGTACGGTTGATTTCGCCGAACAGCAAAGCAACGTAAAACGCGTTACCGTGAATTGGGATATTCTTCCTAAAGGCGAGTATCCTTGGAGCACCGTCAAAGAAACACTGGATAACCTCACAAAAGGGCACACCAAAACCAGAACCGAGATGATGCTTAGAAATTGCGAGGCAATTTATGCGGAACATCCGGACTTCGTTGCGTACGGAAGGTCAGGATTCAAGGGATATGCTGTTTTTGGCTTCACCGAAAGAAATCTGTATATCCTTGAAAGTGTCATGCCGAATAATGCAACGTATGTTTTGGAAAACGACTGGGAAACAATTTCGCAGCTATCAAAAGCTGAGATACTCTCCCAAGAGTTGCATAAGGCGCGCATCATTCATTCGGAAAACTGGCAGAAAAACTTCGATAAGATAATGGAGGGTAAAAATGGGTAAAAATCAACATGTTACACCACACCCTCAGGGTGGTTGGCAGGTCAAAGGAGCTGGAAACCAGCGAGCAACAGTTAGAACAGAAACGCAAGCTGAGGCCAGAGCCATTGCAAGAGAAATCGCAATAAACAACAGGTCTGAGCTTGTTGTGCATGGGACTGACGGGCGTATTCGAGAAAAGAATTCCTACGGAAACGACTCGTGCCCACCTAAGGGTTAAAATGAATCAAGGCCACACTCTCGGATAGTCCTTGAGTGTGGCCTTTTGGCACGCCCGGCGCGATTCGAACGCGCGGCCTTTCGCTTAGGAGGCGAACGCTCTATCCTGCTGAGCTACGGGCGCATATTATGAAATTTAGGCAAATTAGGCTTTGAAGGCATAGCCCTTATGTTTTTTCGAAAAAGCACCAAAGGGTACCAAACAGGGTACCAAATTGCCGGATGCCTTGACACAAGGTCGCAAAATCGGTGTTTTTCTCGCACTTACGCGGTTTTCCTCGTCTGCGAGGTGGACAGAGCAAGCCCTTAGGAGGGGCTTGTTATATCCATTTAACTAAGGAGGCGTATATGCTTTTTGTGCCATATATTTTATCAAATCCCGTCTTTAAAGTCAAGGGAAATCCCCACTGAGATGGGCAGGTGCGGCGGTTTTTCCGCGTTTCATTAAAATAATCTAAAAACTTCGGGGATAAAACCTGCTTTTAGGAATATCATACATATAAAGATACTTGAAAAATTTGCAGTTATGTTATAAAATAAACAGTGGCGCAAGCGTTAAAAGCTGCAAATTCAACTTTTGA
>CAZRBI010000079.1:0-3044 GCA_964598315.1 uncultured Oscillospiraceae bacterium
AATCAATTATATACTGTTATATAAATAAAGTCAAGTTGACTTTGAAAAATTTAATGGACATTTACGGCAAAGTTTGCCAAAAAATTGTAAAAATTCGTGTCAAACCGAGCGTTGACGTCTTTTGTGTGAATGATCGGCGCTATGAGTGTAGTACGCGATAATGCTGATGCTCCTTCGTATGTAAATTTGTTGCGAATACATCAATTTTGAAAAATGTAAGAATGTTTAGCGTTTTTGATGTTTTTCGTGCATGGCCCGACAATTCGGTTTCTGAATGTGGTGTTGTTTTAAGTTTCTACTCAAACTGTTGTTTTTTTTGTAGTTTGTACGTTTTGCGTTTGTCGAATCATACCTTCAAATGCCAAATTTCAAGTTATTTTCATCGAAGTTTTTGAATGCTGTGCAGTGCAATACAAAATGAGGTGGCGGCGTTCCTTTTTGATATTCGAATCCGAGTGATAAATGTTTTTGTGTCTAAAACAAAAAAACAGACTTCGTAAACAATATGCATCTCAAAAATCATCCGGTTTTCGGGCACATATCAAAAATGAAGTCTGTTGTTCGTCTATTCTGTTGCAGATTGAACAAAAACACTAATAATTTGGTCAAACAGTTTGTAGTTTAATCTGTCCGCCCAAAGATTTCTGTCCAAATTTCTTTGTATCCATTTTTCTTTCAATTCCGCAGTAAAATTTTCTCCTTTCTCTTGGGCAAATTTGCTAAGGGCCGCGTTTAGTTCTTCGACGTATTCAATGCCTTTGGGAGAATACAGTACGTTGGAATGTCCGCCGGTTTCCGGAGTTATAAAAAGGAAACGTTCGTCGTTGTCGTAGCTACCAATAATTGTCTGTGCGTTTTCAAACGGAACAATATCGTCATCTTTTGCATGGACAACTACAACTTGCGCTGTACTATTTGCGAAACCGTCGACTGCTGTGTAATCGGTATATTCCGAAAACTTGCTTTGTACATAGTGGTTCATATATGGCATCACAATTGCCGAATAGGCGCCCAACCCTTTTCTACATTCGTTGTGCAAAAAAGTTTTAGGATTGTTGAATCCGGCAACTTCACAAACGGCTTTGATGTCTTTGTGAAGATTAAGAACAGCAGAAACGGCATACCCTCCCCAACTGTGCCCGAACAGCATAATCGGTAAATTTCTGAAATCCGAGTGTCTTTTGACGAAATTCAATGAAAAATCTAAATCTATAAGTGCTTGTTGCAATCCGCTAGTTGTACCTTCACTTTCGTCATTTCCGGTTGCATCGTATGCAAACACCCAAAATCCGTTTTGCACAAAGTAGCTGATGACATCCATGTATCCGTTGTGACCTCCGCCACCAAAACCGTGTGCAAGAACAATCAAACCAAGCGGTGCGGTTGTGGAAGAGTAATATTTGTAGCCGACCAGGGTTTGACTGTCATTTGATTTGAACGTGTAGCGAGTGCGTTGTAATCCGTCGAAATCTTCTAGCTTGAATGCGGTAGCCGAGTAAGTTTCGAATCTTATATTAAACGACGAATCGTAGATGATGTACGTCAACGCGATTGGTAGTATAACCAGGGTTAGCAACAACAATATGCAAAGCACTGTGACAAATTTAATTATTCTTTTTTTGATTTTTGAGGGACTGCTACTCATATATTTTTCTCGCAATTTGTACTAGTTGGAATTGTAACATCGACATGCTCTTTAGTCAACAAAATCCGACTAGCGATCAGCTTTTGAAATTTGAGGTTGAAACCGGTGTAAAGCTTTTAGTTGGAGGGGCGTGACATGGTGTGGCTAACAATGTCTCCGTCAAATAAGTTGAACTCTATTGTTGAAACGAGCAATACTTTTTGGATCGGTAAAATTGTGCTTAAAAACATTACAAGTTGAAGTGTATTTTCATAATTAGATATGATTCATTTTGTAATTTGTGTTGTTTGTATTGCCACATGTTACACTTAAAAGTATAGTTCACAACTGTTGAATCGTCGCAAAAATTCGAATAACTGTTCAACGATTTGTTGTAATTTTAGTGATCGTTTTATAGGAGTATGGTTCGCTGAAAATGCGGTGAGCATCTATCATATTTCTTGTCTTAAATCAATTTGCGTAGATTGGTCGCAAGTAATTGCGCCAAGATACTGTTGAGCGAAATAGTCGGCAACCGCTTGACTGAGCATAACTTCCGTTAATGCATCGATTTTTGCTTGATAAACTTCGTCGTTTTTGTAGTCGTTTAGGCGTGCGGCAATAATGTTGGCTTTCAGTATAACTTCATCAGGATCGTCTTCAACGGCAATTCTTTCGCCGGAAGGAACGTTGCCTGTGTAGGCAGTGTTGCACGGCAAAAGAACAAAGTCGTAGTCGGCTCTTGCAAAAACCAATGTGTTTTCGGGAATAAGTTTTACTGTCAAAGTTTTTGCGCTATTTTTCCATTCGGTACCACTGAAGGTCAGTTCATCACCATCGGAGTTGACGGGGTAGTTTTCTTTTTCAACGTCTTTGCTTATAACGCCCTTGTCTTCAAGAAGTTGAAATGCTCTTATTGCATTGGATACGTCGTCGCAAATTGCAAACTTTTTGCCTTCAGCTAGTGTTTTGGAGTTGGATTTTCCGTAGTAGATTCCAAGCGGCTCGTAGTGTACTTTGCAAGTTGCAAAAAGTTGAACGCTACCGGTGTAAGTTTGTAAATACGGAACGTGTTGGAAGTAGTTTGCATCATAATCACCCTTTGCAACACTGTCGTTTTGCAAAGTCCAATCCAATATCGTGACCGCCAATTCGTATCCTTGTTTTGCAAGTTCTTGTTTTACTATGCCGTTCAATACTTCTGCGTGCGGAACGTCGGATGCACAAACTTTAATTAATTTACTTGTGTCTATGTCCGGATCATCATCTGTATTCGGTGTGCATGCAACAAACGTCAAAAGTGTTGTGCAAAGTAGTAGTGCTGCGATTGCTATCGTGGCTATCTTTTTCATTTCAAATCTCCTTTTGCAGTGGTTTTGTTGTGGTTGTTAAAAGTTCTGCGTTTATCCAATCTTCTTGC
>CAZRBI010000080.1:0-3024 GCA_964598315.1 uncultured Oscillospiraceae bacterium
AGCGTTTCCGATGCTTTTTCTTTTTCTCCGGGAGCATGAAAAAGAGAGTCTTTCTAACATTTTTCTAACGCCGCTCCGGACGCATCCGGATGGAGAAGCTCTGTCATGGATGCCGCTATGGACTGTTTGCGGGCAATGTCCAGATGCCCGTAAATATTGGCAGTTACGGAAATGTCGCTATGTCCCATCCATTCCTGTACATCCTTCAGAGTAAAGCCGTTGTTCAGCAGTAGACTGGCGCAGCTGTGGCGGAGTTCATGAAAACGGATGTGGGGCAGATCATGCTTCTTCAACAGCCGGGAAAAGTGATGAGAGACATAATCCGGCGGAAAGGGTCTGCCATCCGACCATTTGAAAATATAATCGTTCTCCTGATAGTCCTTTCCCATCAAACGGCGATTCTGCATTTCTTCAGCCCTGAGCTGTTGGAAAAGCCGGGAAGCATCTTCCGTCAGAGGAAAGCTGCGATAGCTGCTGGAAGTTTTGGTTTTATCCTTTGCCACGGCTTTTGTCACTTTGGAAACAGTGTGACGAATGGTCATGGTTTTTCTGACAAAATCGATACTGTCCCACTGCAGCCCCAGCAACTCACTACGGCGAAGACCGTAAATCATAGCCAGCTGAATCATCGAATATAACGGGTCATCCTTTGCTGCCTGCAGCAGGGTTTGCAGCTGTTGTTCGTTATAAAAATTGGATTCGTACCGGGGAACGGACGGTAAGTCCAGCAGCTGACAGGGATTATTGTTAATTACTCCGTTCTTTACGGCTTCGTTCAGCGTTTGATGAAGAATGTTCTTATGCAGTCGAATGCTTTTGGGCGACAAGCCACCCTTGCCGTCTTTCCGCCCATCTGATGCCATTGCATCCAGATAGGTCTGCAAATCGGCACGGGTGACCTCCTGCAGCAGCAGATTGCGTTTATCGAAATACGGAAGAACATGACATTTTGCAAGGGATTCATATCCTTGCCAGGTCACCTCATCCACCCGGCGGCGCACCTGCTCCAGCCAGTAACGGACATAATCGGAAAAAAGCACATCACAAGGAATGCTTCCGCTTTGCTGCTGATATTGCTGCAAGGTCTCCCGCAGCAGTTGTTCCGCCTTGCGCTTGTTGCCCTTTACGGGAAGTCCGGTAGATATCCATTTCTGACGGCGTTTTCCCTGATTGGTTAGATTCAAAACAAGATAGTATTTATCGTTCTTTATTTGCAGACTGCCTGTCATAGTGTACTCCTTTCTTGACAGCTTAGATTGTCTGCGCCTATGGATTTACAACAGTATACCGAGCCGAACGGACATAATCCGCCAGACACGCTTTGGGAATAATGATTTTCCGCCCGATGCGCTTGCAACCCAGCTGCTTTTCCCGAAGCAGCCGGTAAATGCTGTTCTTTCCTATCTGCAGCGCCTGTGCGGCTTGTGCGGGGGTCAGAATGTCCGGATATTCCTGAAACATGGCTGCCCCCTTAAAACGGACATCCGGCGATATCGTCGGATAGCTCATAGATTGCATGGAAGCGGCGAAGGAATGCCTTATAGCTTTCCGGTTCAGTAATCTGTATTTGCGGGTATTGGCTGGATATGGGGATGTTGCTTACCAGATAAACCTCTGTATAACAGGCAACTTTGTCCGCATAACGGCAAGGTAGCATCAGAGGATAGCCGTCCAGATACTGCAGCATTTCTCCCAGCGGGAGACTGCTTCGAAACTCGTCAAATAACAGGACAGGCTGCCCCCGATAGGTGTCAAAAGGATGTGTATAGCTGGATACGCGATAAACCTCAGAATACCCATGCGTTTCCAGAATCCCTCTGGTTTTCCCAACGCCTGTTTTACCCCAGAGATAAGTAACCTTCAGTTTTCGGAAGGTGTTCCGGTATTGCTCTTCCCGCAGTGCCTGCCGAACTGCCTCCATGCTGGAAAGCCGTGTCATTGCACCGGGGTATTGCCGCAGTATCTCCGCATCCGTGGCACCCTCCTGAAGCATATCAAAAATATTCTCACTGACCGTTTGACGGCGGCTGCGCTCCGGTGGGAGATTGCCGCTTTCTTCAAAAGTCTCCGGCAAGTTGGTTTCGTGTTTTACATCCAGAAGCCACTTGCCTTCTTTTCGAATGTAGTCCCGGTTTTCCCGATGGCTTCCCTGTGCAGGTTCAATATGCGCACCGTAAAAGCGCTGCTGTATGGTATTGAAGAGAATGGCGTTGGGCGAAAACAAATACAAATGGGTATGCAGAGTTCCCTGTTCGCCAAGCTCATCACACATACACCAATACTGCAGCCCGGGAAAGGTCTGCAGGGTGGCACGAATAACCTCATGGGAAAATCCATGCAACTGCGGATTATTGAATGTCAGCTGATACTTTCGGCTTTTTGCCGATTTCATGATTTTATCCTCGTGGAACACTCCTTTCTGAATTACACAAAACACACGGTTTGCAAAAGGGTAATACTACACCTTTTGCTTCTATGCTTTCCAAGCCGGATTCCGCCTGCAGCGCGCGAGGAAGCTTGCTGTTCTCATCCAGATGGGCTATCGCTTGCTGAAGCTTCCAAGCCCCGGATTACAAATCCGAAGCTTCGTCAGCTTTCGAAGATACCTCTCGCGACAGGGCAATTTGCTTCAACTCTGCCGCCCCCAAATGCATCAGGGTTTGCAGCTGTTCCACGCTGGTATTCTGAACGATCTGGAACATTTTCTGACCTTCCTCCAGATTGTTCAGGTGCTGGACGATGATTTGCAGGCAGGCTCCGGCATCATTACTGCAGCCGTTTTTCTGTTTATACTGCTGGATTCTCTGATAAATATCATCCGGAACTGTCAGATTGATGCGTTTATGAATGGATGGCACAGGACATTTCCTCCTTGGTGTAGCTTTGCTGTAAAGTATAGCAGTAAAGGGCGTTCGAGTCAAGGAGTACTTTTGAGTAACACCAGAAATGCCGCTCACCGGGAAGACAAGCGGCAGAATATCCATAGGCGCAATTTCTAACAGCTTTCTAACACTTTTTCAAAAA
>CAZRBI010000081.1:0-2935 GCA_964598315.1 uncultured Oscillospiraceae bacterium
CTGTTTCTTGATTTAATTTTGAATTTCAAAACACTTTCAACAAAAAATGCGTTTGGGCGGAAAACTCAAACGCATTTTTGTTGCTTTGCAGTGGTTGTCTGCAAATTTGCTTCAAAAATTAGTTGTTTTTGTACCAATAGTAGCTACTGTATGTTGATTTTAAGTAAGTTGCGTTAGTACTCGAGTTACTCAATATCAACTGTGCACCTTTTACTGGCGCGTTCGGAATAGTATAATACCAGTTATTACTGTCTTCAAATGAAACATGGTAGAGATCGTTACAATATCCAAAAGCGTATTGTCCGATAGAAGTGACGCTACGGGGGATAATAGTCAATTTTAAAGAGCTACAATAAGCATATGCCCAATCTCCAATGGTGATAGCGTTGTCTGGAATATGGATGAATTCTAAACTTTTGCACAAATAGAAAGCGTGACTACCGACAGAAGTGATGCCATCGGGAATTGAGATTTTTGTCAGACTTTTACAGCCATAAAATGTGTAGGGGGCAATTGTTGTAACACTATTGGGAATACTTAGTGACGTTAATTTGCTGCAACCATAAAAAGCTGATTCTCCGATATATGTAGTTCCATCAGGAATTGTAATTTGTTTGAGTTTGTCACAATTTTTAAAAGCTTGTTGGTATATCACTTTGCAATCGCTATGAATTGTCATATTTGTTGCGTTTGAGTCTAGAGGACTAATTGCGACGAGATAAGGGGTAAGTTTGTTTCCGAGATATTTGATGTTGTTGACTACATTATATTCTAGTTTGTTGCAGCCATTGAAGGTGTGACTTGCGATTGATAGTATACTATCTGGAATTGTAATGCTTGATAAACTACTGCAATTAGCAAACGCTGAAGAATTGATTGCCGTGACTCCGTCAGGAATGTTAACGCAGGACAAACTAATGCAGTTTCCGAATGCAGAGTCTCCGATAGTGGTAACGCTACTGGGGATATCAATATTTGTCAAATTGCTGCAATTGTAGAATGTGTAATGAGGAATTTCTGTTACGCCATCTGGAATAGTCATATTTGTCAAACTGCTACAACCTTGGAATGCACTCCAACCAATAGAAGTAACACTGTTTGGTATAGTAATATTTACTAAACTTTTGCAATTCACAAAAGCGTTGGCGTCAATATTTATAATGCTGTTTGGAATCGTAACGTTTGTTAGATTAGTACAATCACAAAATGTCCAATAGCCAATAGAGGTAATGCCGTTTTTTATGTAGACATTCACGACGGCATCTTTGATTGATTCAAATGGGGTCGATGAGAATGTGTAATCCTTTATTGCGCCCGTGCCACTTATATATACATCGTAATTGTTATCCTGTCGAGAAACGATATACCCCATGACATCATCATTAGATGATGCCGACATGTCGCAAGTAAGCGTGCTTATGTCGGTAATGTTTCGGTCACAGTATTCGCATATGTCGGAATTTTTAAAATTGTGTGCGGGTTCTGTGCAGCCACGCATAACAGCAATTGTGGTTTCTGTTCCACAATCTTCACAGATATAAAGATCGGAGCCATCGTTATCCCATGAGGCTTCAGTTAGTGTTTTCAGCTTTTTCCAGCGATGTTCCGTGTGCGGATCTTTGTCGTTCATGAAATCACAAGCCGCAAACATTATGCAATTTAGAGTTAATAGAAGCAAAAGGCCAAGCAACAGTTTTCTTTTCATGGTTTGTTCCTCCTTTGAAATAAAAAAAAGTGCGCCAACCGAAGTTAACGCACAAAAACGCAAATTTCGGTAGTCGCCAAACCAATCAAAATAGCACGAGAAAAATCTGCATTACCACAATGACCGAAAATTTGCATTTTTACAAATTTTGTGCTGTGATAATGCGCAAAAGAGTGTAAGATTTTCCCCCACACTTTCAATCGCTATTTAATTGATTTGGCACGATAAGTATATCATATTTACCTGTGTTTTTTCAACACTTTTGCAACAAAAAAATGCGTCAACCGAATCGGAACGCATTTTTTGCCGTTGTTATTTGGCTGTTACGTTTTTTGACCTCTGAGCCGACAGCTCTTTCAAAGTGAGCGCCAAGGGCGGGCCGTCAAGTAAAAAAATATTTATTGCATTGTTTGTTTCATGTGGCGTTGCAGTTTTCATATATGATTAGTTGCCCGTTTACATCAAAGTTTTGGCGCAGAAATTACCACATCACAATCAGCGAAACCGTCAGCGGTACCACAAGATACACGGCAAACCAAATCCAGCGGTTGTTTTTCACTGCGCGCAGCACCGTTTGCGCCGATACTAAGCCGGAAAGAAAGGCCGTCGTCACGCCTATTGCAACGGCAGACCATTGCACGGTAACGCCGAGTTTCACCGTTTGCAAAATTTCCACGGCGGCACTTGCCAAAATGACGGGAATGGAAAGCAAAAAGGAAAATTCTGCGGCGTCGGAACCGTTCACGCCAAAAAATTTCATCACGGATATCGTCGTGCCGCTGCGTGAAAGCCCCGGAAAGACGGCGATGCCCTGCGCAATGCCCGTCACAACGGAAGGTAGCGGCTTGGTTTGGCTTAAACGCAACGTGGGCTTTGCAAGTTTTTCCGAAAGTACAATCAAAACTATCGTCAAGGCAAAGCCAAGCGGCAATAGCTTTTGCATAAGCGTTTCGGAAACGAAAAGTTTCACCAAAAGCGCAATGATAAATGTGGGAATGCTTGCAATCACCCAAAACAGCAGTTTTTTATCAGCTATCGGGTGGCGCAACGTTTGCCACAAGCTTTTGCGCAGGGCTAGCACCACGGCCAAAAGCGTTCCGAGGTGCAACATCACGTCAAAAAACAAGTTTGCTTCCACGTCGAACAGTTTTTGTGCAAGCAGCAAGTGTCCGCTGCTGGAAACGGGCAAAAACTCCGTGAAACCTTGCAACAATCCCAAAAAAATGCTTT
>CAZRBI010000082.1:0-2857 GCA_964598315.1 uncultured Oscillospiraceae bacterium
AGCAGCAACGCAAAAAACCGGCCCCCGGGAATGTCCCCGGGGGCCGATCTTATTTGGTTCGCTGCGAAGTTAAATCGTGAGATTTAAGCCTCATTACTGAGCCTGAGTCATATCGCGGATGACCACGATGTACAGGACGTCAGCCTTGGCATTGTAGAACCAGTAGCTGAACTGCTTGTAGGAAGCGGTGTCAGCGCCGTGCTCGATAGCGTCAGCAGTCAGATCCTCGTAATCGACGACGACCAGCTCGCGGTTGTACTCAGCGTAGGTATCGTTCAGATAGTCTGCGTCAGAGCTGTCAGACTGAGTCTCATCACGGACATAGTCGATGGTGGTGACCACGATGTAGTCCACATCGCTGTCAGAGACATCCAGAACCTTGCTCAGCTTATCGTTGGTGTAGTCACCCAGATAAATCTCATAGACTTCCTCGTCATAGTACTTGACATGACGGTCAGCCCAGAAGCCCTCGTTGTACAGATCACCATCGCCATCCTGATCCTTGTTGGTGTCTTCGGCAACCAGCTCCAGAGTCCACTCTTTGTCCATGGTCTTGTAGGTGAAGGAGTACAGCAGGTCGGTGTAGAACTCCTCGCCCTCGACAACGATGTCCTGAGTGTCATCCTCGCCCAGAACCTGAACGGTCAGATGCCAGCCTTCGGAGGTCTCGCGGCCGATCTCGGTGATATACAGGAAGTTGCTGTTGGTGTCAGACTCCAGATTAGCTGCGACGTAGCCGCCCAGAACGGTGGTACGACCGGAGGAAGACTTCTCAAAGCTCAGCAGCTGGCCATAAGCGGCGGTATCCTTACCATCGCCGAAGTCGGCGGGAGTGATAACACCGAAGGCAACCTTATTGGAGCTATTGAAATAACCGTAGAAGAAAGCGTTGTCAGAAGCCATGGTGTCGCCATCGAACTTGACAGCGGAGCCGGTGGCATCCAGAGTCTTGTCTTCCTTCTCCTCGTACAGGTTCAGCAGAGAGGTGGAAGCGGACAGCTGATCGTTGACATCCTCAGCATCCAGCATCTCCAGCCAGACGCCGCTGGAGGTCTCGTGGAAGATGAACAGACGGCCTTCGAGCTTATTGCTCTGGCCGATCGCCTGAACCTGTTCCCAGGAAGCGGCGTGGGCATAAGCTGCCTTCTTGCTCTCGCTGTAATCCAGATACACAGCAACGTGAGTCTCGCCGTCGATGGTCATGTACTCGATGGCGTTGTTCACATGGATAGTGCCGTTGGAGTAGTGGCTGTCGGCATCAATCAGCAGAGCCAGCTGGGCATTGATGTCGTCCATGTTGTCGTAGTCGCTGTCAGAGAACCAGTGATAGACGATCAGATCGCCGTCAACCACCAGGCAGATTTCCTCGTCCAGATTCTTGGTGTCGTTGAACCAGTCAGCGGACTCGGTCATGTTCTTTTCGGCAACGTAGTAGTCCTCGCCGCCAACGGTGTAGATGCGGGGAGAAACCTTCTTGTCGATGGCGCTGTACTCAGCATCCTCGACGGTGGGCAGGACTTCCATAGCATACATATGCTCGTCCAGATCCCAGGTGTACTTCACGATGTCGTCCTTGACCAGCTCATCATTGCAGATGATGCAGTCGTTAATGTACAGGTTGGACTGCTTGTTGAACTTCAGCTCGCCAACGTTGACATAAGCGCCGTAGCGGTTATGGGTGGCAGCCTTGGTGACCTGAGCATAGTCATACTGGGTGACGATGATATACTCGATCTGACCGTCGTCGTTCAGGATGACCTTGTAGGTATCGTTGGAAGCGGCGGGCTTGTTGACCAGCTCGTAGAACTCGGTGACCTTGATGGTCGTGGCGCCGACAGTCTCCCGCTCGGTGGTGCCGGTGTACAGGACGTTGATGTTGGCAGCGGCAAACTTGGCCTCCACATCCTCAACGGTGAAGAGGTACTTGTTGTTGGCCTTGTTGGAAGAGGTGCCGTAGGTGACTTCCACGTCGATGTCCAGAGCGCGGGCCTCGGCGGTCTCATACAGAGAACGCACGGAGTAAGCAACGTTGTTGGTGCCGGCCTTGTAGATCACGCGGTAGGTCTGGCCCAGATCCATGGCGCCCAGACCGGTGCCCTTGACCTCCAGACCGTTAGCGAACAGAACCTTGCCGGAAGCGGAAGCGAACGCCTGCTCCTTTTCCTCGTTTTTGACTTCGTACTCATAAGTGTCGATGGAAGCGGTGGAGGTAGCGATAGCGGTGGAGGTGAAGGTCTTCAGGCCGTAGAACTTGCTGCCCATGGTGACGGTTTCAGCAACGGAGTCACCGGAGATCAGCAGACCGGAGAAGCTGGGAACCATGGTCGTGTAGGTGTAGCAGCTCAGCATGTTGTAGAACATGACGGCGACCCACTGACGGGTGGCGTAGCCGTTGACGTTCTCTTTGCAGCCGTCCAGCAGGCCCAGGATAGCGGCGTCAGACAGAACGTTCTTTTCCCAGTTGGCGCCCACATAGCCGCGGCCCTCGGCAGAGTAGCCGATAGCGGTCAGCAGCATCTTGGCCACGGCAGCGGTGGTGACGTTGTCGTTGGGGTTGAACTTGCCGGTGCCATCGCCCTGAATCAGCTTGGTGGCGCCGCAGTAGTTGATGTAGCCTTCAGCCCAGTGGCCGGTGACATCGCTAAAGATCGTAGCGCCCTTGTAGTTGTCGGCATTGGTATCGCCGTAGTTCAGGATGACATAGATCATCTTGGCGATCTCGCCGCGGGTGATGTTGGCAGTGGGACGGAAAGTGCCGTTGTCGTCGCCCTGCATGATCTCCAGGGCGTACAGCAGCTCAATGGCATCCTCGCAGTCCTCGTCGATGCTGGCGGCATCCTTATAGGTGTCAGCCTTA
>CAZRBI010000083.1:0-2771 GCA_964598315.1 uncultured Oscillospiraceae bacterium
CAAGAGGCCAATCAAGGTATAAAAAAAGCCACCGCTCAATTAAGCGATGACGACGAAACTACACAAGCACTATTAGATTTTGCGCGAAATGGACCGCAAGCGCAAAAGGAAGACGTTTTGCAATATATCCAATTTTTAATGAGCAAAAGGAACTCCGGAGACTAATTTTGCAATTCCAGATTTCCCAATAATTAAAATGAGGAGGGTTTTATGGGCAAGTGCACACGATGCGGCAGAAAAGGTCTTTTCCTCAAGCTAAATGACGGTTTGTGCGAAAATTGCATTGCCATTTCTCGCGCAAATGAAGAATTAGACAACATCAAAAAGGAAAAGGACGAATTACAAAAAGAATTTTTAGAATTGGAAAACAAGTTATCGGACCGCAAAGCTATCTATTCTAAAATTAGAGATGACGCACAGCAAGAAGGCATTGCGCAAGCAAAAAAGGATATGGCTCAGCAGATTGCCGAATCCGAGCAACTGTTAGAAGCCAATCGCGAAAAGGCATCCGAAGCAGAGGGCCGGATGATAAACGCCCAGCAGGCAGAGGAAAAAGCTTTAAAGAGTTCGCAATCCATAGATAAAAAAATCCTGAAATTTAAAACATTACTTTCTTCAATCCAAAATGCAATAGACCTGTCCGCGTCGGAGTATCCAGTATCTCCTAGTGAAATCGCACGACTTCTTTCTGAGGCAGAAAATCTTTTATCCCCCACCGTTACACTTGAATTACAATGCTTGGGTATGCGCGATTTGCGGAAGCGCTACAGAGCAAACGAAAAGTGTATAGAAGATGTACTCGAAAAATATAAGGGTAGATATACAACGAAAGCTAACGCAACAATGTATGCCCTGATCGTGATTGCGTTAAAAGCGGAACTGCAAAACATCCTTTTTAATTTAAAATTCGGGAATCTGGATAAAGCTATTAAGCAGTTAAAAGATGTAATGCAAAAGTACTATTTGATTGCTGCCGATGGCAACCAGAGCATTGCCCCCACTATGCGTAATTTTATCGGGGAAATGGAACACCTTTTTGAACAGGCAATACGGATAGAGTATGAGTATTACGTCCAAAAAGAACGTGCAAAAGAAGAGCAACGCGCTATTCGGGAGCAAATGCGGCAAGAAGCGGAAGAGCGCAAGGCATTGGAGGCTGAGCGTAAAAAGGTTGAAAAGGAAGAAGCAAAATTCAACAGTCAAATCGACGCCGTACAAGAGCAACTTCACGCAACGGAGGATTTGGAAAAAATCGCTCAGCTTGAAGCCCGCTTAAAAGAATTGCAGACGCAAAAAGCGTTGGTCGAAGAAAAAAAGGAACAAATCATTACGCTTCAAAACGGAAAAGCGGGCAACGTTTATGTCATTAGTAACTTGGGCGCGTTTGGCGACGATGTATTCAAAATTGGCATGACACGGCGCGCTGACCCGCAAGACCGAATTGATGAGCTTGGAAGTGCTAGCGTCCCCTTCCCCTTCGATGTTCATAGTTTTATTTTCTCCAACGATGCCGTTGAACTTGAAAATAGAATCCACAAAATTTTAAATGAACAGCGCGTTAACAAGGTCAACCTTCGAAAAGAGTTTTTCAGAATCTCCATTGACGAACTTGAAAAGCTGGTTATGGAATTAGAACCTACCGCCGACTTCAAGCGAACCATGCTTGCGGAACAGTACCGTCAAAGCCAGTCCATTAAGCATGTCACAGAAAATCCAAATGATATGGATGACGACGATTTAGATTAAACCTATTCCATGTCTTTTTATTGGATATAGTTTTTATCTTTCATGTATTTGAGCAATTCAACACGCTCATCCGGTGTCAAGCTTAATATGGCAGATTCTAAGGCACTCTGTATATCATTCTTAATCTCTGGGTTTACTTTTTCAATTACGTTATACAATTTCTTATCCTCCTAAAGTAGTACGAACAAGCGTTCTATACAACACTTTTTTCGGGGCAAAAATTGCACGTTTTCGTGCAACACTTTTTAAAATTTTTTAATTTTTTATTTGCGCCCCGCCGTCCTCTGCAACAGGCGGCGGGGCTTTGAGCAGATAAACCAACCAACCAAAAAGGCTCATCTGCTATGGTTATACTTTAGCAGGTGGCAGCTTGGCAGCGCAAGCGGGCAGGTGCGCAAATTGCTGCCCATATCTTGTTAAGATACCGGAAAAACATGGGTATTTGCTGTTAAGCGTTGGGCAAATGAAAGGGGAACCCCTCAATGCAGTCCATTCAGGACGTTTGCCGGGAGCAGCGCGACCGCCTCCGCATGACCGCGCAGGCTATCGCCGACGAATCCGGCGTGCCGCTGTCCACCGTCAACAACTTCTTTTCCAGCGCGTCCAAAAAGCCGAACGCAGACACGGCGGGGCCTATCTGCAAGGTGCTGGGCGTGTCCCTCGACGCATATTTCGGCATTGAAGCGCCTGGACGGGAGTTGTCGGAGCACGAACAGGCGATGCTTGAAAAGGATCTTACTTACGAGCGTGAGAAGATAGCGATGATGGAGAAGTCCATCCGCGAGAAAAACCGCGTGGTCTACATCCTGCTGGGCCTGTGCGGGCTTCTGGCCGTGTTGCTGGGCATCTGTCTCCGCGTGGATTTCAGCATCGCCGACGCGGGCCTGATACAGTTCGGCGACCCGTCGCCGCTGGCCTGGGCTATGATAGCGGTCATCGTTCTGACCGTCGTATTTTTAGTTTGGGGCATCAATCACGCGAGGAAGAAGTGAGGCTATGAAGATACCAACAGCAAAAAAGCTCCC
>CAZRBI010000084.1:0-2684 GCA_964598315.1 uncultured Oscillospiraceae bacterium
TTGCAGTGGTTTTGTTGTGGTTGTTAAAAGTTCTGCGTTTATCCAATCTTCTTGCAATAAACATCCCCAGTTCTTGAATGGCTTGTACCAATGCTACAACAAGAACAATCATTACCCAAAAAATTATTTGTGCAAGATAATTTCCGGTGTTTCGTGTGTAGAAGGAATAAATTCCTGCAATAAGTCCGCCTGCACCGATATTGTAGGCGAACGAGGTGTATCCCAAAATATTTACTGCAACAACTGCAATGCCTGTTACTAGAGAAACTTTTGCTTCCGGAAGCAAAACTTTTGTGACAAGTTGCAAGTTGGATGCCCCTAACGATTTAACGGCTTCGATTTCGCCTGCCGGCACTTCAGATAGGGACTGTTCAACCATTCGGGAAACTAGTCCGAAGGAACAAACCGTCATGGGGATAATGATGGTGTACCACTCGCCGGTGCCTGTTCCGAACCAGGCTCTTGTCCAAGGAATGCACAAGACTATAACGATAAGGCACGGAATGGAACGAAGAATATTCACGATGAACCCGACAACAAAATTCAGCGGTTTGCACGGTTTAAGTCCGTTGGACGAGGTGATGTGCAACAACACGCCGCAGGGTAACCCCAAAACGTAGGCAAGCAAGGTGGAAATGACCGTCATCATTAACGTTTCGCCAAGCATTGTTGCAATTTCAGCAAAAGTCATTTGTATCCACCTCCTCGTAGGCTACGCCTTTTTGCTGCAAGTAGTTGCACAGTTTTTCCAAATCTTGATCGTAGTGGGACAACCTAAACATTAGTTGACCGTAGGTTTTGTCTCCGATAATTTTTGTTTCGGCGTAGAATATCGAAACCGGAATGTGGCATTCTTGGATAATATTTGTGACTACCGGTTCGTCGATAGTTCCGTCGAACATCAATTTGATAAGTTTTTCGCCTTTAATACCCGTGTTGACACGCCCTGCATATATCAATTTTTTTGCAATTGCGTTCTTGGGAGAAAGAAAAACTTCTTGCAACGTTCCGCAAGTTGCTATTTGCGAGTTGTCTATTATTGCAACTTTGTTGCACACCGATTCGATAACCGACATTTGGTGAGATATCACCACGATGGTGAGACCAAGTGTCTTGTTCAATTCTTTCAGTAGTTCCAATATGGATGCTGTCGTTTCCGGATCCAGTGCCGAGGTTGCTTCGTCGCACAGCAAAATTTCGGGATCAGTCATCAATGCACGGGCAATGGCAACACGTTGTTGTTGTCCACCGGAAAGTTGCGACGGATAAGCATTCAACTTGTCTCCCAATCCGACAAGATTCAGCAAACGGATTGCTTTTTCTTTTCGAGCTGTGTCTCCGTATAGTTCCCCTACAAGTTCAACGTTTTTCAGTACACTGCGTTGTTGCAGAAGATTGAACTGTTGAAAAATCATGGAAACTTTGCGACGAATTTCTCTTAAACGTTGATTGGAAGCAGTTGTCAAGTCTTCGTCGTCAATATAAACGTGTCCATTTGTCGGCCGTTCAAGTAGATTTATGCACCTCACAAGAGTGCTTTTGCCTGCCCCCGAAAGTCCGATAATTCCAAAAACGTCTCCGTCGTCAATTTGCAGATTGATGTTTTTAAGTGCGGTTATTTCATTGCCGCCATCGGTGTAAATTTTGGTTAGATTTTCAATTTTAATCATTTTCGTATTTGTTTTTTTTGCTTTTTCATAAAAAAAACTCGAATGGAACCGTCGGTGGAACCTTTCGAGCTTCAATATGCGTGTGAATATTTGTTAACGGACAACGAAAAAATGCCCACGCGTATTGGCTCGTGAGTTAAACATTCGCATCATCATTTTGAGTGTCGTCAACATTTTTTCTTCCTTTTTTAATCAATATACTGACATTTTACTCTATTTTCTACGTTTGTCAAACAATTTTTGCTTTGTTTTCGAAAAAAACGGCTTAACTAGACGTTTTTGCAATAGTTTTTTCACGTACAAAAGTCAGAAATATCAATAGCTGTGTTTTTGGAACACAAACATAGTATTCGTCATGTCGGTGATTGTGATGGTGAAGTAGATGTAGTATTTTGTGTATGATACTAAATGTGCGTAGTTTTTTCGCAAAGTTATCAAAGTGGGCTTGGATAAAATCTGTGGTAGTGCGGTTATGCGTGATTGTTGACAGTTGGATTGGTTTGTCAAGGCCATACCATCGTTGTTTGGGAACAACCGGAGCCAAGCCATATCACGATAAAATTATAAAGCACGATTGCAATCTTTCGCAACGATAAGCGCTCCTGTGTATTTCGTACACTTTTCCCAATTTCGATATGGTCTCTACATGATTGCGGCATATTGTTCGGACTTTTTCAACATTTAACACAATAATAAAAAATGTCGGTCTATAAGCCTTCACTTATAAACCGACACACTTGGCTCCCCAAGTAGGGTTTGAACCTACGACCCTCCGGTTAACAGCCGGATGCTCTGCCGCTGAGCTATTGAGGAATATCTGATTGCCTATGTATAATACCACCCCGAATGGAATATGTCAATTATTTTTTTTGTAGTTTTTCAAAAAAACTTTCAATGTATGTTTTAATATGTAAGGCGAAGGGAGAAAACCTTCGCTTTTTTGGTGTTTGCTGTGTTTCGCCATGCTGCGTTGCTCCCTTTACCCTGAATTCTTTTTGTCCTCTTTGAATACGG
>CAZRBI010000085.1:0-2515 GCA_964598315.1 uncultured Oscillospiraceae bacterium
AATACGCATAAGCGTTGTGACCCAGGACACCCTGGCCGGTGGAGAGGGCGAAGTCGGAGGAGATAAAGCGGCAGGTGGTGGGGTCGTAGTAGCGGGTCTGGAGGTAATAGAGCTGGGTCTCGGCATCGTAGGTATAGCCACGGTAGCGGAAGGGCTGGTCGGCACCGAAAGTGATGGCAAGGGAGCCAGTGGTGGAGAGGAGCTTGCCCCAGCTGTCGTAGGTGTACTCGACTACGGTTGCGCCGGTGGAGTCAATGAGTTTGACTATATCCCCCTGAGCGTTGCGGACATAGTAGTACTCCGTGCCGTTGTAAGTGACGGCGATGGCGTTGCCAGCGGCATCGTAATGGAACTGCTTTCTACTGCTACGCAACCACTTGTTGGATAGACGCTATGGAACTGTCAAGGTACAATCAATGGAGGCCTCCTTTCATGTTCATTATACTGTACCCTGAAAAGCATTGTCAATGAATTTCTCTTCCACTACGATTTCAAGAGGGCTAGCAAGTTCAAGAACGCAGAAGGAGACTATGGCAAGCAACAGTGAAATGATTCGTTTGAATTTGCTCATTGTTTTCTCCTATCCGCTTTCCTTTTTAAAAGCTACTACACTTATTCTCAGAAATCAAGCTTAATCACCATTCGACCAAATACACTACTTGCATATAAGCATATAAGAAAGTAGAGACTCGCTTATCTATTTAAAAGCAAAACACTTAATGCCGTTTATTTCTACATAATAATCGGTTTGGATATCCGCAATATGTGAAATATAGACTTTCGTAGACAAAGCGGAAGTATCCTTTTGCAATTCAAAAAAGGTCGAGTCAACCTGATCCGATATTGTATGAATACTGTCTTTTAAATCAAACAGAATCACATAATAGTCGCCGTGACCCCGGTATTGTATGATTTTAATCAGCGTCTTATTTTGTATTCTTTCTGCAACATTGTTTATTTCAAATCCAGTTCCAATTTTCCAGCCTGTATCCGTTCTCGGAACTAAAATATAGTTGTCTCCACTTTCTTCCCTCGAAACAAGCAAAGTGCTTTCGGTTCCATTTATCTTGCAAATTACATCTAACTGCTTAGGGTTAGTGTATGCATACGCCTCTTCGGGTGAAGAAAATGTCATGTAAATATTCTCGAAGGGAAGATAAGACAGCATTACATATGCAGCAAACGGCAGGAGAAATATCACTGCTTTTTTCCTAATCTTAACCATTTTTCTTTTTACAATACCCATAGCAGATAGCATCAAGAAAGCAACAATAAGAACTCTTTTCATGTAGTATATCATTCTGGTACGCTCCTTTACGATTTCTGCCGTCCTCTAGTACGCAGGACTTGGCACAAAATTCCCCCATGGATATGGGAATCCTCCGAAGTTAAAAGGATTAAGAGGAATAGATACCGTCTGCCCATATATTGTATACCCTAATGCAGCAAGTGGCCATACGCTCAAACCCACGCTGGTATTAGACGAAACAGTAGCATTCTCAATTTGTTCTGCTGTAGCGTGTTCTAAAGTAACACTGAGCTTGGATAGATTAAAACGGAGCCCGTATGAGCTTGACACACCCCCATTGCTTACAGTTGAATAAAAACCGAAGTTATTAAATGCAGATTTTATCGTAACTGTAAAGCAGTCTACGTTAACATTGAGACCAATTTCAGAACTTTCTATATCGGTCAAGTTTCGCTCGCTATAAACGGATAATAACTTTGATGAATCCCCCACTTTACTTACGACGACCGTCTCCGATATTTCATAGCTGTAATAAATCGGATTATATGCACTTGATTCATCTCTATAGATAGATTTGGAAATAACATTGGAACGCTCTGCTCCAAATAAATTTTTTGCTCCTGATTTTACGGCATTCCATCCGTTTGTGAAAAAATCTTTAACATCCTCCCAATAGCATCCAGATGCATCCATGCGATTAACAGAGTTATTCCCACAATAGACATAAGCGTTATGTCCCAGCACACCCTGTCCAGTGGAGAGGGCGAAGTCAGAGGAGATGAAGCGGCAGGTGGTTGGGTCGTAGTAGCGGGTCTGAAGGTAGTAGAGGGAGGTTTCGGTATCGTAGGTGTAGCCTCTGTAGCGGAAGGGCTGGTCATCGCCGAGGGTGGTGGAGAGAGAGCCGGTGGTGGAGAGGAGCTTGCCCCAGCTATCGTAGGTATACTCTACCACTGCGTTTCCGCTGGCATCGATGAGCTTGACAATGTCCCCCTGAGCGTTCCTAATGTAGTAGTACTCCGTGCCGTTGTAGGTGACGGCAATGGCATTGCCAGCGGCATCGTAATGGAACTGCTGGGTGGTAGAGCCAGTAGTCATGGAGATGAGGACGGAGCCGTTGTAGTAGTAGTTCGTAGTGGTACCGTTGACGGTTTTGGTCAGGCGCAGGCCGTCCTCGTTGTAGGTATAGGTTATGTTGTTGGTGCCATTGTTGACAGAGATGAGCTGTTTCCCCTGCCAGCCCATGGTATAGCCCAGGTAGGTGGTGGG
>CAZRBI010000086.1:0-2514 GCA_964598315.1 uncultured Oscillospiraceae bacterium
GTAAGTTATTAATAATTAACATATTAAGTATTATAGCCCTACTCTAAAAGGAGGGGGCGCTTTTTGCTATCTGACTAAGAATCAGTAAAATACATAAAAACACAAACTCGCTTGTTAATCCAAAAAATTTGTGTACCTTTGTATTCGCTTTCGGGGTATTAGCTCAGTTGGTAGAGCGCTTGCATGGCATGCAAGAGGTCAGGAGTTCGACTCTCCTATGCTCCACTCAAAACCGCCTTTCAGGTATCTGGGAGGCGGTTGGCGTATTCAGATGTGCCTACATTGTGCCTACATTTTGAGGTTTTCTGAATGATAAAAAAGAAAAGGGGCGGAGACGATGTCGCATCGTGCCCCGACCCCAAGCAATTTTAAAGAACCGCTTGTTGCGGCATCTTCGGCTGCGAAGTTAGCAAACTTTTCACTTCCGGGCAATTTTCGCTATATTTGGATTGCCGACCTGTAACCTCAAAGTTACAGACTATGAGAATACTTATCGACAATGGCCACGGGGTCGAGACTTCTGGCAAGCGTTCTCCGGACGGCCGTATTCTGGAATACGCCTACAACAGAGAAATCGCCGCCCGTGTCGTGGCCGCTCTCCAAACTGAACATTACTTCGCTTCGCTCCTTGTCCCGGAGCAGGAAGATATTCCCCTATCAGAGCGTTGCAGGAGAGTCAATCGCTTCTGCAAGGAGATTGGCAGGAGAAATGTCTGCCTCGTTTCCATTCACGTCAACGCAGCGGGAAACGGCGACCGCTGGCACAACGTCTCAGGCTGGAGCTGCTACACTTCACTTGGTCATACTGAGGGCGACCGGCTTGCTGACTGTCTCTGCGAAGCCGCCCGGGATGTCCTTTCCGGTCACAAAATGCGCTTTGACTACTCCGATGGAGACCCCGACATCGAGGAGAACTTCTACATTCTTCGGCACACAGCCTGCGCCGCCGTGCTTACCGAGAACGGGTTTATGGACTCAAAAGAGAGTTGCGACTTCCTGCTATCAGAGGAAGGCAAGGCGGCCATCGTAGAGCTCCATGTAAGAGGGATAAAGGAATATGTAAAGCTATGTGATAGAGATTTGTAATCATCTGCATGCATTATGAAACAGTTAACATCTTCATAAATACCTTAAAATAAATGAATTATAAATTAATTTGGAAAATTCATAGGGGGGGGTATCTTTGTACCCGATTTCAGATGCTATTACTACTAAATAATCAATGATATGAAAGCAAATCGAGTGTTTCTTTTATTGGGTCTATCATCCCTCATTTTAGCTTGTTCTAAAGAGGATGGAAAGGAATTGGAAGTTACTCCAGATAGCATAGCTTTATATGCAGATGGAACGAGACAACTGACAACAAATGTTGATGATGCTACTTTTACTTCGGATGATGATTTTTATGCAAAAGTAGATGAGACAGGCCTTGTGACCGCAAATAAAGTAGGTGGGACTATGATTACAATTTCTTCCTCAATTGGCTCAGTGAAAGTCCCTGTTGTTGTTCTTAATCAATACTCTTTATATCCCGATGTGGACGCTCTTATAGGACAAGGCACCTCCGAGATGACAAATCTTCTTGGAAATGACTATGAGACTTTCAATTCAAGTGATGGTTCGGTAAATTACGGATATCGAAACCCAACAAAATATGCGGAGTTAATTCTCGTTTCTATGAAATCAGGAAAATGCGAATATGTTGCAGTACTTGTTCCTACATCCAACACTTCAATGCTTACCAAGCATATTAAAGAGCGCTATGCGTTTGCAGGTATGCAGAACGACAACTATTTTTTCCTCAACCATGACGAAAATGTCCTTATAGGACTAACAGTCTATAGCACATCTTATCTGATTGTACTCTATATTCCATACACATCTTCATCAAAATCGGCTGAAAAAAGGTTAGACATAACCGATTTTGATATAGATTCCCTTAATCTACTGAAAAACAATTAGTTCCTTGTGTCTCTATTTTTAGAACATAGATATTTAGTCAAATTAAAACGCCCTGACATTTTTTTAGTTGTCAGGGCGAATTGATTTGAATCTAATTACGGTTAATGAAGTGACAGATAGCTAAACCTATCAGTCAGTCCTTGATGCCTTACGCTCCGGCTTCCCAGGCGGCTTCGGCGAGCATGACGCCGGACTTCTCGCCGGTGGCGGCGTTGACGGTGTAGTAGCGGAAGAAGATCTTCGGGGCGGCCGCGCTCGGGGCGCCGTGCTTCGCCACATACTCGGAGCGGATGTCGATGGCGGTGGCCGACGGCTCCTCGACCGTCTTGATGACGGAGGCCTTGGAGTACGCGCTGGTCACGCCGTTGGACTGCCCTGGGGATGCCTCTATGACAAGGTGGAGGCCTCCGTTGTCGGAGAGGGCCTGCCCCAGCTGGAAGGTCATGGTCTCTCCCTTCGCAACGACCGTGGCCTCGGGAGGGGTCTCCGCTCCGGATAGGGTCGGAGGGTCGGTGACGACCGCCCCGCCGAGGGCGACAATCCAGTAGTTGA
>CAZRBI010000087.1:0-2501 GCA_964598315.1 uncultured Oscillospiraceae bacterium
CCTCCTCCGGAGGTCATTCGGTTCAAATCCCCGCAAAAAAGCAAAGGGCGCCGATCGGCGCAATAACGATGTTGACCTTGCGGTCAAATGATGTTGCGTGTGCCACGCAAATGATGTTGTGCCTACGGCACAACCTAAATTCCCGCAAAAGCGTGATGTGCAGGCATTTTCGATGTTGGACCGCATTCCGGGTATCAAGCGCGGACCGGGCGGCGTGGTTTGTCTTTATGATAAACTCATAACATGGCAAGGTGTTGACAAGGTCATTCCGATCCAATATTTGTGAGCAGAGGCGGATTTTTGTTTTCTATGCGATTTGACATACAAAATCCGGAAAAATCGAATTTTGTCATGTTTAAGACCGACATTTTTCTTGACAAATCCCTTTTTGTGCGTTATAATATGTTCAGAGTAGTAAAAGGAGGTAGTGACTATGAAACCTACAGTAGCAAAAAAAGCGAGAAGTATTTGCCGGGTGTTACTTATCTTAACGATATTTACTCTGTTTGTTACGGGGTGCGAACAGAAATCCGAGTTTGAAAAAGGCTTTAACTACACTTTGACGCCCAACGAAATCATGTTTGGTGCAAAGTCTGATACCAATACTTTCTCTAAAAATGATGTTACATTTGATCTGTATTACGGTGTACACGATATTGGATCTGACAAAAAGTATAATACAGATCCGAAATCCGGTTATCAAAAAGAAGGAAATGAGACAATTTTCTTTGGATTGTATATTTGTGATGCGGATTATAGTCTTGATGTTGTAAACGGTACGGAAATATCGAATTATAAGATGATAGACGGACATTATTTTGTGAGGAAAATATCCGAGGAAGAAGCCTTTTCTGATGAATACGGTTTTACAATGAGCTATCGTAAAGGAATCGTCTATAATCATAGTGAAAAAATTACTGTTCCGTCAGAATTTTTTGCGGATGAAACGGGCAGCTTTGTTGTTAAACTTATAGCATTCCACGAGCCGATGACGGAAGGAGATAACTACTATATTTCAACGGTGCGTTATATTGCGTTTGACTATCAAGCAATTAACGAGAATACAATAAAAATTGTTTTCTAAATTATTAGAGGTGCCCTTATTTTTGAGAAAATTCAAAAACTTTTTCAAAACCTGTTGACAAATTCTGAAAAAAGAGTATAATGTAATGATTTAACGGTGCACAGTTAGATGGGCGGCTTGGGGAAAAGATAGGAGAAAAGACTATGTACGAATTTGTTAATGACTCTGAAATTAAGCCGTATCGCAGTTACTGCTCGAAAATTCTCACAGATTTAAGAGATCTGCTTTTAGAGAAATATGAAATAAACACACAGTTTGTTTTGGTGGGAAGCGGTGCGAGAAACATGGTAATGCGAGATGGTTCCGGTCCTTTCGACTTGGATTACAATCTCGTAATTATCAGTATGCCCGAAAAGTTTTGGAGCAATTTGGGCATACTCAAAAATACGGTGATTTCCTCATTGAACAATATAGTAGGTAAAACTTGGTTCTCCGACGGACACGATTCCACCTCCGTTATTTCCTCGCATCTTTATCTCAATCACACTCCGACCGTTGAATTTAAATTCGATATTGCTATCTTGGGAAGGAACAACCAAGGAAATCTTTGCCGCTTAATTCACAATAAACGGACTGGTACATTTAGTTGGTGTGAAGTTCCGTCTTCCAAGAATGTGAGAACAAAGGCTGATAAGTTGAAAAAACTCGGATATTGGAATGATGTTAGAGATAAATATCATGAACTAAAAAATCTTTACCTCCGTCGCGGAGATAGAGATCATCCATCATTTGTGGTTTATGTGGAGGCGGTCAATCAGGTCTATCAAACAATCTGAAAGGAGGGCTTATCCATGGGAAAAGGTCACGGAGTATCCGGACATACTCACTCGCAATCGCAGTTGGATCATTATGCAAACCAAAACAATCCGAACAATTCCGCATATCAATCCAACAATGACAACCATGCCAATCAATGCAATCCCAACAACGATGAATATTGGCATAGCCGCGATAACGACAAAAAGTAATGGCATCTATTTCGTCAAGACAACACAAAAGCAAAGGGCGCCGATTGGCGTCCTTTGCTTTTGGTTGCGGAGATGGGATTTTTCATTATCCTGTCGAAAATATAGTCGCGCCGCGGCGCAGTCGCGGACTGCTTGCGCTGCTCCTTATTTTCTCCCGTCTCACGCTCCCTCCCTCCGCCACCGGCGGCGGTCGCGCTTGACGCCCCGTCGAAAATATAGTCGCGCCGCGGCGCAGTCGCGGACTGCTTGCGCTGCTCCTTATTTTCTCCCTTGGCGTCCTCGCTTTTTCTCGCACTGCGAGCGCTCGGACGCCAAGCCCATGACCTCCTCCGGAGGTCATTCGGTTCAAATCCCCGCAAAAAAGCAAAGGGCGCCGATTGGCGTCCTTTGCTTTTGGTTGCGGAGATGGGATTTTTCATTGCCCACTCGAAAATATAGTCGCGCCGCGG
>CAZRBI010000088.1:0-2444 GCA_964598315.1 uncultured Oscillospiraceae bacterium
TTATGAAATATCGCACCTGCTATTCTGATTGTTTTGGTTGCCCATATTATCTTAGCTGTACTGCGGATGATTATCAAAATCTTATCAGCGTTGATAAACGCCGTGACGAGTGCAAAGGGAAGGCGAGTGTTATTGTGTGTTATAAGACAAATTCAGAAATCATGCGGCCAATTTTTCCTATATCAACATTCCCTTTGAATTCAAATTTAGCAGTAAATGTATTGGAAAACATGATGAACAATTCGGAATCCGGTATCATTTCTGCAAAACCCGGAGTTTGTATGGAGAAATATTGAATTTTAGAATATGGCATTGTGCTGAACGATTTCCGTTTCCCGGTAATTCCCTGTACATCGACCGCAATGATTCGCTTGTTCGTGAAAATTAATTGATCGCGAACCGTTTGAAATGCCATTTCAACTTCTTCGCCGTTTATTAGTATTCCAAGGACTTCATTTCTGACACTGTCGATGCTAATCGGTTTCAAATTCCATGCGGAATTACTATTGAAATTAATTGCCATAATATAAACCTCTCTTTACATTTGCCAATTATTAGACTGAACAAGTCACTTTTGTAGCTCACAGCCGGTCAAGTGCCTTTATGAAATTATTCTGTTCCTTTTTGATTTTCTTGAACTTTCCTGTCTGACATTTCCTTTTTTACATTCAAGTAATAATTAGGAATGTGACGAATTGTATAATTGTTATTTGATACATTAATGCTACTGTATTCGTAGGACACACATAAAGGAATATGGGTGCTTGAATTCAATTGCGCTTTCACATACATAATATTATATTTTCTCCCATCCGTTAGAATATCCAATAACATTGAAAGAAAGCTGCATATTTGCTTCCCTCCAATACGCAATGCTCAACACAGTCTTTACTTCGTATGCACAGTGTGCGCTTTCAATAGATGCCATTAACTGTGTGATTTCAATGGGCGTTTGCTGCATGATTTGAGCATTCTGTTGGGCTACATTAATGATTATATTATGTGCGATATCAGGCGGCGTATTAGCCGGAAGAGATACAACGGGGATATTACTTATTCGTTCTTTTGCTATAGGGTCATTCATAATCTCAGTTGTGGGATTAAATTCGGAAGAACAGTGCATCTCATCATCGAAACTTTGCCAAATTTTCCAAAGTAAATCTTCTAGCGCTTTTTCGGGATAAATAACATTTAGTCCTATTTCTTTAGCTTCAGCTCGGCTAACAGCGTATCCATGATGATAATATGAGCTATTTAATAATCTTGCAATTGAATTAGCCTTGCTTTTATCATCCATATGTGTTTCAAGCATTTTCTCGCTCAAAGATAACGAAAGCTGTTGACTCCTTTTAGCGGATCCTATTGGAAGTGGCCCAACTTCCTTAGATAAAGAATTGAATGCAGTTGTTAGGTGAGTTTGATCCGTTATTCCAACATCATTCTTAATAAACTCAATATAATTCCTAATATCTTCAGAACTGAAGTTGAGTTGAGATGGTTGTCCAATTTCATTTTGTCTTGAGATTGTTAATTGAGGATCCACAGGTCCTAAATTAGAATATGGATGCATAATAATTTCGTCTGCACCTAAAGATAAAACTGTTGCAGCACTATAAGCGACATATGGAATTAGAACAGATATTTTCTTGAATCTTTCACGCAAAATACTAATTATGCGCAAAGAAGTTATCGGATCTCCGCCATTACTTATTATTAATAAATCAATATTCTCGGCTTCAGTGGGTATTTTTTCTATTTGTTCTATTAAGCTCGGAATAGCGTCTGTCGACATCTGAGATGAAATATTAGGTCTTATTGAAGTGACATATACAAGCAATGGATTACCTCTTAGACTTTCACACTCTTTATAGAAATTTACTCTATCGCTATAACTCATATATCATGGTCTCCTTTTTGCAGTATTCATTTTTCTTCCTTATGCCACTTTTCCAAAACGGCCTCCACCTGGCGAATCAACTGTTCCTTATCAGGCATATACAAAACATACTTAGATGCAAAAATCTGGTTAGACAAGCCACCAAGGGCATACTGCACATCAAAATTGCCTTTGTCCGTGCAGAGGATAATACCGATGGGCGGATTGTCGTCCTCGTCATTGACTTCATTTGCATAGTAGTTCAAATACATATTGAGCTGACCAACGGCCTCCGGCATGAGCTTTGTGGTTTTCAGCTCAATCAGCACATAGGAACGCAGGATCTTGTTATAGAATACCATATCCACATAATAGTGGTGGTTTGCAAAAGTTACACGCTGCTGTGTACCAACGAACATGAAACCACGCCCCAACTCAAGCAAGAACTTTTCGATTTGCTCAACAAGTGCCTTTTCAAGATCACTTTCAAGAAAAGGCTTATCCTCCGGAATGCCGAGAAACTCAAACACATACGGATCACGGATAATATCCGCAGGCTTGGCAATCT
>CAZRBI010000089.1:0-2367 GCA_964598315.1 uncultured Oscillospiraceae bacterium
TCCACCGCATTCATGGCATGGTCGGAGGCGCAGATTTTGCCGAGGGGAGTAGCACACATGAGTTTGTAAAAGCGCAGACAGGTCTTGCGATAGGCATCGCCCTCAAAATCCGTGTCCGCTTTGGGGAGAATCTCGTGTCCCGCATCTCGAATGGCACGGTAGCCCTCAATGTTGGCATCGATGAGCCGATTCAGATAATCGGTATTACCCTTGAGCTTTTTCAGATTGCCGTCGGTTTTGTAACAGGCGAATGCCGCCGGAAGCACAAAGGCCGCATGGCAGAGAAGATAGTCCCCCATGTTGGGCTCGTAAACTACTTTAATCTTCGTTCTGACGAAAATCTCGTCAATCAGTGTTTTGTTAGAGGGCGCACCTCTGAGCTGCCCAATGGTGATCTTCTTCAAATCCATGGACACCACCCGGTCAGCTTCCCGGTGCCCTGCCGAAAGGGAGAAGGCGAACAGCACATTTTTCTCCGGCAGGCGTGCGGCAATCTCCACTGTGCGCACATTGTTGCCCACGAAAACGATGTTCTTTGCACGGCTTGCCTCCAGCGTGGGAAGCACCGATTCAATCTGCGTATACCGCACCACCACGAAAATCACATCGTACTCATCCTCCGGCTTCAGCTCCGTTACCATGGGGATTTGGCTGACCCTTGCCCACGGGGAGAAGATGCTTTTGATGCACAGGCCGTTCTCCTGAATCCTTTTTCCCCATTGGCCTCGTGCCAGCAGGGTGACATCCTTTCCCGCTCGAAAAAGGTCATTTGCCAGATTGCACCCCAGAACCCCTGCGCCAAATACCAAAATCCTCATATCCATTGCCTTCCTTTCTCAGTTGTTTCGCCTGTATGCTTTATAGTCTTTGCCCATAAAGCGACCACCTTGCTACAGTTAGTCATCTCTAACTCATAGCCCTTTGAAAAGCCGCCATTCGGCAGCTTACGATTTACTCAAACATTTCTTTGCACGCACCAACGTCCCCAGCACCAGAGATGCAGTTCGCCGAATCCCCTCCACTTTTCTGACCAAAACCATCCTTCCGACCATGATTATACTCACACCCCTCACCTCCGTCAATAGGCGGCAAGGAAAAAAGCCGAATGTACGAGTGCCATGCTGTATTTGTCCTCGCAATTTTGTTCAACATATGATACAATAACCTCAAGCTTAAAAATGCCACCATGTGGGAAGGAACCCGCAACCTATAGAAGAAAATGTCGTTTCGGTCTGGGCTGCTACAAGCACGAAATCAGGTCGGTGAAACGTGTTATTAAGAAAGAATACTACCATGTCGTAAAGGAGCATGAAATGAGCGAAACCAGAGTTAAATATTATGGAGAGCACAATATGGCCACAGGATGGCAATTGAAAAAGGCGGGGTCTATTCTTGACGACTGGGACGGATCTCCTAACGTGACGGAGATCAATCGGGTAATTGAATTCTATAATATCAAAAAGCTTTTTGACTGCAACATCCGTTTGAAACAATGGGATGAATGCACCTATGCTGTCTATAAAGCTAAGTGCCAGAAGATATCTGGACTTCTTGGTAGATTTTGCAGCACCATTTCTGATATTAATTTTGAAACACTATACGCATCCGTTGAGCATAGCTATATCGACGATTTTTGGCAGCTGGTATGCTATTGCAAAGTACATCCGAGGATTAGCGCCGAATGCTTCAATATCATCCTAACCAATCATCCGAACGCACTACGGTGTGTCCTTCAGCAAAAGTCTCTTACTCTAAAGTTTGGGCAATCCATTGCCGAGCACTTACTTCGCAATAGCCATACTGCCGAATGGCTCATTGCATGTTTTCTTGAAGATTGTAAAAATGCGTCAAAACAGTATTACTTCCCTGTGGAATTTACGCAGAAGATGCGCAACGACGTTCTGATTGATTACGTCGATTCTAATAATCCCAATCCTAACTACCTTCAGTTACTGGAACAAGCTCAGAACTCGAGTAAATTTCCCGTTTCTGACAGGCTAAAACTGAAAGCAAGAAAAAAGAGAGAGCTTCTGCGAGGTGAAAATACATCTAATAACGTCGGTGTCTCTTATGGGATGGAGATTTCTTTTAAATCCATTCCCGATGGTTCTGTTGAGTGCCATGAGAGTGAGAAGGAACATATCTATTGCTTTTCGTATAGTCGCGAATGGATTCAGGATAATCAGGATTATCCTACGCTTCTCAATAACTTTATCTATCTTTTCAATTATGTAGACCACTTTTTTCGCTGCACATTTCCAGCTCGTGAAGCTGAGTTAGCTATTGTCGAACGATATCTTGGTATGAGGGGAAAGAATGAATACAAAACTGGAATGGTCTTCAAATGGAAATCCATGCGTTCTTCCT
>CAZRBI010000090.1:0-2255 GCA_964598315.1 uncultured Oscillospiraceae bacterium
CATCCACCGCTACGCGGTCCCCCTTCCCCCACTGGGGAAGGCTTGGCAAGAGTCGGAACCTCACCTACAGACATGGAGATCGCAAGATTTTTTCTTGCGGCTACGCATTATGTTCGCACCAACCCGGTAGGGGCGACCTGTGGTCGCCCGCAACACCGTTTCTCGACGGGCGAACGCAGTTCGCCCCTACGGTGTAGCCGTGTTGATTGCAAGTTTTTTATCTTTCCGGCGGGAGCGAGCCCCCGCCCTACAGGGTTGGGGTGAACATAGTGCGTGGCCGTATAGATATCAAGATTTGATAGTTGATAATGTTCCGTGCTCTCTAACCGGCTATAGCAGATATGATAACGAAGTTTTTCCCCGACATAGCTCTAAATATTCCGTGCTCTCTAAATGGCTGTGGCAGATATGATATCGAAATTCGTCACCGGCACAGCTCTAAATGTTCCGTGCTTGTTATATTGGTATGGTAGATATGATATCGAAATTCTTCACGGTCGGGGTATGAAGATCAGATATCGCAAAAACGCCACCCGAGTTTAAAAATTAAGTTTTCATTCTGACGGGAAGAAGGAAGAAGACGTCCTCCTCGTTTCCGTTGGCAGCCTGATCCTCCTCCGAGCGAAGCGGCAGGATATTGACGCTTGTAAGCGGAGTGGAGAGCTGAAGCTCGACCTCATCCGAATCGCAGGAGCGCAGCGAATCGATGAGATATCTGTTATTGAAGGCGATCAAAATATCCTCTCCGTCGTGCTCGACCGGCAGCTCGTCATAGCTGCTGCCCAGCGAGGAATCCGCCGTTATCTTCAAAAGCCCGCCCTCAAGCTGAAGCTTGACGTGCGTGCGTCCCGCGCCGACGATCTTCTCTTCGGTGACTATGGCAGCCTTTTCAAGAGCCATCAGCAGTTCGTCGCGTCCGCAGGTGACGCGAATGCGATGATTGGTTATGATTATGCGCTCGTAATCGATATACTCACCCTCGATGAGTCGGGTGAAGAAGGTCAGCCCTTCTATGACATAGACCATATGCTTTCTGCCCATATACACGGCGACCTCGGTCTCCTCGTCGTCGGGCAGCATGCGGCAAAGCTCGTTTATCGTCTTCGCCGGCACGACGTAGGCAAAGTGGACATCTCCCTCATCGTCGTTGATGCGTCCGAATTTGACCTCTCTCTCGCATTTTGCCAGCCTGAAAGCATCGCATGCAACGCAAAGGAGCCTGCCGTCGGCGATCTTGAAATAGGTACCGTTGAGCACCGCACGTTGATCGTTCGTGCCCATGGCATAGCTCACCTTGGCGATCATTCCGCGCAAAAGCTTGGAGTTCACCGTAAAGCCCAGCTCGGTGCGCAAAGCCGGAAGCGCGGGAAAGTCCTCTGCCGGCAGAGCGGACATGCGATAGGTGGATCTGCCGCTGGTCAGCGTGACCGCAAGGCGATCGTTCACCGAAAGCGTTATCTCGTCGCCGTTCATGACCTTGATCGATTGGAAAAACTTCTGCGCGTTGATAACGCATTTGCCGCCCTCAAGGACGTTCGCCTCCACCGTCGTTCTCACGCCCTTTTCAAGGTCGTAGGTGGTCATCGTCACCTTGGACGGAGCCTCTGCCTCAAACAGAATGCCCTCGACCGCCGCGATCGACGAACGGCTGCTCGCCGCCGCACACATTATCGGATTGACACATCCGATCATTTCCTGACGATTAAAAACTATCTTCATAATAATCTCCATTCCGCCGCCACTGCGGCGGCACAAATCAAATAATAAATCAAATAGTATTAATGTTATTTAATGTTTAATGAAATTCGCCTGTGTCGCTTGCGACAAAAGCGGCCCGTGCCCGTTTTTAAGGCGAATTTCTGCGTGAAACATGTGGTCTTCCCGATTGGGATTCATTGCACTTTCACGCTGTCTCAATGAAAAAATGATTTGATTTTTTAGTATCCGGGCGCCGGTGTCGTGTCGCCGATCGTCGCATTTTTCCTGCGGCTACGAACCATGTTCGCACCTCTCCCGGTAGGGGCGACCTGTGGTCGCCCGACACAATCATCGTTGCGGGCGAACGCAGTTCGCCCCTACGGTGTAGCCGGATAGAATGCGAGATTTTTGTCTTCCGGCGGGAGCAGCAGCTCGCCGCAGGCGAGGTAGCACGCCCTACGTCACGGACGGATTGATCGCAAGATTTTTGTCTTCAGGCGAGAATATGACCTAATATTGTTGGGTGCTAACATAGTGCATAGCCCACCTCATCCACC
>CAZRBI010000091.1:0-2212 GCA_964598315.1 uncultured Oscillospiraceae bacterium
TCAAGAACAACGTAGTCTTTTTCAAGTTCTACACTGCTGCTTGCTGTCAAAATGCCTTGCAAGTACTTTGCGAAACAATAAACCGTGCCGTCAATTTCAAGCCAAGTCGGTTGTCTTGTAACGTCAACAATTCTGCCCCACAATTCGTGGTCAGGAGCGACCTTGCCGGTTTGAACAATTGTGTTGTCAGTAGACGTGCATTCGGTGATAGTTGTGGGCAAATTGACAGAGCCAATTATTGCACCTACACGCCAGTCACCGTCATCGCTAGAAGAGAGCTTTGTGGCGGAAACAGAACAATTGCTGATTTCAGCAGTACATCCTGCACTGTTGCCAACTTGGGCAACAAGTCCGCCAACGGAACCTTTTGCAGAAAATTCGCAGTTTTCAACACTGCAGTTGGTGATTTTTGCGTTTCCGTAAACAACACCGACAAGTCCGCCAACGCGAGTATCTGCTTCTGTGTTCAATTTAGAATTGACAAGGTGACAATTGTTCAAAGTCACATCGCAAGAATCTACATACTGAACGAATGCACCAAAACCTTCATTTGAAACAGTTGCGTTCATTGTGGAATCAGCAATCGTCAAACCTTCGATAGTTACATCATAAGTAGTTTCGGCAACAAGAGGTGCAGAAAGGTTTGAAATTTTCTTACTGTTACCGATAATGGTGATGCCGCCTCCTGCGAAGTTAAGGCCGGCCGTGCCACCCAACAATCCTTTCCAGTCTTTACCGGTCATGTCGATGTCGTTCATGAATACGACTTTGGAAACATAGGACTCGGATTGAAGAGCTACCAAATCCTTTGCCGTGTAAATATAAACTGCGTTGGAATCCGGATCTTCTGTTTTTGCATTGCCTTGAACTGCTTCCACTCTGTAGGAAATGGTAACAGACTTGCCTTGGTATGCGTTGTTGCCGTCATCATTATCTTCAAGTTCGATTGAAACGGATACTTTTGCAGGTTCAGATCCAACTTCAAGAAGTTGCCAATCGGAAAGTATGTTTTTGCCCTTGTTGGTTTCTCCGTTGATTTCAACTTTCAAGCCATCAAGCAAACCGTCTTCGTCGTCGAATGTGAGCAATGTTTGGTACTTCACTGCAATTGTGCTTTTGTTTTTAACTTCGATGTTGAATTTGACGCCGTCACCGGGAGCGATGTTGTTGATTTGCACTCCACCGTTTTCGAATGTGACAGATTTCGCAAATGTGTGTGTAGCACCCTTTGTGTATTCAACATCGTAAAGTTGCTTTGTGTAAACAGAATCTGCGTCTACGCTTGCAACAACATCCACCTTGCCCGAAGTGACTGCAATGTTGACATTGCTTTCAGATGTGAACAAAGCAAACGTTGCTCCGGCAATAAGGCTAACGCAAAGTACGATAGACAAGATTGCCGACACAAGCACTTTTGTTTTGACTGTGTTCATAATTTTTTCTCCTTTTTGTTTTTTATATTACAAAACGGTTCTACCCGTTTTTTAATATTCAGATTTGTTGTTGCACAAAATTGCAATTTGTGCGAGGTTCTGTTACTTACGAATGGCTCACAATTGTGGCATCGACTTTTGAACAAGCACAAGGGTGTAGCTACACCAAGACAACTTTTAACGCGCCACTTTGCGCCGTTTTTGAGTGTTCCGTTTTGAAGTATGGGAACAAGGGCGACTGTTTGCGGTTTTTGTGCCGAAAGTGTTTTCGTAATGCATCAGTTACCCGTTAAAACAATTCTCTTGCAATGGTTGCAAAACTCAACTTTTGCATATCGCTGCAAACATCTAAACAGGCGCAATTGCTAGCGGAACAGCAAACAATAGTTGACATCGACTTCCAAGCAAGCACCGGACATTCGGTTGATTTTTTTCAAAACACAAACATTTTGCGAATGTCTTTCAGCCCTACGTTTTGTTGTTTCGAGCAAACACATCGTGTTGTTTTTATGTAGGAAAAAATGATCATATAATAATCTATTATATGAACACTTTTTTGAAAACACAGTAAAAGCAAAAGAGCAAAAAGACAAAAATTCGACAAAATCCATAGATATTTCGGCAAAAGTCATGGAAAATACGGCAAAATAGTGAAAAATTTGAACATTAAATTCAGAAAATTATTGACAAACGGGTTGGACAGGCATATAATTGATACAGAAACGTTCATATAATAGATTATTATATGATCATTTTTTGAATCGGCAAGGCGCACTGCC
>CAZRBI010000092.1:0-2185 GCA_964598315.1 uncultured Oscillospiraceae bacterium
AGCAATAGAAAACAATATTAAAAGTGTGCGACCGCTAACATCACCACTCCACCAAACGGCGGCTTGCTTTGGGGCGCAAAAGAAAAGGAACGGCAAAATGTCGTTCCTTTTTCTTTGGCTACGCCGCGCTTTATGCGCAACGTGAATGCAACGGTGCCACAACACCACTACAATCATTTTTTTGCAAAAACTCGGCAAATTGACAGATGCGTTTAGCTAGCCGCTCACATAAGTAAGCACGTTGCAACCGCCGTCAATTAGCATTTGTAAACTTTAAGAAGTGCACTACCGTGAGGTTTTAGCGTCATTTTGTATTCCATTCCCTTGGTTTTAGTTCCGTTCCAAACGTCCTCGAAAACGTATTCGCCGCCGTCCAAATCAAGGTTTTCAATTTTGAACGAAATTTCCTTTTCAGTCTCCTGACTGTTGAAAATTCCAACAGTGCGAATGTTTTCTTCATTGGAGAGGTTGGGGCTATCGAAAAACGACTTTATGTAGATAATTTCCGGCAGCACTTCGCCGAATTTTCGATAGTCGTAGTTGGCAAAATACACACGCTCGCCGTTGTTCAAATATTCGGTTGCCTTTTGCAACACTTTGAGTCGTTTGTTATCTTCGCTTATTTGAGAGAATCTACCGGATATTTCCACAAGGGTACGTGTTATCACTTGGAAATTGACCACGAATTGGAAATCGTCGTCGTTAAGTCCCGGAAGCAAACCTACCGAATCGCTGTTGGGAATAAACAATCCGCCGGTGTGCTCCGAAAGAATAGCCACCGCCCAAAACAAAACCGTTTTGATATTATCCCATTTGCCTGCGCCAACGTCCAACCCAAAACGGTAGTTGTTGAAACTTTTGCCGATGAACGGATCGCCCATGCTGATATCGCAACCAGTTTCCACATAGCCGTATTCGGGCAAACGCTTGCGGAATTCCTCGAACAACCACTCGCGCCATTCGTAGCCGGATTTGTTTTTGTTTTTCAAAATATCGTGTCTGTCCTCAAAAGCGTAGCTCCAAAAATCGTGCTTTATGCCTTCGAAACCGTATTCCGATATGAATTTTTCCAAAGCATAGGACACGTAGTTTCTGGCCTCTTTCAAACTGATATCCAACGGCTCGGTGTTGGTTAGCCTGTAGGAATAATCGATGAACCACTCGGGACGTTCACGGTAGATTTTTGCTTTTTTGGGGCACAGGCCGCCAATCCATATGGCCGGTTTCAATCCCATTTTTTTCACTTCGTCGGTATAGTGTTTTAGGCCAAGAGGGAATTTAACTTTGTCCACGCCTTCTTCCCCTTCGTAAGGAACTCCCAGTCCGTGAGCGTCCAAATCGACGTCTTCTTCGCAATAGGAAGAATATCCGTCGTCTACTTGAAACCATTCGACGTTGGGGAAATACTTTTTGACAGCTTTGGCCTCGTTCAACAGCATTTCTTCGGATATGTTGCGATATATGCCGTCGTTCCAACTGTCCCACACCATTGTGTGTCTGTTTGTTTCGGTTGCGCCCTCGTTATTTTGCAAAACATTGTAAAGCTCCGCAACGTAGCCGCTCAAAGCGTTGTTGATATCGTCGGCTTCAAGTTCCTCACCCACGTAGAATTCGTCCTTGATAATTTCGCCTGCGGCAAATTCTCTGTACGCAATATCTTTGAAGGAAGAGAAAACTTTCAAAATAACCGTTCCGTCGCTATCGTGAGAAACTTCGAAATTATGCGTGAAAACGTCTTCACACAAACTACCGACACTCAAACCGACTGCTGAAGAGTAGTTGCTCACCAAAACGGCGTGAAGCGGCTGATAGGGAGAAGAACATATTCTGCTGCAAACAACTCCGGGGTCAGCCCATTTTTTGTTCAGCGAAAAACCGTAAGTTTTGTTTATTTCGGCATCGTCGTTTACCCTGTCGTAATCGACGGGAATTGTTAGCGTACAAAAAATTCTTGCGTTTTCGTTTGCATAAAAATAATCATCGCGAGAATTAAGTCCGAAAGTTATACCCTTGATTTCCGTTAAGAGTTCATCCAGCTTTACCGTTTTGTCGGTGTTATTTTGCACCGTAGTCAAAAATTTGTAACCGTGAGCCGTTTTTGCCACGGTCACATTGCGAGTTACACCTTCGCTTTCCACAAAATGCACGTTCACGTCTTGCAAACGGCTAAAAGTAAGTTTCATTT
>CAZRBI010000093.1:0-2157 GCA_964598315.1 uncultured Oscillospiraceae bacterium
CGAACCATTTGGCTGGTGTAGCTGTTTTCGTTGTCGTACCAAGAAACAACTTGCACTTGATAGGTGTCGTCGTCGATCTTTGCAACCATTGTTTGCGTTGCATCGAACAAGCTGCCGTAACGCATACCGATGATGTCGGAAGAAACGATCATATCTTCGTTGTAGCCGAAGGATTCGTTAGCAACAGACTTCATGTAAGCATTGATGCCGTCAACCGTTACGTCGTGTCCTTTTACAACTGCAACCAAAATTGTGGTGCTGCCGGTGCAAACGGGAACGCGTTGTGCGGAACCGATAAGTTTGCCGTTCAAAGCAGGGATAACAAGGCCGATAGCTTTTGCTGCGCCCGTTGTGTTGGGAACGATGTTTTGAGCAGCTGCGCGTGCACGGCGAAGGTCACCCTTGCGGTGAGGTCCGTCCAAAACCATTTGGTCACCGGTGTAGGCGTGAACCGTTGTCATGATGCCGCTTTGGATAGGAGCATAGTCGTTCAAAGCTTTTGCCATGGGAGCAAGGCAGTTTGTTGTGCAGCTTGCTGCGGAAATGATGTTGTCTTCAGCCGTCAAAACGTCTTCGTTAACGCCATAAACAACTGTGGGAAGGTCTTTTCCTGCAGGTGCGGAAATAACGACTTTCTTTGCGCCGGCTGTGATGTGAGCTTGGCTCTTTTCCTTAGAGCAGTAGAATCCTGTGCATTCCAAAACAACGTCTACTTTCAATTTCTTCCAAGGAAGGTTAGCAGCTTTGGGTTCTGCATAGATGGTGATTTCCGTTCCGTCAACGATGATTGCACCGGGCGTAACAACGGTTTTGCCGTCTTCTGCCAAAACGGGATCTTTGTGGGAAACGGTGTGTCCCAATGCTACGTAGTTGCCTTGAGCTGTGTCGTACTTCAAAAGGTGAGCAAGCATTTTGGGGCTTGTCAAGTCGTTGATTGCAACGATTTTGTAACCTTTTGCGCCGAACATTTGACGGAAAGCAAGACGACCGATACGGCCGAATCCGTTGATTGCAACTCTTACAGTTTTGTTTGCCATTGTGAGTTACCTCCAAAAAATTTTCTTATTGGTGGCACAAATACCTCTTTACTAAAATGAAGTAATGTGCTAAAATACCTTTGTTATTATAACACAGCACAAAACGTTTGACAACAAAAGAACCGTCAAAAAATATAAATTTAAGTTTGGTGCTGCATAAAAATTATTTATCACGGAGGTAACAACACATGCCACTCGTAACAACAAAAGAAATGTTTGAAAAAGCCTACCGCGAAGGATACGCTATCGGCGCATTCAACGTGAACAATATGGAAATGATTCAAGCAATTGTAGATGCAGCAAACGAATGCCGTTCACCCGTCATTTTGCAAGTTTCCGCAGGCGCAAGAAAATACGCAAACCCCGTCTATCTTAAACATTTGGTAGATGCGGCCGTTGCAACGACGGATATCCCCATTGCACTGCACTTGGATCACGGCGCAGACTTCGATGTTTGCAAATCCGCAATCGACAGCGGCTTCACGTCCGTTATGATCGACGCATCCAGCAAACCTTGGGAAGAAAACATCGCTATCACTCGTCAAGTTGTGGAATACGCACACGCTCGCGGCGTTGTTGTTGAAGCAGAACTCGGCAAACTTGCCGGTGTTGAAGACGACGTGAACGTTGCCGCAGACGATGCTTTGTTCACAAGCCCCGACGAAGTTCAAGAATTCACCGAAAGAACAGGTATCGACAGCTTGGCAATTGCTATCGGCACCAGCCACGGCGCATTCAAATTCAAACCCGGACAAGACCCCAAACTCCGTTTGGACATTTTGGAAGAAATCGGCCGCAGATTGCCCGAATTCCCCATCGTTTTGCACGGCGCAAGCAGTGTTCCGCAAGATAAAGTTGCAATTGTCAACCAATACGGCGGAAGCATGCCCAACGCAATCGGTATTCCCGAAAGCGAATTGCAAAAAGCAGCAAAAATGGCTGTTTGCAAAATCAACATCGACAGCGACTTGAGAGTTGCTTTCACCGCAGCTATCCGCAAGCACTTTGTTGAGTTCCCCTCTCACTTCGACCCCAGACAATACTTGGGCGATGCACGCACAATGATGAAAGAAATGGTAAAACACAAAATCATCAACGTTTTGGGCAGCGAAAACAAAGC
>CAZRBI010000094.1:0-2145 GCA_964598315.1 uncultured Oscillospiraceae bacterium
CCCAAACAACAAAAGATTATTCTTCTCAAAAAGGTAATTCAAAAACATCAATAATCTATACACAAAGAAAGTACGTAAAAAAAGCCAATAATAAATTGGCCTTTGTTACGTATAAAAATGAATCTGAAATAGTTGTTTAAGCTTGAAATCCTTTGAATATCTTTGAAGGTTCAGTTTCTTTTAACAGTTTTTGTTGAACAGGTTTTGTTTCAATTGGTGTTGTTGCAAGTTTTGCTGTTTTATTTTTCTCTTCTTCACGGATACGCTTCTTGGTTGCTCTTTCATTGATTGCTGGAAGCAAGAAGCCCAAGAATGCAGGAACTAACAAGCATACAGATAATGTTGTAAATCTTGCATTAAATTTTTTTGCTCGCTTAACTAATGCATTATCTTTTCCCTTGAAACAGTTTGTTAATTTTTGAACCATTCCTTTACCTTCTGTGTCTTTACAAGCATTGCGTAGAGTTTCTATAATTTTTGCGTTACTTGCATCTTTAATACTTGTTTTATCACCGTAAGTATCCAATAGTTGTTTTAATATACTTGGTGCTTCGTCATCTATATTACCACCAAATACTTTATTTAATTGTCCGCCCTGATTGTCAATAAATTCGCAAAATCCAAAAATTTTGTCTTTATAGCTGTCTAAGTCACTATATTTTGCGATAATTTGTTCTGTAGACATAACGTTTACGCCTTTGATTGGTCTTAGGTATTCATATAAACGTTGTAGTATATTTTTGTTTTTGTAGTCTTTGCTTTTTGTTGCAAGTACAAGTCCAGAATTAGTTTCATTTACTTTTGAGAAAGCTTTTTGTAAGGTTTTTTCGCCAAAACACATTGCCGCACATGTTACTAAGTCACGTCTTAAAATTTCTTCTCTGTCATAGTCATCTTTTGCTTGAAGCGTTCTTGGAAGCAAAATTCCGAGTCCCATTATACCAAGAAGCATTGGGAATGATACATTGCATCCTTCAAATTCAAAACCTCGGAAAAATTTCCCGATACCACTGTCTTGTGTTACAACAGCGGACAACTTTTGCATTCCGCTTGTAGAACCGAATGAAGGGTTTGATTTATTTGAGTTTTGTACGATTTGTGTGTTCTTTGTATTTTGCGGTGCTTGTGAAGTTTTTGTTTCTAAAGATTTGTCATTAAGAGTTTCTTCTTTCATCAAACCTTTTAAGCCTGAGTTTCCTTCACCTTCTGCTTTGTTATATAGTTTTGGTATAAGAGTCAAGAATGCAAGTACGGCAGCATACATAATTGTATTTGTTGCTACTCTTTTCATTATTTTTTTGCTTGCAACTTGATTAATTACTTCTGAACTTTGTCCTTTTGTTTTTTCAATTACTTCATCGGCATAGTCCATCATATTGTTTACTATTTCTTTGAATGAAGCAGATGAATTATCTGACAATATAGCTTTTGTGAAATCTGTATGAACCGCATCATCAGCATGACTTTTTACGATGTTTGTGAATTCATCAGAAAGAGTATTTACGGCTTTTGAAATTTCACCTTTTTTCGCATTTTTTGCTTGTTGTAGTTTACCTGCAAATTCTTTTGCTTTGTCAACAGCGTCTTTGCCTTCGAAATTTGATTTCGTGAAGAGTCGTTCAAATGTTTTTTGATAGAATTCTTCTTTGCTTTGAATACCTGCATTTTGAGCATGAATTTCTCCAAATGCTCTTAATTGTCTTGTTGGAATATCAATTGTTTTTCCAAAGAGTGGCTTTCCAATTTTAAGCATTCCCATAGGGATTAAGAACATGCTTGGTCCTGTTAACATTTCTCTTACAAGCTCTTTCAATGCAAAGCTTACATTCTTTTCGCCACCATTTTCATTTTTGTTTCTCATTAAACCCATAATCGGACGTGGCAAGTTTGTGCCAAGCATGTCTTGCAATGTAAAAGATACAACAAGACCGCCATTTTCTATTGCATTAGCAATATATAAACAAAAATTATCTATCCCTTTAAAACTTGGTGTTTGGTTATTTTTTATTGCGTTATTTGTTGTGATTAAAGTGTTTCTATTATTAATGTTATTTTTCTTACTACCCGCCTGTTGTTTTGATATTCTGCTTGAAACAGGCAAATTAACTCTGTTGATTTGCATATGCGTCCTAATTATGTGTATTA
>CAZRBI010000095.1:0-1989 GCA_964598315.1 uncultured Oscillospiraceae bacterium
GTTGCTGTTCTTTGGTTTTTTCCGTTTTGCATTGCAAATAATAAAACATTACTATGCTATTTTAACTGCTGATTGCACCGTTGTCAATACCCATTTGGGAAATATCGGACATTATTTTTTACAATACAACCCAAGTGCAAGCGCAAAAGGGTTTTCACAAAATAAAGGACCGAACGCAAGTTGTGACAGCCCCTTTTACAGTTTATTATCCGCACTGCCAGTTGTTTCCCAAATGAAACGAATGAGCCCGATACACTATCGAACTCATTCGCAAACAATTCAATATTTATTTTTTTCAAACTTTTGAGTCACTGCAGTTTTATACTTAAAATAGCACGTTTTGCATATCACCGCTTTTTTTAGTTGTTTTCGGCAATGTCGGGATCTTCAAGGTCCGTTTCGCCGTACTCAAACTCGTTGTCTTTTTCGAATTCTTCCGAAAATCTTTCGTAGTAGCCTCTATCGGTGAAGCCATAGGGACTGTTTTCGTCGCCCAACACCATTTCCGGCAAATTGATAAGCAAAAAACAAAAACCAAACATTGCAACAACTGCCATTATCCACTGCTTGACGGAGGCTCGGTTTTCCTTTTTGAACAAGTGCACTGCAAGACCGATGGTTATTGGCAAAAATCCGAACAACGACGTTATAAGCCCCGGCGAATAGAGAATTTGCATGCCGTATTGATTAAAAGTTTTCAACGAATTGATGCCTATAACGATGTGAATAACCACTTCAAATGCCGAAAACAGCATTACGGCAATTCCGGCAGGCTTGCGAAATCCCCAAAATTTAAGAACGATACACCCCAACAACACACCGCCGAAATTGGTTATCATATCCGTAAGTCGGTTCATCGGATAGCGTGCAAGGTCCGTTGAACCGTGACTGAAATTGTAGGAATAGTGAAGTCCACCCGGCCACACCCATTCTTCCAACACGTGCAACACCAAAACGATAACCGCCAGCGTACAAAGAATATTTATTTGATCCCAAGTTTTGCGATTTTTCCAAACTTTTACGCCGAGAAAAACTCCGATACCGGCCATAACGTACAGCCACACCGAAAGCCAAATATTTACTACTGTTTCCAATTTTATTCCTCCTTTTGGGGCACGACGGGCAAATACAAAAAACTGTCGTACTTGCCGCCGGTGTAAATAACGTGTCTGCCTTTGTTGACGTCCTTGGGCAAATTCGTTGTATCAATTCCCCCGGTTAGCCCACCGCTCACACCGCCGACGGTTATTTTTTCCGTTTTGGACTTTGGCAAGTAGGTAAAACCGTCTTTTGCTACTTTTAGTTTTGCCATTTTCAAATCGAACGGACTTTTCCACTCGACGGTTTTGTAAGCAGAAATTGACACCTGCAAATACTCGCCTTTTTTGAACTTGATGCCCATTGGCCAAACGGCAATATCCAATGGAACAATCTCGCCTTTTTTCAGTTTCTGCACCTCGTCAAAACTTTGGCAAGGGCGTTCTTCCGTACTACGAGTATCATCTAGTTTTCGCATGGACGCTCGGATATATCCTTTGGCCGAAACACGCTTCATTGGAAAAAGCCCTATCCTTTTCCCAAAGCGATTGAGTTTTTCTATCGTAACTTGCAAGTCCATGTCGTCGCAATCCGCTGCTTGCGCCCAAACACGCAGTTTGATAAATCCACCCACTTCCGTTGCTTGTGACATTCTCATTCGGTAGGATACTTTTTCGTTGCTGTCGGAATTGTAGACGTTGGAAATTTCCTGTTGCGGTAACGACAGAACAAGGGTGTGATCCGCTCCGTTCAGGTACAACTTGCGGTACTTAGTGCGTGCAAGCGGATATTCATTTTCCTCGCGGTCGATAATATCTTTTCCGCCGGGATTCAATACACTCATTCGAACACGGGGCGTGTTTTTCCAACCGTTGTCCACACCTTTCAAATAACAATCGAAAAAGCGGCGCAAATCTTCCGTGTGTGCCTTGTCGTAGTAGTCGTCCCACT
>CAZRBI010000096.1:0-1845 GCA_964598315.1 uncultured Oscillospiraceae bacterium
TTGTGAGCATTTCAAAGCAAATTTGCGTTATTTTTCCGGTGAAAATTTACCGTTGGAAATTACCTTTAACATATTTTGGTAACTTCCTAAAGTAAATTCCCGTTTTCGAAAAATAAGAATTTAATCTGAAAAACAGCGAGAAATTAATTTGAAAAATGCTGACTTTCTATGATGAAACAGTTGTTTTAGGCTTAAAACAATAAAAAAATGTATGACAAAATGTCCGAAAAACGCATTTTTCAGACTAAATTCACGGTATGGGAGAATTTACTTTGAGAAATTTTATGCTTATTAATTCTTTGTTTTTAGCTCTTTTTCAAAATTGATTTTAATAATATCGGCGATTGTATAACGTCTTCCGGTTCTATCTTTTTGATTCCGAAAACGTCTGCCAAATCGGTGCCGTAAATAAATGTAAACAGTTCATAAGGTGTTTTTCCGTTTAACCGTTCTCTTTTTGTGCTGTTTACATGCGAAAATATCAAATTGACCGTTTCTTGTGTGAATTTATCAAATGATTTGCCGCTCGGAACAATGTTTCTAAAGTTTGTATGCGTTTTTTCAACATGCGGTTTTTGATACGATTTGTTAGGATCACAGAAAAATAATTGTGTTTCTCTGTCTCCGTTTTCATCGTCTTCGACAGCATGTACATTTGAAAATTCACCGCCGTTGTCGGTTAAAATCAGCGGAAATACCTGTCCGAAAGACATTTGATGGTTGATTAAATGTTGTTTTAACTGTTTGACTTTACAACTGACCTGTTTCGATGTTTTATCATCAAGCAACAAGCCTATCATAAAATTACAAAAAGTAAAATCAAAGGTTAATATTGTTTTTCCGCCTATTCTTCCGATGACAGTGTCCATCTCAACCCATTGAGTCAGGTTGTTATCCGAGGTGAATTGTATAAAATCATCGTAAGTGCGTCCTGCTTTAAGTCCTTTGGGAACGTATTCGGACTGTGTTTTCTTTCGTGGCTTGAATTTTACAACTCTCGGGAAATCCAACTTGCTTACGGAGAGGTAGCCTTTGTGCAAATGTCTGTATACGCTTGATAAGGACATACCCAAATTGTATGTTTGTGAGATATGGTAAATTCTTTGTCCCTTTTTTATTGCTGTGTATATTATTTCATCTGCACGATAGAATGCTTCTTTTTGCAGCGGAATACCCTCGCGTGATTCCGATAAAAGCGTTTCGTACTCTTTTTGTGCGTGTTTTGCGTTGTAAAGAGTTTTTATGTATTTGCATTTTTTATGTCTGTATTTACAACCGTTGCAAACGTAGGGCGGCTTTTGAAGCAGCGGGCATTCGCTTTTTATTGTTTTATCGTTGATAACGTTCACGGATGAGTCTGAAACAAATGAATGCTTTGTTACTTCCTTTGAAATGGTAGATCTGTCTTTGTTTATCAATCTTCCGATTGCGGAAAATGTCATGTTGGTGTTTAATCCTGTTTGAATTGTTGTTCGTTCATCTAATGTAAGATGCTTGTGTTTTTTGCTTTCGGTAGTACTCATTGGTATATTTATCCTTTCTCGATGGTGCTTTGCACAAAATTTCTCATACTTAATTCTACAACATTTTCTTCTCAAAGTAAATTCACGCTTTTTTCTCGGGTGAGAATTTACTGTTGAAAATTACCGAAAATTACCTTTAACACATTTTTTGCCAAAAAGTGTAAAAAAGCCCTTGACAAAAAACGAAATAGGAGTTATAATATACAAGCTTGATGAGCAAGTGTGGTTTTGCTATGTCAAGCTGTCAAAAACTTTTTGAAAGAATTTGAAAAAAGTACTTGACAAAAGCAAAAAAGTATAGTATAATATACAAGCTTGTTGA
>CAZRBI010000097.1:0-1582 GCA_964598315.1 uncultured Oscillospiraceae bacterium
TCAGTCAGCTTCGCTGACAGCTCCCCTTGCGCAGGGGAGCCAGCGCACCCCGCCAGCGCACCCCGCCAGCGCACCCCGCATACACCCCCATAACCACGGTGTTAAATTTCGTAAGACCACGAAATTAACATATATCAAACAGTAAAAATATTAGGAGGAAAAACCACATGAAAAGAATGCTTTCCATCGTCATGGCTCTGGTCCTCGTCCTGAGCCTTGGCACCGTCGCATTTGCTGACACAGTAAGCTACACTGCCACCGCAAAAACCACCTTCGAAGAAGTCGTAAAGACCTACACTTCCGAGAACGATGTAGTGGTCAACGAGACCCTGAGCTTCGCTTCCACCGCCAGCACCAGCAACCCCGATGGCGGCGCTGCCAACCTGACCGTTGCTGACCTGACCGTCAGCTCCCTGAACCCCGGCACTCTGACCGTTACCATCCCCTCTCTGTCCGTAGCTGGTACTTACGAGTGGACCATCAAGGAAAAGGTTGGCAGCACCGCTGGCGTTACCTACAGCACCGACGAAGTTCATGTCATCGTTCTGGTCGAGTACGACAACAATACTCATGCTCTAAAAATCGCCAACACCACCAGCTACATCAAGGGCGTTAAGGCCGAAGACTCTGATGAAGTTGTCAAGAAAAAAGATTTCACCAACACCTTCGCTTCCGGTTCTTTCACCGTTGAGAAGGCTGTCACCGGCAACATGGCTAACGAGAACGACAAGTTCGATATCACTGTTACCCTGACTTCCTCCAATCCCATCGGCACCAAAATTAGTGTGCTCGGCACTGATGTTGAGACCACTGAATGGACAAAGAGTAGCGGCACTTGGACTTACACCAAGGAACTGAACATTTCTAAGGCCGACGGCAAGCAGACCTTCAGCAACATCCCTGTTGGCGTTGTTGTTACTGTTTCTGAGAAGAAAGATTCCGATAGAAACGACGGCTACACCTATGTTAGCACCAAGATTGGTGAGGACGACTTCACCGAACTGACCGTTGCTGACGATACCAACGCTGCTATCGTTGTTACCAACCAGAAGACTTCTGAGATCACCACTGGTATCTCCATGGATACCCTGCCTTATGTCCTGCTGCTGGCAGTTGCCTGCATGGGCATCATCGCCGTGGTCAGCAAGAAGCGCCTGGCTCGCGAAAGATAGTTAACAGTTATGGCTTGTGGGGAGCGTTTAGAGCAAGGCTCTGAACGCCCCCACGGGCAAGCCCCTGCCTTCTCCTGTGGAGAAGGTGGCGCCGCCCATTACCTTTGGGGCGGCGACGGATGAGGAAAATCAAATAAAGCCCTCATTCGAGTGCAATACAAAGAGGAAGTGCTTTTAAATTTCCTCATCCGGTTTTGGCCCAAAGGAAATGGCCAAAACCACCTTCCCCCAAGGGGGAAGGCAGCGCACCGCCGCCAAAAGCGCACTTGGGTAGGGCGTTTAAAGCCTTCTCCTTGCAGGAGAAGGTGGCCGATAGGCCGGATGAGGTAGCTCTTAGGTGGGCTTGGATAAAAACCACCTCATCAGTCACTAACGTGACAGCTTCTCCTCAAGGAGAAGCCGGGCGGCTG
>CAZRBI010000098.1:0-1565 GCA_964598315.1 uncultured Oscillospiraceae bacterium
AATTCAACAATCGGAGGCATAAGAAAATGAAAAAAGAAGTTACGTTTGAAATTCTTAAGGAGAAAATCTCGCCAGAAAACGTGCTTGCTATGGCGGAACTGATCACCATATCGGAAACGAAATTTCTCATAGGCTATATGGGCGCACGAATGCAAAAACTACATATGGACTTGTACGTCGATATTATGCATAAGCACGACGTCAATCATACGATTAGCGAGGCATACGACTTAGTGCAAGAAGGCGCATTATTCCTTTGCGGACATTACGGAGAATATTTGAAAGACATTATCGGCTATACCAACAAGGGCAAGCCTATAAACATAGAAGTTGCTTGCGTTAGAAAAATGATGAAACTTATTAATCGGAAAACAAGTGACCTTAGATATAACGTCAGTTTTGACGCTTTAACGCCCGTAAGCGAGCCTTCTTGCGAAATTCAAGACGAAGTCGAGCAAGATTACACCGAATACGATAAAATCGTAAATAGCCTTAATCTAACGGACAATATGCGCGTCGCTTTGGAATGTCGAATAAAAGGGCTTAGCTATCCCGAAATCGGACGAGTTTTAGCACGAACGCAATCTACCGTATACGAATATTTCATCAAAATGCGACAGAGATATATGGCAATTTACGAATAATTATTGCCTATGTTTTCAACATGTTACATACATTTGATGAATCATACACAAGTATATCTTTGATAAAAAGTATTTTTTTCTTGCTCCGTAAGCGAAAAGAAAGCCGATTTTTCATACTCGTAGCAACATTCTTCTCCGCAATCTTTAGTTTCTTTTTCCTGTATTAAATCCAAACACGCCATCTCTAAAACATAAAGTGCACCAAGAGCGTTTATCACATTTTCTTGATTGGCATATTTGTAAAAAGGGATATTTTTATATTTAACCAATCTCGTAGTTCTTTGATGCTTTACTTTATTATACAGAGTCCACCATAAAGGATTTTTATCGGACAGCACTTTTTGAGCCCCATTTTTAGCAGTTTGAAGTTTATAACTCCAATCTTCCCATGGACAAATTTCTTTACCCCAGCCTTCGACAAATATTTTATTATCAGTAAAACCAGGAAGATTATCGGTAATGGTTTTACAATAATGTTGAATTTTATCGCCTTTAAAAGTGCTATCGATTTCCTTGCAAAATTCTTTACAAAAAACATCTATTTCACTACAAATCGTTTGATATTGTTTACAATATTCCGTCGAATAAGCTTTTGCATTATATTCGTCAATTGCAAGATACCTTTTTGTTAAAAGAAAGTCTTTTTCTAATAAAAGATAATATTGCCAATATATTTCAAAAAATTCTTTCGCTGTCATAAAATATACCCTTTCATCGTAATTTTTTAGAAAAAGCTTTTATACGTTCAACAAAATCGCTTTTTCTTTACTATATTTCTATTAGCTCTTTTGTTGCTTCGATTTTTGAATCGGCATACAAAACCACGTCTTTAATGACGAGTTTTTGTATTGCCGATATATAGTTTTCCATAAACTCATAATCGGGTGCATTGTCTTTTGCTGGAAGCATAATATTTAGAGC
>CAZRBI010000099.1:0-1552 GCA_964598315.1 uncultured Oscillospiraceae bacterium
GTATGTGCTATCTGGGCTTCCGTATTTCCGAGTTTTTGTCGTTGGAGGTCAAAGATTACAACCAAACCCAAAAAACGCTTACAGGCGGTGCTAAGACCGAAGCAGGCAAGAACCGAATTGTTACAATAAGCCCAAAGATACAGCCAATCATAGAAAACATCATCGGAGAGAGAACCGATGGAACAATTTTCTGCAACAAGGACGGAAAGCCGTTCAGTTACACAACATTCCGAGATGTAGCGTTCTACCCTGCTTTAGAGAAAATAGGAATAGATAATCCAGTCGAGAACAACAAGCACAAATATTCTACCCACACTTGCCGACATACCTTTGCTACTCTGATGAAAGCAGTGCAAGCCCCCGAAAAGGACAAGATGGAGCTGATCGGACACGCCAGCCCTGAAATGCTCAGGTATTATCAGGATGTGGATTTGCAGGACCTTCGGAAGATTACGGATATTCTATAAACATGGGTGTAACCACGAGAGTAACAGGACGAGATTTTTCAGTATAATACAGTATAATTTATTTTTAATAATAAAAGGAAAAACCGTTGAAGCTCTTAGAGCCGCAACGGTTTTTCCTTTTTTCATTGGTCCGAGTGTCGAGATTCGAACTCGAGGCCTCTTGAACCCCATTCACACAAATATCGTGTATTTGCAACGGTTTTTCGGTGCAATGAGAGTAACAAGAGTGTAACCGATTTCTTATCACTTCTTAAACAGGTTCTGCAAATTCGTGATTTTCTCTGCCTGAGCAATTTCCCGCTTGTGGGCGTAATCGTACAGGGCTTTCATTCCCTCTGGCGGCTCACCTTTCAGCTTTTTGTAGGTGTCGATAGTTGCAACCACCCGCTTGTGGAGTGCATCCATGTGGGTCATTTCCTCTTGGGACAGCTTGTAGAACAACTGAGCCGTTTCCGGGTCGGTGTCTTTGTATTCCAGAGCCAACTTAATGTAGGTGCAAGCATCTTCCAGCTCATCTTCGATATGCTCAGACAGCAGTTCAATCATCTTCATCATTTTACGCCTCCTTGATGTATTTGTAAAGGGTGTCGAACTCCCTTTTCGTAAATTTTAAGGTCAGACCCACGCCGGGGATAGTCACCGGGATAGGGTCGGGGCCTATATAAGGTTTGGCGGCGTTGTACACAGCGTCCAGGTCGATTTCCCGGCGCTCCCGGTCGTAGAGGTTCAGGGCAGTGACCATTTTATGGTCTGCGTACCGCTCGACGATCTCTGGCAGTTTCGCCGATACCAGCCCCATGCCGCCGCCAACCACAACCTTTTCCATAATGGAAAGACTTGGTACGATCTCCGTATCCACGAACCGAACCAGTCCTTTTTGCACTTGCTCAATTTTGACCATAGCTTCCTCCTAAGGTCGGGGGCAGCGAATGCCGCCCCCCTTGCGAATGATTAGGTGGTGGTTTCTGCGGTGGGGGCAGTCCAGCTGTTGTACCGTGCCATAGGCTCGGGGCAAACGTTGTTGATGGGGATGACGGTCTTGGTCATGCCATTCAGCACGTTCAGGTTGTTCTGGATGCAGGAGA
>CAZRBI010000100.1:0-1542 GCA_964598315.1 uncultured Oscillospiraceae bacterium
GCAACAATAATATTTGAGTCGATTGAGTATTTAACTTCTTGTCTGCCTGCTTCACCGTTTAAGTATAAACGAGGAACATCGTCTTCAATTTCGATTTCTGCTTTACCTGAGTATTCTGCAACTACTGCTGAATCTTTTGGTTTTCTTGCTTCAAGTAATTCTTCTACACGAGGTAAACCTTGAACGATGTCACCTGTTTTTTGTCTTTCGAATACTAATGTAGCAATCATATCACCACGGTTTACTAATGAACCGTTAGATACTTGTAACATTGTACCTGGGCTGATTAAGTATGGACGACCAACTCTTAATGTTACAGAGTTTTTATCAGCTGCAACTACTAAACCTGATAGTGTAGCAATTTCTCCACCTTCAGAAATAACTGCATCCATTTTAACCAATTCGCCTTTTTTAACAATAGGTTTAGATTTTAGTTGAATTTTAGTTTCTGAACTGTCTGAAACTAATAATAATCTTCTAACATCTTGGTTATTGTCTTTAATACTTGCAACAGCGTCACTGATTGCCAAAACTTGAGTTTTTGCAACAGGAGTTTTTGGTTCAATTACTTGACCGTCTTTTACAAGCAATTCTGTTTGCATTGAAGCTGCTGTTTTTGAAGCTCCTTCAATTTCTCTTCTTACAATTAAAGTTTCAAGTACAACAATCTTCAAGTTTCCTTTGTCATCAAGTTCTACTTGACCTTTTAAGTGACCAAGATAGCCGTCCATTTGAAGAACTAAGCTTGTTCTTGTTAATACGCCACCGTCAAGGTTTCTAACTCTTGCACCGTCTTTGTATTGTAATTGAGTAACAGGAACTAAATCGATAGCTTCATCTGTTGAATTAAATTTAATAGAAACATCTTTTGTTTCAATATTAAATCTTTGAACAGGTCTTACTAAGATTTGGATTGGTTGGTTAGAGATAGATTTTTCATCTAATGCAACTACGCCCATATCTTCTTCTAAGTCATCAATTTCTAAAGTATCTTTTTCGTTGTCTAAAATAGTTACAATAGAATCAACTTTAGCTTTTACTTTTGGAGCAATTTCTGTACCTGCTTTAACAACTTCACCTTCATCAACTTTTAATTCGCCAATGCCAGCCAAGTTATAAATTTCTCCAGGTCTGATAACTACTTCGTGAATCATATCGTTGAATTCTTTGATTTCAACAATACCGTCAATGTGAGCATACAAGTCTTTAACAACTTCTGTACCTGCTGTAACGAATGTACCTGATTCAACCATTTTTAAAGCAGAATCTTTATTTACTTGGTGAATTTCATCAGGAATAAAGATTACTTCACCTGCTTTAGTAATGATTTGGTTTTCGTCAACTTCAATACCGTTGTATCTGATTTCACCACTTGAAGGAACTGTGTATTCTTCATCAAGAAGTTCTGCAATAATCATACCGCTTTCAACAACTGTATCAACAGGAGCTTTAACAATGTATTTTTCGCCAGTTTCATCAACTGTCCAAATTTGTTCTTTTTTAGTTTGTTCAAATGTAGCATTTGAAGCAGAGATTGAAGCA
>CAZRBI010000101.1:0-1538 GCA_964598315.1 uncultured Oscillospiraceae bacterium
AGCGTTTTGATTTTGTTGTCAAAACACCTACTATGATTTACGGCATTGAAACAAATTTCTATGGTAGCGGTGGCAGCAAGCTCAACGAAACTGCCCGTAGCTATAAAACGCTTGCATTGGAAACCGACACTATCAATGGCTTTACATTTGTTTGGTTTACAGACGGTAAGGGATGGACAAGTGCCCGTAATAACCTTGAAGAGACTTTTGATGTGATGGAGCACATCTACAATATCAAGGACTTGGAAAACGGCATTATCACAGAGGTTTTCAGATAATGGCTAAGAAAATCACAAAATGGGAACCGGAAGATTTTGAGTTAGAGATGACGACACATTGGTCTTTCCCAAAACGTGGCGATTGGGCTACCCATGATGCAAAATGGCGTGGAAATTGGTCGCCGTATATTCCACGAAATATTCTGCTTAGATATTCTCAAGAGGGCGACTTAGTTCTTGATCAGTTCGCCGGAGGCGGCACAACTCTTGTTGAAGCAAAGCTGCTCAACCGTAACATAATTGGTGTTGATGTAAATGATGTTGCCCTTGAAAGATGCAGGGAAAAGTTAAACTTTGAGCATGATGGAGCTGACGGTAAGGTTTATATACACAAAGGCGATGCTCGCCACTTGGATTTTGTTCCGGATAACAGTATTGACCTTATATGTACCCATCCGCCGTATGCTGATATTATTCAATACAGCGAGGATATAGAGGAAGATTTGTCTCATTTGAAAGTCAAAGATTTCCTTGAAGAAATGAAATCCGTAGCGGCAGAAAGCTATCGTGTTCTAAAAAAGGACAAGTTCTGTGCTGTTCTTATGGGTGATACACGTCAAAAAGGTCATATGATACCCATGTCATTTGATGTTATGCGCATTTTTGAAGAAGCCGGATTCAAACTGAAAGAGCTGATTATCAAGGAGCAGCACAACTGCAAAGCTACAGGATATTGGAAAACGAACAGCGTGAAATATAATTTTCTGCTGATTGCACACGAGTATCTGTTTGTATTTAGAAAATGACATACAGAAGAGTGGAAACTTGTTCTACAAAATTCAACTTTGACTGTTTTACGCCCGCCGAGTTTTTACCCAAGGCTTTTAAAGCTCTTTAGTCGTTACATCACACCGACTTAATTTCAAGCCCCTCCGAAGGCTCGATTCTGCGACCGACCGCAAGATATACACATAAAAGGAGAAAAAATGACTAAAAGAAACGCCATTCCCGAGCTGCTCCTGCCCGCCGGAACCCCAGAGGCATTTTGTGCCGCGCTCGACGGCGGAGCCGACGCGATATATTTCGGAGTCAGCGGATTTAACGCGCGTGCCAATGCGCGGAATTTTTCGCTTGATGAGGCTCGCTCCGCAATATACCTTGCGCACACGGTGGGAGTAAAGGCATATGTCACGCTCAACACCGTGCTTTACGACCGCGAATATCCGCAAATGCTCAAGGCAGCGGAGGAAATATACAAGAGCGGCGCGGATGCGGTGATAGTTGCCGATCACGGTGCGGCAAAGCTGTTGCACGAATATA
>CAZRBI010000102.1:0-1511 GCA_964598315.1 uncultured Oscillospiraceae bacterium
GAACGCGCTCCATAACACTTATCAGCAGCTATATCGCGCCGTCAGCGACTATCTCGGCAAAAATGTCCCCGCTCTCACCTCGCAATATTCGATGCTGGCAGAGTCTATGCAAAACGAAATAGCCCAGGTTGCCAACACATTCATATCACGTGCGCGCACGCGAATTATGGAGCTGCCGCCCGACAATATCGAAAACGGCGACGACCCATATCTGTCGCAACGCATCATCGACGCTGCACGTTACTTCAGCTCGAAACTCGCGCCATTTACAGAACTGATACGTCAGACGCCCGACAAATGCGACAACAAAGCAGGCACCAAGCGCCTGCAGGAAAATCTGACAGCCTTCAACGACTCACTCTCGCTCACACTCAGTATCCTCGACACGCTGTCACGCGGACTCGCCTTTACACCGGCTCTCTACTACCGTACCAAATCGCAGACTTTAGCCAATCTCGGTGCAAACTCACAGAAAAATACATCACGACGCAAACAGCGGCCCACAAAAGCAGCCAAGTCCGCCAAAACACCTGATAACACTCACACGCGTATCTCTGCTGCCTCTTCGGCAACTCAATCGCGCCACGATTCCAAACCGGACAATCAGTCGGGCGCCCCGAATACAACCTACATCCCGTCAATTGCATCCGCCGACATACAGAACCCCGGTTTGTACAGCATTCTGACAACCTGGCGCGCAGAAAAAGCTAAGGAACTCCATAAACCGCCCTACGTGATAGCTTCAACAACCGCACTTATATCCGCAGCCAACGCATCACCGTCAACTCCCGCCGAACTCCTGTCCCTGCCCGGCTGGGGCCCAAAAACAGTAGCCGCCTACGCTGCTGAAATACTTGATCTCATATCCGCCAACATGCCCTGAGGCACCCTCTCAACACGCATACGCACAGTGCGACTCTTGAACACCGAAAGCCGCACACAATCAGTTCAAAGGTTAGATAATCATTAGAAGCATACATCATACAACAGACTAAGCCCTGCAAGCTTTTGACCTGCAGGGCTTATCAATTGCGCGGAGAGGACGGGATTCGAACCCGTGGTAGGATTACTCCTACGTCAGTTTAGCAAACTGGTGGTTTCAGCCACTCACCCACCTCTCCAAACTTATGTCATGCCTACCGGAAAATCAATTACCTCGTTTCCTTAAGCGCTGACAAAGTTACAAAAAACTTTTCATCCCACCAAATCCATACCCGAAAACTTCTCGCCACCCCCCAAAATATACATAAATCTACACGCCATCTCGTCATTTTAGCATATGCACAACCCAATATACTCCACAAATATAGCCCCTCTCAAACACACAATATATAATCAATACCCCAAATAATAACAGAGCATTGTACAAACCATGTCTTGCGCCCTCGCCCAGAGCCCCCGCCAGGCCCCATATCTCAAAGGTGGGCCATCCGGTCGCCGGTCATATATGGAGCTAGGGGGGTGTAGCGGCAGTTCACGCCAAAAACATAAAGGCAGCGAAAAAAGAAAGC
>CAZRBI010000103.1:0-1494 GCA_964598315.1 uncultured Oscillospiraceae bacterium
AAGCCAACGGATCCTGCATGGTTCAATGCGGTGAAACGGTGGTTATGACCAACGTTACGTTGGCAGATAAACCCAGAGACGGAATCGACTTTTTCCCTTTGGGAGTAGACTTTGAAGAAAAAATGTATTCTGTCGGTAAAATCCCCGGCGGATTCAAAAAACGTGAAGGCAGAGCCAGCGATAAGGCTATTTTGACATCTCGTCTTATCGACCGTCCCATTCGTCCTTTGTTCCCCAAAGGATTTTTGAACGACGTGTCCGTTATTGCAACAGCAATGTCCGTAGAACCGGATATTCAACCGGAAGTTTACGCAATGATGGGTAGTTCCATTGCACTCACCGTTTCCGACATTCCGTTTGCAGGTCCCACCGGTAGCGTTGTTGTGGGCTATGTGGACGGCAAGTATATCATCAACCCCACGCAAGAACAAAAAGAACGCAGCTTGTTGAACTTGAATTTGGCAGGTACGAAAGACGCTATCATGATGGTGGAAGCAGGTGCAAACGAAATTTCCGAAAAGGAAATGTTGGATGCAATCTTGTTCGGACATGAAGCTATCAAAGAACAATGCGAATTCATCGAATTTATTCGCGACAGTATCGGCAAACCCAAGGCGGAAATCGAATTGCACCTTCCTCATGCCGAATTTGAAGCAGAAGTGCGCGAATATGCCGACGAAATGCTAACCGAAGCTTTGAAAACTTTCGACAGATACGAACGTCAAGCCAACCAAGATGCTGTTGAAAAGAAAGTTTGCGAACATTTTGAACAAGTTCACCCCGAAGTTGTTGCAGAAGTCGGCGACATCCTGTACAAGATGACCAAGGAAAAGGTTCGCGCTCGCATTTTGAACGAAGGTATTCGTCCCGACGGCAGAGGTCTGACGGAAATTCGTCCTATTTGGTGTGAAGCAGGCATTTTGCCTCGCGTTCACGGTAGCGGTGTGTTCACTCGTGGTATGACACAAGTTATCACAACTTGCACACTCGGAACAATCTCCGAAGTTCAAAAGTTGGAAAACTTGGACGGCAACGACACCTACAAGAGATATATGCATCAATACAACATGCCCGGATATTCTACCGGCGAAGCAAAACCCTTGCGTAGCCCCGGTAGACGTGAAATCGGTCACGGTGCTCTTGCAGAACGTGCATTGGAACCCGTTATTCCCAGTGAAGAAGAATTCCCGTATGCAATCAGAACGGTATCCGAAGTTGTTTCCAGTAACGGAAGCACGTCTCAAGCAAGTATTTGCGGCAGCACACTTGCTCTTATGGACGCAGGCGTTCCCATCAAAGCACCTGTTGCAGGTATTGCAATGGGCTTGATGAAGTCGGAAGACGGTAGCAAAGTTGCAATCTTGTCCGATATTCAAGGCTTGGAAGACTTCTTGGGCGATATGGACTTCAAAGTTGCAGGCACAACAAAAGGTATCACTGCAATTCAAATGGATATCAAAATCAAGGGTATTGACGAAAACATTTTGAGAACGG
>CAZRBI010000104.1:0-1477 GCA_964598315.1 uncultured Oscillospiraceae bacterium
TCGCCTTCCATTTTGCGGTTAAGGTTACATCGCTTGCATACATTGTAAACGTATAAGTCGATCCCGAGCTCACTTTGCTTCCGTTCTTATACCAACCATCGAACGTATATCCGCTATACGTTGTAGCCGTGTAAGTAACTTGGGTGTTATACTCTACTGTCGTCGGTCCGCTTACGCTTCCGCCCGAAATGTTCTTTCCGATAGTCACGTTATACTTGTTTATTTGCCAATGAGCGGTAAGTTCTTTGTCTTCGTTATATGTCCATGCCGAAAGCATTGTTCCCGTCGCATCGGTTATTGCGGTATTTCCCAAATACCAACCGAGGAACGCATGGCCCGTACGCGTCGGTTCGGCAAAGCTTGAAATGCTATCATACGTTGCTATCGCATTAGCCACAGAAAGCATGTTTCCACCATTTACATTGAGCGTAATATTGTACTTGTTTGGGCTCCATTTTGCCGTTATTTGGATATCTTTTGCAGGCATTCCAAAGTTGTACACAATATCCGAGCTTTCTTTAACTCCGTTTATGTACCAACCGTCAAAACCATACCCCGCTTTCACATTTGCGATACATTCAACATTCGCATCGCATTTTGCATTTTCAGGAGCAGTCGCATTGCCACCCTTATCGCTTGTTGTAAGGATTATCTTATATGTTTTTTCTTCCCATTTTGCGGTAAGTACTTTATCCTCTGCATAGCTCCATACGGAAAGCATGGCACCGTTACTATCGGTTATTGCGGTCGTGTCCGAGTACCAGCCAAGGAACGTATATCCGCTTCTTGTCGGCACTTCAAAAGTAAGCGTCGTTCCGTAAACAACCTCGCATTCGCTCTCTAACTTCAAAGCACCACCGTTTGCGTTCAAGGTAATATTGTACTCGTTCGCAGTCCATTTCGCGACTATCGCGACATCGTTTGCGGGCATTCGGAAGCTATACGAGTGTTCCGCGCTCTTTCTTATACCGTCTACGTACCAACCGTCAAACGCGTATCCCGGGAGAGTAGTTGACACAAACGTTACTTCTTCGTCGCACCTTGCGTCTTCCGGCCCGCTTGCGCTACCGCCGTTTGCTTCTGTAATCAATGTTAGCTCATACGTTTTTGCTTCCCACTTTGCAGTAAGTTCTTTATCCTCTGCATAGTTCCATACGGAAAGCATGGCACCGTTACTATCGGTTATCGCGGTAGTTCCAAAATACCAGCCAAGGAATGTATATCCACTTCTTGTCGGCACTTCAAAATCCTGCGCCGTTCCGTATACAACATTACATTCGCCCTCTGCCTTCAACGCTCCGCCGTTTGCATTAAGAGTGATAGCGTACTCGTTCGCCGTCCACTTAGCGACTATTACAATGTCGTTTGCAGGAATTTGGAAAACGTACACGAGGTCCGCGCTTACGTTTTTGCCGTCCACAAACCAACCGTCAAACGTGTAGCCGTCGTTTACGCTTACGGTATATTCTACTTCTTT
>CAZRBI010000105.1:0-1414 GCA_964598315.1 uncultured Oscillospiraceae bacterium
AAAAACAGCGCACGCCGGATGGTGCTGGCGGTTTCCTTGTGCAGTGGGCAGAGGGGGCGCAGTTTGAAGCGGCAATCGTAATGGATCAGACCATGCAAGCCCGTGTTGCGGAAAAGGACGGCGTGACAAGTGTCTACACCGTCACCACGCCCCGTGCAACGCTGCTGGAATATCACGATGTGTTCAAGCGCATTTCCGATGGTGCCGTGTTCCGTGTGACTTCCAACGGCTCTGACAAACAATCCCCCAATTTCGGCACTCTGGACATTGCACAGGTGACGGCTGAGAGGTGGGAGCTGACCACATGACCAAAACAGAAGCCCTCTACAAATTCTTTTCCTCTTTCGGCATTGATGCTTATGCCGCTTCCTCCACCCCTGACGATGTGCAATTTCCTTACCTGACCTATGAGGCAACGGTAGGGGCGTGGGATTCTGAGCCTGTATCCATGACGGTACAGGTTTGGTACTACACGGAAAGCCAAACCATCCCCGATACGAAAGCCGAGGAAATTTCAAAGGCTATCGGTCTGGGTGGCGTAACGCTGACCTGTGACGATGGCATTATCTGGATTACCCGGGGAGACCCGTGGTGCATTAACCAGTCCGACGAAACGGACAAAAACATTAAACTGCGGCAACTGAATGTTACCGCTGAGTATTTCACAATGTGAAAGGAGCAATTTAATGGGTAAATTTACCGTAATTCCGCAGGATACCTTTGAAGCGTTGCAGTTGAACGCCGGTGTTCTGCTGAGAACCTTTGACCCCTCTACCGTGAAAGCCCCGGAAGATGAAAACATCATCTGTGCTACCACCGGCGGCATTACCGTTTCCTGTACTCCTACCTTCACCGATTTGGGTGACGATATCGACAACTGCCCCAAGAACATGAAGGAGTTGCAGAACCTGGAATCTTGGGAGTGCAAAATGTCCTTCACCTCTTTGGGCACTTCTCCCGCTGGTATCAAGCTGGCTCTGGGCGTGGCTGATATCGATGGCACGAACAAGATTGTCCCCCGTGCAGAGCTGAAACAGACTGACTTCTCCGACATTTGGTGGGTTGGTGACCGTGCTGACGGCGGCTGTGTAGCTATCCAGCTTAAGAACGCCATGTCTACCGGCGGTTTCAGCCTGAAAACCACCGACAAGGGCAAGGGCAACACCAGCGTAGAGCTGACCGGCTTTGTGTCCATCGACAAGCAGGACGAAATCCCGATGGTGTTCTATTCCATCGACCCGGCGGGGGAATAAGATATGCGGAAATTATCTGACCTGAACACCGACGAGTGCCTGAATGTCCTGTGCGAAATCACCCCCTACGTCAGCAACATTGTGTCCGATCAGGACTTGATGGAAGGTCTTGGCAAGGGTGTGGACAAGAAGGGCATGACCAATGTCGGCGTTATCATGCT
>CAZRBI010000106.1:0-1410 GCA_964598315.1 uncultured Oscillospiraceae bacterium
ACCGAATAGCCTCTTCATAACCTTTAATAAAGATTCTAAGCTCTTTATCACTCATCGTTGCTATATCCATAAGCATCTCCTTTTTATATTGTCAGCTTTTTATTGAGCAGAGCTGACGAACTGCTACATTCAAATTACATAGCGGCTATGGACACAAGCCACTGCCTTTTTTACGAACAAAGGTAGTCATAATGACTATATATGTATTATAATAGTCAGATTGACTATTGTCAAGTCGTTTTGACTAAAAAATGATATAATTATCTAAAAGGAGAATATAAAAATGAACACATTAAATAAAATAATGCAAGAAAATCATGAAAACAAAAATAAAATACTAAAAGAAATTTTTAGTCGAAAACTAAAAGAATTAAGAGAAGAAAGAAATATATCACAAAATACAATAGCTCAACGATTAGGATGTGCAGTTAGTACATATGCAAATTGGGAGCAAGGAAGAAGAGAGCCAAGTATATTTGATATTTATAATATAATTTACATTTTGAATATAGATGCTAATGAATTATTTGACATATAAAAAAGGGGCATTTAAGCCCCTAATAAATTATTTTTTCCAGCCGAGCATCTCTAATTCTTGATAAATACGATCTTCCAAAATTTGAGAATCATTAACATCATTCTTATTTATCTGAATAAGCTTAACTTTATCTTTGTATTTTTCATAAATTTTAAGTTTTTCTTCTTTATTATCTTGATAATCTTTTGTATCCATTCCCCAAAACTCAATATATATCCCATCAGCACCACTTAAAGGAACAAACCAATCTGCAATGATAGAACGCTCTGATTGCGGAATTTCTTTAACTTTACGTTCATAAGCATGACAGATTTGAAATTTAAACAAAATATTATCAATAGTTACTTCACCTTTTGATTTACATATATGACCATCGGAAGCTCTATTCTTTTCATCCGCAACAGCAACAATAACCTTATCATTTTGTATTTGAATGTCATTTGGCTTATAATTCTTTATACGCTCTAAAATTTTAATCAAATATTTAATATCATCGAAAACATTATCAATTAATTGATTATCATTATATAGTTTTTGAAGAAGTAAAGCAATAGCATACATTTTATAAAGATTAGAAATTCCTTCATCGTAATTCTTCAAACGTACAATAAATGCTTTTAAATTATAGTAATAGTCTTTAAGTTCCCACGGCTTCTTATTCTTATCCAAATTAATTTGAGCATTCATGATTTCTTTAAAACATGATTTACAAAAAATAGAGCCCTCTGTGTTGCTTCCACAAATTAAGCAAGGTGTTAAATTCGGCTCTACAACTTTTATAACATTTTTTTCACCATTTAAGATATCAATCATTTCCTCTTCGGTGTGCTTACGATAACACTTTTTACAAAAAGCATATCCAGTTGTAGGTT
>CAZRBI010000107.1:0-1395 GCA_964598315.1 uncultured Oscillospiraceae bacterium
CATTGCTGCCCCCGTCGGCGGTGCTTTCCGTGACAGAAGTTACCGTCACGCTGGTACCAACCTTTTCTAACTCCACAAGACCATCTTCAATTGCATTTAGCTAAGAAGCATATAATACTTCTCCATCTTCAAAATTTTGTTTTGTATAAGACAAATAAATCATCTCCTTCTAAAGGAAATGAAAAAAGTTACCTGTTTTTTTTTTTTTTTTTTTGACCAGAAGAAAAAATTTGATTTTTATAAAAAAATATGTTATAATATATATACAAGATAAGAAAGAATGTGATATATATGGTAATGGCAGAATGGAAGCACCCTAATACAGAAGCTCATTGCCTTGGCTATTGGAGCTTATATATTGATGGAGTTGATTATTCTAATCAAATCCCTCTTGAAAAGCGTATCAATCATATGAATACATTAGGCACTTATTGTAAGTATGCTAATGACCATTATGAGCATTACACTGATGGCTTAGACTTCTTGGCTTGGTGGGCCAATAATTTGTGGATTGAGAGTCTTCCAGCTGACAGACAAGAAGTATATCAAGCTTTTCAGCTCAACGATTGGCGGCCAGGAGCCTGTGATAATTGTAAAAGGAAGTGTAAAAAAAATGCCTAAAGTATTAGACCTAACTGGAGAAAAAATATGGAAAATTAACCGTTATAAGACCAGCTCCTCGTCAAAACGGACGTACTGCTTGGTACTGTAAGTGTGATTGCGGTGATCCAGATGAAATTATACGAACTACCACATGCTTACGACGAGGAGAAACAACTTCTTGCGGTTGCTATAAAAGAAAAGATATTACTGGACAAAAATTCGGAAAGTTAATAGCTATTCGTCCAACCTCAGAAAGACGCCACGGTAGTGTGGTTTGGGAATGTAAGTGTGAATGTGGAAATCCAAACCCCGTTTTTGCCACTGTAGAAGGGTTACGAAATAAAGATAATACATCTTGTGGCTGCTTCAATTTGGCCAGAGAGAAATTCAAAGAAACTTATAAAGTAGATTTGGTAGGCAAGACTTTTGGATTATTAAAGGTATTAGAGTCTACGGAAGAGAGAACCTCGCATGGCAATCAAATCTGGAAATGCGAATGTCAATGTGCTAATAAAACAATTTGTTATGTTTCTACAAATCATTTACAAACGGGCAATACAAAATCTTGCGGATGCCTGCAAGGCCAATCTTGGGGAGAAAAGAAAATCGCAGAATTATTAGATTCTTATAATATCTCGTATCAACAAGAATATAAATTTTCAGACCTTCCTAATCGAAGGTATGATTTTGCAATTTTTAATTCTAAAGGAGAAATTGTTCAACTTATTGAATTTGATGGAGAATAGCATTTTAATAATTTATCAAATGATTTTTGGTATCATGATAACGATT
>CAZRBI010000108.1:0-1382 GCA_964598315.1 uncultured Oscillospiraceae bacterium
AAGAACGCAAATTCTCTCCCTCCGAGCGAAATCATAGATTTCGCCCACCTCCCTCATCAGAGGGAGGCTTTTGTCGGGGCGGATGTGACCATCCGCCCCGGCCGTTTTCGCTTGCATTCCCACCACGCAGGAACGGTAATCAGCACAGGATCAGTCGATCTGGGTCGCGCTGATGGTGATTGTCAACGTAACGCCTGCCAAGGTCGCCGCATTGCCCATGGCAGTATCGGTAGACACAGAATTGTCATCGCCAAAAGCCCACATCCAATGGACGTAGTAGGTATTGTCGACCATAGCGGGAGCATTGCCTGCTTCGTACTGCTTGCTACCGGAAGTATCGCCGGACAATCCCTTGATCTCATTAAGCAACGCAGTCCACGTGCCCCACTCAGAATTTTCGGCCTCAGGTGCCGCATCGGAAGTTGTCAGCGCCCACTTAATGCTCTCATTGTTCTGAATATCACTATCACAGTTGCTACCTTCGGTGCTCACGGTGAAGTTGTATGCAACTTCGGGCTTCGTATTCGTTTCCAGTTCAAACTTGAAGCTGGCACTACCGCTTGCACCGGGAGCAATTACGTCATAATTATCGCCGGATGCAACATTTGTATAGGTTGTACTGAACAAATCCGTAATAGAGATAGACGTGGTGTTAAAGCCCCACTTTGCCACTCTGGCGGTATCGGAGCCGGTTTTGCTTGTAGTATATTTAGCGAAAGTGCCGGAGATGGCGAAGGTGGTCAGAATGGCGGCAATCAGAAGCACCGCCGCGGCTCTCATCGTCCTGTTCTTTTTCATCCTTCAAACTTCCTTTCCTGTTTGATCGTTCCCGCCCAAAGGGGCGGGAACCGTTTATGAATCATTTAATCAGTCGATCTGGGTTGCGGTAAAGCTGAATGTAATGCTCAGTTCTGCCAACGTTGTGGCGTTGCCCAAAGCTGTGTCACCGGTATTGTCATTGCTTTCAAAAGGCCATTCCCACTTCACGGACAGGGTCTGGGCGGTAGGTAAGGTATTCGCGCTCACGCTAGTTTGACTCTTATTTGCAATGGCAGTCTGAAATTCGCTAAAGCTACCGCTCGTCCCACATTTCTCATTGTCTACATACCACACCAGCTTATTCAGCAGAGTAGTATCGCTATCAGTAGAGCTGACGGAAATATCAAACTTATATGCAACCTCGGGTGCTGTTGCATTGTCGGGAAGCAGATTGATGTTTGTCGTCTTGGTCGTGCCGGGAGCAACCAGATTTTTCCCGTCACCAGTAGCATTGGCAACATTGTCATAGTTACCGTCAAACAAGTCGATCGTCAGCGTCGTGGTCGTACCAAAGCCCCATTTCGCCACTCTTGCGCTGTCGGAGCCACTACCGGTAGTGGTAT
>CAZRBI010000109.1:0-1381 GCA_964598315.1 uncultured Oscillospiraceae bacterium
ATAAAGGTGTACTTTTACAAACTAAAAGTTATGTATAAATACTTTGTTTTAATTATTGTTGTTGTATATGGTAATATAATTTAAGAATATAGAATCAAAATAGAATGATTTAAAACACAATACGCATGAAGTATTAATGAATCTTTTATAAATAATTAGCTATATATAAAGTGGTGATTAGTTATTTAAAAAATAGGATAAAAAGGAGAAAATTAAAATGACAGTAGAAGAAGTATTAATTAAACATTATGGAGGAAAACCTCAATATACGGGAGGAAAATTATATAAAATTGGAGATAAAAGAGTTGAATATTCAGGAGGAAAAGTATATAAAGTAGGCATGGAACGTATAGAATATTCAGGAGGAAAATTATATAAAATTGGTGGTAATAAAGTGGAATATTCTGGCGATAGAGTTTATAAAATAGGCGGAATTAGATTTTAGTAACCATATTATATGAAAAATAATAATGTAAAACATTAATTAGCTGATTATATTTATAAAAGATTAAAGAGGTATTATAATGAATGCAGAATATAAAACATTAATAAGTAGAATAAAAAAATCACCACTTTTTCCAATGTCACTCGGTTCGATGGAATTGTTTCATTCAAATGTTTGGTGTTGGTTAATGGAAGAAAATGCAAAATATATTAAAGTATTTTTTGAGGATTTTCCTGAAATTTCTGATAATGTTAGAATTGTAATTAAAAGAGAATATAAACATACTGATATTTGTATTGAATATAATAATGAAAACTATATAATAGAAAATAAGATAAAATCAATGTTATCAAAGGAACAATTAGAAAATTATAGTAATACTTTTAAAAGGTTTTTTAAAAACGGAAAATATGTATTTCCTTTTGAAATAGAAGGTACTAACATTAATCTTGAAAAATGGGAACCTCTATATTATGATAAAATCTTAAACAATATTTCTAAAATTACTGAAGAAATAGAGAAATTGAAAGAAATTGACTCTTCAACAATATTAATTATTAAAGAGTATGTAAAAATGACTCAAGCTTTAATTAATTTAATAAAAAAGTGTATTGGAGAAACATATAAAAATAATTTTATAATTTATGATAAAAATGATGAAATATATAAAAAACTTGAAGAATTAAGAGTTTATGATATTGTTCGTAAAATAAACTGTGAATTATTAAAAAATAAATTAGAAAGTAAAATTAAAAATGAATTTCCTGATAAAGAAATTATTTACGAAACAGGATTTAGTCATGGGAAAGCATGTTTATCAGCTAGATGGAAAATATATTATTCAGATGATGAAAGTAAAGGATATTTTTTATTAGGGCCACAACTAGAAGATAATCAATTTAGAACAATGATTCATATTTGTAGTGAATATTTTGG
>CAZRBI010000110.1:0-1378 GCA_964598315.1 uncultured Oscillospiraceae bacterium
ACCGTGTGTGGCGATGTTTATACGGAGAGCGTAGACGCCAACGGACACAGCTGGGAACCTGCGACGCTTGTATCGGAAGCTACTTGCACCCAAGTAAGGGTTATGAAACACGTGTGCAGTATAGACGGTTGTGATGCGTCCGAAACATATTCGGAGGGCTATCCTCTCGGACACGAGTATGTAAACGGCACTTGCATTAGATGCGGAAAAGCTTCCGAATCGGGCGTAGAGGTAGGCGCGTTTACCGTAATAGGCGGAACGAAAGATGTAGACTATAAATATGAAACAAGTATAAAGTCTTCATATTATGGTACTCCGTATAACGTGCTGACCATACTTACGTCTACCCGTCTAACCATAGCCAATACCGACCCCACTACGGCAACTTACACAGACAGAATCGAGATTGCTTACGGAGTATCGGCTAATATAACTTTGGCAGGAGTCAACATAGATTTGAGTTGGTCGACTTATGACTCCTCAAACAGTGTCGGCGACAGCCCTTTAACCATAACGGATAACAGCGCAGGCGACGTTGTAATCACCCTTGCGGACGGCACCGTTAACTACTTATATGGTGGCAAGAACTCCGCGGGACTACAAAAGAACAGCCCGTACGGTTCGCTTACCATTAACGGCACGGGTACTGTTTACGCATACGGCGGACAGGGCGGTGCCGGTATAGGCTCCGGCAAGGGGGCTGTAGAAACTGTATCGGTTAAAAACATCACTATCGAAGATTGTACGGTAATAGCCAAAGGCAGTCGGTTTTCAGGCGGAACAGTTGCCCAAAGTAGCGGAAATTACACTCCCGCTTCCGGCATTGGCAGTGGTCGCCCGAGTGGGTGGACGTCAGCTGTTTCTTATAATGCAAATATTAGGATAATCAATGCAATCGTTACGGCGGAAGGCGTTGGCTCCTCGGGTATAGGGCCTGCCGGTCAAGGTCATATGGAAGGCATTATTATAGAAGGCGGTTCTGTTTTATCAACCCAATCGAGTACTTGTAAAGATACTGACCTAAATGATGCCATCGGTGGTCTAGCCACCACCGCGACGGCACCCGTTGACGAAGCGGGCGACCCCGTGGCGCTTTTGAAAATAGCAAACCCGAACGGCGCGCTTATTAAGATAGAAAGCTTAACCGGCACTAAATACTATACGCCTATTGCGCATTCATCGAGTGATACCAATGTTTATGCGTACCTCAAAACTACGGGCGCATATACGGTTTATGTAGGCGGACAATTTGCGCAGTACGAATGGAACGACGAAGCGTTTAGCGTACTGACCGATTGGACTACAGAAGAAAGCGGTCCCGTAAAAGCCTTTACGGTTACGGCGGCGGGTGATACCCAAATTACAGAGGGCACCGACT
>CAZRBI010000111.1:0-1371 GCA_964598315.1 uncultured Oscillospiraceae bacterium
GAAGTCAAAAGGGAGGTTCCCCATGAACGGGATTGAAATGAGCGAGCTGAGAGAACTGGTATCGCAGTATCACGATGTCGAGTTTGAATACAAAGGGGTAACCTACGTGTTACAGCCGGAAGCAAGGGGTGGCAGAACATATCTCGTGATTTGGGACTGTACGCCCAATGCTTCAAAGTGCATTGCCGAACAGGAGGTTGATTCGGAAGGGGACATCCCTCAGGAAGCGATTCAGGCTGTTTTGTCCGAAAAGCGCTTTGATGGCAAGTCTTTTCTGGAGATTGAGCAAGAAATCACTGTAACGGTTATTTTCTAACCGAGCAGGAAAGAAACAGCAGCTGCGTCCGGAACCCTGCGCAAACACCCGCAAGCCACATCAGCGTTATCATTCTCTTTCGTATTGTTTTGTCATATGACAATTGTTCCAGTTCTTTTCCACTTGACATATGACAAGTGGTAAAAATGCCTCCGACAATGCCCGTTTGGGTATCGTCGGAGGCAGTTTTTGCTTTATACTTTTTCCAGCAAGGTATCCACTTCACAGCACAGAGCCCTGGCGAGCATGACGAGGTATTTATGGAGCGTGCCGAAAAAAGTGAAACGCACTAAGCACATCTTCATTTAATCAAGAATTCAACAATGGGAAAGAACACGGCTACTAAAGCTGTCAGAATAGAAATAAGGCCTTCCACACTGTCTACAAATTCAGCCTTTTCTTCCTTAGCTTTTTTATACTTTTCAAAAGCTGATTTGACAAAAAGGATAAGTCCGTTAGTCAAGCAAAAAAGCTGTCCGCAGTAGGTAAGCAAAACCGCTATCTGGCTATAAAGCGTCTCACCTTGTAAGGTTGTCTGAAAACATAGCATGAAAGATGCGCAAGCAATCCAATCTAATCCAAGGATGCCTTTTTTGCTCAGAACGAGCAAAAAACTTTCGATTATAGCGTAAGCTGTCACTATAAATGCTATTTCGATTGTTTTTGATATTTTGTCCGAATAAACAAATATGCTCCCTCTCTGGAGTAAAATCCCAGTTATCAGCAATGATATTGCCCCCGCTAGTAGTTTCAGCCATTGCTGCGTCGTTAGCAACTTGCGTTCTTTCTTTATGTTCGGCCGCTTTATTCGCATTATGCGCTTGAATTCCATTTCAACGTTACCTCCTAAAAGCATATACTCCAAATAGAGATTTGTTCTTCACATCTTCTATTTACCATTTTATTTTAGCACAAATGACAAGCATTAGCAAACCACATAATTTTAAGTGAAAAAACTGATGTACGAGTGCCAGTTGAGATAGACTCGGTGCCTTGCATTTTTATCTAAATTGCAATATCAAATAGGACAGAACGAAAAAGTTCTTCCGGGGTAG
>CAZRBI010000112.1:0-1312 GCA_964598315.1 uncultured Oscillospiraceae bacterium
TTTTTTATTTCGTTAAATGTTGTTTATTTATATAATTCAATCCATGGTTTGTTTGGAAATGAAGATGTTTTCTCTATGTTTAGTCATATTGATATTTATTTCAGTGCTTCTATGGGAAATTATTCTTCAACTTTGTTAGAATATATTTTATCGAACAAAACTGTAGTACCAATGTTCGCAAATTTGATATGCTTTTTCTTTTTGTCAGTTTCTACAATATTGATGTTAAAGTGGCTGCAACTGAAAAAAACGATGTTTAATTATTTGCTTGCAGGTCTATTCCTATTATTGGTCCCTTTTTTACAAGCTTATATGTGGTATAGAAGTATAGCATTTGGTGTTTTAATGATGCCATTTTTTATAATCATCTCTTTCTTACTATGTGAAAAAATTGAACTTGAAAATTCCAAGATAAAAAAGTTTTTATATCTAATATTTGCAATATCTTTGCTTTCTGTATTCGTTCTTGGCACCAATACTCTTGTAATAGGTTCAGTTTTTGGTTTGTTGCTTTGTAAAATATTTATTGATTTTATAGATAACGGATATTCTAAAATAAAAGAAATTTTGTACAAATATCGATATTATTATGTTTTGATATTATCTTCGATAATTGTTCATTTTATTGTATTAAAAGTTTTAACTTTTAACGGGGTATTGGATTTAAGTTCCTATAATGTAAAATTAATAACAATACAAGAGATAGGCAAGTATATGCTTCCATTTATTGCAAATACTGTAAATTATTTCTTTTTCTTTACTTTCCCTTATGTTGGTGTGTCTTATAAGTTTTTATTGTTTTTATTATTTCTTGCCTCTTTTGGTGGAATGGCATTATATTTCAAAAAAAATGCAACAAATAAAAAGGATTACCTTTTTAAACTGTTAATTACACTTTTAGGTTATGTAATTTTATTTTATGTTTTTAATATTGTTTATTTGTTATTTCCAGAACTAACTAAATATAAACGTATTTTTAGATTGGAATATTTTACAACTGCATATTTCGTATTTGTTTGTATTGTAGTTGGATTAAAATATGCAAATAATTGGGTGAAAAATATATTCTTTGCTCTATTGTTTGTTGTTATATTTTTGAATATTCAAATAAATATGCATATCCAAAAAGACCAGTTTATTGGACAACAAGTAGAACTAGACCGAGTTATGACATTAAAAAATTTGATAATGGGAAATAAAAATTATGAATATAGTGCTGAAATAAAATATGATTATATTCAAATTGGTGATATAACTTATTCGGTTGTCGAAGAAATATACAATGCAAATGATTTTAGTGCTGAATTTAATA
>CAZRBI010000113.1:0-1301 GCA_964598315.1 uncultured Oscillospiraceae bacterium
TTGTCTTGCCATTTTCGTTTTTCCTTTTATTTATTACTACATAAATTAAATTATACTTAGCTTACGCCATTCTAATCTTTACATAAACATAATTTTTTTTAAAGAACTTGCTTCACATTATTAAATATTCTATTATGTAAAATACAAACTACTTACAAAAGGTTGATAAAATTGAGGAAAACAGCATTTACATTGGCTGAAGTTTTGATAACACTAGTTGTTATCGGTGTTATTGCTGCAATAACTGTTCCAATAATATATGCTGATTGGCAGAAAAAACATACGGTTTCTAGATTATTAAAAGTGCATTCAGAATTGGCTCAAACAGCTTTCCTTGCTATTGCTGATAATGGACCTATCGAATCTTGGGACGTTGATCAACTTACAGCAAGAGAATTTTATCAAACATATTTAAAACCATACTTACAAATTTTAAAAGATGGTAATGATATTAAATTTGAGTATACTGCATTAAATGGTGAAAAAAGTGCTAAAACTGATGGTATGACTTTTTATTTAAGTGATGGTGCAAAAGTTTTTGTTCATACTCCTCAAAATACTCAATATGGTATTCAAGTAAAACTATATGTGGATATTAATGGCGAACAAAAACCAAACCGAATGGCAAGGGATATTTTTGCTTTTAATTATTGGGTTTATAGTCCACATCACCCTGAAATTATAGGGAAACTAATACCTTGGGGTGCTAACTGGACAAGAGATGATATTAAAAATTCATCAGCAACATATTCTTGCAACAGACAAAAAACAGGTGAAATCTGTGGTGCTTTAATTGCTAAAGATGGTTGGAAAATTTCCGGCGACTATCCTTGGTAAAACTTAAAATAAGTTAACATATTTATATCAAGCACTAAAGTTTTTATTTTCGTTGCCGATAAACTCTCTATAAGTTATGAAAAGGAGAGTTGTTCAATGGCAGACGAAAAGAAATTAAACGGTTTATATAAAAATATTTTAGGTGATACTAAAGCTACTATTGATGCTATTCAACGCTACATTTCTGAAAATTCCAAATCAAAAGAAGTTCAGAATGAAGTTGAAGAAACTCCTGCAGAATCTATTAACAGAGTACTAAAAGCTGTTGCTTGTGAAGATACTCAAAAGGATATTGTAGATTTCTTAAAGAGAATTTAGTTTAATTTATGCTTTAAATGTGTTAAAATTAACCCGCTGGATAATATTTATCGAGGGGTTAATTTTTATTATGAAAAAAATTTGGATTGAAGACATCAAAAATTACGATGGTCAAGAAGTTACTCTTCAAGCTTGGTTATACAACA
>CAZRBI010000114.1:0-1245 GCA_964598315.1 uncultured Oscillospiraceae bacterium
CGTCCCAGACACGATTCGAACGTGCGACACACGGCTTAGAAGGCCGTTGCTCTATTGTCTAGAATATATTACCAACAATTACTAATAATAACTAAAGACTTATTTCTAAATTACACCAATATTATATCACTATTTTTTCTCTTTTGCAAGCAAAACGACAAATATATTTGCGAGTAAAATGACACAACATAATACTAATATATAAACTACATAATCACCATTACTCATATAATAAAAATCTCGTACAAAAATTGATTTTTTAATAACACTATTCAACCTTAATACAAAATAAATAAAAAAAGCACCGCCCAAAGTATTTACCACTAAAAATAAAATATTCTTTTTACTCATATTTTCCCTCTCTTTTTTCGATTATTTTATCATTTATGCTATTTTAAGCCAAATGAAATAAGTTGAATTAATAATTAGTCATCAAATTTAATTTCAATCGCTCACAAACGCAAAAAACCAACCCAAAATTTAAAAAATTTTTTTTAAATCAGTTTTTTTTACACATGATATTTCATTTCATATAGAACATGCATTTTTTCAAAGTCATAATGCAAGTATTTTTATTTCTTTTTTAAATTAAGTAAAATAATAAAAATATTAGTTAAAACTTGCAAAGTTAACATAGAAACCAAAAGCGAAAACGATGAAGAAAAATGAAAAATATAATCGGATTTGTAATAATAATTAGTATCGAAACCATGTATATATGAAATAATAAAATCAATAAAGCAGAATAAACTAAAAAATCCTAAAATAGAATTTACAATAATAAGAGTCTTTTTCATAAAATCACCTCGTATTATTGTAACATTTATATTAATTTAAGTCAAATGAAATAAGTTGAATTAATAATTAGTCATCAAATTTAATTTCAATCGCTCACAAACGCAAAAAACCAACCCAAAATTTAAAAAATTTTTTTTAAATCAGTTTTTTTTACACATGATATTTCATTTCATATAGAACATGCATTTTTTCAAAGTCATAATGCAAGTATTTTTATTTCTTTTTTAAATTAAGTAAAATAATAAAAATATTAGTTAAAACTTGCAAAGTTAACATAGAAACCAAAAGCGAAAACGATGAAGAAAAATGAAAAATATAATCGGATTTGTAATAATAATTAGTATCGAAACCATGTATATATGAAATAATAAAATCAATAAAGCAGAATAAACTAAAAAATCCTAAAATAGAATTTACAATAATAAGAGTCTTTTTCATAAAATCACC
>CAZRBI010000115.1:0-1217 GCA_964598315.1 uncultured Oscillospiraceae bacterium
CAGATTTTATTTTATTTTTATAAAAATTTATGATATAATTTATATATAAAGTAAAGAAAGAAATAGGTAAATAGCTTTAGCTATTTACCAAGAGAAAGGAATTGGTAGTTTTATGTTAGTAACTCTTTTTCAGATTGTTTTTTGGGTGATAATGGTTTTTATTGCTATTGGGTTACCTATTGAATTTTTTATTTATTTGTATGAACGACGATATAGTGATATTGAACCTATTACTTTTAAAACTTTTGTTAGTCTATATCATACTAATAAGTATCGTTGGAGTTGGCGCTTTGAGAATGACTCTCATCTTTGTTACTATACTCCAAAAGGATATTATGATGTAGGTTTTAAACATTTTATTGACTATTGGAGATTTCATATTTGGCGGCATGCTCTTAAGCGAAAAGAGACAAAATCTCGTAGACTAAAAGAAACCGCTGAAATTCTTGAACAGTGGCAAAACGATGTCAATAGACATAAAACCAAAAGTGAAAAGGAAATTGCGGCAGCCGCAGATTTACTTCTTAAACAAGCCGCTGACTTGACTGGTTTGAACGAAGATACTCTAAAACTGATTAATAAAGTAAAGGAGAAAGTTCAATGACTTTAGAAAATGAATTAGAGAAATTGATTGATAGTCTAAAGCTTTTTGAAGACCTTACAAATAGACTATATACTATCACAGAAGGTGATTTGACTGAAACAAGATATTGCCGCATCTATGGAAATTTTGAAAATGTTGTACTAAATCATTTGATTGAAGTATTCCCTCAAGATGAGTATTTTCTAAAACAATATTTTACTACTGCTATTTATCAGCTTGCTGCAACGGGAACTGCAGTAATTAGCGACTATCGAATATCCTCTGTTGATGAATTTATTGATTATTTGAAATATAAGAAAGGTAAAAAGGAAGATTTTAGTTATGAAGTTGAATAATACTATTGAGTTGTTTGCTTTCAAAGAAGCCATTGCAAAAAGCACTGGTAGCGTGTGGCTAGAAAGCGTGAATGGTGATAAGTTTGATTTGAAGAGTATTTTTTCTCAGTATATTGCTATTGGTGAACTGCTAAAAGACCGTAATGATGATTTGGAACTATTTTGTCAGCTACCCGAAGATAGAGCTTTGTTCTATAAGTTTTTTAAGGAAAATCCGGAGGCCAACTAAATGGTTTATATGTGCCTAAACTGTGGTGAAATTTATAAAGACAATGATT
>CAZRBI010000116.1:0-1212 GCA_964598315.1 uncultured Oscillospiraceae bacterium
GAAGAAACCTCTTGAACATTTTTAACAAACCCTTCAAAAGATGTATCATCTAATTTCATACCTGAATCTGTTAAATATGTTTTAGCACCATCAGTATCACCATCAAGAACCATTTCTTGTGCAGTTTTAATAACACCTTGTTGATAGGCATTTACTTTAGCAGATGATAAACCTGTTAAGATACCGATTAATTGGTTTTTACCTTCACCTAAGAATCTGTCTAATGACCAGTAATCTTCTGAATCCATTAATTCACCGGTTACAATTAATGATTGACCTTGAGCAATGGCATAATCTGCACCTAGTGATAAACCTGTATCAACAACAGTTTCTGCTGCTTGACCTGCAATGTATGATGTAATATTGCTTGCACCTGTTTGAGCAACTTTAGAACTTACTATAGAATTTAATCCGTTAGTAAGTTTACCAATACTTCTACCTGCCGCATAAGATACTGTTTCAACACCTGTTTCTAATGCTAAATCTTTAATTTCATCTTTTGTTAAGCCGTCATTATCTGTTGCATTATCAACTAATTCTATTGCGTTATCTATAAACATACCTGATAATGCTATACTTTTTCCTGCTTGCATTAAAGCAATACCGGCAGGAGGACAGAAGAAAGTTGTTACAGCACCGGCTACAGTGCAAGCTAAACCTGTTGTTGAAACAATACTTGATAATTTATCAGCATAACTTTGTTGGTCTTGAATATATTCATCAATGATATTTTTAACTTCACTCACTTCACCAAATGTATCAAGTTGGCATTGTGCGTAGTTCTGCATAACTTCATTAACGCTTGTACCTGTAGTTTTTTCAAAGTTTTTTTGATAATCTTCATCATATTGGCAACCAACCATAATGGCAGAATAGATATTTGATGTTTCAATATATTTATCTATTTTTTCGGTTGAAAAAGAAGTACCTGTATAATATTCATAAGCTTGTTCAAAGCTCATTTCGCTATTTCCGTTAATAGCGTCAGTTAAACCTTGAACCATAGTTTCAAATTGATTAATACTATCATTTACATCATCAGAAGATGTGCCAAGTCCAAATAATTTTTTAGCACCGTCATACAAGTTTGAAATAAAACCATCATTTTCTTCTTGAGCTTGATATGTTGATTTCATTTCATCTAAATATGAAGTAAATTTATCTAAAATATATTCTTGATATTCTTCTTCTGTTTCAAAGCCTACACTTTGA
>CAZRBI010000117.1:0-1152 GCA_964598315.1 uncultured Oscillospiraceae bacterium
GCCTAATTTTTCGGGAGAAAATGAGGCAATCTGCTTCGTTACTGTCCAAAAAATGGTTTGGGTGGTAGTTGGGCAATATGCTTTGTCACTAATAAAAAATACAGTAGTCATTTATGGCGAGAATTCTCGTGCTAGATTTTTTTGTAGTTCCTTGCCTCTTACGGCGTTTTGGGCGAAAAATATTTTTCAAGCGAAATGGGGCAATCTGCTTCGTTACTGCCAAGCGGTTTACACTAGTCACATATATTCAATATGCTCCTAGCGTTTCCCACTTGTCGAGCCTCGCCTCTTACCTCATTTTGCTCGAAAAATGGTTTTGGGTGGGTAAATATGCTTTGCCTCTTGCAGTTTTTGGGGCGAAAATGGTTTTGGTTGGGCAATGTGCGACGTTTTTGGCAAGCGGGTTACACATTTAAAGTTATGCACATATATCCCTATCAATGTGTATAACTTTGTTTTTATTGGGAAATAGTATTAAAGTTAATAAAAATCTTTCAAAAAGTGTATAAAATTAGTTTACATTTTCATAATACTTAGATAAACTAGAGTAGTTTAAAATATTTTGCTTTTTGGAAGGGGATATTGAGCACTTCAAGATAGCAAAAAATACAAATAAAAATACAATGGAGTTATGAAGATGGCTACTAAAAATCAGTATATTAAGTGCCCTAGGTGCGAATTAAATTATATATTGAAAAAAGACAAATATTGTGATGTTTGCAAAAGTGAAATGAGGGCAGGCATTCTAGAGGAAAGTGATTTAGATGATTTTGACTTGGAAGAGGGCTTAGAACTTTGCCCAATTTGTAAAGTTAACTACATTTCTGAGGGCGAAAGAATGTGCTCTACGTGTTTAGAAGAACAAACCGATGTTAAAGACGATGAACCAGACTGGAGAGGATTTGTCGACAAGGCTGACGAAAGCGACGACGAAGATTTGGATTTATTACCAGTCGAAGAAGACGATGAAATTGATGAAGAGTTGGAAGGTGCTTTTGCTAAAGACCTTGAGCAAGAATTCGGGGATGATGACGACCTCGATGGCGACGACGAAGAAGACTTGGATGACGAGTTGGATGACTTCAATTCTCCATTTGATGATGATGCGTTTGATGATGACGAGGAAGATGACGACGTTCAAGACGAGGATGA
>CAZRBI010000118.1:0-1098 GCA_964598315.1 uncultured Oscillospiraceae bacterium
TTAGTCTTACCAAGAATTTTGATATATGTTTCATCAGCTGCAATAGTATCAGATAATTCATATGGATAAAATTCTAAAACTGGGTGAACGATAGAAGAGGCAGCTTTACAATAATTTTCTACAGTTTTATAAGATATATTTACTTCGTGAATATCTTTTAAAATAGAAGCAGTTTGTCTATAAGAAAGCCCATAATTGACGTGATAAGTAAGACATAAACCAATAATATATTGGGATGAATAAGCCTTTGAAATGTCAATTGGTGATTGAATGAAATCACGATAATCTTTAGTTAGTTTTGGTAAATCAATATTGAATTTACGGTAAATATATCTCAGTTTAATTTTTTCGGGATGTTCTTTATAAAGCTGTTTATCATGAGTATTCAATGAAGATTTGTTTTTAAGATAAAAAGAACATTTGTTGTTTTGACATTTATAAACATCAAAATCTTCACGATGATGAAATAATATTAGTTGTTGTTTACAATGAGGACATTTTAAAACAATATCTTTTTCTTTGTTGGGATTAGTAGAAAAAATATAAGAGCAGACTTTACATTCAAATTGATTTTGTTTGCCAGTATTATCATAAAGATAATCTTTAGGTGCACCACAACAAGGACATTTAATATCAATGGTAATTTCTTTACCATTATGACGCTTAATAGGTTTAATGTTATTATCTTTAATAAGTTGTTTGTAATCTTTATGTTCAATAGTAACAAATGGTTCAATAATAGCAGGCTCATCAACATTAAATAAACGATATTTAACATCATCAGGTTTATCATTAAGATGATTAATTTCATCAATTTTGATAAATTTAGAAAGAAAAATGATAATTTTCCAAATAATTTTATTAATTCTATTTAAAAATTTAATAAAAAGTGATATTATTTTAGACATGACATATACCTCGTTTCTATAATTAGTCTTTCTAAAATAATTATAGAGGAATATGTCATTTTTTGGTAGATAAAAAGTGAAAATTCTATAAAAAATACACTTAAAAAAGAGGGGTGTAATAAAAATATAGAAAAACACTTATAAAATAAAGAAAAAACTTGTGGTAGTGTAGAAAACTATTCACACTACC
>CAZRBI010000119.1:0-1066 GCA_964598315.1 uncultured Oscillospiraceae bacterium
CGGATTTGACTACGGAACTGCAGGAGTGGTATATGAGAGCGGCGAAGCAGTTTGGGTGGTCGAAGACGGAGTTGGTTGCAAATATCACAGCCAAGGTTCATGAGAATATTACCCTCGATATTGACGAAGAAGTATGTTATAATCAAGAAAAGACAGGAAACAATGAAGAAACGATTCTTGCATTGGCTTTCTATACCTTCCAGAAAATCCAGAGTTTCTCTCGGTGCTGGAGCAACTGTATAAAGGAACAGCGACGACGATGGCGCACTATGTTATGGCCGACCTCCACAGCGAGGGGGAACGCTTTCATGCGATGTTGAAGAAAATCACATTTTCCAATGCGGATAAATTATACATACTGGGCGACGTGGTAGACCGTGGCCCGAGTGGAATTGCATTGATTCAGAAAATTATGGAGATGCCCAATGTGACCATGCTTTTGGGCAATCACGAATACATGATGCTCCAATACTTCAGCCCAGATGCCACAGAGATTGACTACCGCCGCTGGAATAAAAACGGCAATGTGCCTACGCTGGCTGCCTTTCAGCATCTAGACTTCGGTGAGCAGGAATGCATCCTGAAGTTTCTCAAAACCAGACCGACTCATCTGCAACTGGAAATCAGCGGAAAGGGATTCTACCTCATCCACGGATTTCCAGGTGAAACTGTCCATGACGAGGTTTGGAATCGCCCTACGCTGGATACCCCGAATCCTATTCCAAATTATCAATTGATCATCGGCCATACTCCGGTGCTGGAATTTATCCAGCCGGAAGGTGAACAGGAAAAGTATATGCAGGAACTGGAGCACAAAGGTGACCACCCAAAAATCCTCCATGCCCCTGGATTTATTGACATTGACTGCTGCTGTGGCTATGACATGCCAGGGAAAGCATTGGCCTGCATTCGGCTGGAAGATATGGAAGAATTCTATCAGCGTTGAGAAAATAACGGCGCAGTTTCGCCTTTGTCGAAACTTGCGAACGAAATTTAGCTGATTTTTCATAAAATCCGATGCAGATTACTCCTAAACCACTTGCATCTATAGTGTCCTGCACAGACA
>CAZRBI010000120.1:0-1050 GCA_964598315.1 uncultured Oscillospiraceae bacterium
TATGCTGTCATTAAATCATATTCAATATCAATTTTAGATAAATAAGTATTAACATCACAATAATATATTTTTAAACTATAAATATCTGTTGGGCGTGCATATGATTGTAAACCAAAATAATCAAAATTACAAGTTAACATTATTTCATCATATGCTAAACACGCTCCGAATATATAATATAATTCTTCATATGAATTTAGACTTGTTTTTTTATCAAAATTATAAAAAAGGTCAAAAAACGTTGTAGTATCACCTTCATATTTTATATCACTTTCAAGATAATTTATACCAGGCATAGCATCTAATGCATATATTAAAGTTTCTTCCGGAAGTTTTAACCAACCATTTTCTAGTCTTTCAAATTCACCATCTATTATAATTCTTATATTTTTTCCATTATTTGTTTTAGCATTTAATAAATGCTTTCCACTACCTAAATCAACTATATTATCTAAATTATTGACAGTTGAAGATAATTCTAAATAATCAAATTGATAAAAGTAATTATCGATATGATTTCTTGATAGTTCATCATTACAAAGAGCACAATATGTAACTTCATCATATGAACCTAAAATGTATGTAATAAATGGATTAGGTGTTATAATATTTTCTTTTACTACATCTGAAGCAACATGTTCATGATCTAATTTATTAGTTTTAATAGTTTTTCTACTCATTTCTTTATGACAAATTGTACAATAAACAACTTCTTCATATGATCCAGCTGAAGTTAAAGTAGCTTCAACTATATTTTCTTTTACTGGATTATCAGCTATATGAGTATGTTCACTAGTTTCTTTTTTAGTTCTACTCATTTCCTTGTTACAAATAGTACAATAAACAACTTCCTCATATGATCCCATTGAAGTTGAAGTAGCTTCTATTTTATTTTCAATTACAATTTCACCCGCACTATGTACATGGTCCTCAGTCTCATTTTCTTTACACGATATAGCAAATATACATAATGCTAATAAAACAATTTTAACGATTAAATTTCTCTTCATCTAAAACTCCTTAAAAATTTTTTTCATTATATTATATTTT
>CAZRBI010000121.1:0-1022 GCA_964598315.1 uncultured Oscillospiraceae bacterium
ACGAGTTACAAAACCTTCTGTAAATAACTTATTGAAATCGACAAATAAACAATTACCTGTTGGAATACCGCCAGCTAGCATAAATGAATGAGTGTTTTCAGTTTCTAAGCACCAAACATCTTCATAGCTATCTTCATTAATTTCCACCACTTTAAATGAATAGGCAAAATTTGGATTAAAACTAAAATTAATTGTATAAGGCCTTGTTCCATAATTAGTTTCTTGACCTGTCAACAGTCGTTCTCCGCTAATAAATAAACCAATTGTATCTGCATATTTACGAATAAAGCTAATTACTTCATCATTAGATGACTGTAAAGAATAAATCATTTTTCCGCTACAGGTCCTATTAGCATAAGTGCCATCTGCTGCATACAATCCACAAAAGAATAAATATATTTCTTGTAAATTATTAAAATTAGGAATTTCTTTATGATAATTTGGCACTCCAACAAAACGGTCGCCATTATCAGCGATTTGAGATCTGATAGAACAGCCAGCTTTCTCAAAGACTGGTAACCATTTTAAATCTTTATTACCACATAAACGAATTCTAGTACGATTGCTTTTATAGTTATGTCCGTCTATTTTTGATTTGTTATATTCAACAGTGCCGTCACCGCAAGCAAAGCCTTTACACCACATCATTAATTCTTCTGAAGTATAATTGTCTGGATTAAAAACAGAATAAATTGAGGGCGTTTTCAGCAATTTATCGCCAATTTTTAAAGACGTTGTACGGGTTCCATCTTGTAAAAACCAAGTATGATTTACTGTAGCTCTAACTGTTCTATAATTAGATTTACCGTTTTTAAAGACATATTCTTTTAAGTCTTGAGGTCCATAATTATGAACTATAGCAGATTCATATTCACCATTTTTATTCATTACAATAACAGTATCTCCATCTTCAAAATCATAAAAAGATTTCACTCCATCTATGGTAATGAATTGAGTTTCTCGTCCAAAACAATTATGTTCTCCAATATTTGTCTTTTCTAAATCATGCTAGTAAAGTAACA
>CAZRBI010000122.1:0-1007 GCA_964598315.1 uncultured Oscillospiraceae bacterium
TCGACTCCAAGACATCCTGCAAGGTACACTCGTTTTCTCGACTGCGGGACGCCGAAGCCGGCGCTGTCAGATGCACTACGTTTGTTCCAAACGCGCCATTCCACGCAATACCCCAAGTCGACCAGCGTTTCAAGGATGATTTGGAAAGTTTTCCCTTTTTCAATACCCAGCAGTCCGGGTACGTTTTCAAAGATAAAATAGCGAGGCCGCTTGGCTTCAAGGATTCTGGCAAGCTCAAAGAACAGATCGCCTCGTTCATCGGCTGTGCCAAGCCTTTTTCCTGCGACCGAGAATGGCTGGCAAGGGAAGCCTCCAACGAGGAGATCAAAGTCTGCAAGTCCTGCTGTGTCAATAGTTCGGATATTCTCATAAAATTGTTCACCTCCCGTATCAAAAATCGCTCGATAGGACTTCTGTGCGAACTTGTCAATCTCGCACCAGCCTACCGTTTTGAAACCGCCGACTCTTTCAAAGGCACTTCGGAACCCTCCGATGCCCGAAAAAGCGTCGAATACTCGGATCATCTGACCATCTCCTTTCGTGTTTTGGGTATGAAAAAAGCCGTCTGTGATTGTTAGTCACAAACGGCTAACGTATGGTGCAGAGGCGAGTCTGCACCTTTTATTTTACATCGTCATATCCATATCTTCGGTTTCGTCCATGTTCTCATCCTCCGAGAACGCAGCGTTTTCTACTTCATGCTGCATCGGAACAAGCACCTTGAGAAGCTCCTCACGGTATTCCATATCCGAAATCTTGTTGATATAGATTCCGAAAGTATCAAGCAGTTCTTTGCCTTCCATAGTCGTGATTCTCACATCTCCGTACTGACCATGCTTACAGATGAATTTCGCAACCTCCTGAACATTGTGAAGTCGCTTGTTGCCGTCAATTGCAGAGCCAAGCAGATAAGCGTAACGTTCAACAATGGGAACATTCAGCCTGTCAATGACATGGAAAATGTCTTTATCGGTAACAACTCCCAGACTGCAGCCATTGTCAAAAGT